>CABUHE010000018.1 GCA_902491375.1 uncultured Prevotella sp.
TCATTGATAAAAGCAGGCTTATTGCATAAGATTATTATACCGAACTCACGTTAATAATACATTCCTTCGTATCTGTCGTCAGAGAATTCAGCTATTAGTAATTTGTATAGTCCTCTAGTTCTGTTTGAAAATTTCCATTTGCCATTTTTCATGTCATTGTGGAAATATCCGCTCGCAGTTTCATGTGAATTGCCTAAAGGTGAGCTGTATGATTCTCTTTTTATCCAAAATCTTCCGTTGTAAATTCTGTTATTATTTGATATATCGTAAAAATAAATTGCGCGTCCGTCATGATAACGACCGGCATAGCTGCTTTTGCCGTTTGGATACATGGCAGATGGAAACACAGACATAATAAACTGTCTTATAAACAAACTTATCATAAATGATACATACTTTCATCCTGCTCTCAGTCCCTTAGAGCATATTCTTGACTTTTGCATGAAGCGTGGGGCCGATTTGCCATATCCATGATGAAGGTCGTAGGAATACCTAAAAGAGAGATGTAGCTATAGCGGCCCACGCTAAGCGTGAGAACCACCTTGCCTTCGTCTCTCTTTAAATGAAAATTTCCTACGTTTTCATCATGAGAAAGCAATGCGCTTCTTGTATTTTTTATATCAAAATTTTATAGAGGCGGTTTTTCCCAACTCTTGTGCAAAGATATGTTTTTTTTCAGTAAATGACAATTTTTTTCAACAAAAATATTTTAAAAGCATGAAATTTTGATGTCGTTTTTTTATTTTAGGATTATTTGTTGTTCATGGTTGTCATTCATTCTTTATTTTATGAATAAAAAGACGGACAAGAGATATCTCTTGTCCGTCTTTGGGTGAGTTTCTAACAAATGTTTTTCCTGTTTCGTTTACTTATTTCACTGCGATCTTGCCAGTTACTGTTCCGTCAGCTGTCCTCATCTTGACAACATATACACCTGGAGCCAGTCTTGATGCGTCGTAGCGGCATACGCTTGTGCTTGTAGCCTTGCTGCCCATCTTTGAGCCAGAAGCTGAGTAAACTTCGAGACTCTTGATAGCGCTGGCAGGTGAGCTTGCCACGATAGTCTTGCTTGCTGTGTCGTAAGTAATGGCCGGAGTCTTAGCGGCAGTCTCAATTGTGTTAACGCCTACTGTGCCATAGCCGAGCAATGCGCGGATAGCCGGAGTTCCAAGTCCTGCAGCTGTCTGATCAAGTGCTGCCAGTGTTCCGTTGTTGTCCATAAGCAGGTAGAGCTGTCCGGGAGTAACGTTGTCTACTGCGAGTGCATATCCAGTATAAGATACAGTGAACATGTAGTCGCCCGGTTCGAGTTTCGTTGGTTCGTCAAACATGTAGTCAATCTGTCCTGTAGAATTGCCCTGATCGGCAGTCGTTGAGCATACTTCTTCGCCTATTGGCAGGTATCCTTCTGCGTCAGGTGTAGCTGTTGCGTCCCACTTGTAGATCGCGAGACCAATTTGTTCGCCTGAAACAACACCCCAACCAACAGAGATTCCCTTGACTTCTGTCTCGTTATTGATGTGGAATACAATACCTGCAGTACATGGGTAGTCTTCGCCAACACCTATTGCGTGGTACTCGTCGTACATGCCGTCGGTTACATAGTCATAAGCGTAAACGTCGTCTGTTACTTCCAGTGAAACTGATGCCGCGTTATCTGTCGGATTGTTGTCTTCCTCGCCGTCGATTGTTGCTTCTGCCATGATTTCTGTCATGCCTGGGTCAACTTCGCTAAGTGTAACAGGTACATTAACTGTCTCAGTCTCGGTTGCTGGTATATCTGTGAATGTAGCTGTACCGATTTCCTTGTCACCAATAGTTAATGATACAGTTCCTGATGCAGGTTCTGAACCGTTATTCTTTACACTTACGCCTACTGTAAGGCCTTCAGCCTGAGACTTCGGAAGCTTAGACGGCAGGCTTGTGATGCCTGTTACAGTTACGTCATAAGGTGCAACTTCCGTAACGCTAGCGCTTCTCAGCATGAATGTAGCTTGTGGTAAATCCTGTTTGAAACCGAGAGAGTAAACACCATCTGAAGGTACTGTGAATGTAACCGCATTGTCTGTGAATACGTCCTCTGTGTAAATGTCTGTGAACGATTCAACTGTACTCCATTCTGATACAGGTGTTCCATCCTTACCGATTATGATGTCATAGTTGTCATAAACTGCGAAGATGAAGTAGAACATTCCTGCCATGTAGTTATAAGAGAGGCGGTATGCCTTGCCGGCCTTGAGGTTCATTCCTCTAGATACGAGTGGTGTTGTGCCATTGCAATAGAGAGCGTTGTAATATTCGCTGTCGTAAGCCCATGAGTCGTCGCTTGCCCATTCACCGCGCTGGCCCTCGTCTGTGAAGTCCACTGTGAACGGAATGTCTGTCGGAGTATAGTGGGTCGCAGTTGAAGCCTTGTAGTTGTTGTCGGTAACCTCTTCAGGATTCTGTCCGTCAGCAGGTGTTACGTCTGTAACTTTGATGCCGACTTCATACTTGCCTGCGGCTGACATGTCGACTGTCTCGTCTAAAGTAATTTCGACACTTCCGCCTGTAGGTACAACCATATCATACTTTTGCGTGCCCTTGACTGTGCCGTTTACAGAGTATTCAACGGTGAAGTCTTTTGCGTCTGCTGTTCCCTTGTTTGAAACGACTGCACTTACTTTCTCAGCTTCGCCGAGTGAGCAGCTTGATATAGGTAATGTAACCTTGTCGACAGACAAGTCTGGTGTGCCTACATAAACGCCTTCAGAAATTTCGACTCTGTAGATGAATATGCCGTATTGATTAGCTTCAGATGTCGCGTGGATTGCAAAGTAGTATTCACCATCTTCGGTTGTATCAAAGTTAATGACACCGACGTAAGGCGCTTCTTCGTTTGCGGTGAAGCTGTCAAACTTCTTGAGTACTGTCATCTCACTGACGTCGTCAGTTTTTCCATATAATACTTCGAAACTTTCGTAATAGCCTGAGCCCATTGCATTGTAGTCAAGAACCACTTTATTAGTTCCTGCAGAGAGTTTTACCGGGCATACAGTTACGAGGTAGTCGTCTGATGCGTTTGTGGCGTTGTATAATATCTGTGCAGATTGTTCTTCAAGTGAGATTGCCCATGTGGTCGCATCGTTGTTGGCATCGATGATGTTCCACTCGTCAGCGCAGTCTTCTGTGTCAAACTCGCATACATAAGGTGAGGGTAGGGCTGCGATGTGGATAATCTTCTTGGTTACAGAGTTGTTGCCTGCCAGACCGTCCTTGTCATTATCAACAGCAACAGTTACAGTGTGAGTTCCTGGAGCAGAGAGATCTGCTTTTGCCTTGAATGTGTAGTTGATGCTTTCGCCCGGAGCGATCGGGGTGTCGACTGTCTCGCTTACTGTTTCGCCACCGTCAACAGTCATCTTAGCAACAAATGATGTAACTTCTTCAGTACCGTTGTTGTAAATCTTTGCTGTAACGTCTTCTGCATCTGTGAGCTCCTTGCCTGACTCTGGTGCTGTGATTTCGCTTACACCGAGTTCAACAGGTGAGTCGCATGTCAACTCGACATTGTCTCCAGAGGTGAGAAGATTGACTGTGAATACATATTCATAGCCACCTCTGAAATAGTAGTTGTCGCCCTGTGATTCTCCACCGGCGATGTAAACAGTACCTGATGATGGTGTCGGGTTGAATACGTAGAAGTCATACTCTCCAGCTGGAACGTCGATAGAAGCTGATTCTCCGGCAACCATGAAGCCTTCCAAAACGGTTGCATTTTCAGGAATAAGGTAATCGGCTGCTCCGAAAATTTCATCAAGTGATGTCGTTCCATAGATTCCGCAGTCGCGGTCGAGAACGAGCTGATAACCTGATCCGTCTCCCCAGTCAGTCTCAACATAAAGAGTAATGCGTGCTTGGTCGCTTGCGATAGGTCTTGCATTAACCATTTTGGGAGCATTTACTCTCACTGGGTTTCCAATGCGGTTCCTGAGCAGGGCGCTCTGGGTCTTTGCAGCCGGCGCAACCTTTTGGGCTTTCTGTTGCATTGCTGCAATGTTCTTGCCGAATTTGCCACTACGCATAGCCTTTTCAGCCATCATTGTTCTAAACTTGACGCCCGGAGGTGATGATTGGGCGTTCGTCTGTGCATATGCTCCACAACACATTATGGCGCATAAAATGTAGATGAATAGATGCTTCATAGCTAATTTTATTTAAATTAAACACAATGCAAAGATAAGCAAATGAAATTAAAAAAGCAAATTATATTATACTTTTTTGTATGTAGGTGGTAAAATATTTTGATTTCGTCTATTTTTACATTAATATAAATGTATTCTTTACACACAAAAGTTTTTACTTAAATTTTATAAATTAGCATGTTAAATTTTCGGTGATTAATTCATTAAATATTTATCAATTAATGATTAAAAGTGTAATAAGGACATTCTATTTGTGAAAATAGGACATTAATGCCTGTTTCTGCTCAAAGTGTAAGTTTGCATAGTTATACTGTATAATATTAGTATACATTATTTAATTTATGTCAGAATTCAGGCTTTTTGGGGACTGTTTTGTAATTTTATGAATATTCGAGTTGTTTTTATATGGATATTATCGTATAAACCACTGATAATCAAATGGTTATATAAAGAGCACCTTTTGCTTTGTGAAAGATGCCGTTTTACCTTGCAAAAGAGTATGTTTCGCAATGCGAAAGGTGCCCTTTTATAACACGGTATAGGGCTTGTCTGTGTGTCGTTTCTACTCATGAGCAAAATTTCAGGATGCGAAGTGAGGGATATAGGATTTTTTATTAAATTTGCAGAAATCATGAATGTGGATGTTTTCATGCACTTGTGGATTGTCAACAACAAAGATATTTCATTTCAATGTTGTCCTGCAAAATTTATTTGTACGGATAATATCTTAGGAAAGTGATAGGAAAATGAATGTACGTTTGCCCATAACCTCGCTCTGTATCTAAAAACAGTCAGATAAAGGAATATTTGGAACGGTTTCTCGAAAGATTGTATAAGTTATACCCTTTCGACAAATTAGCATCATGCTTTATAGGCTTTGGTGACTCTTACAAAGTAAAAGTTGTGGATTATGATATGCTGATAGAATATCTGAATGCGAGTATTCCAAAATGTGCAGTAGCGCAGATGGATAGAGCTGTAAAAGGAATATTGATTGTTGAAAAACGCTATTGGCCTGACTTTTCATGTTTTTAAACGGTTTATTATATTAAGCTTGCGTTATATAATTAGAGTTATAGATATTTGCTGAAAAATAGATATTGTTTTTTATTTCAAATAAAGAGGAAAGGAGATTATTTATGAAAAATATATCAGAAACCGTACGGGTGGTAATTGGCGACATAACACGTCTGGAAGTTGATGCCATAGTGAATGCGGCTAACAATAGTCTGCTGGGCGGCGGTGGTGTTGACGGTGCCATTCATAGAGCAGCCGGAAGGGAACTGCTGGAGGAATGTCGGAAACTTGGCGGCTGTCCTACTGGAGAAAGTAAGATGACTGATGCCTATAAGTTACCTTGCAAAAAGATTATACATACAGTCGGCCCTGTATGGCGAGGCGGCAATAACCATGAAGCTGAACTGCTGGCGTCGTGTTATGACACTGCTTTGACCTTAGCCGAAAACAATAATATTCTCAGCATAGCTTTTCCTTGCATCAGTACAGGTGTATATAACTTCCCGCATGAGGAAGCCGCAAAGATAGCACTTAATACAATCTTTAAGCATATAGAAAGCGGCAGATACAAAGGCAAAATAATCCTTTGTTGTTTCTTGGAAGAAGATGCGGAGATTTATGAAAGACTTCTGAAAACTGGTTTATATAAATAAGTTGGGATTATGGGGCACTATAAAATATTTTCATTTACACAAAATATTTTATAGTGCCATGTTTTATGTCCATTGTCCCAGCGTGGCTTGATGTTTTGCAGTATAGGCTTGTCTAAGGCGTATAATCTGTATTTTGATTAAACGGTTATTTGATTTATGTTGTTTCAATTCATTTTTTTATGACCTTTGATGCCTTTATCCGTCCATTTGAGTCAACTTCCTTTTTTATGTTTATTCCTCTTTCTTGTGATGAAAGTTTCATTCCGTCGAGCGAATAATATTGTGTTGAAACGGTTTTGTTGGCGGCAGTTTCTGTTATTCCCGTCTCTACTTCGGTTATTCTGTTGCCGTCTGTGTCGTATGTATATGCCGTCGGACTGTCTTTTATAGCTTTTGCATATTCGTCAATATCTTCTGCCGGAATATTCTCGGTGTAGGCCTTGTATATTTCAATCTTTCCTGCGCCGGCATATTTTTTTACAATTTCAGGCACGTCGGCAGTCTTGTCGAGCTTGTTCACTGTATAGCCCGGAGCGGTCTGTTCAGGCGTCCAGTCTGTATAGTTTACGCTGTATATTTCGTCTATCTTTGTATTGTCGATATTTTCATAACCTTCCATCAGCCTGCGGCAGTTTTCATAGATAATGTCAAAACCATCTGTCTTGTTTATGTTGAGAGAGCCTTCGCGGTCAGAGCGGATAGGGGCTTTACTGTCTTTGAAGTAGCATGCTTCAACATATCCGACAGCTTTTGAACGCACATCCCAGCCGTCTTCGCTGCCAACCATGTAGTTGTTGTAGTAGTGTAGATTGCCTCCGCGCTGCAATGGCAGGCGGGATCCGGCTATGTTGTCAAACCAGTTGTGGTGCATCGAGATAGTGCGGCAGTTGTCGAATACGTCGCTGTCGCCCTTTCCGAACAGACAGGCTTTATCGTGATCGTGGAAATGGTTGTAGCTGAACGTCATCCACTGCACGTTGTTCTTGCAGTCCAGCAGTCCGTCGTAGCGGTCTTTGTTGGCAGCGTTGCCGTTGAAGAATTCGCAGTGGTCTACCCAGATATGTGCTCCCCAGTCGGTTTTCGCGCTGTTCTTGTCAGCTTGTATGCTTATACAGTCGGGGTCGCCTATCTCTACTTGTCTTCCGTCGCGGTAGGCAACAATCTTGTTCTCGCCTGATTTAAGTATTGGCACGCCGTTCATTGTGAACCGGCAGTTGCGGATTATGATGTTGTCGACGCTTTGCATCACGAATGTTATACGTGAGAACAGCGGTGCCTGGCCGGTTTCAGGGTTTGTTACTCCAATTAGAGTTTTGTCGGGTGCAACCATTATTCGTTCTCCGTATGTTGTAGCTACGCCTTGGCTGCCGTCCTGTACGTCGCACAGATGTCCTGTGGCAAGGTCGTCGACATAGCATTCTATGCCTGTGTCCATGTCGTGGTCTACAATTATCACGTATGGAGCTTTTGCCTGCAAGTAGGCTTGCAGTTGCTGTAATGTTCTGGCGTAAACGGTCTTACCGCCTTCTCCTCCTGTTGTTCCTCCTTCGCGGTAGTGTGCAGTGCCTTCGTTGCCTGCGACTGCTGCAAAGCCGTCTATGCCGAAATTGCGTCCGTCAACGTTCTGCGCGTTTATTACAGACGTTGCTCCATGTAGCAGCATTGTTGCTGCGATAATGCGCAGTAAAGGTTTACGTAGGCTTTTCTTGTTTGTTCTTTTGATTAGTTTCATGATTATATTGTTTATAGAAAGTTATGCTTATTGAAATAATAAATTCGTCGGGTATCAGCCTGCCTGTGGCGAATTTAATCCCGGAGGACGTTATAAAGATACGTCCTCCGGGTGTTTATTGATTATGAGATTTTAGTTCTCTTTTAGAAAGATGCGTTTACTTCATCTTGTCGAAACCTTCACCGAATACACCGTGACAAAGTGTCTGCGATACCATAGCTTCAGGATCAATAATCTTTATTGTGTTTAGTATTCCGTGAGCTTCATACTTACGTGCAAGTACTATAAGCAGGTCAACCTCGTGTTTTGAATACCATCCCTTGCCGGGAATCAGTGTTACACCGCGGTGAAGCTGTTGATTGATTACATCTGCAATTTTATCGTACTGCTTTGATATGATGATAAACTGCATTGTTTGTTTAGAACCGTTTACTACGTAGTCACACGCATAGCTGTAGATCAGGGTGAAAGCGATACCGTAAACGATAGGTTCCATACTGTGGAAAAGCAGATAAGAAGATCCTATGATGCAGGTGTCAATCAGTTGGATGGCACGTCCGAAATTCATGTGCAGATACTTGTTGAGCATTGCTATCAGGATATCTGTACCTCCGGTTGATCCATTGTGTGAGAATACTATTCCTAAACCAGCGCCACATAGTACACTTCCTATAAGCAGATGCATGAACTTATCCTCGCCTGGAGTAACCATAGGATAGGCTTCGAAAACAGGTTGCAGGGCACCGATCATAGCTGAAAGTATGGTAACGCCGATTACAGTTCGTACCGTGAACTGACGCCCCAGCGTACGGAAGGCTATCAGCACCATCAGAATATTGATACTCCAAATGGATATTGCAGGTGGTATCTTGAAACCGTAAAACAGCAACGCTGCTATACCTGACGCTCCACCCATTACAATCTGGTCGGGGAGTATGAATGCAGTATAACCAAACGAATAGAGCAATATTCCCAAACAAATGAATACCAAATCCTTTAATCCTTGTCGCTTTAATTTGATATGGATGTGGGTTAAGTCTGAAATCTTATTCATAGTATTTCTATAATTTGTCCGCAAAGATAATGCAAATTGGTCGCAATGCAAAATTATAGTAGGAGAAACGGAACTAATTTTTTATGAAAATACTGCTAAAACCTGTTATTGTGTCGATGAGACTTTCATTTTTTAGTTCTTTCCTACTTGTATATCGGTACGTGATAATATATCCGCTAACCGGCTGATTTACAACGTGTAGTTTTATATTGTACAATAAGCTGTAACTGTTCTTGCTTCTTTCTGTTGTTTTGGTATCAGTTATTTCAATTATAATCTGAAACTTGAACGGCTTTTCTTTATGTTGATTATTAAGATTTTATTGTATGAGTGTGTTTTTGAATATTTATGTTACGCCTTAATTTAATGGTATGTAAAGGTTGTCTTGTTTTAATGTTTGGTGTATGGCAATGCGCATCATAAGAGCTGTTTTTTGAGAACAAGCCCTTTTCATGATTGAATTGTTTTACGCTTGCAATGCGGATTTATTGCATCTGCAAGCGCAATTTACAATTCTTATATTCCTGTTTTTATATTTTTTTCTTTATTCTTTGTCGTGGAACAACTTAATCTTCTGTTGTTTCCGTTTCATCCAAAGGCATATCAACTATCGGCAACTGACGGCTGAAAGCTGAGTTGAAAGATATGATTGTCTCGCTTCTTGACAGACCGAGAGGTTGCAGACGGTCATGAATTATGTTCAGCAAGTGATGATTGTTGGTTGCATAAATCTTGATGAACATGTCGTAGTCGCCTGTCGTATAGTGACATTCTACAACTTCTGGGATTTTCTTAAGCTCATCAACGACCTCGTCGAATTTCTCAGGATTCTTCAGGTTGAGTCCCATATAGGCGCATGTCTCATAGCCTATCTTTTCAGGGTCGATGATGAATTTAGAGCCTTTAAGTACTCCCAGGTTGTTAAGTTTTTGTATGCGCTGATGAATGGCTGCGCCACTCACATTGCACGAACGTGCTACTTCCAAGAAGGGGATTCTTGCATCTTCTGCAATTAATTTGAGAATCTTCTTGTCTAATGAATCTAAATTGTGATGTGCCATTGCGGTTGTAAGTTTACTTTGGTTATAAATTTTGACAAAATAGATAAACAACTTAATGTCAAATACATATTGCCAATAAATTTATGCAAAGATACGATAAAAATATCAGTTAAACAATGAATTGTAAGTGTTTTTTCAACTTTTAGCTATAGATTAAAACAAAATACGAAAAAGTTGATTATTTTTTCCCCTTTTGTGTTGCTGAATAGCTGATTCTTAGTGCACCTGCTTTGCGTAGTGCTTGCTTAACATCAGTTATGATACCCATTTCCGTACCGCGGTCGGCCTTGATTGATACGCTCATTGCCTGTTCGTCTTCAGGTGACATACGTTCTCGTTCTTCGGCAACATAGTCTGTTACGTCGGTTGTATTTGCTATTTTGTCGTTAAGTTGTATCTGTGTTTTGTTGCCGATTGTGCGGCTCATTTCGTCCGTTGGTTTACCTATATATATGTATGTAACGGCAGATTTTTTGACAAGTCGTGTCAATTCGGTACCCTCTGGAATCTGATATTTTACTTTTAATGTAACTTCTCTCATGTGGGTAACCGTAATGAAAAAGAACAGTACGGTAAAAATAAGGTCAGGCAACGCGGATGTGTTGAGCTGCGGAACCTCACGTCTTGCACGGCTGAACAGACTCATTGCTCACCTCCTTTCCCGTCGCCGGTGATTGTTTCTATTATCTGTTGCGGGTAATAGCTTCTTATCGCATCACGCTCTTCAGGCGTACACATGGCGTATAAACGTCCGTATTTTTTCAGTGCGTATCTGTTACGCAGTGCGTTGTATGCTGCTACAATCTCATTCTGTACGTTGAAGTAGGTGTCATAAGCAGCGTTGCGGTCTACTTCAAGTTTTATTACACGCTTCTGTCTGTTAGCACCGGCATCGGCAAATGTCGCTACGCGTTGTCTCAACATGTTGATGTCATACGTCTTGTCGTCAACAATAAGCTGGCTTTCGGCTGTAAGCTTTATCGACAACACGTTGCTCCGCTCTATGTCAGTAGGCTGTTCCTGCTTCTGCTCGTCGCTCATCGGAGGCAGCATACGTGCCAGTCCCTTATCAGTGTCCATTGAAGTCATGATAAGGAAGAACACCAACAGAATGAATGAGATGTCTGCTGTCGATGTTGTGTTAAGTTGTGGAACAATGCGTTTGTCGCGACGTAGAATCATGATGCTTTCTGATTATCAGATATTATGACACGTTTTTATTGTTATTTTGCCTGTGTTTATCTGTCTGTTGTAATTCGTGCGCAGCTGATTTGCAGGTTATTTGCAGGTTTTTGGTCGAATAAACCCTGCTCATAGGGCATCTCAAGGCTTGCGTATGCTTATTTTTCTGTTGTATCCAGAGAGTCCTAATGCCACAACGCAGACCGCAATGACGAGCAGTACAATCGATGTGTTGATGAACATGTCGGTAGCTTTCAGCCAGAAAGTGTCTGCATATCTTACGCCATTTACAGTTACAGGTTCAGACGAACCGGACGCAAATGTTATAATAAGACATACAAAGAGCAATATCGCCGTGCCCCATGCGATTTTGGCTGCCGGAATGTTGTTGACGACAGTCTGCGACTTACCGCCACGTTTCATGCTTATTACGACAGCTGCCACAGCCAGTATTACCGAGGCTGTTATGAGCGTGTAGATGAATATTAGCACAAGGTCGGTAAGCATCGGGGCGTTGAATTCGGGGTCGTCTTCAAACGGAATGTCGTATCCAATGAAGAAGAAAGCTCCGAATATCAGCACGATTAGTGTCACAAGAGCGTAGAGAACTCCTGTGGATATCTGTTCGGCTTTCAGCTTCTTTATTCCTTGTATGGATAAGCGTTTCATTTCGTAAGTTTGTATTTCATTATGATGTCGAGCAGTGTTATTGCCGATTCTTCCATCTGGCTGGTTATGTGCTCGATTTTAGACAGAATGTAGTTGTAGAACACTTGTAGTATAAGTGCTGCTATGAGTCCGAAGATTGTGGTTATAAGAGCCACCTTCATACCTGCGGCAACGATTGTCGGACTTATGTCACCGGCCTGCTGTATCTGTTCGAACGACATCACCATACCAATCACTGTGCCGAGGAATCCGAGCGACGGAGCCATTGTGATGAACAGCGTAATCCATGAGCAGCCTTTTTCAAGGTTGGCAGCCTGCACCGTTCCGTATGATGTTATGCTGCGTTCGATGTCCTCCATTGAGTCGTCGATGCGTGAGAGACCTTGATAGCAGATTGAAGCTACCGGACCGCGTGTCTCGCGGCAGATTGCTTTTGAGCCTTCTATGTCGCCGGCCATAATCTTGTCTTCGATGTCAGACATTAGTTTTTTTGCGTTAATCTCTGACAGTGTGAGGTAGATTATGCGCTCAATGCAGAATGCAAGACCCAGCACCAGAGCAAGAGCCACGAACGACATGAAGCCGGCGCTGCCCTCGATGTATTTCGTCTTGAGCATCTTGTGGAATCCTACACTTTCAACAGGAGCCATCGTTGAGTCCGGCACTTCTGCCATGTCGATTGCCGAAGAGTCGGCTGCAAGCATGTTGTAGGCTGAGTCTGAGTTCACAGTTGAGTCTTTACTGCCGTTGCCGTCAGTGGCAAGGGTCTTATTTTCCTTCGCTGCCATGCCTGGTGATTTTGTTTCCTGAGCTTGAGCATTAAGGCATGTGGAAAATACAAGGAGCGTGATTGTCGCAATAGTTGCAATCAAGTTGTTCATATCCTTAAGGATTAAAAAAACGTTAGCGGAAAGAGGGGGATTCGAACCCCCGATACGCTTTTGGCGTATACACGCTTTCCAGGCGTGCCTCTTAAGCCACTCGAGCATCTTTCCCGAACAAGGCTTCGGCAATCGTCGTTGTTTGCCGGGGTTATTATCTGTCCTACCTTTTTTGCAAGTGATCCCGTTGGGATTCAAACCCAAGACCTTCAGAACCGGAATCTGACGCTCTATTCAGCTAAGCTACGGGACCAGTTTTTTACAATTGTCTGCAAAGGTAATACTTTTTCCCTAATAACGGCGAGAAAATTTATAATTAAGAGTTAAGAATCAGAAAAAAATATGCTGACTGTCGTAAATTCAGCTTATAGCTTTCTGATTCTTAACTATATGGATTTTTCAACGTTTTTCTTATCCGAGACGTTCAAGCTGCACGGTGAAGTGGCGCATCAGAGGAGCTTCCCAAGCAATTCTGACGCCACGTGTAATCTGCTCGCGGCGGTCGTACACGTTCTTCAGCGCGGCTGCTATTACTGCCATGTGGTTGTCTGTGTAGACGCGGCGGGGTATTGCAAGGCGTAGCAGGTCGAGTCCTGTGAAGCGGTTCTCACGTGTAACAGGGTCGCGGTCGGCAAGCAGATAACCGATTTCGCATCCGCGGATGCCGGCTTCGAGATACAGTTCAATGGTCAGTGTCTGTGCCGGGAACTCCTCTTTGGGCACGTGTGTCAGCACCTTAGGCGCGTCGATGAATATGGCGTGACCGCCGGCCGGACGCTGATAAGGTATGCCGTATTGGTCGAGCAGACTTGCCAGATACTGCACCTGGTGGATGCGTGTCTCGAGGTTGTCAAACTCTGTGTTCTCGTCAAGGCCTATTGCCAGCGCGTCCATGTCGCGTCCGTTCATACCACCATATGTAAGGTAACCCTCAAACTGCACGCAGTAGCCTTTTGCTCCGTCATACCAGTCCTGACGGTTTGTAGCGATAAATCCGCCCATGTTTACGATACCGTCTTTCTTCGCGCTCATGGTCATGCCGTCGGCAAGTGAGAACATCTCGCGAGCTATCTCCTTAATAGATTTGTCCGCATAGCCTTTTTCGCGTGTCTTTATGAAGTATGCGTTCTCGGCAAAGCGTGCAGAGTCGAAAACTACGGGCTTGCCATATTTGTCGGCCACCTGTCTTACCTGTCTTAGGTTTTCCATTGACACGGGCTGTCCGCCTGCGGTGTTGTTGGTTATTGTTACTATAATAAAAGGTATGCGGTCTGCATGTTCTTTCAGTGCGTTTTCAAGTTTCACGGGGTCTACGTTGCCCTTGAACGGCACTTCCAGCTGAGTGTCCTTTGCCTCGTCGACAGTGCAGTCGAGTGCTATCGCTTTTCGTCCTTCGATATGTCCCTTCGTAGTGTCGAAATGAGAGTTGCCGGGCACGATGTCGCCCTCGTGTACGAGATAAGAGAAGAGTACGTTCTCGGCTGCGCGTCCCTGGTGTGTCGGTATTACGTAGTCAAAGCCGGTTATTCTCTTGATTGTATCTTTCAGTCTGAAGAATGATTCAGCTCCGGCGTAGCTCTCGTCGCCCATCATTATGCCTGCCCACTGGCGGTCGCTCATTGCGCCTGTGCCTGAGTCGGTCAGCAGGTCGATATACACCTGGCGGGCTTTCAGTTGAAATACGTTGTAGTGAGCTTCTTTTATCCATTGTTCGCGTTCCTCGCGTGTACTTTTACGGATAGGCTCAACCATCTTGATTTTCCAAGATTCTGCAAAGGGTAATTCCATAGAGTTTAGGTTTAAGTAAAAAATTAATGCGTCAAATTTAGCAAAAAAATTCCATGCTGCAAGGGCTTTTGTCATTTTTTTGTTTTGTCTGTCTGTCCGTATTACAGTAGCCTGTTCATACTGTACGGTGATGATATTTTGTGCGCTTAATGATGCTTCCGCTTTTTATTGTTTGCAGGTATTTTAATGTTTAACGGTGCGATGTATTAAGTTTATGCCGTTAAACCGTTTTCGTTACAATTCAGTACATACACAACTTGCATTGTGAGAGGGTATCTTTTGCGTTCTAAAAGACGGTCTTTCAGCTCGTAAAAGATGCCCTTTCGTGACGCGAAACATGCTTGTTTTGATTTGAAAGAAATATGTGGCAGCAGCTTTCTGATTGTTACTGATACGAACGTTGATGTATTTTGTGGATTAAAGTCTGGTATAGTGATATAAAAAATCACGGCGTAATGTCCTTTGGTAAGGATTTTTACGCCGCGATGAATTGATGTTTTTGAAATGTGTTTATATTTAATTTTAGCTATGTTCTTCTGTTTTTTTATCTAAAATCTGAATGTGTATTGTCCGCTGCCTACCTGTTTGCGTTCGCCATTTGGAAGTATTACCGTTGCGTCGCTGCCTACGGGGATTTCCACTGTAAGTTGCGAGTGTGTGCAGTCTACGCTGATTTTGCCGTAAAGTGAGTGAGTAGACGCCTTCACGTATTGCAGGTCGCCGACGAGTTTCGGCTGTATAAGCAGATGGCGCAGGCCGTGAGTGCCGGGCTGGTTTTGTATTCCGGCGAGAGTTTTGAAGAGCCATTCGTCAATCTGTCCCATCATAAAGTGGTTCAGCGATGAGCCCTGGTTGGGGTCCCATTGCTCGGTCAGCGTTGTTGCTCCGTGGCGCAGCTGGTAGCCGTATCCCGGCGTTTCATAGTGGTTGAGCATCGTATAGAGCAGTTCGTTCAGACCGTTTTGCGCGAGTGTCTGGAACAGATAGCGGTTGCCTACGTCGCCGGTTGTCAGTCGGTTGCCGTGTGCCTTGATGTCGTCTACAAGGCTTTTAAGTACTCCTTGTTTTCTGTCGCCTGTCAGTCCGAGATAGAGTGGGAGGGCGTTTGACGCCTGACTGCCTGTGCCGTATGTGCATGAGTCGGTTTTGAAGAACTTACGGTTAAAGCTCTCGGTAGCTTTGTAGAGAAGTGTTGAATATTTCTTGACGTCAGCCGTGCGCCCTGTCATTTGTGCGGCGCGTGTCAGCAGTTGCAGGTCGAAGATGTAGTGTGCGGTTGCAACGAGAGGAACGGGCGTGTTACGTGAGAATCCTGCACGCCACGGGCCGTAGTCATACCAGTCGCCGAGACCGTGGCTTACTATGCCGTTGTCGGCGCGCGATGTCAGATAGTCTACGTATCGGCGCATAGGTTCATAGTTTTCTGTTATCAGTGTGCTGTCGCCGTATTGGTCGTAATACATGAACGGCAGTATTATCAGCGTGCTGCCCCATTCGGGCGAGTCGTCAAACAGATTGCCGAACGAAATGTATTGCGGCGCAGTTGTCGGCACCATGCCGTTTGCCTTTTGTGTGTCTGTGATGTCACGGATAACTTTCGGCACGTAGCGCGTCATGTCATAGTTGTATAGCAGACTTGGTCCGCACAGGTGGTCCTGCTCCAGCCAGCCCAGCTTTTCACGGTGTGGACAGTCTGTCAGCACGCCCTGCATGTTGCTGCGCTCCGCTCTTTCAATAAGTCTGTGGGTGTCGGTGAACAATGGGTTTGAACATTCAAACGATGAAACTTCTTCTGCCGAGTTGTATATGAAACAGCTGTTCAGACGCTTCAGTACGGGCAGTCCGTCGGGATTAGGCTGACCTTCGAGTACAGCTCCTTCAACCTGTATGTAGCGGAAACCGTAGTATGAGAAGTGAGGATGCCACGTCTCGTCAGCCCCGTTGCCTTTTAGCGTGTATTCATAATAGTGCTGACGGCCGGTCTGACGCTGGTCGCACGCTCCCTGCCGGGTCAGCTTTTCAGCGACAATCAGAGTAACTTTCTGTCCGCGCTTGCCGCTTACGGTTATTTCAGGAAAGCCTGCAAGATTCTGTCCCATGTCGGCTACGAAGGCTGACGGGTGTATCTCGCGCTTCGTTGATTTAGATGCCGCAGCAAGAGAGTCGGCCGGTATGTGTTTCCAAGACTTTATGTCGTAACGTTCCATTATGTGTACAGGCTGTACAGTCTGTGGTATAAGCTGTCCCTTAGGCCCTTCAACAGTAACTGCATAAGTCCATTCTGAATCGTCGAAACCTGCCAGACGGCAGCCGTTCTGCTCAAGGCGTGCATCGTATGACTCTCCGCCGTAGATGCTGTTGAACGTAATCGGACTCAGTGAGTATTTCCAGTCATTTCCGCTTTTGATAACCTGCTGCGTGCCGTCGGCATAGTTTATTTCAAGGCGCAGCAACATCTGCGGAGGCCCGAAACTGGTTTGCAGTTTGCTGTATCTGCCCATGCGCTGCACATTGAACATACCGTTGCCGAGCAAAAGGCTGACTGCATTGCCGCCAGCGATTATGAGGTCGGTAACGTCAAATACGTTGTAGTAAACAGTCTTGTCATATTCGCTCCACACAGGGGCAAACTCTGCGTCGCCAACAGTTGTGCCGTTGAGGCTCAGGCGGTAGTGTCCGAGTCCGCTAACGTAGACAACCGCATCGGTTATGCGCTTGTTGTCAGTGCTGAATTCCTTTCTGAGTATTATGCTTTTAGATGAGAGTGTGTCGACGTTTGCCCATTTCGTCTTGAACGAGTCTTTCTTGAATACTGTATTAGGGAAACGTCCTTCGGGCAGTTTGGCATCCTTTCGGGTTATTGCTCCTATCCATTCGGCGTCAATCTTAGCCGGAACCACTCTTATTTTCTGTTTCCTGCTGAGGTCTGATTTTTCTCCTTTATCGTTCCATACGCGCACCTGCCAGTAGTATCCGTGTCTGTTTGGCTTCAGTGCCGGCAGCTTTATCAGTTGGCTTTGGTCTGATTTCACCTTGCCTGTCTTATAAACCTGCCTGTCTGTAACGTTTTCGCTGATGGTTATTTCGTATGCCGATTGCTTTTCACCGTTGGTTTCGGCTGTCATTTGCCAACCCAGTGTTATATCGCCTTCAGTTATTGCCGTCAGACTGGTACAGCCGCTTCCGGCAGCCGTTACGGGGCAACCCTGATAGTTGCATATAAGTCTTGTAACAGTAAGTTTTGCATCGGCGCACAGCGAGATGAGAACCGCCACTGTGGCGAAGAATGCTCTTGATTTCATTTCTGTCGGTTAGTGTTTGATAGTTTATGCTTGAAAGCCGTTATTGTTGTTGCGTTTTTATCTGCGCTTTACAATTATTCTTGAAGTTACTTGTCCGTCCTTAATCTCGGCTTCAACTGTTCGTTCGCCTGTAGCATGCAGACGGAACTTGGCGTTTACTTGCTTAGGCCATGCAGGGAAGAGCAGCAGTTCGCCATAAGGTGTTTCCTGCAAGAGCATTTCCTGAAGTCCAATCATAGCCGCACCGCCACGGTTACAGTCTGGTGCCCAGTCGTATCCGGGGTCCCAGAAGGCGGGGAAGCGGTAAGGTCCGTCGGCGAACTTCTCTGCGTTGAGGCTTGCGGCTTCGTCTGTAAGTCCAAGACATGCGGCCCAGATGTTGTCCTGTTTCCAGCCTTTTGTAGTGCGCATATCAAGCGCGTGAGGATCTTTCAGATACGTGTTGCGGGCGATGTCGAGTCCGGGACGTCCAACACCGTATATCCGCCAGGGAAAAACAGGATAAAGCTGAGGAGTCTCGACGTTCTGTATTCTTGCCCAGACAATGGCCGGGGCTATGCATGTGTCGCCGCCGATTGTGCGCAGAGGAATTTCAGGTATGCGGTTTTTGAATGTCGAGTCTAATGCGCATGCTGACGTATCTTTGACGCCTTGTGATGTTTTATACTTTTCAAACTGTTCTGCAACGGTACGAAGTGCGGCAATTACGCTCGACGGATTGTAGGCCATCTTGTATGTTTCGCAGCCTGATGAAGGGTAGAGTATTAGCTTGCCTTCACCGTCGAGAGCCTTTACTCCGCGCTTCTTAGCCAGTTGCTGATAGTGTTCGTCAAAGAAACGCAGGCAGTTTGTGATGAGCGGCTCATATTTTTTAATGTCCATTCCTGTGTAGAAATGAGCCTGAAGAATCATTGAACAGAATTCGAGAGAGGTGTCCCACTGGTATTCCAGCCATGCGTTGCGCTCCATTCCGGGGTCGTCGCCGGGCTTGTGTTTGCCGTATTCGGCCGGGTTTGGCAGTCCGAAGTTTTCAATCTGTTCACAGAATGATGCTCCGCCGTGTCCCCAATAATATTTTGTGCGTGCTATTGCGTTTGGCAGCATGCGCAGATATGTATCAAACTGTGATACCATCATGTTGCTGTCGCCGCTCTTCAGCATGGGCCAGTACACTAACCTTTGGTTCTGCGCAGTCATTGTGCCGCCTCCCCATTTGCGGTAATCAGGAGTGAAAGGAGTTTTCGGATCAACGTACACAGGGTCAAAGGTGAACAGTCCGCCGTTGAACTTTGTCGGCCATTCTCCGTATGCGTTGCAGCCCAGCATGTAGCGGAACAGTTCGTAATTGCGTATAGCTTTGTTAAGTGAAGAATCTGTAACGCTCTCTTTGTCGGTTGTCGAAACTATGTAGCTGCGCTGCCAATACTCGTGCCACCATTGTGCGCTGCGCGTTCTTGATGCCTTAGCTGTCGGTATGTCTTTTGGTGAGTTGCCGGTGTAAAGACTTATTGTGATTACCGCATGGCGCATGTTTTTCGATGTGAAATTCCATGCGCGATAGTCTGTAGAAGCGTATTTGCCGTCTGATGTACCAGTGAATTTGAAGCCAGGCGCAGTCATTCGGCCTCCTAAGCGCAGGCCTCCGATTGGGTTGTACAGTTGCTGTTTTATTTCATCAAGACTTTCACGGTTTACTGTGAAATCAAAAACCGTAGTCGCACGGTTCTGGTGCCAGAAGTCGAGAGTTGATTCATCAGCACGTATTGAGTCGGCAAATGTCGTGCAGTCTTTTGGCAATGTCCATTTGTAAGAGCATTGCTGACATTCAGCTTTTGTTACAGGTCGGTCTTTATATCGCCAACTTTCATAACTCAGCGTTGCGTCAGTGCTTTTGCCGGAAGTTACTTCCATGTAAACAGCAGAGGTATATACATCAGCCCAAAGGCATACTTCTGTGTCTTTGCCTTTTATGTAAACAGCTCCGTCATCAAGCCGAAGAATCTGTCTGAAACTGTTGTCTGCGTTAGTAAAAGGTGCTGATGACAGTCTAAGACGGAAGCGTCCGGCTTTGAGCAGGGTGTTGTTCTCGTCGAACATGCCGCTTCGTGAAACGTAAAACAATACGTCTCCGTTCTCAACCCACACGTTCATTCCGACATCGTGGCCTCCACACGGCATTGATTCAGATGAATTCTGACTTGGCGTAGTCCATACGTAGTCTTGAGGATGATAGTCTGTTGCTGCTTTAGCCGTTGTCGTTGAGGTAAAAATAAATGTGCATACGGCAATCAGCAGATTTACGGTAATACTTATTCTTTTCCCGTTTAAGAATTTAAGGTGAAAGTTTTTCATCTTGAAATGTTGTAGAATGATAGTTCTCCAGAGGTTGTATAATGCAAGTCTTGCAGCTACAAAGATATTGAATAATATCTAAAACGCATTGTTTTAATGCGGAAAATAAAGCATAAAGTCAAAAAAATAAGGACATTGTATCTGTTGTCTGTAATAATCAGCGAGATACAATGAAAATACAAAACAGATTATTGGCGACAATGTTTTTGCCGCCGTCAGCTGTTTGTCTTGTCGAGTTATGATAATGATTTGTAATCTGCGTAAATCCGCTTGTGTTTATTTACGCTTTTCGACACCGCTTCGTCCTGTGCGCTTATAACTGCGGTAGTCGTCTACAGGAATTTCAATTTCAGATTCTTCAAGCGGAACATTGTGCGGAAGACGGAACTTCATGTAGCGTATGTTCAGTCCGCGCTCAATCCATTGGCTTTCATAGTAAGTCTGAATTGAGAGTATTCGGCGTGTGTCTTCGTCGATGTCGGTTGCGTGGTAAAGGTCTTCCGTGCGGAACAATAATGGCAGATGGTTGTGCTCCACCATGTATGTTGTGTATGTGAAAAGGAAGTTGCTGTCGGTCTTGACGTGTATAATGCCGCCATCTACAAGGAAACGGCGGTAACGTTCCATGAAGAATGTGCTTGTAAGACGCTTGCGGACATTCTTCATCTGTGGGTCGCTAAAGGTGAGCCATATCTCCTGTACCTCGCCTTCGGAGAAGAAACGGTCGATTATCTCTATGTTGGTACGTAGGAAAGCGACATTCTTCAGTCCTTCTTCAAGAGCCTGTGTGGCTCCTGTCCACATGCGGGCACCCTTTATGTCGACACCGATGAAGTTGATGTTTGGAAACAGACGTGCCAGTCCTACGGCATATTCGCCTTTGCCGCATCCGAGTTCGAGTACGATAGGATTGTCGTTGTGGAAATACATGTCACGCCAGTGACCTCTCATTTCAAACGGAACCTGTTCAACAACAGAGAAAGGATATTGAAACACGTTCTCATATCGCTCCATGTCAGCGAACTTGGCTAATTTACCTTTAGACATACTTTTGTGTGTAGTTATATTAAAGAAAAGAGTCAAGAACTGGGAAACTCATGCTCTTATTGTAAGGCATTATAAGTGTTTCTCAATTCTTAACTCTCTATATTGTAGGGTTTATTCAATCACTACTTTTGTCCATCCGTGAACATCAGGCTCAATTCCATACTGGATGTTGCGCAGCTTGTTGTAGAGCTTTGTGCAGATAGGACCGGGTTTACCGTCCTTGCTTATAACGTAGCTCTTCTTTCCTTCCAGGTCGTCAATCTTAGAGATAGGACTTATAACGGCTGCTGTTCCGCAAGCTCCTGCTTCCTCGAATGTAGCCAGTTCTTCTTCAGGAATCTGTCTGCGCTCAACCTTCATGCCCATATCCTCTGCGAGCTGCATAAGACTTTTGTTTGTGATACTTGGCAGAATACTTGTTGATTTAGGAGTAACGTATGTGTTGTTCTTTATTCCGAAGAAGTTGGCAGCACCGCACTCGTCCATGTATTTCTTCTCTTTTGCATCAAGATAGAACTCGCAAGCGTAGCCCATATCGTGAGCCATCTTGTTTGCGCGCAGTGATGCGGCGTAGTTTCCACCAACCTTATATATACCTGTACCGAGTGGAGCTGAACGGTCAAACTCGCGGATTATCACGTAAGGATTGGTTGAGAAGCCTCCCTTGAAGTATGGGCCAACAGGAGTTACGAATATCATGAACAGATATTCAGTGGCAGGATGAACACCGACCTGTGCCGACATACCTACAAGCAGCGGACGGATGTATAATGAAGCTCCGCTCTCGTATGTAGGGATATAATCCTGATTGAGGCGTACCACTTTGGTTACCATTTCCTCAAACAATTCGGTTGAAACTTCAGGCATTAATATGCCACGGCATGTGCTTTGCAGGCGGGCTGCGTTTTCGTCCATACGGAACACGCGTACTTTGCCGTCAGGACAGCGGAACGCCTTCAGACCTTCGAAAGCCTCTTGACCGTAGTGCAGGCAGGTGGCTGCCATGTGCATCTTGATATACTCGTCGGAGCAGATTTCAATCTCTCCCCACTTGCCGTCGCGGTAATAGCAACGGACGTTGTAATCGGTCGGCCTATAGCCGAAAGACAAATTAGCCCAATCCAGATTTTTCATAATATCATATTAATAGTTGAACTTATTTTCTCAATCTTCATGCAAAGATACGAACAATCTCAGTAACAAGCAATTTTTTTCATGATAATTTGTAATGTTACGGCTGAGGTGTCTGAGGCAGCGAAGTGGTTTCCATGTGGCTTACAGGCATTTACACCGGTGTCAATATTTCTGTATCATGGCTGTTTATTATGCTTTGTCGCCGTCGTCGAGTATCTTTTTTATTTCCTCATCAGTCTTGGTCAGCTTGTCCTTGCATACTTTTATCAGCTTCTGTGCAGTCTTCAGCTGCTCGCTCAGACTGTCAATGTCGAGCTCGTCGTTTTCCATCTTGTCGACAATGTCTTCAAGTTGTTTAAGGGCTTCTTCGTATTTGATTTCTTTTGGCATGACTTCTGTTTTAATATAGATGATATGTTTTTTCAGTTCTAATCTTTCTGTTGTTTCCTGATAACTGCTGACTTTATTTTGCCTTTACCGAATCTTGTCTCAATCATGTCGCCGTCTTTCAGTTCGGCAGCAGAGCGCACGGCGTGGCCATTGTGCAGTGTTATTGAGTATCCTCGTTTCAGCAGACGTGTAGGGTCAGACGTTTCAGCCCGTTGCGACAGCATTTCTATGCGGTGGCGTTCGGTCATAAGTCTGCGGCTTACGGCTGGAACTATTGCAGATGAAAGTCTTTCAATTCGTGTGTTTTCGGCAGTCAGCCGGCGTTTTACTGATGATTCTATTTTCGCGTATAATGCGTCGAGCCGTGCGCGGTGGCGGGTGTTTACGAGCGAGAATAATACAGGTATGCGTTCAGCGGCACGGTTTAGTCTTATCCGTTCCGTTTCCATTCTGCGGCTTACGGCTCTTGCTATTGTCGTGCGGGCCGAGTCTATAAAATCAGCAGTATGTTTCAGATTGTCTGTCAGCAGCGCAGCCGCAGCTGTTGGAGTCTTGACACGTGTGTGCGCTACCATGTCTACTACAGACTCGTCACGTTCGTGCCCGATGCCTGTAATGACTGGCAACGGAAAGTTTGCCACGTTCTCGGCAAGTGTCAGCGAGTCGAATGCGGATAAATCGCTTACGGCTCCTCCACCACGTATAATCACCACGCAATCGAAACTGTCGGCGTCTGTATTGATGGCGTTGAGCGCAGATATAATGCTCTCTTCGGTGCGTTCGCCCTGCATTATTGCAGGAAACAGAGTTATGTCGAAGCTGAATCCGTATGGGTTGGTTGACAGTTGGTTGCAGAAATCGCCGTATCCGGCTGCCGTCTCGCTTGAAATTACAGCTATATGTTTGGCAAAAGGCGATAGCGTAAGTTCTTTGTTAAGGTCGAACACACCTTCCGCTTTAAGCTGCCTTATCACTTCCTGTCGCTTGCGTGCCATGTCGCCGAGCGTAAACGTGGGGTCAATGTCAGTTACAATCCATGAGAATCCGAAGTTTTCGTGAAACTGTGCATAGACCTGTAACAGCACTTTCATGCCTGCGTGAAGACATTCTCCAGTAACTCTCTCAAAATGCGGACGCACCAGCGACCACGTGCTGCGCCAGCATTTTGCCGACGCTCTTGCGACGAGAGCTGTTTCAAACTCGTCTTTCTGTATGAGTTCCATATAACAGTGGCCGCTGCGTTCACGCACTTCGGCCAGTTCGGCTTCAACCCAATAGCAGTCCGGCAGTGTCAGTTCTATTGTTTTGCGCACGAGCGAGTTCAGCTCGAACAGCGTCAGATGACTGTCATGGCTTGTGCCTGTGTCAGGCTCGTCGTCTGTAAACAAGCTGTTTTGCTGTTTGTCGTTTATTCTGTTATAAGGATTCAGTCTTTTCATATTTGCCTTTTGTTAGTCGGCTTACCGTGTATCTTGATGGAATAGATTAGAGCTTTTTTCAGTTCTTGCCTGCTTTGTATGCTTTCCAAAAATCGGGTATTCCGTACCCGTAAATATTGTCAGGCTTGTCTGTATTGTCCGAACTTTCGCGTACAAGCCTTATAATCTCTTTTGCCGTTTTGCCCGGAAAAGCTTGCCACAGACAGGCCACCATGCCTGCAATCACTGGTGTCGAGAACGATGTGCCTACGTCTTTTATTATAGTGCCACGTCCTGTAATTACTGCCGTCGGACTGCCAAGAGCCATTACGTCTGGCTTTATTCTGTCGTCGGATGTAGGCCCAATGCTGCTGAATGATGCGTTGCGTCGGTCGGGAGTTACTGCTCCTACCGTTATTATATCAGAGGCATCGGCTGGTACGTTTATTTTCTTCCACGATGCCATGCCGTCGTTGCCTGCGCTGTTTACAAGTATTATTCCTTTGTCGGCAAGCATCGAGGCCGTACGCGATATCAGCGCAGTGCGTCCGTCAAGTTGTGCGTATGTGTAATTGTCGGCCGGATTGTCAAAGGAATGAAAGCCCAGTGAACTGCTTATAATGTCGACTCCTACGCTGTCGGCAAACTCTGCCGCTTCTGCCCAGTAGTCTTCTTCAGCCAGACTCTCCGTCTGATTGTCCTCACAGCGCAGCAGCCAGTAGTCAGCTTCTGGTGCAGTGCCGACAAAAGTACCTGGCACATTGACTGCCATGACTGACAATACCTTTGTGCCATGGTCCATTTCCTTGAAAACGTTGCTTGAGCGTGGCACGACGAAGTCTCTTACACCAATTACGTTTGCTTCTTTCATGCAGGGTATTAGGTCTGTGTTCATGAAACCTCCGTCAAGCACAGCTATTGTCATTCCGCGTCCGCGGTAGCCGTGTCTGTGCAGATAGTCGCCGCTTATCATTCTTATCTGTTCAAACGCTACGCCGTATCTGTTTTGTCCTATTGTGTCCCAGCGGTTGAATTCTGTATGGTATCTCACCCTTCGCAGTGCAGGATTGATAGAGTCGGGCGATGTCCATACCTTCTTTATCTCCTTGACACATTTCAGCAGGGCAACGCTTTTCAGCAGTCCGAGTTCGTGGCCGCGTATCAGAACAGAGTTGTTCCATTTACTGTGGCTTACTACTTCTGCGCCTGTCGAGCGTATTTCGTTGACATAAGCAGGATTGATAGGCAGGTCGGTCGAGTCTATGCTGAGATGCTGGCGCTTGCGCCTTACTATGGCTTTTGCTGATAAGAAATCGTGGGGATGGCTTAGAGTGAAAGGCGTCCCGTGTTTGTCTTTCAGTATGACGCGATACATATAGGTCTTTCCTCCGGGATATTTCACCTTATTGTTTGTTGCGCCGATACATGCCACAACGGCAAAAAAGATAAACAGAATTATTGATATTGACCGTTTCATCTAAGACCTTTAATTTTTAATTTGCAAAGATATAGAAAGGCGAGTGAAGAAACAAACGAAAAACAAAGTTTTTCAGTTTGGTTATTCCGAGCCGCCTCCTATCTTATTCAAAGATAAGTGAAAGGCGAGTGCAATACAAAATAAAACTTTTTTAATTTTTATAGCCGAGCCGCATCTTATCTTATTCAGAGATAAGCAAACTCGCCCGATTTCGGATGGATTAAGGAAGAATAATGTAAACTATTGGCTTTTCCACATTACAAGGATGTGAACTTCCTGTTCAACGAATCAGAAAGTCATAGAAAGGAGTGTAGAGTCGGTCGTTCACCTCTAGATAGAGATAATTGTTCTTGAAGTCATAGAGTTGGTTGAAACGTTGCAGGAAGTTGTTGCCCAACACGCCGTCCATAGCGTCACTGGCCTGTACACCTGTTGTCACCGTAGAAAAGGCACCGGGTATGCGAGGCAAAGTCAGTGAATCTCCCAGTGTTACCGAATCGAAGTACACATTCTGAAGTTCATCGCCGTCCTTCACCGTACCGGCTATGCGCGAGATGGCAAATGGTTTCTGTGTGCCCAGCAGGCCGTTGCGACGGACGAAAGGTGTATTGAGATCGAACACACGGTCGGAACCGGTATCCACCTCTACCGACACCAGATAATCCACTCCGCCGACACGCACGCCGACCGGAACGACCGGCACTCCCAGACGATAGCCCATCTTCAGCCTGACAGCCTTGTCCGATGCCGCCTTCTGCCCGTCGCCCAATTCATACAGAAAGATGGATTTCCGCCGATAATCAATACGGACATCAAAGTTCCTCAGGTAAGACAGCCCCAGCACACCGTCCCAAGCATCGGGCGGATAAGGAATAGCTATCAGTTTCAATCCGGAAATGGCCCGGCTGCCCATCCTCACCACCTGAGATGACTCTGTGGAAGGAATGGTTTCCACCGAATTGGCGCTATTGTTCTCCACACTTCCCGTAAAGGCAGCCAGCCCTTCGGTGCGCGGCGAATTGGAATTGAGTATCACATCCGTCGCTCCCGTGTCCAGCAGAAAGCGCAGGGGGCGGTCGTCCTGCCCGTTGATATAGACTGTCACATACAGACGGTTGTCGGCACCCAGTTCGAAAGGTATCGTGTCGACCGGAATTACTTCTGCCCGGGCCGACAGACTCAACAGACAGAGGAAGCATATGCTCAGCAAAGATATTTTCTTCATATTCTTAATTCTTTCAAAAGTTCGGTCCAGCAAAGATACAGTTTTTATTTTTTTATTCGGCCTTTTCAGAAAGAAATGTTATCATTTGCAAATGAGATAATGAGTTGTTTGAAAGCATGAGAAATTATTTTTTATACCTCAGTTTTGTGCGTTTTTCAAAAGGTGCTCTATTACGTTACAAAAGGGCATCTTTTATGCTTTAAAAGAGCATCTTTCAGAGCATGAAACAGGCTCTTTTATAAAGCGGTAGAAATTTATCGTAAAAAATAATAAGGTCTCATGCTTAATGGCGTTTGGCTGTTAAGACATGAAACCTTATAATCTTTCTTGCTTTTATTCCCGTAGTGTCGTGCTGTAATCGGCAGACTTATGCCGCATTGTATGACTGATAACGTTTGGCGGTTTTCAGTTATTACGGTATTGCTCAATGTTGATGCGTCCGTCTGAATATCTGAATTTTGCCACTCCGAGGTCGTTAAGTGCCTGCATGACATCTTTAAGCGGAACCGTGCGCGGGAAGTTGAAGTGTACACGGAGAGACAGCAGACGGGCTGAATGGAAGGCTATGCTTACGTTATACCATGAGCCTATGTCGTTCATAACCTCATCGAGCCGTGAGTCGTCAAAACAGAACTGGCCGTGTGTCCATCCTCCGGCAGCCGTTATGTCAGCCTTGCTGACCTTTATATAACCGTCCTTATCAACAACAGCACGCTGTCCGGGGCGCAACATCTTGTCGCCTGAAGACTTGCTGCTGCCTACGCTTACACGGCCTTTCAGCAGTACAACAGAGCTTGTGCTGCCACGATAGGAACGGACGTAGAACTCCGTTCCGAGAACCTTTGTGGCCATTTTTTCGCTCTTTACGATAAAAGGCTTGTGGGCGTTATGCGTTACGCTGAAGCGCGCCTGACCTGTAAGCTCCACTTCTCTGACGTCGCCGCTGCCGAAGTCTGCCGCATATTTGAGTATTGACCCGGAGCCTAACACAACCTGTGTGCCGTCAGGCAAAACCACGTCAGACGTTGTGGCTGACGGTGTGCGGATAACTATATGGCTGCCGTCGGCGGTGCGCAGCGTATGAGAAGGAAGTTCGGCTGTGGCAAAAGTCTCGATAATGCCGCCGTTATTGCCTGTCTTGCTCCACGGAAACAGTAACAGCACAACAGCTACGGCAGCAGCAGCCGATAGGGCGATAAGGGTACGCCGCAGTGTAACGCTGCGCCTGCTGTCAGCTTTATGACGCTCGTCAAACTTATTCCATGCCGCCCGTGTCTCTTCCTCATCGGGCATGTCGCCGAGAGCTTCGCCCAGAATCATCAGCAGACGCTCGTCGTCAGCACTGTTGGTACGGCCGTTATTGTCAGCCATATCGGTATGTATTGTCTTGTCGTCCGTCATAATTCACCTCCTTTCCCTAATGTCTCGCGTAATAGTCTGAGTGCTTTTGCTATATGTTTTTTCACTGTCGAATGACTGATTCCGAGGCGTTCTGCCGCCTGCATGCGCGTATTATGCTCATAGTAGCACAGTCTTACTATGGTGCGCGTAGGCTCTTCCAGTCCGTCGGCAACGGCCTCGATACGTTCCAGCAGCCGCTCATGGTCGCGGTATCCGTTGTCGGCATCGGTCTGTGTCGCCTTAGTCAGCTCTTCAACTGCACGGCTCTCGGTCTTTATCCGTCTAAGTCTGCTCAGACAGCCGTTGCGCACACACATGTATAGCCACGCCCCACGGTCGGCCGGACGCAGGCTTTCGAAGCGTGCCCAGGCCTTCTCCATGACATCAGCTACAACGTCGCGCCCCTCGTCGGCATCGCCCGTAAGCTGTACGGCAAATCTTACCAGCTTTGGATAATACTCGCAGTACATACGCCTGAAATCGTCTTTATTTTTGTTTTTAAACAACATATTCACCATTATATTAGCTTTATGGTTGAGCCGGATATAAAACTCTGGCTCGAAACAAAAGCATTAACGGTGCAAAGATAAACATTATTTATATTAACAGATTATTTGAGTCGGTCTTTCTCGCTTTGTCCGGCTCCCTTGCCCTTATATTTTGTCTTGGTGGCATTGAACGTGTAGTTTACGCTTATGCCGATGCGTTGTGAGTCTGACCATGTACGGGAATCGTAGTAAGTCCTGTCACCGTAGCAAGTGAAGCGGTAACGCTCGGTATTGAATACGTCGTTAACCGTCAGTGACACGCGCAGCGACTTGTCCTTGAAGAATGTCTTTACCACACGCAGTCTGACACTTCCGCTCTGCTGGTTTATGGCGTAGCTCTGTTTGGCACGCAGGCTTAAGTAGCCGTTGATATAGACTAACCAGTCGTTCTTGAAGGAGAAAGTGTTCTGTAATGTAAAATTGAATTTTGGGCGGTTCCACGAGTATGGAATGCCTAAAGAGCTGGCGTCTGATGTATACCAGTCGACTCCTGTTGTCAGTTGGGGCTGCCACACGCCGAATTTTGGAGTCAGCACGACCGCAGCTCCGTATTCTTTTGCGTATGGCAGGCTTGCCTTTGTCTCAAGTATCACGCCCGGATGCCCGGTCTCGTCATACGGTTTGAAGAACGATGTGTACATGTTGAGTGTGTAGTCGTACCATAAAGAGAAGTTTATCCATTTCCATCCGCCGTCGAATGAGATGTAGTTATGCTTCTGCGGTACAAGCAGCGGATTGCCGCTATAGTATTCATACTTGCTGTTATAGCTTGTCGCGCTCGACAGCATGCTATAGTCCGGACTTAATTTCATAAGCCGGTAAGCCAGCGAGAAGTTCCAGTCGCCGTGGCTGTAGTCGACCGATGCCGATGGCAAGATGTCGTTGTAAGTCGGGCTTTGCTCCGCTTTCAGCACACCGGCTTCATAATATATGGTGCGCTGGTGCTCGTAACGCACTCCGATTCTTGTTTGGAAACTACCGAAATCGTGCGTATAGTCGGCGAATGCCGAATAGTATTGCTGGCTCAAATGGTCATCGGCATTTGCCGAAAAGCCGCTCTGCGTGAAGCGGTCTTTACGGTCGGTGAATGTCTCTTCAGTACCGAAAGCCAGCTCACCGCCAAACAGCGGTGCTGTAACAACCAGCTTTGCGGCATAAAGGGAGTTGTGTACGTCGTTGTAAGATGTGGCGTCAGTTTCGCTGTTGTTCAGTGCTTTAAATTGGTTGCTTGAACGTCCGCCGTAATAGTCGGCGTTGAAGTCTATGCCCCATTTGCCGAAAGTGCCCGTGTAATAGGCGTTGACAGAATGGTTCCATCCGTAGTCATAGATTTTGTCCGACTTGGTTTCAATATTGTCATACATTTCTCCGTCGCGCCATACATCGGTGTTACCGTTTGACGACAGGTTGCCGTCACCGAGTGTTTTGTCAAAGGCATAGCGCATACCGAACGACTGACGGCTGTCAATCTCGTAGTTGAAACCGGCTTCGCCGTTCAAGATGTTGTTTTGGGAGGTACGTTTCTCTTTTGACATTATTTTCCATGAAGGCGACGTTGTCATAATACTGAGAAGTTCTCTTTTGAAGAGATTGTTGCTTTCAGACAACGCTCCTCTCATGAAAATGTCAAGGCCTCCGGTGCGGTAGTTCAACGAGAAATTTTCCGAACCTGTGCCCCTTTGTCCCTGCGACCAGTTAACATTTGCCATACCGCTGAATCCTTGTCCTCTCAGACGGATAGTCTTGAGGCGTATCACTGCGCCGACTTCAGAAGAATAGCGTGCCCCGGGATTCATTATTATCTCTGCCTTGAGTATCTCGCTGGCCTGAAGCGTGTTAAGTTCGCTTTGGTTGTACACCTTACGTCCGTTTATGTAAATCTCCGCGTTGCCACGGCCTATTACGCTGATTTTGCCGTTTCCGCCGGTAACAAACGGCAAATAGCTTAGAAGGTCGGCTGCCGAGCCTGTCATGGAGAGCGTTGAGCCGGCCACGTTTGCCGTTATTGTGCTGCCTTTACGCTCAATCATAGGGCGCGACGGATTAACCTCTACGCCTTTAAGCATAATGGCGTCGGGCTTTAGGGTTATTCTGTTGTCTGTACGGCAAGGCACGGTTACGGTTGAATAGCCTACGTAAGATATTTTGAGCAGACTGCTACGGCGTGGCATTGAAGGCAGAGCAAATGTGCCGTCGGCAGCCGTAACGCATCCTGCAATGTACGACTTGTCGTCGGCTGCCAGCATAACCACGTTGGCGTAAGCCAGCGGTGAGCCTTTCTGGTCAGTCACTTTGCCGTGTACCTTGACGCTGCGCTGGCGTGCCTCGCTGTATTGCACAACGAAATAGGCGTCGCGCTCGATAAACGCAAACGGCTTGTCGCTTAGTATTATGGCAAGAGCTTCAGCCTGCGTCTTGTTCACAATGGCTGCCGTTACTTTAAAACGTTCGGTCTCCTTATATGTGAACAAGATGCTTTTTCCTCCTGCTTTCTCAAGCCGTTTCAGTGCTGACGGCAGCGGCTCGTCGGTGAACCGCAGTGTAAGCAGCTTTCCGCCTGTGTGTTCGGCAGCGTTTATGCTTAGGCAGAACGTTATGAGCCACAGCAGCACTGAAAGTTTTAGGTGTTCTGTTAATCTGTACATAGGCTTTTTTTATCTTTTCATCTATAATACTATCTAACGCCAGAAAAGGGTACGGTATTATGTGATGTTTTATCAGAATTTAACATTTTAGAGCCTTTTTATCGGTGCTTGAGCCTGAAACTGAGTCTTTACAGTTGTGCTGTCAGCAACGTGAAGTCATGAAATATTTAATCTTTTACGCAGGGTAGGGCAGTTGACCGGCTGGCGGATTATGTAAGATAAAACGAAAATCTCAATACGGTTGAGGCTCTCAGAATGGCTGTGGCCGTCATGATTCTGTGCTTTTGACAGAAAAATGAATGATTTTTGACGTTGCCGCTAATGTGCTGATATATAATGATTTAAGAAGAATATGCAGAAAAAGGATAACTGTTGATAAAGCTGATGATGCCCTTTTGCGACGTAAAAGGATACCTTTTGTCATGTAGAAGCAGCTCTTTCATGTGTAAGAAAGGTGTCTTTTAGCATAAGAAAAACGGCTGTTTGCACACATTTTTGAGTTCTATATGTAAACTGAAGTTAATTTATAACGCATAAAGCCGTGAAGTTTTAACACGGTTTATGCCTTGATTTTCTGGTTTGAAGAAAATATTTGTCAATATATTTTATCAAGTCCTGACGTTCCGTTATGCTTCGGTATTGACTATAAGATTGCAGTCTTATCAGACATTCTGTGTGTAAGATAAATGTAAACATCGGTGTTTCCGTGTTTCAGTAATAAAATATTTCATGCAAAAACATAAAAAATCAAGGGCATGTAACAGATGATGTCACACGCCCTTGATTCTTTATGCGTTTTAAAAATGATAATTCTGAATGTTTATAATACTTACAGTTTGCCGAACACACGGTAGACATTGGCGGTTGTGGTTTCGGCAACCTCTTCTTCGCTTACGCCGTAACATTCAGCGAGACGTTTCAGCACGTACAGCGTGTATGCGCTTTCGTTGCGCTTGCCGCGCATGGGCACAGGAGCCATGTATGGCGAGTCGGTTTCAAGTACGATGCGTCCGAGCGGTACGGCAGCTGGCAGTGTCTCAGGCAGGTGCGACTTCTTAAACGTAAGCACGCCGCCTATGCCGAGTACGAAGTTGTCAAACTGCAACAGTTCGGCAGCCTCTTTCTCATTGCCGGTGAAGCAGTGGAACACTCCTCCGGGCAGTTCGTTCTTGTATCGGCGCATCATGTTCACCATTTCATTCTGTCCTTTACGGCAGTGAATCATCAGTGGCAGACGGTATTCTATCGACCACTGCACCTGACGCTCGAAGGCCTCAAGCTGTTCATGCTCGAACTCACGGCTCCAATAATAGTCAAGTCCTACTTCGCCTATTGCGATAAACGGATGTTCCGGCTGGTCGAGACGCTGGCGCATCTTGTCGAGTACTTCGCTCCAGTCGGCCTTTACCTCTTCTGGATGAAGACCTATCATAGGGTAGGCGTAGCCGGGGTAACGGCTGCAAGTGGCGAGTACAGTGTCGACAGAAGGCAGGTCGATGGCCGGGATGAAAACTTTGCCTACGCCTGCTTCCTTGGCGCGTGAGATTACATCGTCACGGTCTTCGTCAAACTCTTTGCCGTCAAGATGTGTGTGTGTGTCGATGAAATACATTTCTGTGCTTTATTATTCTTCAGCCTTTTGGGCCTGTTCTTCTATTTTCTTCTTCTCGTTTTTGCGGTAATAGTAAATCACTCCGAATTGCCGGCAGTGGTCAAGTCGCGTTTCGACAGGCTCTTCCTTGAAGTTGGCTTCTATCTGATTCCACAGGTCGAGCAGCACGCTGTCGACCTCAGGCCTTATCTGCCTAAGGCTTTCAAGTGCCTTGGCTGTGCGCTCCTGTAGCCGTTTCTGCTGTTCGTAACATTCCTCGAAGATGTCGAGATGGGTGTTCACCATGCCTATCGTGGGGTTGTATATCGGGCGTCCGCCGGCTTTCACGCGGGCTTTTTCGCCTTCAATGGTCTGCCGTCCAAGTTTTATCAGACTGGCTGCGCTCTTGAATACAGGCAGCGACGACGCATCCTCGCTCAGTCCGTAGAGGCTGAGAGCCTGCCGTTTAATCTCGCCACGCTCTACACCCATCATCAGAACTTGCAGAAAATGGCTGACGTACATTGCGGCGTTGCGTTGCAGCCGTTCGGTCTTGCCTGAACTCCTTAACTGTGCCGAATATGACACGCGGTATTGCTCGGCAGCAGTCAGCAGCTGGTCGTAGGCAGGTTGGGCACGGTTTATCGTGTCCCAGCTGATAAATCTGTTGCGTGCGGTGTATATCTCGTTATTGTCGAGCACTGTTTTCAGTGCCCTCAAACGTGCGGCGTCAGTTTTAGGGAGTCTTCTGTATGGCATCTCTTATTTGTGTAAACAGTGTAGAAGCGTAAACGTCCTTAATCCTTTCAGACGGTTGCTCAGCTTTTACGTTTCATCATTTTGTCGGTATATTCCGTAAGAACAGCTTTGCGTTCTTCAGGCACATTTACTGCTGCAAGGTATTTGCGGCTCTGGTCGAAGTAGTATTCAATCTTGCTTTCAGCCAGCTGCTTTATGCCTACATTATTATAAATGTCGGTTACTGCGGCAATCTTCTCTTTCGGATCGAATTTCTCGGCAGTAACCCATTTCATCAGTTCCTTGCGCTGGCTGTCGTCAGCTCGGTTGAAGGCATTGATGAGCATGTATGTCTTCTTGTTGCAGAGTATGTCGCCGCCGATGGCTTTTCCGAATACGGCAGGGTCGCCGTAGACATCAAGATAGTCGTCCTGAAGCTGGAATGCAAGTCCCATAAGCTCGCCGAATTTATACAGATTGTCTGCATCTTCGGCCGGAGCGTCAGCCTGTATGGCACCGAGCTTTAGTGCGCAGGCAAGCAAAACACTCGTCTTTAAACGTATCATCTCGATGTATTCGTCTTCGGTTACATCCGTGCGCGACTCGAAGTCCATGTCGTACTGCTGACCTTCGCCTATTTCGAGAGATGTCTCGGTAAACAGATCAAGCACTGGTTTGAGCTTGTCAGGCGCGCACTGCATCATGCGCTGGAATGCCAGCACCAGCATGCTGTCGCCTGAAAGGATAGCAGTGTTTGCGTCCCATTTAACGTGTACAGTCGGCATTCCTCTTCTCATGTCGGCATTGTCCATAAGGTCGTCATGAAGCAGGGTGTAGTTATGGTAAGTTTCTATTGCACAAGCAGTGGGCAATATGCTTTCAGGATCGTCCTTGAACATATTGTAAGCCATAAGCATAAGCGACGGTCTGATGCGCTTGCCGCCCATAGACAGTACGTATTTTACCGGCTCGTAAAGGCTTTGCGGCTTACGTGTGTATGGCAGATTGTCAAGGTACGAATTTATTTTCTCAAGAATTTCTTTTGCTGTCAACATAGTTTCAGGGTTTTGTAGATGTTGGTTATTTTTATAGTTTGAATACAATCGGTATGCAGAAGTAAGTCCGGCAGGTCTTGCCTTTATCCTTGCCCGGAGTCCATTTAGGCATCATGCGGAGTACGCGCAGGGCTTCGGCGTCAAGTTCAGGACTTGCCGACTTTACTACTTTGTATGCTGTTGTTGTGCCGTCTTTATTTATGATGAATGAAACAAGTACTGTGCCTTGTTTCTTTGCACGCTGGGCTGTTACAGGATATTTCAGGTTTTTTGTGAGCCATTGTACGAACTTTGACATGCCGCCGGGGAACTCCGGCAGCTGCTCAACTATCTGAAAGTTCAACGGATTGTCGTCGGCTGTGTCGGTATTGACAAGTGATATCGGTGCGTTTGTTATGTCGGAAACTCCTCCCAGACCGACACCGAGGAGATTTTTCAGACTGTTGTCGTCAAGCAATTGCTTGTTTTCGACGTCGTTTTCAACTTTGCGGTCTACAACGTTGAGTTTGTCTGACTTAGAATTTGCCGGCGCAGGTGATGTCGCCGCAATCATATCCTCGCGGTGAATTACCGGAGTCATTTCAATGTCTTGTGAAATGTCGTCGAGAATATTGTCGTCAGCTTCGGGCTGTCCGCTTTGCGTCGTGAACTCCAGAGCACCGAGAAAAAGCGAGAGTACAACCACAAGTCCGATCAAAAAACCTGACGCGCGATGATTGTCCAAATCGGCTTTATATGATTTTTTTATGTCCACTTAACGCTTAAGAATTAATACCTTTGAGTCTGGCACATACTAATTTGCCGTTTTCTGCGTTATTAATCAAAAAACCGGCGTGCAAGACATCTTAATGATGCAAAAGTAACTCAGATATTTGAAAAAGATGTATCTTTGCCGTAAAAATAACAGATTTATAATGAAAAAAACGCTTTTTTCGCTCCTGCTGACGCTTTTTGCCGTAGTAAGTTACGCGCAGGAAAGTCAGACAGCGTACAACTTTTTGCGTGTGCCGGTAAGTGCGCATGCGGCAGCATTGGGCGGAGATAATATCACGATAATAGAGGACGACCCCTCGCTGGCTTTCTGCAATCCTGCATTGCTTGCATCGGTTAGTGATAAGAGCATAAACTTTAATTTTATGACTTATATGGCAGGAGCGACGACAGCAAGCGCGGCGTTTAACAAGATAATAAAGACAAAGGCTTCGATAGCTGTCATGGCCCAGTACATGGACTACGGAAAGATGAAGGAAGTAGACCAGAACAACGTGCAGATGGGCGAGTTTTCAGCTAAGGATATTGCTCTGAACGGCGTGTTCAGTTACATTCTCGGTGAAAGGATTGTCGGCGGAATAACTGCGAAAGTCATCAATTCGTACATCGGCAATTACAGCTCATGGGCGGTAGGTGTAGACCTCGGTCTGAATTATTACGACCCGGATCATGAATGGTCAGTATCGCTTGTAGCAAAGAATCTTGGTGGTCAGCTCAAGGCTTATGATAATGAATATGAGCGCATGCCGCTGGATGTTCAGGCTGGTGTCAGCAAGAAGTTTGCCGCGCTGCCGTTCAGATTGTCGGCAACGCTTGTTAATCTTAACAACTGGGACACTAAGTTTAAAGACCATCTGGTTTTTGGTGCTGACATTATCCTGTCGTCACAGCTTTATGTGGCATTGGGATATAATTTCAGACGGGCAAACGAGATGACTTTGCTTAAGGGAACCGACAACGAAAGCAGTCACATGGCAGGATTCTCATTCGGCGGAGGTTTGCAGCTTGAAAGATTCAAATTGCAGTTGGCTTACGGCAAATACCATGTGTCGTCAAGCTCGTTTTTGGTGAATGTCAGTTACAGTCTTTAATATGAAAAATGAGTCGCTGACTGTGGCTTAAATATAAATAAGGAAAGATAGAGATGAGAAAAATTACAATCGCAATCGACGGTTATTCGTCTTGCGGCAAGAGTACAATGGCTAAGGACCTTGCCCGGGAGATCGGCTACATATATGTTGACACAGGCGCGATGTACCGCTCGGTAACGCTTTTCGCGATGCGCAACAATCTTTTTAACAACGACGGCAGCATAAAGACAGACGAACTGAAAGCACGTATGGGTGAAATTGCCATATCTTTCAAGTTTAATGCTGAGGCCGGACGTCCAGACACATATCTTAACGGTGAACTGGTGGAGAATGAGATACGCACACTTGAAGTGTCGTCTCATGTCAGTCCGATAGCGACATTGCCGTTCGTAAGAGAGGCTCTTGTACGCCAGCAGCAGGCAATGGGCAAGGAGAAAGGCATTGTTATGGACGGCCGCGACATAGGTACAGTGGTCTTTCCTGATGCAGAGCTGAAGATATTTGTAACAGCTTCGGCTGATGTGCGTGCCCAAAGGCGTTTTGATGAATTGAAGAGTAAGGGAATGGAAGCTGATTATGACGAGATATTGAAAAACGTGAAGGAGCGCGACTACATTGACTCTCACCGTGAAGTATCTCCTTTGCGTAAGGCTGACGACGCCATAGAACTTGACAACAGCCACATGACAATAGCCGAACAGAAGGCTTGGCTGCTGGATAAGTTCAGAAGTGTAGCGGGAAATTGAGTGTACATATAGTAAGTTTTTCAGGCAAAAAGGTCAGTCTTTTTGCCTTTTTTTGTACTTTTGCATGAGCTAATTTTCTTGATATCATAAGACAAGAGATTTTTGGACATTATGAAAGTAGGACTTTTTATTCCTTGTTATGTCGATGCCCTTTACCCAGAGGTAGGTGTGGCAGCATACAAACTGTTGAAATATTTGCAGGTAGACGTTACTTACCCGCTAAAGCAGACTTGTTGCGGACAGCCTATGGCAAATGCCGGATTTGAGGATAAGGCACAGCCGTTGGCGAAGCATTATGATGACTTATTCAAGGATTTTGATTATGTTGTAGCCCCTTCGGCAAGTTGTGCCGCGTTTGTAAGGCTTAACTATCCGAGGCTGCTGAAAGGTAAGCAGAAGTGTGAAACCGCGGAGAAGACAATGGATATATGTGAATTTCTCCATGATGTGCTTAAGGTAAAGTCGTTGCCTGGCAAATTTCCGCATAAAGTAAGTTTGCACAATTCGTGCCACGGAGTGCGTGAACTTGGACTTTCGTCACCGAGTGAGCGCAACATTCCGTCTTACTCTAAGATAAAAGATTTGCTGTCGCTGGTTGAAGGCGTAACAGTGCTTGAGCCGGAGCGTGTTGATGAGTGCTGCGGTTTCGGCGGTATGTTCTCGGTTGAGGAACCGGCTGTGTCAACACAGATGGGAATCGACAAGCTGAGAAGACACATGGCAACTGGTGCAGAATATATTACAGGCCCGGACAGCTCGTGTCTTATGCATCTGCAAGGCGTAGCCAAACGTCAGCATAAGGATATTAAATTCATTCACGTAGTACAAATCTTAGCAGCAGGACTATGAGCACACAACATTCAAAAGCAGCACAGCAGTTCTTAGAGAAGAACAAAAACGCAGCTTGGCACGACGAAACCTTCTGGTCGCTCCGCGCAAAGCGTGATGATATGGCAAAGGGGCTTGACGAGTGGGAACAGCTTCGCGATGCGGCAAGCGCAATCAAGCGTCATACTGTTACACATCTTGATAAATACCTGGAGCAGTTTTCTACTAACGCCGAAAAGAACGGTGTGAAGGTTCATTGGGCAAAAGATGCTGATGAGTTTAATTCTATTGTGTTGTCAATCCTTAAGGATCATGGTGTAAGCAAACTTGTAAAGAGCAAGTCGATGCTGACGGAAGAATGTGAGATGAATCCTTATCTGGAGAAGCACGGTATAGACGTTGTCGAAACAGATTTAGGTGAGCGCATTCTGCAACTTATGCATAAGAAACCGTGCCACATAGTTGTGCCGGCTGTACATATAACACAAGAAGAAGTAGGACATCTCTTTGAGGAGAAGCTCGGCAGCGAGAAAGGCAATTATGACCCTACATATCTTACTTATCAGGCACGTCTTAGTCTGCGCAATGAGTTTATGAATGCCGGTGCAGGTATGACCGGTGCAAACTTCGGAGTTGCGGCTACGGGCGATGTTGTAGTCTGCACAAACGAGGGAAATGCCGACATGTCTACTTCTATGCCGAAGCTGCATATCGTAGCGATGGGATTAGAGAAGGTCATTCCTGATTACCGTTCTTTGGCTGTGTTCCAACGCCTGTTGTGCCGTGCGGCGACAGGTCAGCCTACAACTTCGTTTACTTCACATTTCCGCAAGGCGCGTCCGGGAGCAGAGATGCATATCGTTCTTGTTGACAACGGCCGCAGTGATATTATTGCGAATCCTGAACATTGGGAGACGCTTAAGTGCATACGTTGCGGTTCTTGTATGAATACTTGTCCGGTTTATCGTCGCAGCGGTGGATATTCATACACTTACTTCATACCAGGCCCGATTGGTATTAACCTTGGTATGCTCAAGAATTCAACTGAATATTCAGATAATGTCAGTGCCTGCACATTGTGTTGCTCTTGCGATAATGTCTGCCCTGTAAAGGTCAATCTGTCTGAACAGATATACCGTTGGCGTCAGAATCTCGATTCATTAGGCAAGGCTGATCCGATGAAGAAAGCTATGTCGCAGGGCATGGAATACCTCTTTGACCATCCGGCACTTTACAATACGGCGTTGAAATTCGCTCCGTTGGCAAACCATTTGCCGCACGCACTGATGTATAACAAACTGAACGGTTGGGGCTTTGGGCATGAGATGCCTGAGTTCCCGCATGAGTCGTTCCAGTCAATGTGGAAGAAAGGAAAAGTAAAATGAGTACGAAAGAAGAAATCTTGTCAAGATACAGAAACAACATGAAGGTTGAAGGACAGTATGACATGCCCGACCTTGATGCTCTGAAAGGTGTCGAATATCCTGACGTGTTGGCACAGTTTGTAAGCATGAGCAAGACTGTAGGCGGAAAGGTTGTTGAACTTAAAGAAGGCGATGACGTCAATGAGGTTATAAAGAATTTGTATCCTGAGGCGAAAGTCTTTGCCAGCAATCTGCCTGAAATAAACTTTGCGCAGCGTAATCCTGACACCGTAGCTGAGGCTCAAGACCTTAACGGTACTGATGTAGGTATCGTTCGTGGTGAGATTGGTGTTGCCGAGAACGGCTGTATCTGGATTCCGCAGACGATGAAAGAGCGTGCTGTATGCTTTATTTCAGAGTATCTGGTAATACTGCTCAGCCGTAAAAACGTTGTGAGCAACATGCATCAGGCTTACAGCCGGATAAAGTTTACCGACTATGGTTACGGCTCGTTTATCTCTGGCCCGTCCAAGACTGCTGACATTGCGCAGGCTTTGGTCATGGGCGCACAGGCCGCACGTGGCGTTACTGTAATATTGACGGACTGATGTTTGATAAACAGACAACAGATATTTGCGTCATATAATTAACGTGAGTTCGACGAAATGTAAGTTGTTGTAAATTTGGTGATTAGCGAAAATTGTTGTAACTTTATAGTACTGATTTACAAAGAATTACAAACAATAATCGCTATGATCACCGAGAGCAAAGTTATAGAATTATTTTGTA
>CABUHE010000019.1 GCA_902491375.1 uncultured Prevotella sp.
AACACATGGTACGGCGGTGAGATGAAGAAGGGTATGTTCTCAATGATGAACTACTTCCTGCCGCTGAAGGGCATCGCTTCAATGCACTGCTCAGCTAACTGCGACAAGAACGGCGAGAACACAGCTATCTTCTTCGGTCTGTCTGGAACAGGTAAGACTACTCTGTCAACTGACCCGAAGCGTCTGCTTATCGGTGACGACGAGCACGGATGGGATGACAACGGTGTGTTCAACTTCGAGGGCGGATGCTACGCTAAGGTTATCAACCTCGACAAGGAGAGCGAGCCGGACATCTACAACGCAATCCGTCGTAATGCACTTCTCGAGAACGTAACTGTTGACGCTAACGGCAAGATCGACTTCTGCGACAAGAGCACAACTGAGAACACTCGTGTTTCTTATCCTATCTACCACATCGAGAACATCGTTAAGCCTATCAGCCACGCACCGGCTGCAAAGCAGGTAATCTTCCTGTCAGCTGACGCATTTGGAGTTCTTCCTCCTGTATCTATCCTCGACAAGGAGCAGACTAAGTACTACTTCCTCTCAGGATTCACAGCTAAGCTCGCCGGAACAGAGCGCGGTATCACTGAGCCGACTCCTACATTCTCAGCTTGCTTCGGCCAGGCATTCCTCGAGCTGCATCCTACAAAGTATGCTGAGGAGCTCGTTAAGAAGATGGAGAAGAGCGGCGCTAAGGCTTACTTGGTAAACACTGGTTGGAACGGAACTGGCAAGCGTATCTCAATCCGCGATACTCGTGGTATCATCGACGCTATCCTGAACCACTCAATCGATGCTGCTCCTACAAAGACTATTCCTTACTTCAACTTCGTTGTTCCTACACAGCTTGAGGGCGTTGATCCTAACATCCTCGATCCGCGTGACACTTACGCTGACGCAAGCCAGTGGGAAGAGAAGGCTAAGGACCTCGCAAGCCGCTTCATCAAGAACTTCAAGAAGTATGAAAGCAACGAGGCTGGTAAGGCTCTTGTAGCAGCTGGACCAAAACTCTAAATCTTACGAAGATAAGATTGTTTAGAATATCTTTTAATAAGGCATATCCGCAAGGGTATGCCTTATTTTTTTATACTTGACTGACTGACAGCCGGAAGATGATTGTCAGCCGTAGCGTAAAAGATATTTAATTCCGGCCAGTGGGTTAAGCTTTTATCATTATATATGTCGCCGATGACAGTCTTGTGAAGCTTTTGGAGAAGCCTTACACGCTGCGCCGGGCTAAGTAGTGATATGTGTTCAGCCGCATCACAGGTTGCTGAACAGTTCTTATTTTATTGGAAAAACAAACTTGTTTTTGTGTCTTTTATGTCCAAATCTCTTATAAATAAGTCTTATTTTTCCTGTTTGTTATTTTGACTTATATCAAAAAATACTATTTTTACGACAAAATTTTGGGTAGAATGGATGAATATTCATGTTAAATTCTTATCTTTGCATCCGTGTTCGTGAGAATGCTTTTTCATAGGTTAGTAGTTTGATAGATTTTAAGGTAAAGATTATGTTATTAGATTTTGAAACAACAACTATGCTGGCGTTAGCCTTAGTGATGGTTGATTAATATAAACATCAATTCATTAGTTGACACCAACATAAGTTAAGAAAGTTTTAAAGGCAGGCATGAGTGATTCACCCCTGCCTTTTTTGTGTTTTATAAGGCTTGTCGTGTCAAAATGCCAGCATTGCTGATACTACTTTATCTGTATATGATACAAAATCATTTAAAAATCTTTTTAATGTCTATAAAAAAGCCCAATTTCTTTGTGTTTTAGACAATAAAGGGATTAAAAGGCGTTTTATTTAAGGAATTCTGATTAAATTTGCAGCTAAAAACATAATAGTGTAAAGAATGAAAAGGATTGTCAAACCTTTTGTAATATTGATATCAGCGATAGTCCTTATGGCTTCGTGTCTGGGTGACGACGACAGCTATAACGATTTTATTTTATACAGCGATACGGCTATATCATCATTCTCGCTCGGTACGTTGAACCGCACAATGTGGACAACTTCATCTAAGGGCGAGGACAGCTCGTATGTAGCTGAGGTGAACGGAGCTTCGTATAAGTTCTATATAGACCAGTTGAAGAAGGAAATTTACAACCCTGACTCTCTGCCGGTAGGTACCGATGTGGCTCATGTTATATGCAAGATAAACGCGCAGAACTCAGGTACTGTTATTCTTGTTCACAAGGATATCGAAGGCAAAGACTCACTGGCTTACTTCAACAGTTCTGACTCAATAGACTTTACTGAGCCGCGCGAGTTTCGTGTTTACGCTATGGACGGAAGCGCTTACCGCTCATACAAGGTCAGTGTGAACGTGCATAAGGAGAATCCTGACTCAATCAACTGGCACAAGTTCGCGTCAGTGAGCGACTTCATGGCTATGAGCAACATCAAGGCTCTGGCTCTCGACGGCCGTCTGCTTGTATTCGGCGAGCAGGGCGGAACTACTTCTGTCTATTCTGGAGCTACCGCCGACGGCATAGCCTGGACAAAACTCAGCACAGACATGACGCTCGACGCCGGAGCAAGCAGCAACGCTATCGTGAAAGACGGCACTGTATATACGCTCAGCGGAGGCAAGCTGATAAGCTCTGCTGACGGCAGCGCATGGACAGTTGTAGGCAATGCTGCTGTGAACAGACTGCTCGGCGCAGGTAAGGGCAAGATGTATGGTCTTAATGCTGACGGCAAGATAATGTCGTCTACGGACGGTGTCGTATGGACTGAGGACGTGCTTTCAGACAGCGGTTCTATGCTGCCGGTTACTGATATGTCGCTTGTTAGCCTTCCGCTCGGCACAGACAAGAGTGCTGAAACTATAATATTGTCAGGAAACCTTGCCGCTGACAGCAATCCGCAAGATTCGGTTGCTATGGTGTGGAACAAGATAGAAGAATATGCTTCAGCCTCGCAGTCGCACTCTTGGATCTATTGCGTTGAAGACAACGGATTCTGTCTGCCGCGTCTGGCTGGCCTAAATATGGTAGCTTACGGCGACGTACTGGTTGCGTTTGGCGGCCACGGACTCGGAACAAGTACTGCAAAAGCATACTCGCAGATGTATGTAAGTGAGGACAAGGGACTGACTTGGCATGCTGACGACAGCTATTATCTGCCCGAAGGATTTACCAACGGCAGCAGCAGTGTGATGTCAGTGGCAGTTGACAACAATAATTATATGTGGATAATCTGCGGCGGTACGGGCGATGTATGGCGCGGAAGACTTAACCGTCTTGACGGTAACGACGAGCAGACATCATTCATAGAGTGATAAAATAAAAAGAAGAAACCACATTCTTTGCCCATGAGAAAATTCCTTTTCGTATTGACTTTGATATTTGTTTCGCTTGGAGCGAAGGCCCAGGACGAATACGAATACAGAATGGAAATAGGAGTGGGCGCAGGCTTGGTCAGCTATGAGGGCGACTTCAACGGCAGCATATTGAAAAACATGCGGCCGTCGGCGTCGTTTATATTGAGAAGGGTTCTTAATCCCTACATGGCTCTGAAGTTGGATTATACCTATGGAACTCTTGCCGGAAGTTCGGCTGACGTAAAGACATGGTATCCCAAACTGGCTGACAATCCGATAGAATTCAAGAACACGCTAATGGACTTCGGCGTGTCGTTCGAGTATAATTTCTGGCCTTACGGCACAGGCCGTGAGTATCGTGGAGCCAAGCGGCTCACTCCGTTTGTCTTCGTAGGACTTGGCGGCACGTATGTGAATACCGACGGCGGAGGCGTCTTTACGGCGAATGTTCCGTTGGGACTTGGCGTGAAATACAAGATAGGCAAAAGGCTGAACCTCGGACTTGAGTGGGCTGCCCACTTCTCGTTAAGCGACAAACTCGACGGTGTGGAAGATCCATACGGGATTGTGAGTAACGGACTTTTTAAGAATACTGACTGCTACTCTATGCTGAAGCTCACTCTGACTTACAGCTTTATGGCAAAATGTAAAATATGCAACAAGGATGACTGAAACTAAAATCGACATGAAACGCATACCGCGGCACATCGCCATCATCATGGACGGTAACGGCCGCTGGGCAATGGAACGCGGCAAGCAGCGCAGCTACGGCCATCAGGCTGGAGTTGACACAGTGCGCAAGATAACGTCAGAGTGCACAAGGCTTGGCGTGAAGTTCCTTACATTATATACATTCTCTACCGAGAACTGGAGCCGCCCGGCTGACGAGGTGGCCGCCCTTATGGGGCTTGTGCTAAGCTCGCTTGAGGACGAGATATTCATGAAGAACAATGTCCGTTTCCGGGTTATCGGAGATATGGACCGCCTGCCTGCCGACGTAAGGGCAAAATTGCAGGAGACTATGGACCACACGCGCGGCAATACAGCCATGACTATGGTCGTAGCTCTGAGCTATTCATCAAAGTGGGAGATAACCCGCGCGGTGAAGGAGATTGCGTCTGACGTCAAGGAAGGCAAGATAAGTGTTGATGAAATCAGTGAAGACATGATATCATCGCACCTGCAGACCAACTTCATGCCAGACCCGGAGCTGCTTATCCGCACAGGCGGTGAGCTGCGTATATCAAACTACTTGCTTTGGCAGATTGCTTATTCAGAATTGTTCTTCTGCGATACATACTGGCCTGACTTTGACGAGGAATGCCTTCACAAGGCCATCGCAAGCTATCAGAACAGGCAGAGGCGTTTCGGAAAGACCGAGGCTCAGGTAGAAAACAACGATTAATTCAAGACAAGTGACAGACAAGATGAATAAGGTAAAAGTATGCGTCGTGCTGCTTGCCGTAATGCTTTCAGGCATCAGGGCGGCCGCGCAGATAAAGATAATCAACCCAGACATTACCTATGCCGGAACGCCGCGTACCTGTTACATCGGCGGTATGGCTGTTTCGGGTGTCGAGGGATACGAGGACTATATGCTGACTGGCATTTCGGGCTTGTCAATCGGACAACGTATCGAAGTGCCTGGTTCAGACATATCAAACGCCGTGAAGAACTACTGGCGTCACGGACTGTTCTCGAAAGCACAGATAGCAGCTGACTCTATTGTCGGCGACAGCATCTATCTGCACTTTTACCTTGCGTTGCGTCCGCGTGTGTCGACAATCAACTATATCGGTGTAAAGAAGTCGGAGAAGGAAGACCTTGAGGCCAAGCTCGGACTTCTGAAGGGCAGCCAGATTACACCTAACATGATTGACCGTGCCAAACTGTTGGCTAAGAGCTACTTTGACGATAAGGGTTATAAGAACGCAGACATTAATATAATGCAGCGTGAGGACGTTGTAAACAAAAACCAGGTGATTCTTGACATCATCATCGATAAGAAAGAGAAGATGAAAATCAGGAGCATCATACTGGAAGGCAACAAAGAGCTTGACGATAAGAAAATCAAGGGAGGACTCTTTAAGAAAGGCGCTCTCAAGAAACTGCATGAGGCAGGCAAGCTGTCTTCGTTCCTGAAATCGAAGAAATACACGCCTGAGAAGTTTGAGGAAGACAAGAAAAACCTTATTGATAAGTATAACGAGCTTGGTTACCGCGACGCTTACATAGTGCGCGACAGCGTTTGGAACGTCGACGACAAGCACGTAAACATTCTGTTTGAGATTGACGAAGGTAAGAAATACTATATCCGCAACATCACTTGGGTGGGCAACACTGTCTTCTCTACCGACTATCTCAGCGCGATACTCGGCATGAAGAAAGGCGATGTCTACAACCAGAAGCTGATGAATAAGCGTCTTACTGAAGATGAGGATGCCGTAGGTAACGAGTATTGGAACCGCGGTTACCTGTTCTACAACCTTCAGCCAACCGAGGTAAACATAGTCGGCGACTCTATTGACCTTGAAATGAGAATTGTGGAAGGTACTCAGGCACACATCAGCCATGTGCGCATTAACGGTAACACACGAATCTATGAGAATGTCGTACGCCGAGAGCTTAGAACAAAGCCGGGCGACCTTTTCTCAAAGGAGGCACTTATGCGTACAATGCGTGAGCTTGCGTCAATGGGACACTTTGACCCTGAGCAGATTAATCCTGACGTGAAACCTAATCCTGAAGAAGGTACGGTGGACATCTCTTGGGACTTGGTTCAGAAGAACAACGACCAGGTTGAGTTCTCACTCGGTTGGGGACAGACCGGTGTCATAGCACGTGTCGGAATCAAGTTCAACAACTTCTCTATGGCAAACCTCTTCAACAAGAACAAGGAGCACCGCGGAATAATGCCGAGCGGCGACGGTGAGGTCTTGTCATTAGGAGCCCAGACCAACGGTACATACTATCAGTCTTACAACATATCTTATTCTACCAACTGGCTAGGAGGCAAGCGCCCGATACAGTTCACGGTCGGAGCATACTTCTCAAAGCAGACCGACGTGTCGAGCAACTATTATAACCAGGGCTGGATGAATAATTACTATAACTATCTTTACGGTTACGGAAACAGCTACAATAATTATTACGAGAACTATTACGACCCGGATACTTACGTCAAACTTATCGGAGTCTCACTCGGATGGGGTAAGCGTCTGCGTTGGCCTGACGACTACTTCCAGCTTTCTGTACAGCTGGCTTACCAGCGCTACATGCTGCGCAATTGGCGTTACTTCCTCATAACTAACGGTAACTGTAACAACCTTAACCTCGGCATAACGCTCTCACGTGTTTCTACCGACAACCAGCTCTATCCACGTCGCGGTTCTGAGTTCATGGCTTCATTGACTATTACTCCGCCTTGGTCAGCATGGGACGGCAAAGATTACAAGCGTCTTACAGAAATATACAGATATGAAGCTTCCAATGGCCAGTCTACTTCCGAGAAGGCCATTGCCGCACAGCGTGAGAAATACCGCTGGGTTGAGTATTACAAGTGGAAGTTCCGTGCAAAGACATACACCGCACTTACTAACGGACAGAAGTGTTTCGTACTTATGACACGTGTCGAGTTCGGTATTCTCGGTGCTTACAACAAGTATAAGAAGTCGCCTTTCGAAACCTATTATATGGGTGGTGACGGTATGAGCGGATATTCTACCGGCTACGCTGAAGAGACAATCGGTCTGCGTGGTTACGAGAACGGTAGCCTTACTCCTTACGGAGCTGAGGGCTACGCATACGACCGCTTCTCGCTTGAGCTACGTTATCCGTTCCTGTTGGGCAACACCACAATCTACGGTCTCGGTTTTGTTGAGGCTGGTAATGCATGGACAGACGCCAAGAAGTTCAATCCGTTCGACATGAAGCGTTCAGCTGGAGTCGGCGTGCGTATCTTCCTCCCGATGGTCGGTCTTATGGGTATCGACTGGGCTTACGGTTTCGACGAGGTGTTCGGCCGCAAGGGTGGCAGCCAGTTCCACTTCATTCTCGGACAGGAGTTCTGATGACCTGTCATGGCTTAAACAACATACATGCCCTCTGTGCGCTGTCTGTATGAAGTCGCGCAGTGCGGCATGAATAAAAGATTGAATACAGAGATAAATTGAAAGGAGAAAATCATTATGAAGAAGATTATCTTTGCAGCCGTGCTGGCTCTTGTAGCCGTATCGGCCAGCGCACAGAAGTTTGCGCTTATCGACATGGAATACATACTGAAAAACATTCCTGCCTACGAGCGTGCTGACGAACAGCTTAACCAGGTAGCCAAGAAGTGGCAGGCTGAGGTTGACGCTCTCAACACCGAGGCTACGACAATGTATAAGAACTATCAGAACGAGGTTGTGTTCCTCTCTCAGGAACAGAAGCAGGCACGCCAGCAGGCTATCAACGACAAGGAGAAGCAGGCTGCCGACCTGAAGCGCAAGTATTTCGGCCCTGACGGTGAGCTTTACAAGAAGCGTACCAGTCTGATGACTCCTATACAGGAGGAAATCTACAACGCCGTTAAAGACATCTGCGACCTGCGCGGCTACTCGCTTGTGCTCGACCGTGCGTCAGATACAGGTATCATTTTCGCCTCGCCTAAGATTGACATAAGCAACGAAGTGTTGTCTAAGTTAGGCTATTCTAACTAAAAAAACGCATCTTTTAATATACAAAAGGTGCTTAATGTAGTATATTTTACCTATATTTGCAGACAAATAAAAAAACAAATAGAGAAAGCAATAAAAGAAAGATGAAAAAGTTAATTTTAATGTTACTCTTGTTTGCGCCACTGTCAATATTCGCGCAGACAACAACTCCTAAGTTCGGTCACGTCAATGCTCAGGCTATCATGGAAAGCCTGCCTGAATTCATCAAGGCACGTGGCGACCTCGAAGCTCAGTCAAAGCAGTATGAGAACGACATGAAGGCTATGCAGGACGAAATCCAGCGCAAGTCTGACGAGTATGATAAGACAAAGAGCACAATGAACGAGACTTCAAGAGCTGAGGCAGAGGCTTCTCTCAACCAGCTTATGCAGAAGTTCCAGCAGGCTTATCAGGACAACCAGCAGGCTCTCCAGAAGGCACAGCAGGAGAAACTCCAGCCTATCATGAACAAGATTATGACTGCTATCAAGGCCGTAGGTAAGAACGGCGGATATGTTTACATCATGGACGTATCAGGCGGTATTCCTTACATCAGCGACACTCTGAGCAAGGACGTTACTGAAGACGTGAAGACCGAAATGGCTAAGCTGAAATAACATTTTCACAACAGATACATACTGACGGGGGAGCCTGAGCAGTTAAAGACACATCACTTTGCCGCATGGCCGTGCTACGGCGTCGGCACGCGTCTTTAGCTCCTTTGGCTCCCCCGGCTGATTTTAACACTGGCGTCGGCACTGGTTATTTATGCCGTCAGAATCTTATTCACAAAGCCTTTAATTCACCTGAAAATGAAGAACCGGTATATGCGAAAACTTATCCTGCTTATGTTGGCCGTCGTAGCCACAGTAGCTGCCGACGCGCAGACCATGAAGTTCGGTTACCTGAGCTACCGCGAGGCCATCAAGTCGATGCCCGACTATGCCGTGGCCAAGCAGAATCTCGCCTCGCTGCGCAGTCAGTATGAGGAAGAGACAAAACGTTCGGAAGAGGAGTTCAACCGTAAGTATGAGTTGTTTCTCGAAGGTCAGGGCGAGCTGGCAGCGCCTATCCTGAAGAAACGGCAGGCAGAGCTGCAAGAGCTGCTCGCCAAGAGCATAGATTTCAAGAACGAGGCGCGCCGTCTGCTCAACAAGGCAAAGAAGGATATGTATGCTCCGCTTGAAAAGAAACTCTACTCTGTGTTGAGCCGTATAGCTAAGGAACGCGGCTACGCCTTTATTATAAACACTGACGGTCATGCCCTGCCTTATGCCGACCCGGCAACAGGCGAGGACATAACAGCGGCCGTTAAGGCTGCGCTGGCACCCGGAGGCACGACATCAAAGCCTCAGACAGCCACACAGACTGCCTCTGACGATGAAGACGATCAGCTGCTCGACGACATCGACATAGCAGAATAATACTTATAGCCACTAACCATACAGAGCCGCTGAGGCTTGAATATCATCATGGACAAAGAATCAACACCAGGCCCGATTGGGGTCTTCGACTCAGGCTACGGAGGACTGACAATACTGCACCAGATGCGCAGCATTCTTCCGCAATACGACTATCTTTATCTCGGCGACAACGCCCGTGCGCCTTACGGACCGCGTTCGTTCGACGTGGTATATCAGTTTACGCGCGAGGCTGTTGTCAAACTGTTCTCTATGGGCTGCCACCTCGTCATTCTGGCGTGCAACACCGCGTCGGCAAAAGCCCTTCGCACCATACAGCAGAACGACCTGCCTAAGCTCGACCCTGCGCGCCGTGTGCTCGGCGTAATCCGCCCGACGGCCGAATGTATAGGCCACATCACTCAGACGCGCCACGTTGGCATACTCGCCACCGAGGGCACGATAAAGAGCGAGAGCTACGTGCTTGAGATACAGAAACTCTATCCTGACATCAGTGTTACGGGCGTAGCCTGCCCGCTGTGGGTGCCGCTGATAGAGAACAACGAGTATGACACGCCGGGAGCCGACTATTTCGTGAAGAAACGTCTTGACGCACTTATGCGCAAAGACCCTAAGATTGACTCGATAATCCTCGGCTGCACGCACTATCCGCTGCTGCTCGACAAGATTCTGAAGTACACTCCGCGTGGCGTAAGGATAATTCCGCAGGGCGAGTATGTGGCTGAAAGTCTGAAAGACTATCTGGCCCGTCATCCAGAAATCGACTCGCGCTGCACTAAGCACGGCACGTGTCACTACATGACGACCGAGAACAAGGACAAGTTCCGCGAGTCGGCACGCATATTCATGCACGAGCCTGTCGATGTTGAGACAATCACTCTCGGCTGATTATCTGAGCCTTTACGGCGCATTCATTCAGGCCGTTCCGCTCACTTGTTAAGTGCCGTCTGCACTCCGTTTCAGCATATCAGCCACGGCATTGTGAAGTAAAAACTTAGGATAAAGACTTTTTCTAAAATAGAAAGATTTTACAAACAGATGCTTATGTTTTTACCTCTTTGCGTCAGTTTGTTAGTCATATATTAACGCTAAAGCGCCGCCTTCCGTTCCGAAAGGTGGCGTTTTATATTTCTGCCGTCTTCATTTCAGCTCATCATTCTGCCCTCTTTACGCATCATAATCATATCGTTTAACCTAAATCATTTATTATAAAAATCCACTGACAACGGTTTTATAATATCTAAAATTCAGGTCAATAAGAAAGCGAAAGCGGTTAATAAAGCACAATAACGGCTTGATTTGCTTATATATTGCCGGTAAAATTAATAATGACCGGTTTGAGGTTAATATTGATTCACTATTCTTGCTCGTTATGGAAGTTATTTCACGGAATAAAGAAAGAGCACCTTTTACGATATGAAAGTTGCTCTTTCATGTCTTAAAAGATACTCTTTTGCTCTGCAATCTGCCCTCTTTTGTTTTTACGTCATTCGGCTCCTGCTTTTACATCAGTTATATTTTGATTTTACGCCATTCGTCTTTCAGTTTTATGTCAATAATTTTTGAATTATAAGCTACCGTTCACTATAAGTCTTAAACCAATATCTTCATTTTAATATATAATTCTGTCAATCCATACTGTTGTTCACGCATACACCACTCAGCAGCGTTTAACCGAAAGCAAAAGCCACATTATTATGATATAAAAAACACAAGACTTGCACCTTTCTCCATATTCTCAAATTTCATTTCCCGATAAAAATTCTCTTCCTTTTATTTATAATCAGTAAAAATAGGAGCAGCCTTTTATATAGCATCTTTTATAAGATGCTCGACAAAGTGCAGGCCGATTGGATAGCCGGTTATTTTGAATAGGGGTGAATATAAAAAATGTGGGCACGGTTTTCCATGCCCACATAAGGGTAAATTTAATACTTATGACTTTGCTGACGGCTTTTGGCTGTGTGCCAAGTATTAATGCGTCAGGTCTTGTCTTTTCTATTTAAAATATCGTCAGGTTGCTGTTTTAGTTTACAGCGTCGTTCAGTTCAGCTCCTGCCTTGAACTTAACTACCTTCTTGGCTGCAATCTGAATCTTCTCCTTTGTAGAAGGATTGATGCCTTCGCGTGCCGGGCGCTCGTTAACGCTGAATGTTCCGAATCCAACCAAAGATATTTTATCGCCTGCTACGAGTGCGTCTTTAATAGCAGCGACGGTAGCGTCGAGAGCCTTTTTTGCGTCAGTTTTTGCAAGGCCTGAGCCGGTAGCTATTTTTTCGATAAGTTCTGTCTTGTTCATAATCAATCGGTTTAAAATATTAATATTTATAAGTGTTTTCTACGTATTTTCCTCGCAAATATAGCCTATTCATTTCATACGCCAAACAAAAAATAAAAAAAAGTGAGGAATTTCATGAAAAAAAGTTGGTAAACAGACCCTTTTATGCACAATGACAGATATTTTTAGTACTTTTGCCGGAACTTAATATTAAACATACAAAAACTTGAGTATATGTTCAGAATCCCTACGATAACAAAGAATCTGTTGATAATCAACGTCTTGATGTTTTTTGCCACATGGGTTTTTGCGCGTTATGGCGTGAACCTTAACAACCTGTTGGGCCTTCATTTTTTCCTGGCGTCTGACTTCAACATATTCCAGTTGTTCACATACATGTTCATGCACGCCAACTTCACGCACATCCTGTTCAACATGTTTACGCTGTGGATGTTCGGCTGCGTTGTGGAGAATGTGTGGGGACCTAAGAAGTTTCTTTTCTACTATCTTGCGTGCGGTGTAGGTGCCGGTCTGATACAGCTGCTGGCGCAGTTCGGCGAGTTTTATGTCATGGCTTCTGACCAGATTCCGGGCTTCGGTTTCGGTGATGTGATGACAGTGGCGCGTAACAGCCAGCCGGTTCTTAATATGATGACCACCGTAGGTGCGTCAGGTGCGATTTACGGCATTCTGCTTGCTTTCGGAATGCTGTTCCCTGAGCAGCGTATGTTCATATTCCCGCTGCCTTTCCCGATAAAGGCAAAGTGGTTTGTCGGCATCTTCGTAGTAATCGAACTGTTGTCGGCTTTGGGCACGAGCGGCAGCGGTGTGGCTCACTTCGCACACCTCGGCGGCGCGCTCTTCGGATATATTATGATAAGGTATTGGCGCAACAATCCCGGCGGCGGAGGTTACGGACGCTCGCGCGGTCAACAGTTCTTTGACCGCATGAAGGATAACTGGGAGCGACGCAGTCACCGCAGGGCTGACGAATCGCGCCGTAATGAGGATCCGCGACGCGAGTCTGACTGGGACTATAATGCCCGCAAGAAGGCCGAGCAGGACGAGATTGACCGCATACTCGACAAGGTGCGCCGCAGCGGATACGACAGTCTGACCGACGAGGAGAAGAGAAAGCTCTTCAACAGCGGCAAGTAAGCCGCTGCCTCTGATGGTAAGCCACGGTCTTGCTGCCGATGTTTTTAATCCATAACGCAGCTGCTTCATGGCAGTACGGTATTGCTGTTGACATAACAAATCCTTTAAGCTATGCTTAAGAAAATCAGGAACATAACCCTGCAAATGATAGCAGGAGCAAACGTCGTAACGGTAGTTCTTATGCTGCTGATTGGTTATTCAGACCGTTTAAATCCGGTAGACCATCCTTTGATAGCCAATGTCGGACTGGTGTTTCCCGCCTTTCTGTTTGCCAACTTCTGCTTTCTTGTCTTTTTTCTTGTGTTCAAGAAGAAGTTCGCACTTGTGTCTGTTGCCGGCTTTATACTTGGCTATCAGCCCATCAGAACATACTGTCCGTTCAACATCCAGCGCGATGTGCCTGAAGGTTCAATCAAGGTGCTGTCGTACAATGTCCACGGTTTTGTGGCTGACAATCCGCCGGATAGCAGCTCAAATCCGATTCTTGACTACATAATCAACAGCGATGCCGACATCGTTTGTCTGCAAGAGGCACGGCTGAGCGACGCCATTCTTGACGCTGTCAAGGATGTTTATGCCTATTCAGACTCGGTTATTCATCCCACAAGGGCTGACTGTCTGGTGCTTTTCAGCAAGTACCCCATATTGTCGAAAGACCATATCGAGTATAAGTCGAAAGGCAATCTCAGCGCGACTTTCAAGGTGAACATCGACGGTGACGTAGTCGACATAATAAACAACCACTTCGAGTCGACAGGACTTTCGCTTTCTGACCGCGCCGGTTTCAAGGACATCATGAAGGGAAAGTCGGGTAAGGACACTATCACGGCAGAGTCGAAAAGGCTGGCACTCAAGCTGGGCGAGGCAGCCAGGAAGCGCGCTCCGCAGGTTGAGGCTGTGGCGCAGTATGTGAAGGACTGCGACGGCAGCGTGATACTCTGCGGCGACTTCAACGACAGTCCTATCTCATACGCCCACCATACGCTCGACAAACTGCTGACCGACTGCTATATAGCGTCGGGCAACGGACCTGGAATATCGTATCATCATAACGCTTTTTTCGTAAGGATAGATAACATTATGTGCTCTGACGACTGGCGCCCTTACAGGTGTAAAGTTGACAGAAGCAACGGATATTCAGACCATTACCCTATTTATTGTTGGCTCAAAAGGGTAGAAAAGAGTAATTTTGGCAGATAAGTAGGTAATAAAAATGCTTGAAATTTCTCAAAGTTTGAAAAATTATTTATCTTTGCACGCTATAATGCCAATGATGAAAAAACATCAAATTAATTATATTAAAAAATGCAAAACAAAGGAATCGTAATTGTCTTATCCGTTCTTCTGACACTTGCAAGCATTTTTTATCTTTCGTTCTCAGTGGCCACCAGCTATTATGACGGCCAGGCTGCGAAGATAAAGGATCCGATAGCTCAGCAGGACTATAAGGACTCTGTGAAGTACCTCGGCATTTATTCTTACAAGAAGTGCATGGAGACACAGATCGGACTTGGTCTTGACTTGAAGGGCGGTATGAACGTCGTGCTCGAGATTTCTGTGCCCGACGTAGTCGACATGCTTGCCGACCACAAGACAGACGCCGCTTACGTCAAGTCGATGAAGCAGGCTAAGAAGGAAGAAGAGACGAGCCAGACTGACTTTATCTCGCTCTTCATTAAGTATTACCATCAGAATGCACCAGGTCACAGACTTGCTGAAGTGTTCGCCACTCAGCAGCTGAAAGGCAAAGTCAGCACACAGAGTACTGACGCTGAGGTGGAGAAAGCTCTGCGCGCAGAAGTGCAGACAGCTATCGACAACTCTTACATCGTGGTGCGCAACCGTATCGACAAGTTCGGCGTTGTACAGCCTAACATCCAGAAACTCGAAGGCCAGGAAGGCCGAATCATGGTTGAAATGCCTGGTGTACGTGAGCCGGAGCGTATGCGTAAGCTCCTCCAGGGTAGTGCAAACCTTGAGTTCTGGGAGACATACAACAGCGAAGAAATAACTCCTTACCTCGCACAGCTCGACCAGGCTATTGCAAGTATGGGCAACAATAAATCTGCTGCTGACACTACTGCTGCCGCCGGCGATACAGCCAAAGCAAAGCAGACTGCATCAGCTGAAGCTGCCAAGGCTAAGCTGCAGCTTAAGAAAGACGTTGCAGGCGAGACCGCACAGAGCAACGCTCAGGCTGAACAGGCTAAGAAGCTGCACCCGCTGCTCTCTATGTTGCAGACTACTCCGCAGGGCGCGCTCAGCATAGTCGGCTATGCTCATGTACGCGATACTGCCGCTATCGACAAGATTATCTACTCTGAAGAGGCTAAGCGAATACTGCCTTCAGACGTGAAACTGCTGTGGAGTGCCAAACCTACAGACGGACTTTCAGCAAAGAACATATTCGAGCTTCACGCTCTTAAGGTTACTCAGAGCAACGGCCGCGCTCCGCTTGAGGGCGACGTTATCACTGACGCACGCGACGAGTTCAACAGCGTTACCGGCCGTCCTACTGTCAATATGACCATGAACTCTGACGGCGCACGCCGCTGGGCTGCTCTCACAAAGGCAAACGTAGGCCGCGCGATAGCAATCGTTCTCGACGGTGTTGTTTACAGCGCACCGCGTGTAAGCGGCGAGATTTCAGGCGGAAGTTCTGAGATCAGCGGTAACTTCACTATCGAAGACACTAAGGACCTTGCCAATACACTTAAGTCTGGACGTATGCCGGCTCCGGCACGAATCGTTCAGGAGGACATCGTAGGTCCGTCTCTCGGTGCACAGTCAATCCAGCAGGGCTTGATTTCGTTCGTAATAGCATTCATCATCTTGATGATTTACATGATTGTGCTTTACAACTTCATCCCTGGTCTGCTTGCTAACATGGCTCTGTTGTTCAACCTGTTCTTCACGTTGGGTATCATGAGCTCCTTCCAGACGGCGCTGACCATGCCTGGTATAGCCGGTCTGTTGCTTACTCTCGGTATGGCTGTCGATGCCAACGTGCTCATTTACGAGCGTGCTAAGGAAGAGCTTGCAAAGGGACTCACCGTCAAATCGGCTATCGACGCAGGTTACAAGAACGCATTCTCAGCAATCTTCGACTCTAACTTGACGTCAGTCCTGACCGGTATCATCCTTGCCGTGTTCGGTACAGGTCCTATCCGTGGATTCGCCGTTACTCTTATCATCGGTCTTTGCTGCTCATTCTTCACAGCAGTTTACATGACACGTCTGATCTATGACCGCCAGATGAAGCGCGACAAGTGGCAGAACCTGACATTCATGACAAGCATCTCTGCTAAGATGCCTCAGAATACTAACTTCAACTTCATGGGCTGCTCTAAGCGTTCATTCACAATCTGGGGTGTTCTTGCGGTAATATTCATCATCAGCTTCTTTGTCAAAGGCTTCAGCAAGAGTATCGACTTCACTGGTGGACGTAACTACGTGCTTCAGTTTGAGAAGCCTGTACAGCCTGAGGATGTACGCAACGCACTCGAAGGAGCGTTCGGAGAGTCTAACTTCAGCGCCATCGCTCTCGGTGTAGACGGCAAGACAATACGTGTAACGACCAACTATAAAATCGAGTCAAACGACCAGAATGTCGACGCAGAGGTTGAGGGAATACTCTTCAACTCACTGTCAAAGGCAGGCATGGTTACACAGACCGACATTTCTAAGTTCCGCAATCCTGATATCCGTGAGGGCGGTTCTATCATAAGCAGTGCGAAAGTCGGCCCGTCAGTGGCTAAGGACATCACGCAGGGAGCTATCATAAGCGTGATCATAGCAATCGTAGCTATCTTCCTCTACATCCTGTTGCGCTTCCGCAACGTGGCCTTCTCTCTCGGCTCAACAGTAGCACTTGCGTTCGATACGCTGTTCGTTCTCGGTGTATACTCACTGCTGTGGGGTCTGCTCCCGATGTCGCTTGAGATTGACCAGACGTTTATCGGAGCCATACTTACCGTAATCGGTTACTCAATCAACGATAAGGTGGTTGTCTTCGACCGTGTACGTGAGAACATGCACTTGTATGCTAAGCGCGACAGATGGACTATCTTCAACGACTCGTTGAACCAGACTCTGGCACGTACTATCAACACAGGTTCATCAACTCTGCTCGTGCTCATCATCACATTCATCTTTGCAGGTGAGAGCATCCGCAGCTTCTCTCTCGCGATGATTCTCGGTATCGTCTTCGGTACATTCTCATCTATCTTCATCGCAGCTCCTGTCGCTTATCTGACACTTGGCAGCAAGGAGAAGAGCAAGGGACATGTTGAGAAGGCTCAATAAGCCGGTTGCATTGAAAAGTAAAGCCTGTAGGGCTTGAAAATACCAAATATGGCGGACGCGCATGCAGCGCGCCCGCCTTTTTTATCAGTCAGTCTTTCAGGCATTATTTGTATTTTTACGGACAAAATACAGGTCTTTCATCAGCCGTCCGTGCAAGAGTTATGATATAATAAGGTATAGCATGGCTGATTTAGGCAGTTCCAGCTGTCTGTGAGCCGTTTTCTGTCTGTCAGTCTATAACTAACCGTCATCGTGTGAAAGACGGCATATCGCAGCACGAAACATGCTCTTTCACGTCTTAAAAGACATCCTTTTGCAGCGCAAAAGGCCACCTTTCTCATTCAGTCTGCCATAGTACTGAATTAGCGGCTGTCTTAAATGTTTTTGTCATCTGTAAATGCAATTTACGGTCTTGTCATTATTAGAATGTATATCTATGTTTCTGTTAAATGTAAGACAGTTTTTTGAGTTTTGTTTTGCCGTCATAGCATAACATAAAACTTGTGAAAATCGTCAGATGTATTGATTTATTCCGTAACTTTGCCTTTGGCAGACATGTCTGCTTTTGTGTGTATTCATTGTTCTTGAATGTTGGTTGATTATGATAAAAGTCAAATCAGATCTTTTATTAAAGATTCTTGTCGGCTTGATTATAATAGTTGGACTGGGACTGTATTTCAATTCTGTTCTAAAAGATTGGGATGTGGAGCAGGATTTCGGCAGCAACTATATTCTGTGTGCCGGAGGTGAGATTTTTTATCGGTCGGGTGATGATAATTCTGTTGAATACGTAATACCTTTCGGTACAGCAAGATACGGTTCCGATGAACGCTGGATTGTGGTTGAGACAAAAACACGATCGGGCTTTCATAAAACTCTGCCGAAAGATGCCAATACTGGTGAAGTCTGCGACTATTGGATTATTGACAAATCGGTACCTGTCGATATAAATAATCCATCTGTCTTCGAAGATATATATAATCAAGGTAATGCTTATTCCATTATCAGGGAAAGTCTTATCGGGCCGATGGATTCTCTGACGTTACAAAAAGAGAAGCAAAAGCGAGGTATAAGAGTTGGGCTTGATAAGTTAAAAAAATAAAGAGCGAATGTATCAGGAAAAGTAAATGGAGCTGCTCATGAATAGTCAAGAGAGCCACATAACAGAACAGATAATCAAATTATTGAATAAAGTAACCGCCAATGAAACTAAGAGATAGACGATTCCTGATATTTGAAGGGACAGCTGTATTTTTTATCATCATTATCGGTATAATTTATTTTGTCAGCGGACTTGATGAGCTGTTGTCAGCGCCAGCATACAGCGCCTTTTTCTTGCCCTCACATGTTATTGCAGGAGTAGCCACGTGGCTTGTTTGCAGGTATGATAATTGGGCAAATCTTACAGTATGGCAGATTGTGTTTACCTCTGTCATTTCACTGCTTATACTTATATTACAGATTCAGGGAGAGTTCAATTTCTTACATTTTCTGTTATTAATCAGCTCAAATATCTTTTCTATGTTCATCATTCCTATGTATTGCCTGCTATATAGAATGATTATAAATAAACATAGTTTTAGACATTAATTTGCAGACTGAAAAGTAAAAATATATTTACAATTATCATTTCACAGTCTGTAAAATTGGCGCTTGATATGCCGTTGTTAAGTGTGTTTCAGATTGATAGAACATAACGGTTAAGTATGCAAAAAACAGGTCATATCAGCATGAAAAGTTAAGCTGGTATGACCTGTTGAGCTTATTTGGTTACAATCTATAATCAATTACATATAATTGCAGTTTTTATACAGAACTACAATACGTCTTTCACATAAGTTTCAATGACGTTTCCGTCGTATTCCCGCCTGCTCTCCAGCCTTACGTTTTGCGGAAGCTGTGGTGCGCGCGTGCCGCCTGTTACGCTCTTTGGCGATGTCTCTACGCGTATCTCGTCCCACCAGTTGTCGTCGTCCATGAAACGTCTTAGCGTCTCTGCGCCGCCTTCGACTATGAGCGACTGCACGCTCTTTTTGTAAAGATAATCGAAGAGCAGCGGAATGACAGGCTTGCTGAAGTCAATGTCAGGGCTGAACGGATTGTTTCGGTCGAGAGTTATCGGCATTGGGTCTGGGCCGCTCCACAGCCTTACGTTAAGCCGCGGACGGTCGCGCTCGGCTGTTACACGGCCTACGAGTATGGCGTCGTTCTCGGCGCGCAGTTTGTGGCAGAGCATCTGGGTGAACGGAGTAGACAGTGTTACGGGCTTGAAGTTGTCGTCAATGAAGCCGTTGGCTGTCATGCACCATTTCAGTATGACGTACGGACGCTTGTGCTCGTTGAATGTGATAAACCGCTTGTTTAGCTCCTTGCACTTGTCTTCAAGCACACCGACGGTAACCTCTATGCCGGCGTCGCGCAGCTTCTGTATGCCGCGGCCGTGCACTTTGGCAAACGGGTCGACACATCCTACAACGACACGCTTGACCCCTTTTTTTATAATAAGGTCGGCGCATGGCGGAGTGCGGCCGTAGTGTGAGCATGGCTCAAGGCTGACGTAGATTGTCGCATCGTGGAGCAGAGCCTCGTCGGCCTTGCTTACTGACGCGAAGGCGTTGACCTCGGCATGTCCCTGTCCGCAGCGCACGTGGTAGCCTTCACCTATAATCCTGCCGTCGCCGCTGACTATCACCGCCCCTACCATAGGGTTGGGCTTGGCGTTCTGCCGTCCGTTGCCTGCCAGTTGCAGACAGCGTCGCATGTACATTTCGTCGGTTGCGTTATGTTCCATAGTGCAAAGATACTAAAAAGGCTTGAAACGGCAAATTAGTATTTCTCTACTGTTGTTAATGCACGCAGCCGACTGCCATGCTTTTATCTCAGTTTTATGTTTTGCTTTATCGTTATGATTTGTAAGTGTATGCTTCGGTTTTTGTTGAATATGGGCAGTCTTTTTAATTGTCGGCACGGTTTTAAAGGGCTTTAACGGCATGGCTGTTACGATTTGTAACACAATATCGTAGTATTCTTGCGTGAAGCCGCGAACTGCCTCTAAACAAGAATTTTAAATAAAACGATAATTTTAAAGTTTAATTTAACTAAAACTGCTGTTATTTGCATTTTGTAGTTAATTTAAGCAAAAATGCTGCATAATGATTACTTGATTTTAATAAAATAGGCTAATATATAATGCTGTGGCTTTACAAAAATAAAAAGGTTGTTTGTAAAAAAATGTTGAGTGTGTTAAACTCTGTTTTAGCAGACATTTTTCACACAAAAAAATTTGCAGTTATTTTCTTTTTATTTACCTTTATGCGCTGAATTTAATGTCCGCATGTAAATATATTGTATAAGAAGGACGCGATGTCCTAAAAATTGAATGTTTTATTGTATTGAATTTTAAATTAACAGATTTATAAATAATTAAGGTGCAACAATGAAAAAGTTTTTTACTCTTTGCCTGTCAATTCTGATGGGAGGTTTTTCAGTGAATGCCTTGGCGGCAACTGATTACGATGATTTAATCCAGTTTACAGACTCTGTAGGAAACATCTATGAAAACGGTTCTACCGTTACAGGTAATCAGATTCATATCATCGATTACGGAATGGGTGAAGAATATAATGAAAAGCAGGTCGGTGCAGGCGTATGTGTAATGAATGTTTCTGACGCTATCGCAGGACTTGTGCTTAAATGTAATGTTAAGTCAGTAACTAACGGATCTATGCAGATCTGCTTCCCTATGAATTGTGTGCCTGTTAGTGGAGCTGACTTTACAACAAGTTTCGGTGCAATCTATCCAAATCAACCTAAGGACATGCAGCTTCACTTGCTTGTTAATGACAAGAATGCTCTTGCAACAGCAGAGGTTGAGGTTCAGGTGATAAGATATGACGTTGACATGAGCAAAGGCTTCCCCCAGCAAGGAGACAACTCATATCCTGGCTCAACGATAACAATCAAACTTACAACCGACCAGACAGCTGGTATCCAGGATGTTACGGTAGCAGGCAACAGCAAGGAAGTGGCACGCTATACACTCGACGGCCGCAAGCTGTCAGCTCCGCAGAAGGGCATCAATATCGTTAAGTATGCTGACGGCCGTACTGTCAAAGTTCTTGAAAACTAATCTATCCGTTTTACGGTACACAAAAATAAGCTGCAGCCGGGCTCCGCTTCGTTATCGGTTTAACGCAGGGCCCGGATGCGATACACTTCGGTCGTTGCATTCTCAGTTGTCCTATGGTTGGGCGATAATGAAACGCGCGGTCCGGCTGTGGCTTTTTACATATAAGACCAAATACCTCATTCCATCAAATACCTTAAACACACGAAAAACAAGTTTTAAAATTAAGTAAAGTAAGTTATGTTTAGAAAGAGAATCTATTTATGCATTTTACTCCTGGGACTTTTTTGCTGTGGTCTCAGCGTGAAGGCACAGTCTGATACGGAAGCGAAGGTTATTCCTATCAAGTTCCCGCAGGCGTCTGGATACTTCACCTCCCTGTCAGACAACGGCTTGTGGGCTACATCTGTTTCCGTAGACGAGTCTAACGCAACACTTGTAGGTTATCCTTATTTGATTAACGCCACCACGGGCGAGATGAAGCAACTGTGGACAGGCTCTAACGCCATCGGCTTCACGGCAAATGACGTTACCGACGATGGTAAAATGGTTGTCGGCAGCGCCGACGGCCATCCGGCATACTATGATGTCGACGCAGGCAAGTGGGTTAACCTGCCGGGCGACGGCGAGGCTCTCTGTGTAACTCCCGACGGAAGCCGCATAGCAGGTTTCGCATTCGGAGGCGACGACGGCCAGGGCCTGTCGCAGAACATGGAGCTGCCCAGAGTCTGGGACCGTCAGGAAGATGGCACATACCGCCAGCTTGACGTTGATTCAGAGTTGGAAGGCTTCCCGCGCCAGGATAAGTTCGGTTCACTTACCAACATGCGCCGCATACAGAACATGAGCGCTGACGGCAAGATATTGGCAGGTGCCATGAACTTCGTTTACGTAGGCCAGAACTGTTATTATGTTTACAACAGCGAAACAAAGAAGACTGTTTATGTAGACAATCTGCTGGCAGACAATTACAAGGGCGGCTCGTTCATCGATGCATCAAACATGAGCAACAACGGCGCTTACATGACAGGTATGTCGCAAATCGTCGACAACAGCACGACCGAGGAGTATAATGCAGCATACCGCCTGAATATAACCGATGGATCGTTCGAGCTGTTCAACACATATTCAGACGAGAAAGACCGCGGTGGTTTCGCCGTGTCCAATAATGGAACTATCTTCGCATCTTCTCCTGCCGTAAACCCCGTACGTTACCTTTATGTACTTTACGGCAAGCTGTGGTACGGCCTCGATGAGATAATGAGCGGCCGCTACGGCATCAACATTTACGAGAAGATTAACCAGGAAATGACCGGTTACGCTGTTGATGTTTCTGACGACGAGCACGTGCTTATCGGTATGAGCCAGGCCATTGGCTATGGCTATATTATCCGCCTGCCGGAGACTTTCACCGAAGCAACTTCTAAAATCGACCCGCTTGAGGCATTCTCTGTATATCCCGCAGCAGGTTCAGCATTCGCACGTTTCAAGAAAGCCACGATTACCTTCTCGAAGCCGACCTCAGTTGTTTCAGGAAGTATGGCCCAGTTGCTTGACGAAAACGGCCAGCTGGTACGTAATTTCAACATTTCGCCCAGCTCTGACGGCATCAGCTTCGTTGTAGGAGGAATACCTACGACGTTGGAAGCCGGCAAGAAATATACCGTTTACTTCCCTGCCGGAACATTCCAGCTTACAGCCGACAACAGCTACAAGAGCAAGGAAATCCGCATCAACTATGTAGGACGCGAGAACGCTCCTGCAAAGGTTACAAGCATGTCGCCCGCTAATGGCGCCAACGTGTCTGAAATAAGCACTTCACAGCCGGTACGCCTGACGTTCGACATGGATGTACAGGTTGCAAAGAACAAGGACGTTCCTGCCGTTGCCTACCTCTACGAGGGCGACAGCGAGACTCCTATATGCGACCTTGTAATTTCAACTTCAGGCAAACAGGTTGCATTGGCACCTGCCCTTCGCCGTTACCTTAAGCTCGGCATGGACTACAAGGTTGTTATACCCGAGGACGCTATTACCGACATAATGGGCGACTGTGGAAACGACGAGATAACAATCAACTACCATGGCATGTACGAGGCTGAAGTTGTGCCCGGTGGCGACCTCTTCTTCGACGACTTCAACGACCCGTCGGTGTCAATAGCACGCTACCTCCTTTACGAAGGCGACCACAACACTCCGGCTTCAGTACCTGCATCATGGGAGTTCGACACAGACAACACTCCGTGGAACTTCACTATCCGCAGCACCGAAGAGACTTCAGACTATTGCGCGGCTTCACACTCAATGTACAGCCCGTCAGGCAAGTCTGACGACTGGATGTCTCTGCCGCAGCAGTACATCGAGAACGGCGACTTCTACCTGAGCTTCGACGCACAGTCATACCAGTTCTCAAAGAGTGACTCGCTCAAGGTATACATCCTCGAGGAAGACGGTGGTTACGTAAACTTCACGCAGGATCTCTACAACAAGTTCAAGACCAACGGCAAGCTCGTATTCAAGGAGAAACTGACTCCGGGCAAGTCGCAGGACGAACTCGAGGGCGACTGGACTCATTTCGAGATTCCTCTGGCTGACTATGCAGGCAAGTATGTTTACATAGCATTTGTCAACGACAATGAGGATCAGAGTGCCGTGTTCCTTGACAATGTCAGAATATACTATCGCGGTGACTTCATTCTGAGCAGCTCTACAGCTACTTCTGTTGTCGATCAGTCAGCTGTCGACGTTACTGCACAGGTTAATGTTTCAGGCGACAAGACATACAACAATCTTACCGCTACCGTTACCGCAGGTGACTTCAAGTCAACTTATACAGCTTCTGATCTCAATCTGACTAAGGACAGCCCTGTTTATACAATCAAGTTCCCTGAGCAGATGCCTCTTACTGTTGGTGAGGAGAATCCTTATACAATCACAGTAAATCTTGATGGTACACAGCTTTCACGCAGTTCTTCTGTCAAGGACCTTGCGTTCCAGACGACTAAGCGCGTGCTTGTAGAGGAAGCTACCGGTCAGTGGTGTACAAACTGTCCGCGTGGTATTCTCGCACTTGAGAATCTTGAGCAGTTGTTCGGCGACAAGGTGGTGTCAATAGGTGTTCACAGCACAGGTAACTCAGGTCAGGACTTCTTTGCTTACGATGATTATTGTAATGCACTTGGTGTAACAGCCTTCCCGTCAGGTCTGGTTAACCGTATCGATACCCTTTACCAGCCAACGGCCATGATTTATGGTGCTACAAGCAGCTATTATTCATTCAATAGTATGCCTGGCAATGAGACATTCCTTGACATAGTTCAGCGTGAGTTCTCAATGAATCCTATCGCTGACGCTGATATCAATGTATTGAAGGCTGATTATGACACAAATAATAAGACTGTAACTATTAACGGTAATGTCAATTATGCAGTAAACCTCAACAATCTTAACCAGAACATGTTGGTTGTTATAGTTGAGAACGGTCTTGAAGGTACTCAGGCCAACAACTGCTATACAAGCACAGACCCGCTGCTCGGCCGATTCGGTAAGGGCGGTGAGCTTGGACAGCCTAACCCGACAGTTACTTTCAACCATGTTGCACGACGTGTAATTGACGAGTATTATACAGGTATGGCTGGAATGATACCGGCAAACGTAACAGCAAATTCTCCTGTTGAGTTCAGCATAGAGCGCACAGCTCCTGATAATGTTGTAAACTGGAACAACGCAGAAGTTGTTGTTGCAGTACTTAACAACAACACGGGTCTTGTTGTCAACGTCGCTAAAGTTCCGTTCACTGTCGACGGCGTTACAGGTATAGGTTCAGTCAATGCTGATGCTGACGACATCAACATCGTTGCAACTGACGGACACATTGTAGTCAATGTCGCAGGTGATGTTAACGCATCTGTTTACGACGCAAGCGGAAGAATGGTAGGTGCAAAGACCGGTTATGGTACAGTAAGCTTTGCAATGTCTGATGGCGGACTCTATATCGTCAAGGCTACTGTCGACGGTGCAAGTGTAGTCAAGAAAGTAGTACTTAAATAGTCTTAAAAAAATATGTGGGTGGACGTCCGATGACGCGAGCCCACATATTATTTTAATGGTTTTTTATTAATAACTAATAATTTATTTACGTATGAAAAAGTTTTTACTATTATGTCTTACAGCCCTTATGTGCTGTGTGACAGGTGCTTGGGCCCTTACAGGCACAGGTACGGAAAGTGATCCGTACGTCGTACAAGACGGCGATCAGTATGTGATTTCAGCCGGAGCTGGATCGGTTTACATTTCGTTTACGGCTCCTGAGGATGGTGCTCTTAACCTTGCCCAAAGCGCTTGGGGCATGCTTGGTTGGATGGTTAAGGCACCCGGCGATGCTGATTACGGCCAGTTTTCCGGCATGAGCGAAGACTGGGGAGAAGTGAAGAGTACGGATTTCAAAGGAATGAAAGCCGGCAAGACTTATCTTATTAAGAACAATGCTGCTCCTTGGGCTGACGAAACTATCACTGTAACGTTTAAGCCTGCTACTGAAGATCCTAACTATTTCTCAATCGTTACTTCTGATCCGGCTGAAGGTTCTGCTCTTGGCCAGTATGGCAAGAATGAAACAGTCCTGACGTTTACTACCGATAAGCCGATATCTTATATGCGTGTTCAAATCGTAGGTAGTATCACAGGTCAAATGACCGACGTTCCGGCTGTTCCAGTAGGAGAGGGAACACCCGTTCTCGACGAGGAAGGCAATCCTGTTATCTTTGTAGACCGCAGCGATCCTAACAACACTTATGAGCTTAAGGAATATACTGAATGGAAAGTAGCAACAAGCAATGTTGATTATGACTGGGTGTTCTATTCAAACGAGAAGTACACATTCTCTTTTGTTTCGTACACAGACCAGAATGCGTGGTATGACTACACTCCGTTGTTCACTACAAGTCTTGAGTTTGAAGGTTCAGTTGAACCCAAGCAGTATTCAGACATTGTTCTTGAAAACATTACACCGTCAATCGACGTTACTGACCCCAGCCAGATGCCAAGTTCTGAGAATCCTGTTGTGACATTTACTTTCAGCGGCCTTCTCAAGGTTAATGAAGTAGCTGCTGCAGTGGGCATGGGCATGGGTCTTGCACCACTTAAGTATGAGACTTCTGACGAGAATGGAAAGACCAAGGTAGATGTTACTCTCGAGGGTGGCTCTAACGAGTCTTACATTACTGTTTACATCTCAGGTGTTGATGCTGAGACCGGTTTGGGCCTTAATGACGAGACCGGACTGTATTCTCAATACTTCAGCGAGGCCAACAGCGCTTATACTGTAAGCGTGCCTTGGGCTGACGGACGCACTATCGACTATCTGCTCACTTTCTCTGACGAGAAACCGACTGACGGCAGCTATGTAGAGTCTTTGGAGAAGGTTACATTCAAGGCTAACAATGCAGCCGATGCTGACAAACTGTATAATGTATGCTACAACGCTACAGCTGGTGTTTACAACGAGGCTGGCGAGAAGGTATATGATGTATTGCTGAACAAGCTGAGCGAGTTCGGCGACGAGTTCGAAGCCGTTGTTTGCGAGCTTGGTTCTGTAAACCACGAGACAGGCGAAGGCACACCGGTTGCTTTAACAAAGCCTGGTGTTTATGTTTTGAAGGTTGACTCTATGGCTATCGGCGACGGTAACTTCGACCCGCGCCAGCCTTGGCAGACTGACCTTGGCGGTTATACCAAGGGACGTTGCAACCCGACATGGAGCTGGACTTACAATGTTGTTGAGGAAATGGTTACCGTAGAGAGCGTTGACCCGGTTCCTTACGACATGAGCGGCGAGTACAACACTGAAATTCCTGCTGAAATCAAGCTGACAATGAGCTCACCTAACTTCACAGTTGCCGAGAACGGCGTTACTGCTAGATATGGAATGAACGCTAGAGAGGCTCTTGAGTACAGCGTTGACGGCAACGTACTCACTGTCAAGCTCAGCGAGGCAGCACGTGCAGAGGCACAGGTTACCGTAATGATTGCAGCTACTTCTAACAACGGCGGTGCTCCTATCGTTTACGGTGCAGGAGAAGGCTTGCAGAACATCACCCTTACTTACATTACCGACCGTGCCAAGTTCGTTCCGGTATCTGTAACTCCTGAAAACGGAAGCACTGTAACCGAGCTTTCTGAAATAGTCCTTGACTTCGGCGCATCCAACGAGGTTGGCCCTATTGACATGGAGAAAAAGACTGTTACTCTTGAGTCTGCTGACGGCAAGTCATTCTCTTGCTCAATCGACTACGCCAGCCAGAGCAGCGCCGTACTCATTAACGTTACTACTCCTATCACAGAGGAAGGCACTTATACCCTGACAATACCTGAGGCTACGATTTACAACTCTACATACGACATGGGCTTTGTTGATGAAAATAACACTCCTCTCGGCGACTTCTACAACCCCGAGCTTGTTTACGTATTCCATGTTGACGACGCTACTGGCATCTCAGCCATCAAGACTGATGCTAACGGCAACGTCAAGGTTTACACCATCGACGGTGTTTACGTAGGCGAGGGTCCTGCCGTTGAGACTATCAACAATCTGCCTGCAGGCGTTTATGTAGTGAACGGTACAAAGATTGCTGTAAACAAGTAATACAGCTTAACTGAAATGGTGAAAGGGTGTGACAGGGGTTTACATTACATGTTCCCTGTCCCCCGTTCACCTTTTCTGTTCCATATAAGCGGGCCGGCATCGGCTGCCTGGTCCGTGTTTTCGCTCAATGGCAGCCTTCGGATTGCTGCCGTGTAAAATCTTAATCTAATTAAATAATCAAAATGAAAAAAATTCTTTTTGCTCTTTTGGCTTTCATGTTTGGCTTGTCCGGCATGTCGGCTCAGACGGATTACCATTTGGGCGCTATCAATGTCGGCACGGAAGGGTCTACCACGTTCGACCTGAAGGTGGGCAATGCCAATTATTTTTATATTACAGCTCCGGCTACGGGCAAACTCGAGTTTGATGTCGGTTTCGCCGGTGCGGTGTTTTATCTTACCGACTCGCAGTGGACTGACGAGACTAAGGTGGCGATAGGCTCTGACATTACTGCCGAAGGTAAAATCTTCAAGTGTGACGTCAATGCTGGAGAGACATATTATTTCAGCACCTCGCCCATATTTGACCCTACGACCGTTGTAGTGTCTTACAGTACTGGTGAAAGCTCAATATCGCTTTCATGCAACTATAAAGACGGCGACAAGTTCGACCTTACCGACCCGAATCTCGATTTGACATTCAGCCAGATTGTCACCATAGACAAGAAGCTCATCCTCTACGGTGAAGGCCAGCAGGAGGAGATCGCCGATTCGTACATCAATGACGTTTACACCAACAACTACTATTATTCAATATCGTTGAGTGATCTCGTATCCCACCTTATGGACGGAGGAAAGATCGACGTGGGCGACAAGTTCACAATACGCCTTGAAGGCATTCGTGACAAGGAGAATCCCGACAAGATTTACGGTGATGACGGTTTGTTCGAGATTACGTTCGAACTTGCCGAGATGCCTGCAACGCTTCTATCAATAGATCCTGCCGACGGCTCTGACATCAACTCGTTCTATCCGGAGGGCGGCGATGAAGGCTTTATCGTATTCAAATTCTCAGAGCCCCTTAATGAGGACAAGAGTAAAGTGAGGGTCAACATGGCTTGGGGTTACAAAGAGGCAGGCTCGTTCGAGAAGCACTTCCCTGAATTCACCATCGAAGGCAATACAGTCACTGTCGATATCCGTGGCATACTCATACCTGACGAGGTGGACACCGGCCGCGGCATGGATACTTCAACCAAGGTTACCATTACACTGTCAGGACTGACTACCGCCAAGGGTGGTTCTGTCGAGACCAACTATCCTGATATGGGTACTTCGTCTATAATTGTAATATATGGCGTTAAGGAGCAGGAAAACCTGTTCTTCGACTTCATACCGATGAACGGATGCGCCTCGCTCGAGGGCTACGACGAGATTTTGATCTGGACCAACGTGCCAATACTCTACGACGGCATAACTCTTGGCTGGCTTGACGCACGCGGCGGCCAGCGTTCGCGCACGTACACTCCGGAACAGGCACCTTTCACATGGGACGACTATTACGAAGGTTACATCGCACACATTCCAATCACCACAATCTCACTGAAGAACGGTCCTGTGACTGTCGATGTTGTCAACGCACGCCAGCTTAACGGCGACCCCATTACCATTTCAGGTACGTTCAACACCATGGCTACCGGCATCGATTCAGTCGTAGCAGGCAATCCTGACGCCGACGTCAAGGTTTATACCATCGACGGCCGCATGGTAAGGGAAGGCAAGGCTGCAACTGCAACACAAGGTCTTGAGAAGGGTGTCTACATCGTAGGCGGAAAGAAACTGTTGGTGAAGTAACACAGGTATTTGTAAAACTACCGCCTACGAGTCGTTTTAAGCGGTTCTGGCGGCATAACTAACGGCTGCAAGGCAAGTGGCGGACGGCATGTCCGCCGGGCCTTGCAGCCGTTTTATTTTGCGTCCTCACGGCAGCCGCAGCCGTGTGTGCGGCTGCCGGTTTGTCCTTGCCTGCCGCGCGTTGTCTGCCCCGTTAGTTTCACGCCTTCGTGCCAGGATACGGAAAAGCGGCCAGGATAACCACTCCGCCGCCGCCCTGTGTGCCTGTCTCCCGGCACCGGGCTGTATGGCTGCGGTAATGCTTATCCTGGCCGCTGTGTGCGTTTATGCCGTCCTTGGGCTGCTGCGTCAAGGCTGCTTGCCTATGTAGGCGAGTATTCCGCCGTCTACGTAAAGGATATGTCCGTTTACGAAGTCTGATGCGTCAGAAGCAAGGAATACAGCCGGACCCATAAGGTCTTCGGGAGTTCCCCAGCGTGCGGCAGGAGTCTTAGATACGATGAAGCTGTCAAACGGATGACGGCTGCCGTCCGGCTGACGCTCGCGCAGCGGCGCTGTCTGCGGTGTTGCGATGTAGCCCGGGCCGATACCGTTGCACTGTATGTTGTGCTCGCCGAACTCTGAACAGATGTTGCGTGTCAGCATCTTCAGTCCGCCTTTGGCTGCTGCGTAGGCTGATACTGTCTCGCGGCCCAGCTCGCTCATCATTGAGCAAACGTTGATAATCTTGCCGTGACCTTTCTTAATCATGCCCGGAATGACTGCCTTTGACACGATGAACGGCGCGTTGAGGTCGATGTCTACAACCTGACGGAAGTCCTCAACCGACATCTCTGTCATCGGTATTCGTTTGATTATGCCTGCGTTGTTGACAAGAATATCGATTGTGCCGAGCTCTTTCTCTATGTCGGCAACCATCTTCTTTACTTCGTCTTCCTTTGTTACGTCGCAGATATAGCCCTTGGCGTCTATGCCTTTAGCCTTATAGTCGGCCAGTGCCTGGTCCATGTGCTTCTGTGAACGGCAGTTGAACGCAATCTTAGCACCTGCCTGTGCGTATGCTTCTGCTATTGCGAAGCCTATTCCGTAAGCGGCTCCCGTTACGAGTGCCACCTTTCCCTCAAGTGAGAATCTTTTTGAAAATGTATCCATAAGTGTAGTTTTGTCTTTATTTCAGGTCAGTTATCTTAGAGAAATCCTGGTCGCCGTAGTCGAGGTTTTCGCCTCCCATGCCCCAGATGAAGGTGTAGTTGTGCGTTGCGGCTGCGCTGTGAATACTCCATTCCGGTGAGAGAACGGCCTGGTCTCCTTTCATCCAGATGTGGCGAGTCTCGTCAATCTGTCCCATGAAGTGGCATACAGCCTGATCCTCAGGAACCTCGAAATAGAAGTAAGCCTCCATACGACGGCTGTGAACGTGTGCCGGCATAGTGTTCCATACGCTGCCCGGAGCAAGCTCGGTCATACCCATCTGAAGCTGACAGGTAGGAAGTACCTGTGAAACGAGCATCTTGTTGATGTCGCGTTCGTTGCTCATCTCGAGTGAACCCATGTGCGCTACCACTGCGTCTGCCTTTGTTACCTTCTTGCAGGGATACTCCTTGTGTGCGGTTACGCTGTTGAAGTAGAACTTTGCAGGCTTCTGCGCGTCCTTGCTGCTGAAGTAAACGTCGCGGTCGCCACGGCCTATGTAGAGAGCCTCTTTGTAGCCCAGAGTGTATGTTTCGTCGCCGACTTTGACAACACCCTCACCCTCGCCGACGTTGAAAATGCCGACCTCGCGGCGTGTTGTGAAGTAATCAGCCTTCAGCGGGTCTATCGCTTCGAGCTTCAGCTCTTCCTTTACAGGCATTGCGCCGCCTACAACCATGCGGTCGTACATAGAGTAAACCATATTTACTTCGTCTGCTGCGAATACCTTTTCGATAAGGAAGTCGCGGCGGATTCTCTTTGTGTCATAGCTCTTTGCATCTTCAGGATGCGCTGCGTAGCGGATTTCGTAATTTGTTTTCATAATTTATTTTTAGTTTGATTGTTTTTTGAAAAATCGTAATTTAGGTTTTGCAAAGTTACTAAAAAAAATCGCACCTTTAATATGCAAAGGTGCGATTATTGTATGAATAATATTTAAAAATGTTGTCCAAAGCGGATTCGAACCACTACAAACAGAACCAAAACCTGTTGTGCTACCATTACACCATTGGACAATCACGGGTGCAAAGGTAGTGGTTTTTTACGCCACTACCAAAAATTTGAACGACTTTTTAGTCTTTAACGGTTACTAAGTAGTAATTTTTCTTACCTCTCTGTACGAGCAGATATTTGCCGTCAATGAGGTCGTCAGCCGTTACAGCGCGGTCGAATGCCGTCAGTTTCTCTTTGTTTAGCGATACGCCGCCACCCTGTACGAGCTTGCGCATCTCGCCTTTGCTGGCGAATATGGCTGCCTCTGTGGTGAACAGCTCTACTGCCGGAAGTCCGAGCTTGTCTTTTGAGACCTCAAACTGAGGCACGCCTTCGAATATATCGAGCAGTGTCTGTTCGTCGAGCTTCAGCAGACTTTCCTTTGTCGACTTGCCGAAAAGGATGTTGGAAGCCTCTACGGCTGCCTCGTAGTCGGCGCGTGAGTGTACCATTACGGTTACCTCTTCAGCCAGACGGCGCTGAAGTGTGCGGCGTCCCGGATCCTGACGGTGCTCCTCGATGAGGGCGTCGATTGTCTCTTTGTCGAGACTTGTGAATATCTTTATGTAGCGTTCTGCGTCGTCGTCGCTGACGTTGAGCCAGAACTGGTAGAACTTGTAGGGTGATGTGCGCTTCGGGTCGAGCCATACGTTGCCGCTTTCAGTCTTTCCGAACTTCTTTCCGTCGGCCTTGGTTATCAGCGGACAGGTCAGCGCGTATGCGTCAGCCTCTGCTCCGAGTGTGCGTCGGATAAGCTCTGTTCCGGTGGTCATGTTGCCCCACTGGTCGTTACCGCCGAGCTGTAGCTTGCAGCCCTTGTGCTGGTAGAGGTAGAGGAAGTCGTAGCCCTGGAGCAGCTGATAAGTGAACTCGGTGAACGAAAGACCGTCGCGGGCCTCGCCGTTGAGTCGCTGCTGCACGCTCTCTTTTGCCATCATGTAGTTTACGGTGATGTGCTTTCCGACCTCACGTGCGAAGTTTAGGAAGGTGAAGTCTTTCATCCAGTCGTAGTTGTTGACAAGTTCGGCTGCGTTAGGCACGTCGCTGCTGAAGTCGAGGAACTTGGCTACCTGTGCCTTTATGCACTCCTGGTTGTGGTAGAGTGTCTTGTCATCAAGCAGATTACGCTCCTGGCTCTTGCCTGAGGGGTCGCCTATCATGCCTGTGGCTCCGCCAACGAGTATAATCGGTTTGTGTCCGCAGCGCTGCAGGTGGCGCAGCATCATGATGCCGCAGAGGTGGCCTATATGGAGTGAGTCGGCTGTAGGGTCAGTGCCCAGGTATGCCGTTACCTGCTCTTTCTGCAAGAGCTCTTCTGTGCCGGGCATAATCTGGCTCAGCATGCCACGCCACTTGAGTTCTTCAACAAAGTTCTTGTTCATTGTATGGTTTTTCTGTTTTAATGTTTACTGGAGGTTATTCTGTACGCGACCTGCCGCTTACGGCACTGGGTCGTATCCGCTTCCGCCCCACGGGTGGCATCTCTGCAGCCTGCGTATGGCAAGTATCAGTCCTTTTACGGGGCCGTGCTTTCTGAGCGCCTGCTTGGCGTATTCAGAGCAAGTCGGTGTGAATCTGCACGATGGAGGGGTAAAGGGTGATATGAATTTCTGGTAGAAGATAATCGGCACGCACAGCAGCAATACCAGTGCTTTTGACAATATGCGGATGAAACCTTTTAATTTTTCCATCTGCTTACAGCTTTTCGGCAAGTCTTTGCATTAGGTTGACCACTTTCTGCTCGACTTTCTGGGTGTCCCACAGTTTATCGTCGAGCCAGATGAAAGCCATTGTCAGCCGTGTGTCTTCTTGCAGTTTCAGTTTGTCGTACAGTATGTGTTTGTTCTTGCGGTATGCCTCGCGCACCTGGCGTTTCACGCGGTTGCGCTTCACTGCGCGCTTGAAGCACCGCTTGGGCACGCTGACGAGCATCTGTGCCGGCGGTATGTCCTCGCCGTCCTGTGTCTTCATGTAGACGAGGCGCAGCGGATAGGCAGCCATTGAACGGCTGCCGTCTTTATGGAAAAGACGGTCTATGAGCGTTCTGCTGCATAGCCGTTCTTCCTTGCCGAATGTCATTGCGCCTGGTTCAGACATACGTTATTGCTTATTTATTGTTCTCAAGAAAGTCTTTGAGAGCGCTTGTCATAGACGGGTGTTTCATCGTTGGAGCCTCAAGTGCCACCTTCAGTCCGGCGTCGTGAGCTGCCTTGGCTGTTGCAGGGCCGAATGTTCCGACTACCACTTTGTCGTTCATCGAGTCGCCGAATGTTGAGTTGAAGGCGTTGATACCCGACGGACTGAAGAATATGCACATGTCGTAGTCGAATGTCTTGACCTCGTCCTCGGTGAAGTCGTTGCTCACCGTGCGGTACATCACGCACTCGGTATGGTTGAGCTTCTTCGAGTCGAGCAGCTTCTCTACAGTGTCGTCATGCACGTCGCTCAGCGGAATGAGATATTTCTCGGTCTTGTGTTTCACCATTGTGGGCAGCAGGTCGTCTATCTTGCCTGTCTTGCCGAAGAACACTTTACGCTTGCGGTACTGAACGTATTTCTGTATGTAAAGCGCTATTGTCTCGGTTACGCAGAAGTATTTCATTGTCTCCGGTATCTCGAGACGCATATCGTTTGCCAACTTGAAGTAATTGTCAATAGCGTGTCGTGAGGTGAATACTACTGCTGTATAGTTGAGAATACTGATTTTCTGCTGGCGGAACTCCTTTGAGGAAAGTCCTTCTACTTTAATAAATGGACGGAAGACTAATTCTACGCCATAATCTTTTTCCATCTCGAAATACGGTGACTTGTCACTACTTGGTCTCGGTTGTGACACTAAAATCTTTCTTACCATCAGTCAATATCCTAAAAGTTTATTTTCAATAAATCTACTACCTTTACCAGTATACCCCATAATGAAAGCAACGGCATTATTTCAAGGGTGCAAAAGTACAAAATTATCTGCACAAAAAAGTTTTTATGTCGGAAAAACATAACAAAACTCTTGTAGAACAGTATAATTTTTGATATAACAATGACAAAAAGGACATAAACGACAGCTTTCTGGATAGAAAGGTCGAAGTATGCCTGAAGCAGTACGAGCGGGAACAGGGCTATGCCTTCAACCGACGTGACGAAGAGCAGCGACTTGAGCCATCGCTCACTCTTTTTTCTGCCGAAGAACACGTTGTTGACAGCCCAGTATACCAGCATCTTGATGAGAAAATATGCGGCGAATATGCCGAAGAATATTCCTACCAGCTGGTACTGCGACGAGAGGATGAACGTGTCAGCGACACATTCGAGTGTATATAGGAATGATATTGTTGACAGGAGCAGGCACGTCAGCATGACGAAGAAAAACTGGAATCTGACCTCGGCCGTCGTCTCCGTCATCTCTGTTGTATTGCTGTTGGGCTCGCGGAAGAAGTATTTCGCCTCATGCAGGAAGAAGCGTCGTGAGTTAGCGAATGCCACCAGCGCGACTATGAAGCAGCCTATAAGCAGTGCCGTAAGCGTGTTGTCGCCTCGGATGGTGTAGGGCACAGGGTCGCCTGCCACGCCGTAACGGCCGCCTGTCTCGCTGTAGAAGAGCGAGTCTTTCGAGAAGAATGTCTCACGGTAATACTGAGGCAGTTCAACGTCTCTCGGACTTACCCAGTCTTCCTGTCCTGGCAGACTTAGCGTGTCGGGGCGTGTACTCAGATGAGTGTTCTCGACATGGAACGCCGCCTGTATGGCCGAGTCCTGCTGTGCCGGCGTGGCGTCGGGCGGCAGCTTCTGCAACACCTCATACGTCCGGGGCACATGATTTGCCTCCGGGTGTGCCTTCGCGGTGTCGCCGTGGGCTGCGGCTCTTACTGTCGCCGTCGAGTCTGCCTGCTGGATTATCATTATTGTCGTTAATTATTTTTCAAGTGTTGGGATAGGGGCTCCTCCTCTCGGTGCGCCCCTGCGCGTCAGGCTTCATCGCGGCTGTGCCGTAATAGCCTCCGGCTTGGCACCGGCGTCTTTTTGTCAGAAGAACTTTGCGCGTATCTCGTCCACCTTGTCGAGCTTCTCCCATGTGAACAGCTCAACGTCGATGGTCTTCTCCTCATGGTAGCGGCTCGTGAAGGTCTTCTTTACAACCTCGTTCTTGCGTCCCATGTGGCCGTAAGCGGCAGTCTCGAGATACATAGGCTGGCGCAGCTTCAGCTCGCGCTCAATTGCTTTCGGGCGCAGGTCGAACATCTGGCATATCTTTTCAGCTATCTCGCCGTCAGTCATCTTGACGTGGCTCTTGCCGTAAGTGTTTACGTAGACGTTAAGCGGCTCTGCCTTTCCGATGGCATAGCTTATCTGTACCAGCATCTCGTCGGCTACTCCTGCTGCCACCATGTTCTTGGCTATGTGGCGTGCGGCGTAGGCTGCCGAGCGGTCTACCTTGCTTGAGTCCTTGCCTGAAAAGGCTCCTCCGCCGTGTGCGCCCTTGCCTCCGTATGTGTCGACAATAATCTTGCGGCCGGTCAGTCCGGTGTCGCCGTTAGGGCCGCCGATGACGAACTTGCCTGTCGGATTGACAAGATACTGTATGTCGTCGTTGAAGAGCGCGAGCACCTTTTCTGAATGAATCTGTTCTTTCACTCTCGGTATCAGGATGTTGATAACGTCGTCCTTGATGCGTGCCAGCATGCGTTCGTCGTCAGAGTCGAACTCGTCGTGCTGTGTAGACACTACGATTGTGGTAATGCGCTGTGGCGTGCCCTCGTTGCTGTATTCTACTGTTACCTGGCTCTTTGAGTCAGGGCGCAGGTAAGTCATCAGTTTGCCTTCCTTGCGTATGTCGGCCAGCGTCTTCATGATGAGGTGCGCCAGGTCGAGCGTTACGGGCATATAGTTCTCGGTCTCGTTGCATGCGTAGCCGAACATCATGCCCTGGTCGCCGGCTCCCTGCTCGTCTTCGGTGCCGTTGTCAACTCCGCGGTTGATGTCGTCGCTCTGCTCGTGGATGGCGTTCAGTATGCCGCACGAGTCGGCGTCAAACTGATATTCCGACTTGGTGTAGCCTATCTTCTTGATAGTCTTGCGCGCCATGGTCTGCAAGTCTATGTACTCGCTGCTGCGCACCTCACCGGCTATCACTACCTGTCCCGTGGTTACGAGTGTCTCAACTGCTACGCGGGCATGGTCGTCATACGCCAGGAACTGGTCGAGTATGGCGTCTGATATCTGGTCGGCAACTTTGTCGGGATGCCCTTCCGATACTGATTCTGAAGAAAACAAATATGACATTTCTCTTTACTTTATTAAAATGGGTTGCAAAGTTACTCCATTTATGAGAAATGGCAAAATAAAACAGATTTTTTAACTGAAAATATACTTTAAACCGCTTTTGTCTGACTGATTTAAGGCTTTAATGTGGTGAAAACGAGCATTTTGTGCATCTTTTCATAGTATGGTGAAAGGACGGTTTTCAAGAGGTACTCTTTTGCCTTGCGGAAGAGCATCTATTGCGTTATAAAAGACGGTCTTTCGCATTGCAAAAGGCCGTCTTTTGCAACGTTGCTGTTATCCGGCCGTCGGCTTGAGGATTATTATGTAGGAATGGGATGACTGCCGCGACGCTTTTCGGCAGACTTAGGTTAGGGATAAAGAAAACCGCACGGCCGGAGCATTTGTTCTGCTTCAGTCGTGCGGTTATTGATTCAATTTATTGTTTTTCAGATGTATTCTGACAGCCGGTGATTACATACCGGCCTGTTCAGGGTACTGATTATTTTACAACAATCTTGTCTGTTCTTACGGCGCCGTTGCTCAGTTTTGACTGAATAACGTAGATACCTTCTTTTGCAGGAGCTGCAATGCTTCTGCCGGCAGGAGTTCCGCTGTAGAGTGTAGCACCGCTGAGGTCGTAGAGAGTTGCTCTCTTAACGTCAGCAACGAACTCTATCATGCCGTTCTCGATAACATTTGAGCGGAGTACTGCTTCTGTGCTGTGTGCCTTTGCACTAGAAATACCTGTTGTGTTGAAGCTGTTCAGAGCCCAAGATGTGTACATATAGAGGTTAGGATCTGCTACATAACCGATTGCGTTCATACCGTCAGCTGACAGACTTACAGAACCTAAAGCCAGTGAGTCAGTTATTTCAACAGGCTCGTCTGTATTATCGTATGATAGCCAAGAGAGTTCAAAGCCTTCTTCTACGAATGACTGGCGGTTGATTTTTCCATCGTGTTTCTTGCTGAGGTAGTCGTAGATAGTAATAGGATCACTCTGTCCTGCAGGAATAACGCGTGAGTTACGAGGAGTGTATTGGCCGGCGTCTGTCGGGTTTACAATGACAACGTCACCAGCGTCAGTAATACTTCCAACATAAGTGTTCTTGAAACGCTCCTCCTCAAGAGAGACGAACTTGTAGTTATCGTCTATGTCGTAATAGCAAGGATATGTGTATTTCTCATAAGAACCATTTTCCATTCCTTCCTTCTGGAGTGTGCAGCTCATATAACGACCGTTGAAACTGCCGCCGAATGTGTATACGCCCAGTGTGTATTCGCTTCTTCTCTGATAGTAAATGTTAAGGAATTCGAAAAGTTTGGTCGTGTACTCTGTATATTCATCTACATACTTGTTATAGTCTTCGATGTAAGCCTCTTTTTTGTCAGGATCAGTGATGTAGTCGGCTGGATCTGGAGCGTCACCTAAGACCTCACCGTTCCACCACTCATCGTATGCCTTGTTGTAAGCTTCGAGTTCGTCAGCTGTCATGTAGTCCTCATAGTTTACCTTTGTAGGCTCCTCAGGATATTCAGGGAAGTCAGGTCCGTCTTTGTAGATTATATCCTCACCGAGTATTTTATATTCCCAAGGCTGGCCCGGAGCAGTGCGTTCCCATACCATTAATACGCCACCCATACCAGAGTAGTCGATCTCACGTCCGAGGATGCGGTTCTTGTCTTCAGAAACCATCATAGGGTGGAATCCCTGTGGAGCTCGTCCGGTAAAGTCTTTTTCAGGATAAGGTAATTCTGTACATGTTATACTGTCACCGTTGATTTCCCATACAAACGGGAAAATAGTAGTTACGTCGTCCATTACACTCACGCTTCCGTCAGATAAAAGACCGCAGACCATTTTACCGTCAGATGTTATGCCTTGTGCCGCTCCATAGTTCCACTGTTTTGTGTCAGGCATAGGCAGGTATGTTATTCCTTCTGTTGTGATGAGAGCCGGTTTCTCTGTTCCGATTGCTCCAACTGTACCAGCGATTACTCCGTCGTTGCTGACACTGCTGCAAGTGTAGTATTGGTCATCAAATGTTGTTACGTCATCATCTTTCTCGGTATTCCATAGATACATTATACCTAATTTGTCAGTACATGTGTACTTTCCGTTTTCTGATGAGATGCTGAACACATAATTCTGGGCTGTCTTGAGGTCCTGTGCCATTGATTGTGCGCAAGGCAGCAACAGCAGTGAAGAAAAGAGTAATTGTTTAATCATAGTTGCTGAAATTTTAGTTATTAATAAAATGCCTCTTTACTGATTTTTCCGTTATATAAAAAAGTTGCTGAGTTGTATGTTTTTTGCAAAAATAGTTTTTTTTATATTACAAGCAAACATTTATTCATTATTTTGTATATAGAATCATTAGTGTCCCTTTAAAATGGGACGAGTTAAACAATTAATCAAAAAGCCCCGGAATCAGGGGATCAT
>CABUHE010000020.1 GCA_902491375.1 uncultured Prevotella sp.
CTGCAAATATACGATTTTTACAGCGACTTCCTTTATCTTTCACTTTTCATCCAACTGAACTGCGGATGAACCGATTTTTAATACTATGAGATTTAGATTCTTAGCTATTATCTGTCTTGCAGCAATGACGCTTCAGGTAAGCGCAGAGAAGCGTTTGCACTTTGATTTGGATTACCATTACAATCTTGGTCTTTCACAACGTATAATGGGAATCAGTATGAGTCCTAACGATGTCGACTATATGGAAGGTCATTCATTGCACTTCGCAATGCGCTATGATATAACAAAAAGGCTGTCGGCTGGAGCCGGAATCGGTATTGACGCTTATCTGAGCGGTGCCGGCAATTATGGCAAGACTCCGTTGTACGCCACGTGCCGTTATAAGATTATAACGGATAAAAGTTTCTTCAAAGGACTTTACGGATTTACGAATGTAGGCTATTCGATAAGCGGAAAACCTATGTACCGTGGCGCAATGTTTGATTTAGGAGTAGGCTGGCCGATTATGTTGACAAAGAATTTCGGCATAAACCTTCAGTTAGGATATGATCTTAGTCAGTCGAAAAAACATCCTACGACAATCGTATATACTTTACCAGATGGCCAAACAGTTGTAGAGAAGACAAAGAAAGACATGATAAGACATTCGTTGTCGTTCGGCGTAGGAATAACGTTCTAACCGGCATGCAGCTCCCGACAAAATCATGATTTTGCCGGGAGCGCGTGTATTTTGTCATAAGGCTGTATTCTGTTGTCAGTCAGAGAGTTTCCACTTTAGTGCTGATTTTGTGAACGATTGTGAATATAAAAATTTGATTTTGCATTAAATAGTTGCTAACTTTGCGTAAGATAATAACGCCGGTCAGGCGTTGTTCAGCGTAAAGAGGCTGAACGTTCAGTTAAAATGGACAATTATCCGGAGTGTTGTTCTTCTTTTATTACGGATTAAAAAAATTAATGTACAATGAGCAAAGTTTTTTATTTATTAAGTATGGCGGCAGCTGCGGTGTTGGCAGCATGCTCGTCGGCAGAGGATTCCGGCAATTCAAGAAGGTCGTTGTCATCAGTTCTTGTTGAAGTAGTTGAGACCCACAATCCAGAGGATGGAACTGTTTACGTGCGGTACGACAGAAAGTCTGGCGCAAAGATTATTCCGAATCCGCAGAATGACAGCATCGAGTAACCTGCCTGTCATTCATAGAATATGCAGGCAGCCAGTATTTCATTGAATTGAATAAGATTTCCGTTAGTTTGTAAAATAAGTGGAGGATTTAATATGAATGACAAGTATCAGAAAATAAGTACGGTTGTGCTTGTACTTATTATGTTAAACGGATTGGTTTGGTTTGGCACAATATTCACCTGGTTTGGTAGCATATATTCCTTGCTCGCGTTGCCGTTTGTGTTTCTGCCGTTGGCTACACTGATGCGCAGGAAGGACGACAGATACAGCAAGATAGCGACTGTGTTTGAGGTGTTGGCTTTCATCGGCTTGCTTGTTTTTACAGTAATAATGTTCATGCCGTTCTGATATTATTAAAGCGCAGGCTTTTTAAACGGTATGAATACTCTTGTGGTAAAGAAACGTTACGTATGTATTGAATTTTATAATTGCTGATTATGAGAGAATTTAGAAGTTACCACATTGTGCTTCTGCTTATTATGATGATAGGCTTGGGGTTTATAGTTTACCTCGCAATAATAGAACCTCAATCGCTGTATCAGTTCTCGGAAGTCCTGTATCCAACAGTTTTAATGCCTGCTGCGCAGTTGTTGCGCATTTATACAGACTACAGACGGTTGGCTCTTGTGCTTGATATCCTTGCGTTAGTGTCGCTTGTCGAGTTTTTTCTTTATATGCTTTTGCCTTTCGGTATGCTGCCGTGGCATTGATGTAGGGCTTACTCTTTGAGGTCTTGATGTTTCTGTTATGATTAGAATTTTGTATCTTATTATAGGGCTTTGTGTTGCAGTGGTGATGTCGTCGTGCCATAGAAACAGACTGGCGCAAGATGTACTTAGCCGTGCCGACAGCCAGATGGAGGAGCATGCGGACAGCGCCATGTTGCTGCTGCGTCACGATTCCGTCGTTTTTTTACGCGCCACTCAACAGCTGCGCATGGCTTACATTCTGTCGAAAACAGAAGCAGAGGACAAACTCTACATAACACATCGCTCCGATTCGGCCATGCAGCTTGCCGTAAAATATTTTGACCGCCACGGCACTGCGCTCCAGCGTACACGCGCATGGTATCTGCTCGGGCGCATATATTGCGACATGCTGCTTTACGGCAATGCGCTTACGGCGTTTGACGCAGCACTGGCCGTGCAGTCTGATGATGACTCAACCGTTTGCAGATACAAAGCCCGCGCCAGCTCATGGGCCGGTTATGTTTATGAAGAGAAAAATCTTCATAAAGACGCCTTGCGTTATAATAAAATGGCGTACGATTATGCACGTAAGGCAGATGTGCCTACAGTGTTGGTCTATTCTTTGCGAGATATAGGACGGTCGTATTGTTACTTGAATGAATTTAAAATTGGAATACAGTATTATCGTAAATCGGCTATAACTGCAAAATCAATCAATGCAAAAGACTTATATGAAATGGTAATGTATGAGTTGGCTGGCGTTTATACAGATGCAGGTATGTCAGAAGAGGCGCATGATGCATTGTGTTTGTCGTTTAGTCCTGTTGTATATGAGGCTTTAGCTTCCTACTATTTTATTTGGGCTGATTATTATAGATTGAAGGGAATGCCCGATTCTGCCATTGTTTATAATAAGAAAGGCATGACCTACGGCTTGAAACGGAAGAATAAGAAAGCGGCTTTAGATGTGGCGAGGCTTTATGCTAAGACAGGAAACAAAGACGAAGCCATCAGGTTTTATGAGACGTATTCAGCTTATGTGGATTCCGTGGATAATGCCGAAACCGTGCAATACGGTAACATTTTGTCGCGCATGGAGCAGATGTTTGACGTAGAGCGTCAGAATGTTGTTTTGGCTGATACGAAATTACGTCTTACGGTATTTCTGTATATCGTCATCCTTGTTGTTTTTGTTGCTGCCGTTCTTACTGTCAGATATTTAAACAAGCGTAAGGCTGCGTACAGAAAACGTCAGGAAAGTATTGACCAATACTGGTGCCGGCTCCGTAACAAAGATTTACAGACTATTCAGGCTAATGAGAAACGTATAGCCGAGCTGGAAAAAGAGCTGTCGTCGTCGACTGAAACTTTGACAGAAATCCGCAAGAAACTTATTGAGACTGAAGTCGATATGCTTGGTAAGCAGAATGAGCAGATTCTGTCAGAGCAACGCCATAAGGATGTGCTTGTAGACGAACTGGAGGCTTCGGAAATTTATAAGAGATTCCATACTCCTGGAGTAAGGCACGACAGTTGTGATTATCTGCAACTTAAAGATGCTTTAAATACGGCATATAATCGTTTTACGCACCGTCTTGAAGAGCTTTATCCGGACATACGTTATGAGGAATTATATATCTGCTGTCTTGTTAAGATAAAGTTGGCTTCTAAAGAGATTTGTGCGATTATGGATTATAAAGCCAATAAGGTAGGAATGACTAAAACCCGTCTGTATCAGAAAATATTTAAGGTTAAAGGCTCTGTGGCCGACTTTGATAATTTCATACGTAATTTTTAGGATTGCCGTATGTGAACTGATTTTCAATATTTTATGTTGTCAAAGAGAAAATATGTTCAGCGAGTTGCATTGTAATCATATTCACATACTTCTTCTCCTGCCGTTTTTACGTAAGCGGTAGGGCGTTTTGTCGGTGTCGGGAAGCGTATAAGAGTTTAAAAAAACAAATTTTTCGGCTTTTTTCTATATTATATTAGGTATTTACATTGATATTCAGTAATTTTGCAGCTCGCATTCGATAATCATTAAAAATAACATAAAACACCAAAGATGAAAATTTCATTTGAAAATCCAGACAAGGTCAACGGACTGATGACCTTGACCGTAGAAGAGGCTGATTATAAGGATAATGTCGAGAAGACACTTAAGAACTATCGCAAGAAGGCCAACGTGCCGGGATTCCGTCCGGGCATGGTTCCTATGGGAATGATTAAAAAGCAGTTCGGTACAACCGTAAAAGTTGACGAGATCAACAAGCTGCTGGGAGAAGAAATATACAAGTATGTAAAGGACAACAATATACAGATGTTGGGTGAGCCGCTGCCTTCAGACAAGCAGGAGCCTGTAGACCTGGAGAAAGAAGCTCCTTATACATTCATGTTTGACATCGCTGTAGCTCCTGAATTCAAGGCAGAGCTGACTGGCGACGACACTGTAGACCACTATACAATTACTGTTGACGATGACGTAATCAACCGTCAGATAGACCTGTTCGCATCACGTGCCGGCCACTATGACAAGGTAGAGGAGTATCAGGAGCACGATATGCTGAAGGGTGACCTGCGTGAGCTTGACGAGAACGGCAACACTAAAGAAGGCGGTATAACTGTTGAAGGTGCTGTGCTGATGCCTGAATACATCAAGGTTGAGGATCAGAAGAAACTGTTCGACGGCTGCAAGCTGGGCGATATCATCACATTCAACCCGAAGAAGGCTTATCCTGAGAGCGACATCGAGGTTTCTTCTCTGCTTAAGATTAAGAAAGAGGAAGTTGCCGACATGAACTCTGACTTCAGCTATCAGATAACTGAGATTTCTCGTTACGTTAAGGCTGAGGTTAACCAGGAACTGTTCGACCAGGTATTCGGTAAGGGCAATGTCAAAGATGAGGCTGACTTCCGCGCTAAGATTTCTGACGGACTGAAAGAGCAGTTCGCTATGGATACAGACTTCAAGTTTATCCAGGACGTACGCAAGTATATGGAAGACAAGGTCGGCACTCTGACTTATCCAGACGCTCTTCTGAAGCGCATTATGCTCAACAACAACAAGGACAAAGGCCAGGAGTTTGTTGACAAGAACTATGACCAGAGCATTAAGGAACTGACATGGCACCTCATCAAGGAGCAGCTTGTCAAGGCTAACGGCATAAAGATAGAGGATGCTGACATCAAGGAGACAGCCAAAGAGGCTGCACGCGCACAGTTCGCACAGTATGGCATGAACAACGTTCCTGAGGAATATCTTGAAAACTACGCAAACGACATGCTGAAGAAGAAAGAGTATATCGACTCATTCGTAGACCGCAGCGTAGACCGTAAGCTGACAGAGGCTCTCAAGAAGGTTGTTAAGCTTAATGAGAAGACCGCAACTCTCGATGAGTTCAATAAGCTGATGCAGGGCGAATAATTATTTTTTTGAAAAAAAACTTCCACAATAGTAAGGAGGTTTCCGACTTTTTTATTAACTTTGTTCCGCTTGAACAAAAGAAAAGGGTCGGTAACCTCCTTCTTTTGTCAGGTCATACGGAAGCAGGCATTGAGCTGTGTAACGTGTGGTTTAGGCCCGATATGACAGCCGTGAAGTCTGGCAACCTTACACCTATATATTTATAAAACATAAAAAATGAACGATTTTAGAAAATATGCTACTGGTCATCTCGGAATGGACGGTATGACGCTTGATGACGTGATGAAGGCTCAGATGCAGTATCTCAACCCTTACATCCTTGAAGAGCGTCAGCTTAATGTTACGCAGATGGACGTGTTCTCACGCCTGATGATGGACCGCATCATCTTCCTCGGCACACAGATTGACGACTATACAGCAAACACTTTGCAGGCACAGCTGCTTTATCTTGACTCGGTAGACTCAGGAAAAGACATTTCTATATATATAAACAGCCCCGGTGGAAGCGTTACTGCCGGTCTCGGTATTTATGACACCATGCAGTTCATATCAAGCGACGTGGCTACGATATGTACTGGAATGGCTGCTTCAATGGCTGCGGTGCTGCTCGTCGCCGGCACAGAAGGTAAGCGCTCGGCTCTAACCCATAGCCGTGTGATGATTCACCAGCCTCTTGGCGGAGTGCAGGGACAGGCTTCAGATATCGAGATTGAGGCTAAGGAAATTCTTAAATTCAAGAAAGAACTTTACACAATCATATCTGAACACTCGCATACTCCTTACGACAAGGTTTATAAGGATTCAGATCGCAACTACTGGATGACGGCCGAAGAAGCTAAGGAATACGGCATGATTGACACTGTGTTGACTAAAAAGAAATAATTTGGCGTGGCGTGTCGGTCTGTGCCGCGCGCCGCCTTTTATCGAATATGGACAACAGAAAGAAACGGATGGAAAAAGTTTGCAGCTTCTGCGGAAGAAGCGAGCATGATGTAAAACTGCTTATAACCGGCCTTACGGGGTATATCTGTGAAGACTGTGCCGCACAGGCCTATGAAATAGTAAAATCAACAGGTGTACTCAATGTAGAGCATAAGAAACAGGGCTTGAAGTTCAAGCCGAAAAAAGTACCGAAGCCACTTGAGATAAAAAACTATCTTGACCAGTATGTTATTGGGCAGGACGATGCGAAGCGTTGTCTGGCAGTAGCTGTATATAATCATTACAAGCGTCTTCAGCAACCTGATGACGACAACGGTGTAGAGATAGAGAAGAGCAATATCATAATGGTTGGAAGCACCGGTACGGGTAAGACCCTAATGGCGCGTACCATAGCAAAATTGCTCGATGTGCCGTTTACCATTGTTGATGCGACAGTGTTTACCGAGGCAGGTTATGTCGGTGAGGATGTCGAGAGCATACTCAGCCGTCTGCTTCAGGTCGCAGACTACGATGTTGAGGCTGCTGAGCGTGGTATTGTTTTTATTGATGAGATAGACAAGATTGCGCGTAAAAGCGACAATCCTTCTATAACACGCGATGTGAGTGGTGAAGGTGTACAGCAGGGATTGCTCAAACTGCTTGAAGGAACTATGGTCAATGTACCCCCGCAGGGTGGCCGCAAGCATCCTGACCAGGAATATATCCACGTGGACACGAAGAACATTCTGTTTATCTGCGGTGGCGCGTTTGACGGAATCGAACGCAAGATCGCGCAGCGACTGAACACCCATGTGGTTGGTTACAACTCTGTTCAGAATGTACGTAAAATAGACAAGAACGACTTGATGCAGTATATTTTACCGCAAGACTTGAAGTCGTTCGGACTTATACCTGAGATTATCGGCCGTCTGCCGGTACTTACGTATCTTAATCCGTTGGACCGCGATGCACTGCGTTCTATTCTCGTTGAGCCTAAGAACTCAATCGTAAAGCAGTATAAGAAACTGTTTGAGATGGACGGAATAAAACTCGAATTTACTGAAGAGGCACTCGACTTCATTGTTGATAAGGCAATGGAATATAAGCTTGGTGCCCGTGGATTGAGGTCGATTGTAGAAAGCGTGATAATGGATGCCATGTTTGAAATACCTTCAAAGAAAGTTAAGACCTTTGAGGTTACTCTCGATTATGCGCGTAAGCAGCTTGAAAAAGCACATTTCCACAATATGGAAAGCGCGTAATGTGTTTGCCTATGAAATATTACATTTAAAAAAGTTACTTTGTTATTTGTATGAATTATGACGTTAATCTTAATGAGAAACTGAAACAATATTTCGGTTTTGACAAGTTCAAAGGTAATCAGGAGGCAATAATACGCAACCTGCTTGACGGCAACAATACTTTTGTACTGATGCCTACGGGTGGCGGTAAGTCTTTGTGTTATCAGCTGCCGTCGCTGATAATGGACGGCACGGCGATAGTAATATCACCGTTGATAGCACTGATGAAAAACCAAGTGGACGTGATTAACGGCATGACTGAGACAGACGGAGTGGCACATTATCTGAACTCATCGCTTAATAAATCGGCTATTGACAAGGTGAAATCAGATATTCTTGAAGGCAAGACAAAACTGCTTTATGTGGCTCCTGAGTCGCTGACCAAGGAGGATAATGTCGATTTCCTGCGTGGAGTTAAGATCTCGTTCTATGCAGTTGACGAGGCACACTGTATATCAGAATGGGGACACGACTTCCGTCCAGAGTACAGAAGGATACGTCCTATTATTAATGAGATAGGCAATGCGCCGGTAATTGCGCTTACGGCAACGGCTACGGACAAAGTAAGGACAGACATAAAAAAGAGTCTTGGCATACTTGACGCTACTGAATATAAAAGCTCATTCAACCGTCCTAATCTTTATTATGAGGTACGCCACAAGACTAAGGATATAGACAAACAGATAGTAAAGTTCATAAAGCAGAATCCCGGCAAGAGCGGTATTATATACTGTCTGTCGCGAAAGAAGGTTGAGGAACTTGCCGCTGTGCTTCGTGCCAACGACATAAAGGCAGCTGCTTATCACGCAGGACTCGATTCAGGCACCCGTTCTTCTACTCAGGATGATTTCCTTATGGAACGTATTGACGTTATTGTTGCTACGATAGCGTTCGGTATGGGCATTGATAAACCTGATGTACGTTTCGTAATTCATTATGATATTCCTAAGAGTCTGGAAGGCTATTATCAGGAAACCGGACGTGCAGGACGTGATGGAGGTGAAGGTAAGTGCATAGCATTCTATTCTTACAAGGACTTGAAGAAGCTTGAGAAGTTCATGGAAGGTAAGCCTGTTGCAGAGCAGGATATAGGCCGTCAGCTCCTTCAGGAGACCGCAGCTTATGCTGAATCATCAGTCTGCCGCAGAAAAATGCTGCTTCATTATTTCGGTGAAGAGTATGATAAGGACAACTGTGGAAACTGTGACAACTGTCTGCACCCAAAGACTAAGATTGAGGGAAAAGACGCATTGTTGGTTGTTCTCAATGCAATAGCGGCAATAAAGGAAGATTTCCGTACAGACTATGTAATAGATTTTGTCGAGGGTAAGGACAATAACGATATCGTAGCACACAAGCATGATAAGCTTGAGGAGTTCGGGTCGGGCGAGGATATGGATGAAAAACTTTGGAATCCTGTTATCCGTCAGGCTCTTATTGCCGGTTTTCTTAAGAAGGATGTCGAGAACTATGGTATATTGAAACTTACTCCGGCAGGAAAGAAATTCATCAAGAATCCTCATTCGTTCATGATTGTATTGGACAATGAATTTAATGAAGACGAGGAGGAAGATGGTCACGACGGAATAAGTTCTGCTCTCGATCCTACACTTCACGCAATGCTGAAGGACTTGCGTAAGAAGGTAAGCAAGAAGGTAAAGCTGCCGCCTTACGTAATTTTCCAAGATATTTCATTGGAGCAGATGGCGACAGTTTATCCGATAACTCTTGACGATTTACAGAACATTCAAGGTGTCGGTGCAGGTAAAGCACGCCGTTATGGCAAAGAGTTTGTCGCTCTTATAAAGAAATACTGTGAGGAGAATGACATCGAACGTCCTGAGGATTTAAGGGTAAGGACTGTTGCAAAGAAGTCGGTTCTTAAAGTAAAGATAATCCAGAGTATCGACCGTCAGGTTGCGCTTGACGATATAGCAGAAGCTCAGGGACTTGAGTTTGATGAGCTTCTTGATGAGGTTGAGGCTATTGTTTACAGTGGAACGAAGATAAACATAGACTATTTCCTTGAAGACGTAATGGACGATGATCATGTTGACGATATTTACGAATATTTCAAGGAGAGTGATACCGATGATCTTGAAACGGCAATGGAGGAATTGGGAGGTGATTACACCGAGGATGAGATAAGACTAGTCCGTATCAAGTTTATGTCTGATATGGGTAACTGATTTGACATTTTAAAATTATATTTCCGCCCCGTAGCATTTGATTATGTTGCGGGACGGATTTTATTTTGTAGCTTTTGAATTTCTGTAATCTATGTCTTTCCTTAGCAATAAAGGTCTTGACAGCTCTTTATTGATTATTATTTATCTGCTTATTGGGAAAATACTGTGTTTTATATGTTGTTTGTTTGCTGTGCGTATAAGGCTATATAAAAAACAAAATCCTCATAACCTTGATGGTGATGAGGATTTTTATCTTGTGGGCGTTGAGGGATTCGAACCCCCGACCCTCTGCTTGTAAGGCAGATGCTCTAAACCAACTGAGCTAAACGCCCGTGCTTCTTGTAAGCGAGTGCAAAGATACATCATTTTTTTATTCCTGCAAAATTTTACAGCGATTTTTTGTCCTTATGGTGAATTTTTGATTGAAAATAATATTCTTGCTGCTGCTTTTATACTTGTAAACATGTATTATCAGCTATAATTCTTGTAATAATTTTTTAATGACTTTATATTTCTGATAAGTCTATTATTTGTACATTTTGTTATAGAGTGTAATACTTAATGAATGAATTATTTTAAATTAAGAAATGTATTAATACTGTAAATGATTTTTATTAAACTATTCAATTCAATAAATATTTGATAATTGAAAAGTAAGATATAATTTTGCATTCAAAATGTATAAAAATGAAAAAGTCTGAGCATGCACTTCTCAGGCGATACTTGATGTTTCTTGTGTCGCTTTTTATAATTGCATTCGGAACGTCGCTTTCCATTCGTGCCAATCTTGGTTCGAGTCCTATCTCCTGTCCGCCTTACGTTCTTAGTCTGGTGCCGGGCATCGGGCTTACTATGGGTACACTTGTTTTCTGCATGCATGCCATTCTTATTGTGCTACAGATTCTTATACTGCGGCGTCGTTATCAAGTATTGCAGTTGTTGCAGCTCGTTGTTGGTATAGTCTTCGGCTTCTTTACAGATCTGACTATGTGGCTTACAGGCTATATGCAGATAATGGACAATTCGGCAGTAGGCTATTCGTTCCGTCTTATGGAACTTCTGTGTGGAGGATCCATTCTTGCCTATGGAATAGCCGTCGAAGTGAAGTGCGATGTACTCATGCTTGCCACTGAAGGCACACAGGTAGTTATCTCCCGCGTAATGAAGAAGGAGTTTGGCTTGGTCAAAATGGTTACCGACACCATGCTCGTTATGCTTGGCATAGTTTTCTGTCTTGTATTCTTCGGCCGTTGGCGATGGGAACTTATCGGTCCAGGAACGTTGATTTCGATGTTCTATGTCGGATTTATGGTCCGTATATTCAATCCACATCTCGGATGGCTAGACCGTATACTTCTAAACGATAAAAATCTTCACGCTGAACAGGAAGACGATGCTCATCATGACGGCTTCCATCCGCTGGTGATAACGATAGCGAGAGAATACGGCTCAGGCGGACATGAAATAGGCGCGATATTATCTGAACGTCTTAATATTCCGCTTTATGACAGGCAACTGATAGACAAGACTGCAAGAGATCTTGGTTACACGTATGAGTTTGTGGCAGACAATGAGCAGAATGTCTCAAACCGTCAGCTCTGGGAAGCGATATTTACAGATAACTGCATACCGGCGTCAATGAAGCCAGGACGTGATGACGCCCTGTTCGTCAATCAGACGCGTATAATACGCAAACTTGCGTCTGAAAAAAGTTGTATAATCGTCGGGCGTTGCGCTAACTGGGTGTTAAGACATCGTAAAAACGTAGTGAGAGTGTTCGTTTGCAGCAATATCCGAAATGAAGCCAATAATGTGATGGCTAAGTATAATCTTACTGTCGATGAGGCTAGGACTAAGGTTGAGCGTGTGAACAGAGCCCGTGCAAACTATTATTTTCGATACATAGGCCACCAGTGGAGCGACAGTCATGGCTATGATCTCATAATAAATACTGCAGGTATGAGCTATGACCTTGCTGCAAGGCTTATCGAAGAGATTGCCAAAGAGAAAGGTGTAGACAGTGAATAGGCTTGTAGTAATTTCGGTGCATATAATCAACGTTAACTGACAACCAACTTGAAAATGGAATTATCACAAATCAGATATTTTATACGTCTTGCTGAGATGCTCAGCTTTACGGAAGCAGCTAAAGCCTCGTTCGTTACACAGAGCGCGCTGTCTGTCAGTATAAAACAGCTTGAGGAAGAACTTGGCGTCAGACTTTTCGACCGTATCGGTAAGAAAGTTTTCCTTACAGACTATGGAAAACTGTTTCTCGGCTATGCCCGTAATGCAGTCGACAGTCTGCAAGACGGAGTGAGAGAGCTTAACGCGTTGAACAATGTGTTTAAGGGCAAACTTCACATCGGAGTAACTTACAGCATGAGCGAGCTGTTGAAGTCGCATCTGTTGTCGTTCACAGAGAAATATCCTGACATAAGGATAACCATTACCATGTTCAACACCGTTGAAGACATTGTACAGAATCTGTTGTCAAACCGCCTGGATGTTGCTGTTACCTATCGTCCCGAACAGCTACCGTCATCAGTTGCCGTACAGTCTTTGTCTGAATATCCGTTGTCTGTTATTGTGGCTGACACACATCCTTTGGCTTCTTTTAAGGAAGTGGCGCCGGCAGACTTGACGAGCTATCCGCTCGCGACCTTTGTCAAGGGAATGCGCACGAGAAACATGATGGACCAACTGCTTGATGCCAATGGAGTTAAGATAGAGCCGCACATCGAGGTAAACGATACATGTTTCGTATTAGACCTGGTAGAAACAGGCAACTGGATTTCGATACTTGCTCCTGTTAGTCTGCATACACATCCTCATACAAAAGCCATACCGATAAAGGGAAAGACCGAGAATCTGTCGGCCTGCGTAATGTGGATGAAAGGCAAGAGCAAGCAACCGCTTTATCAGACGCTGATAAACGATTTCCTTGTTTAGACCTTGTCTGTTTATGGCTGACCGCATTGTTTATCATTAGTTAGCTTTGCCGTTGTTGTCGTTTTACATATATTATTCTGTAATTTAGAACAGTCTGCAATACGTTTTGTATTCATGTTCGATATACTTTATTTTTCATAGCCCTGCAAAAGGCGGTCTTTTAGCTTGCGTTTGACCGTCTTTTGCTTTGTAAAAGAGGCTCTTTTGCAGCCTGAAAAGGCATATTTTGTAAGACATTATGTAATGCGTTGTGTTTCAGACGGTTATATGCGATTCCAAAAATCATGGTATGTTCGGTATCAGTCTGTGGTGTAATTTTACGGTTGCAGTGCCTGCCGGAGGTCTTGTTGTCAGTGCCGTTCTGTGAAGTTACAGGTGTGTCCGCACTTAAAAAGATTTAAGCTGCAAATATTTATAGCGTTTATATGCATCAGAATCGATTTTAATTATTAATTTTGCAGCCGTTAATACGTATTATATTTATGAATCTTGACATGCTTACGGCCGTATCTCCGATTGATGGACGATACAGGTCAAAAACGGCGCCGTTAGCCGACTATTTTTCTGAGTATGCACTCATTCGTTACCGCATCCGCGTTGAGATAGAATATTTCATCGCTTTGTGCGAGCTTCCTTTGCCACAGCTTGCAGACTTCGACCTGTCGCTGGCACCGCGCCTGCGCGACATTTATAAGAAGTTTGACGAGACAGGCGCAGCCCGTGTGAAGGAAATTGAAAGCGTAACCAACCACGACGTTAAGGCCGTGGAATATTATATAAAGGAGCAGTTTGACGCCATCGGCGGACTCGAAAAGTATAAGGAGTTCATCCACTTCGGTCTTACCTCGCAGGACATCAACAACACTTCTGTGCCGCTTTCTATCAAGGAGGCTCTGGCAGACGTATATGTTCCGCTGCTGAAAGAGCTTATCAGTCAGCTCAACACTTACGCCGAGGAGTGGAAAGACGTGCCAATGTTGGCAAAGACTCACGGTCAGCCGGCTTCTCCTACACGTCTTGGCAAGGAGATAATGGTCTACGTTTACCGTCTGACAAAGCAGCTTGAGCAGCTTGAGGCTTGTCCTATCACAGCAAAGTTCGGCGGTGCTACTGGTAACTACAATGCCCATCATGTAGCTTATCCAGATTACGACTGGCGTGCGTTCGGCAACAAGTTCGTAAGCGAGAAACTCGGACTTGAGCGTGAGCAGTGGACTACTCAAATCAGCAATTACGACAATCTGGGCGGTCTGTTTGACGCTCTGCGCCGTATAAATACAATTATTATCGACCTCGACCGCGACTTCTGGATGTACATCTCAATGGAGTACTTCAAGCAGAAGATTAAGGCTGGCGAGGTAGGTTCAAGCGCAATGCCCCACAAGGTTAATCCTATCGACTTCGAGAACAGCGAGGGCAACCTAGGCATGGCTAACGCAATACTGCAGTTCCTTGCAGCCAAACTGCCTGTAAGCCGTCTGCAACGCGACCTTACCGATTCAACCGTTTTGCGTAACGTCGGCGTGCCTCTCGGTCACGGCATGATAGCAATGCAGAGCACACTGAAAGGTCTTCGCAAGCTGATTCTCAATGAGGAGAAGCTCAATGTCGACCTTGACAACATGTGGGCAGTCGTAGCTGAGGCTATACAGACCATACTGCGCCGTGAGGCTTATCCTCATCCTTATGAGGCTCTTAAAGCTCTTACGCGCACAAACAAGAAAATGACAGAAGAGACTATTCACGAATTTATAAAAGGACTTAACGTAAGCGACGAAGTGAAGGCCGAACTGATGGCTATCACTCCGCACAATTATACAGGAATTTAATCAATCTATAATAGAGAAACAGAAATCATTAAGTCATTACAAACCTGAGTGCCGATTTTGCAGAATGGATGTCGCAAAATATTTGTAATCTGTAAACATTCAGGCAGACAGCCGGCAGAGGCTGATGGACAGGTGCTTTTTATCTGACTGCGGAAGTACAGGTGCGGTATTGACAGGCGGTTTCTTACTCTTAATACTTATATTAATAGGACTATCAACAGCCGTGAGGCATTAATAAGAACAATTATGTCAGAAGAACTGGAAAACAAGAACGAGAGTTTGTCTGCAGGACAAAATGAAGTTAGCCGTGAGGGTTACAAGCAGACTGAAGGCTTTAACAATCAGAGTGGAAGCAGGCCGATGCGCCCGCGTATAAAAGTACAGCGCGCATATACGCCTAACAGAAGTTACAACAAGAGCGAGGAAGGATTCCGTCCCGAAGGATTCGGCGCAGGGCTTCAGTCTCAGAGCGGAGCGCAGCGCAGTTACCGCCCACGCTATAATTCAGACCGTCAGGGCGGCTATCAGTCGCAGCAGGGCGGTTATCAGCAGCGTCAGGGTGGTTATCAGTCACGTCCGCAGGGATATCGTCCTAATTATAATAACGATGGCGAGGGTGGCTATCAGCCTCGTCAGAATCAGTATGGCCAGCGCCAGCAGACTGGCTATCGTCCACGCTACAACAAGAATACAGAAGGTGGCTATCAGCCACGTCAGAGTCAGTATGGCGACCGTCAGCAGGGCGGTTACCGTCCGCGTTACAACGCCAATCCTGGTGAAGGCGGCTATCAGCAGCGCCAGGGCGGTTATCAGCGTGGCGGATACCAGCGCAATTCTTACGGACAGCAGCGTCAGGACGGCTACAACCGTCAGGGCTACAACCGTCAGCGCACTCCTGACTATGATCCAAATGCAAAGTACAGTCTTAAGAAACGTATAGAATATAAGGAGGAACATGTTGATCCGACAGTGCCGGTACGTCTTAACAAGTTCCTTGCAAACGCAGGAATCTGCAGCCGCCGCGAGGCCGACGAGTTTATCCAGGCAGGTGTGGTTACAGTCAACGGCAACGTCGTTACTGAACTGGGTACAAAGGTTCTGCGTACCGATGAGGTTAAATCCCACGACCAGCCGGTAAAGATGGAGAAGAAGGTGTACGTTCTTCTCAACAAACCGAAGGACACAGTTACGACAAGCGACGACCCGCAGCAGCGCAAGACAGTTATGGATCTTGTAAAGAACGCCTGCCCGGAGCGTATTTATCCGGTTGGACGTCTTGACCGTAACACAACTGGTGTGCTGCTTCTCACCAACGACGGCGACCTTGCCAGCAAGCTGACTCATCCTAAGTTCCTTAAGAAAAAGATTTATCACGTATTCCTTGACAAGAACGTCACCGCTCACGACATGCAGCAGATAGCTACCGGCATAACGCTTGACGACGGCGAAGTACATGCTGATGCAATCGAATATGCAAGCCCGACAGACAAGAGTCAGGTAGGTATTGAGATTCACAGCGGCAAGAACCGTATCGTGCGCCGTATCTTCGAGAGCCTCGGTTATCGTGTAGTTAAGCTCGACCGCGTACAGTTCGCCGGACTTACCAAGAAGAATCTGCGCCGTGGTGACTGGCGTTTCCTTACAGAGAAAGAGGTTGACATGCTGCGCATGGGAGCCTTTGAATAACCCCAATTGTAAACATTGTATTGACGATTGGAAATAAGAGCCGGCTGCGGCTGGTATTGTCTGTATGTCATAAGGTATTGACCTGAACAAATGGCAGACAGCTTTGCCGAAAGCAAACAGGCGTTCCCGACCCGCTGTTTCCGATTAAGGTAAAACGATTATGGAAAATATAAAGAGGACAAAAGTTGTCGATGTGCTCGGACGTAATGACTTCGGAGCAATTGTCAACGTGCGCGGATGGGTGCGTACTCACCGCAGCAGCAAGTCGGTTGACTTCATTGCACTTAACGATGGTTCTACTATAAAGAACGTGCAGATTGTTGTCGACCCTTCTAAGTTTGACCCTGAAACACTTAAACAGATTACAACAGGTTCATGTATCAGCGCAAACGGAGAGCTGGTGCAGAGCCAGGGCGCAGGCCAGAGTGTTGAGCTGCAGTGCCGTGAGCTTGAGGTTTACGGTCTTTGCGGCAGCGATTATCCGATGCAGAAGAAAGGACAGAGCTTTGAATACATGCGTCAGTATGCTCACCTCCGTCTGCGTACAAACACTTTCGGAGCAGTAATGCGCATACGTCACAACATGGCAATCGCAATACATAAGTATTTCCACGACCATGGTTTCTTCTATTTCCACACACCGCTTATCACTGCCAGCGACTGTGAGGGTGCAGGACAGATGTTCCAGGTTACTACAAAGAACCTCTATGACCTGAAGAAGGACAAGGACGGAAAGATTATTTATGATGACGACTTCTTTGGAAAACAGACTTCTCTCACAGTAAGTGGACAGCTCGAAGGCGAGCTTGGAGCTACAGCTCTTGGCGCTATCTATACTTTCGGCCCGACTTTCCGTGCTGAGAACTCTAACACTCCACGTCACCTTGCGGAGTTCTGGATGATTGAGCCTGAGGTCGCTTTCATCGATCTTAACGACCTTATGGACCTTGAGGAGGACTTCATCAAGTATTGTGTTCAGTGGGCTTTGGACAACTGCAAGGACGACCTTGAATTCCTGAACAAGATGATTGACAAGACTCTGATTGAGCGTCTGCATTCAGTAGTTGAAGGTTCATTCGTCCGTCTGGAATATACTGAGGGTATCCGCATACTCGAAGAGGCTGTTAAGAACGGCCACAAGTTTGAGTTCCCTGTAAGCTGGGGCATCGACTTGGCAAGCGAACACGAACGCTATCTTGTAGAGCAGCACTTTAAGAAGCCGGTAATCATGACCGGTTATCCTAAGGCTATCAAGGCGTTCTACATGAAGATTAACGAAGACGGCAAGACTGTTCAGGGTACAGACGTACTCTTCCCGCAGATTGGCGAGATTATCGGCGGTAGTGTCCGTGAGGAGAATTACGACAAACTGATGAACGAAATCACTGAGCGTAACATCCCGATGAAGGACATGTGGTGGTATCTTGACACACGTAAGTACGGTACTTGTCCTCACGGAGGTTTCGGTCTTGGTTTCGAGCGACTGATTCTTTTCGTTACAGGTATGCAGAACATACGCGACGTGATACCGTTCCCGCGTACTCCGAAAAATGCAGAGTTTTAACAGAATAAATATGAGTAAAATAAAATATGACCGATTTTGAAATGAGACTTCAAAATCGGTCATATTTTATTTTTCTATTTTTCTAATGAATATGTTTTATTAAAAAAGTCATAATTTTATTTTATATGCATTAGAAATGCAAGCATATGTACGCTCTTAATGATGTTGTCTTGAATGTTTCCTTTATGTTGTCATCATATTCATAGTCAGATATGATGCTTCCGTATTTACCGCTACCGAACCTACCTTCTACTCCTATGCCTATAGTTTTCCATGAAATTTCTCCACCATAGGTAAAGAATGAGACGTAACTGCTATTAATGTCACCGTCAAAAATGAGCATTGAATATGTTGGAATGAATCGGAAGTATGCCGAAACTCTGAGGTCACCAACTGGATTGACAGTGGCGTTTGCGCCGATTAAGAAACCCAAGTCGCATTGATGCATACCCGAAATAAACTCCGGCGTATCTTCGTCATCGTAATAATTATTGTACTCTTCTTCGTAATCCTTGTATTTAACATAGTTTATATCAAAGCCATAATCAATACCGAACTTGAGTACTTTCCAAAGAGGTTTCTTGTGTAGGAATATTGTGCGTGCGCTAATTAATGATATACCGAAGTCGCCTTCAATATTATTTCCATATTTTGGAGAAAGCTTTTGATTTACGTATCCTATTGAAAGAAATTTTTTTCGCCCCCAAACGGATTTGTCTTTCTTTTGTTTCTCTGTATTTTTAATGTTTGCTGACAGTTCTTTGATAGTGTTCTCAAGTGAATCAATACGCTGTTGAATACTGTCGTTTGTCTGGGCAAATAGCTGTCCGCACATCATAATAATGAATGTTGTGATTAATATTTTTTTCATGTCTTGCTGTATTTATTCATAAAATCTCTTATATGTTGTAGTTGCATTGTATAGCGTTCGGCCGTTTTCGTCCGTACCGTTATCAATAAGTGTCATGGTCATTTCGTCTTCAGTTATTTTTTGGATGATGACAAATGTCGTAAAATTCCCATAAAACAAAGGACATGATAATATACTTCCGAACAGTGTGAACTTTTCCGATATAGGCAGACCTTTCATGTTGTCTTTTGGTGAACCGGATTCAAGCAGTGTACAAATGCTGTTTTTATTGAAGCTGATACGTTTGTAATTTTCATTAGAATTTGACAGTATATCCTCGTCTGTACTTGAAAGTAATGGCTCATCTCCGTTTGAAGGATAGAATTTCCTACTTTCATTAATATGTGTTGTTACCCATGTTCCTTGTAGAAATGCGGTAAGGTCGAATGTAGAGTGGTCCTTATTCTTCCTTTTTAATGTTATTATCTGACTAAAATTTGTTACCCCGTCATCATCAGTTCCGTTGTCTATAAGTTCTATGGTCATGACATCTTCCGATATTATCTTAACGGTGACATAGTCTGTAAAGTCTCCGTAGAATATAGGACATGATAATTTATTTCCGTCAAGTTTGAATCTTGCAGATGTTAATTTGGTCTTATTTTCTTCTGAATCATACCAGGTCATAGTACACATGCTGTTCCTGTCAAATACGAAGAGCGCATAATATTCACTTATTTCTGGTGTTATATCCATATCGATATTTGAAAAGTAAGGTTCCTCGCCACCTACAGGATAGAATTCTTCTTTTTCTATAATGTGTATGGTTTCCCATGTTCCTTGCAGATATTCAAAAAGCTCAGATTCAGCATTGTTTTCATCGTCATCATTTACGCATGATGTAAAACTTAATGGAATAAAAAACAAATATAGGCACCATAGAAATGTTTTCAATTGGCAGTTAGTAATTAGTTCTCTTTTCATATATTTTATTCATGGTGTCTTTCCAGTTCCTTGAAAGACTTTTAAATGTTTTACTTTAGAAGCAGTGAAACTGCAATGCTTCAGTAACCAAGGCTTGAGTTTATGCGGATTTAATGTGGTGCGCAGGATGATACTATATGTTTTTGCATATGTTTTTGGTTGTGTTCTCTTTACGCAATATCCGTTATTATTCATGTCTTGAATTACAAGGCAAGCATACTGCTTCTTTTATTATTAAAAATACGTATTAGAAATAACATTCTCAAATTCTGTTTACAAAGATAGTAATTTATATTTTTATTTGCAAATTTATGTTGAATTTAATCTTTGTGTATTAATGAATATGCATATTAATTTATGTGTCATGTTAAAAATTATATTATTTATGCCTAGTTCCTAGTGTCTTTGTTGCGGTATTCAATATTCTATTATGCGTATTAGTATGATTAAATATATAATAATTTGTTTTATTGTCAATTTATTTAACGGTTTTATTGTTTTCAGCTTCTTAATAATTTATTATTTTTGCTTAATGTATAAAGGCGTTGTAATCTCGTACTTGTATGTTGTATATGCTTTTGCAAAAAAGTACCATATGCCTTTGTTTTTTTTATTGTTTAAATGAATTTGTGATGACAAACGATGAACTTATGCGTGAAGCCATACGGCTTTCGATTGAGAATGTGGCTAACGGCGGAGGACCGTTCGGAGCTGTTATTGCACGTAACGGCAAGATTATAGCCACAGGTGTAAACCGTGTTACGGCAAGCAACGACCCGACCGCTCATGCGGAAGTCAGCGCAATACGCCGTGCTGCGGAGGTTCTTGGCACGTTTAATCTGTCGGGTTGCGAGATATTCACATCTTGCGAGCCTTGCCCCATGTGTCTGGGCGCAATATATTGGGCGCGCCTCGACAAGGTATATTATGCCAACACTAAGGACGATGCGAAGAGTATCGGCTTCGATGATTCGTTCATTTACGACGAGCTTGCTCTTCCACGTGACAAGCGCCGGCTGCCGGCTGAGGCCTTGATGCGCTCTGAGGCGATACGCGCTTTTGAGCTTTGGCAGGCTAAGCCGGATAAGACAGAGTATTGATATGCCGCTTTATCCGGCCACATTCGTTCTTGTGTAGAGGTTGTATAATATCAAAAGGGCACGGATGAAATTTCATCCGTGCCCTTTTGATATATCTTTATTGCGTACAATCGGGTCTATCAGAACAACTTGCGGGTAATGCGCAGGTTAATTACAGGGTAGACCTTGAACTTCTTTATTATGTCAACATAATCGCCGACACTGTACATAATGTTCTTAACATCCTTTGTAAGGTTTGTTCCGTCGTGCGTAATAAGTTCAGGAGTGCCGCCCCAGAACATCGCGCCACATTCAAAACCAATTCTGTAACGGTCGTCATTCTTGATAAGTCTTCCTGAATATCCAAAGCCGAGATAAGGTCTGAAACTGTTTACTTTCATCTTGGCTTTTACCATTCCGTTTTCGTCCGGCTCCATGAGATATGGCGTTCCGTCAGACTTGTGGTCGCCTACGCGTACACCCATACGGCCGTATTCTATGAACTTATCCTCGATTTCAGGGTCGAGATATACGTTGTCTCCGTAGATAGGCTCGCCGTTCATAATCTTGTCGTAGATATTGTTGTATATTCCGACGGCCAGAAGCGAAGTCATTTCCTCTGTCTTGTTGTATGCCTTTGCTATGCGTGATGGGCCGGCGTAGAATCCTGCCGTTACGTGCCAGTTCTTGTTTTTGAACGGGAATACATCCACAAGCAGCTTGTAGTTCCAGAATGTCGGTTCGCCTTTCATTCCTACTTTCTCGTCCGTCTTATAGCCTGTGAACTTTTCAAGAGTCTTTGCCATGTTCTCAAATCGTGTCGCAACCCAGTTCCCGTTCTCGTCATACCTACCTCCTTCAATTTCAAAATTCAGTGTCGGAGTGATTTTGGGCATGAAGTCGAAACCTGTTCTTACCCTTACGATTTTATGAACGTATGTGGCAACATCGATGCCGATACCAGTTGAACCGGCATTAACTGAAACTTCCATGTTGTTGAAGGCTTTGACTGTTGTTGCCTTTTCTTCGCTGTTGTTAGTCTGAGCTGTTGCAGGGAATGCTATCGAACATGCAGCGAGCAAAGCCAACAGATGATGTTTCTTACCCATTTTTCTTTATTTTTAGTTTAATTGTCGGTATTGATGTTTATGTTTGCAAAAATAATTATTTAAATTGAAATATGTTGCATAAAATCACATTATTTGCTTATATGTTGTGCATTTTGTAGACTTTCTGCTTACATCTCGCAACTGTTCATAGGGCTGTTATTCTATAATAGGTACTCTTTTGCATTGCGATAGGTGCCCTTTTGTCTTGTAAAAGAGCATCTTTTGCAGCATAAAAGATGCCCTTTTGTAAGTCGTTGAAAATAAGTATGTTATGCAGTTCGTGATGAGCCGTATGCAGTTCGTGCAGTTTTGTTCTGTTACCGGTGGTCTGTGTATGGCTTTTCGGTTATTGTCGGCATGCTGTGTGAAGTTGGTTTAAAGTAAACTTCTGCTTATTTTGTTAATAGTGGTTAAAGTGTTGCTTATGCAAACTTTTTTTTGTTACTTTGCACCAAATTAGGTGTGTTATAGCCACTAAGTAATGGGTAAGAAGCAAAACAAGACCCGCGTCCGTCACGGATTGCAGGGCGTAACTTTATGTATAAGCACGGCGTTGGTGCTGATTTTATTGGGTATGGTTGTGTTCTCTGTGCTTACTGCACGCAATCTGTCAGCTTATGTCAAAGAGAACCTTACAGTTACAATGATGCTCGGCGAGGATATAACCGACCCCGAGGCCAGGCAGTTGTGCAATGAGCTGCGCAGTCATCCGTATATCAGCAACATTACATATATAAGTAAGGAGCAGGCGCTTAAAGAGCAGACTGCCGCTATGGGTACTGACCCGAGCGAATTTCTCGGCATGAATCCTTTTGTGGCTTCAATAGAGCTGCAACTGAAGGCACAGTATGCCAACACAGACTCGCTCAAATGGATTTCAAAAGACATTAAGGCAGACAAGCGAGTTACCGACGTAACCTATCCGCAGGATCTTATGGACAGCGTAAACCGCAATCTTAACAAGATAAATCTTGTCTTGCTGGTTCTTGCCGTTCTGCTTACTTGCGTGTCGTTCTCGCTTATCAACAATACTGTAAAGCTGGGAATGTATGCCCGCCGTTTTACCATACATACGATGAAGCTGGTCGGAGCGTCGTGGGGATTCATCCGCCGGCCGTTCCTTCGTAATGCTATGGGTATCGGTATTCTTGCCGCTGTCATAGCCGATGCTGTTTTAGGAGGCGGCATTTACGCGCTGTCTACTTATGAGCCGGGCGTTATGAAAGTGATTACGTGGCAGGTTATGGCAATAACTGGCGGTGCGGTGTTCCTTTTCGGAGTACTCATAACGCTGCTTTGCGCATGTTTCTCGGTCAACAAGTTCCTGCGTATGAAGGCTGGCGACTTGTATAAGATCTGACATCCGGCAGTATATCTCACAGTAAAGTATCAACATTTATATATTCAGGCGTGCCGCACGCAGGTATCTGCAAGCGCAGTATCAATTGCCGGCAGGTGTCGCGCCGACAGTAAACAAATCAATAGGAAATGGACAGAAGAAATTTTGCTTTCGACCGTACTAATTTTATTCTCCTCGCAGTGGGAATGTTAGTTGTAATCATTGGTTTTATTCTTATGAGTGGAGGAGGCACCGAAGACGGGTCGTTCAATCCCGAAATATTCAGCACAATGCGTATTAAGGTAGCTCCCGTTATATGCTTCTTGGGCTTTGTGTCTATGATTTATGCCATTATGCGCAAGCCGAAGGATAACGGTTCGGATGAAGTCAGCAAGTAAATTGTATAAACGAAAAATAACAAAAAAAGTAAACTGACAGACTTATGGATTTATTTGAAACGGTCATCATCGCCATTGTCGAAGGACTAACAGAGTTTTTGCCGGTGTCTTCAACAGGGCACATGATAATCGCTCAGAGCCTTCTTGGCGTTGAGAGTACGCCTTTCGTGAAGGCTTTTACGGTAATAATACAGTTTGGAGCCATCCTATCTGTAATTTGCCTCTACTGGAAACGATTCTTCTATCCTAATGCCGAGAGCCAGGGCAAGACTTACTGGCGCTCTATGTTCGATTTCTACGCACGTCTGGTGGTAGGTGTTCTACCGGCAGTTGTGCTTGGTCTTGCGTTCAACGACTTCATCGAGTCAAATCTCGGAAACGTTCAGCTGGTAGCATGGATGCTCATAATCGGAGGTGTTTTCATGCTGTTCTGCGACCGTATATTCAATAAAGGCAGCGAAGACACAAAGCTTACATACAAGCGTGCCTTCATGATAGGCCTTATACAGTGCATCTCAATGATACCGGGCGTTTCACGTTCGATGTCTACCATCGTAGGCGGAATGTCTCAGAAGCTCACCCGTAAGGCTGCGGCTGAGTTCTCATTCTTCCTCGCCGTGCCGACAATGCTCGGCGCGACATGCCTCGAGATGTACAAGATGCTTACTCACGGAGGCGGCTCCGTGCTTGCCGAGGGCAATAATCTCGAGATGCTGATAGTAGGTTCTGTGGTGGCGTTCATCGTAGCCATTCTCGCTATAAAGTTCTTCATCAACTACGTTACCAAGTATGGCTTTGCCGCATTCGGCTGGTATCGTATCATAGTCGGCCTTGCTATAATAATCTGTGCATTGTTCGGCGTAGAGATGAAAATGGTAGACTAAGAGCTGATGAATTTTCACGAAGGAGAGATAATCTGTATTGACAAGCCCTACGGCATGTCCAGTTTCGGTGCCTTGGCACGTGTGCGCTACCTGATATCGCAGCGTCTTGGTGTTAAACGCATGAAGACAGGTCACGCCGGAACGCTCGATCCACTTGCTACTGGAGTGCTTGTGCTTTGTACGGGCCGTGCCACCAAGCGTATAGAAAGCCTGCAGGCTGACATCAAGGAGTATAAAGCTACGCTTCAGCTCGGTGCCACCACGGCCAGCTTTGACATGGAACATCCTGTTGACGCGACGTATCCGACTGAGCATATCACGCGTGAACTTATCGAGGAAACTCTCAAGACGTTTATCGGCGAGATACAGCAGGTGCCGCCGGCATATTCGGCCTGCAAGGTAAACGGCGACCGTGCTTACGAGCTTATGCGTAAAGGACGCGACGTGGAGCTGAAGCCTAAGACTCTGCGCATTGACGAGATAGAGCTTACATCGTTCTCGCCTGAGCTTATGCAGATGTCCATCCGTGTAGTCTGCGGTAAGGGAACATACATCAGGGCACTTGCACGCGACATCGGTCAGGCGCTCGGCAGTGGCGCGTATCTTACGGCACTGAGGCGTACCAGAGTAGGGAATATCCGCGTGGAAGACTGCATCAGGCTCGACGATTTTCCACAATGGCTTGACAATCAGACAATAGAAGATATAATTACGGAGGAAAACAAAATATGAAACTGTCACAATTTAAGTTTAAGTTGCCCGAGGAGCTGATAGCCCTCAACCCGCCGTACCACCGCGACGAGTGCCGGCTTATGGTCATACACAGGGTTTCTCAGAAGATAGATATGTACAGGAAGGACGAGAACGGAGAGCCTTTGAAAGATGAGGAAGGTAATCCTGTGTATCTTGATTTCCGCAATGTACTTGACTATTTTGACGAGGGCGACGCGTTCATCTTCAATGACACGAAGGTGTTCCCTGCGCGACTTTATGGAACAAAAGAGAAGACCGACGCCAAGATAGAAGTGTTCCTCCTGCGCGAGCTGAACGAGGAGATGCGTCTTTGGGACGTCCTTGTTGAGCCTGCCCGCAAGATACGAATAGGCAATAAGCTGTTCTTTGACGATAGCGGAACAATGGTGGCAGAGGTTATCGACAACACTACAAGCCGCGGACGTACGCTGCGCTTCCTTTATGACTGTCCTCACGACGAGTTCAAGCGCGATCTGTATGCTCTCGGCGAGGCTCCGCTGCCTCATTATATAGTTGACCGCCGCCAGGCCACACCTGAGGATTTGGACGATTTCCAGTGCATCTATGCCAAGAACGAGGGTGCCGTTACGGCTCCTGCATCAGGCCTTCACTTCAGCCGCGAGCTGATGAAACGCATGGAAATAAAGGGCATCGAGTTTGCATTCATCACCCTACACTGCGCTCTCGGCAACTTCCACGATATAGAAGTCGAGGACCTTACGAAGCATAAGATGGACTCCGAGCAGATGTTTATCGGAGCCGAGGCATGCAAGACCGTGAACACTGCCAAGCAGAACGGACACCACGTGTGCGCAGTAGGCACAAGTGTAATCAAGGCTACCGAGACCGCCGTAGGCACGGACAAGATGCTCAAGGAGTATGAGGGCTGGACCAACAAGTTCATCTTCCCGCCTTACGAGTTCGGTGTTGCAGACTCGATGATAGCCAACTTCTATCATCCGCTGTCTCCGCTGCTCATGTCAACTGCTGCGTTCGGCGGTTACGAGCTTGTTATGCAGGCTTACGACATGGCCGTAAAGAACGGATATAAGTTCGGATGTTATGGCGATGCGATGCTCATCGTTAATGACTGATTAAGTGAAGAGTTAAGAGTGAAAAGTGAAGAATCCATTACCCAATAACAGACTTGTTATTTTTTCACTTTTCACTTTTATCTTTTCACTTATTAGCTATTCGATTCTTCACTCTTAGTTCTTCACTCTTCACTTACTTGCTTTTATCTTTTCACTTATTATCTATTCGATTCTTCACTCTTAGTTCTTCACTCTTCACTTACTTGCTTTTATCTTTTCACTTACTTGCTATTCGATTCTTCACTCTTAGTTCTTCACTATTCACTTAAAACAATGCACACTGTTTATCTCGGTTTAGGCTCCAATCTTGGTGACAGACATGCCAATATATCAGCTGCCGTGCGCCTTTTAGGCGAGCGACTGGGCAGAGTTGTGCGTACGTCTTCCATGTATGAGACTGAGCCGTGGGGCTTTTCATCACAGAACATGTTTGTCAATGCCGCAGTGTGTGTTGAGACTTTGCTCACTCCGCGTGAGGTTCTTGCTGTCACGCAGGCCATTGAACGGGAAATGGGACGCACGCAGAAGTCTGTCGGCGGACAGTATCATGACAGGACAATCGACATAGACATCCTGCTGTATGACGACCTCCATGTGGATGAACCCGACCTGAAGATACCTCATCCTCTGATGTACGAGCGCGATTTCGTTATGCGACCGCTAGGTGAGATACTTGAACATACAACCTGAAAAACATCAATAATACCATGAGAATGATTTCTGACGAAGACCTGCACATTAGCTGGGATGATGTTTGCGATGTCCTTGCAGGCATCATGCTGGTGCTTAGCCGCTGTTTTAAGCATATAGATGGCGTGCCCGTATGGATATTACTGTTGGTGGCCTTGTTTGCCATTGTGCTTGGAGTGGTGGAGTTTGTGAAGTTCTGTAAGAGAAAGAAGAACGGCAGACGCAGGTCATACGGCTTCGCTTTCCGCATATTATTCGTATTGTGGGGTATCAGTTTCGTAGTAAAGGCGTTCAGTCTGTTGTAATGTCAGTTGATGTTTAACCTATAAATATATTGCCATGAACAATCTACTTGCTAAGTTTTTTTATTACGCCGACATGTTTTTCATGATGGTGTTCATAGTCGCTGCATTGGGTATTCAGATAAAATGGCTGTCAATAGCAAGCTCTGTGGCGCTGCTGCTGTTCGGTTGTGCAGGCGTAATACACGCTTTGTTGAAACGCAACGGACGTCCTGCGAACTACCTGTACATTTGCGCATTGGACGCTCTCATTGGTTTTGTAGCTGTAGTATGGGGATTTGCCGGCGGTTGGTGGAACTGATTTTCAAGGCTTATGAATAAGGAAACAATACTTGCGTGGTTTGTTGTCGTTGTGTATTTGCTGCTTGCAGCCCTTCTTTGGCTCGCATTCTCGCAGTTCGGCTCAAGTCTTTTCGTTGCCGTTTCGGCGGTGCTTATGCTTGCAGGATGCATAGGAACGGTGCTTTCGCTTATGTGTCACGACAGCTTGAAGAGTCCCCGTCTTGTGCTGTATCTTGTCGTGCTGCTTGGCGGTGTGCTGTTTACGTCGCTGCCGTTTGTTTAATGCAGCCGTTAGGCGTTTCGCCTGTGACAATGCTATAAAATAAAAACTCCGGAATTGTCTGTGATGACATTCCGGAGTTTCGGTTTCTTTTAAGCTATTCTTCTGTGCTTTGACTTAACGGCGGAGGCCGAGAGCCTTAACGATAGCACGGTAACGCTCGATGTCGCGCTTGTAGAGATAGTCCAGAAGGCGACGGCGCTTACCTACGAGGATAGTCAGTGAACGCTGTGTCACGTGATCCTTGTGGTTCTTCTTAAGGTGCTCTGTCAAGTGGGCAATACGGTATGAGAACAATGCTATCTGGCTCTCTGCTGAACCAGTGTCAGTGTTAGACTTTCCGTACTTGCCGAAGATTTCCTGCTTTTTAGCTTGGTCTAAATACATTTGTTTTTGATTGATTAAAAGTTTTTGAATTACATCCTTCCGACGGTATGTGCCTTAATCACTGTCACTTCCATCGTCGAATGCATCGGATTTTCCGAAATTCGGCTGCAAAGTTACAAAATTATTGTGACTATCAAAACTTTTGTTGTCTTTTTAATTACCTTTGTCGTGAAAACCGTCTTATTTTGTTTCTATGGAAAGATATTTGTCGTTCTTACAGCGTTTATGGCACAGGGCGTCGGCTTCCGGCCGTCTGCCTGTAGCCGTGTTGGTATTGTTGTTGTGTCTGTCGCTGTTGAGAGGTCTTCAGGGACTGAACCTGAGCGATGACGGTTTTGTGCTGTCGGCATATATAGCCATATTCTCTTCGCCCGGCTCAGTGGCTTATTCGTTTTTGTATTATTGGCTCGTGAATGTCGGCGGACTATGGAATTGGGCTTTCGGCGACTTCGGAATATACGGTTTCAGAGTACTTGAGTGTGTCTTCCTTGCATTAAATTCTCTTCTAGTTTACAGTCTTGCAATGACGGCCGAAATAAAACGGATATACGCCGCTGTGGCTCTCGTATTCGTGTTCTCGATGCTTTACTGGATAGAAGTCTTCGAGTATAACACGTTTTCGGCATTTGCTGCCTTGCTTATGTCGCTGTTTATGTTGAAGGCATTGGTGCGGAAGCGGTTTATCTGGATGTTCGTTGCCGGTGTGGTCTATGGTTTTGGCATATTCGTACGCCTTCCCAATGCCGCCTTATGCGCGCTTATATTGGTTTTAATACCGTTCTGTCTGTATGAGAAAGATTTGCAACTGACATTCAAGATGTTGGGATTTGCCGTGGCAGGAACGGCTACGGGCGTCGCATTGACGTTTGCCTATATGTATGCTATGGGGCATTTGCCTTACTTTACAGAGGCTTTTGAGACTATAAGTTTTCTCGTGAACGATGCCGGCAATTCACATTCTACGGGCAGCATGCTTTATTCTTTATTGGCCAATTACGCCCGTGTGGCGATGTGTTTTGTCGCTTTCTCATTTTGTCCTGTGTTGTATGTACTGTTATGCAGGCAGAAGTGGAGCGGAAAGATTTTCCTGTTTCTCACGGTTCTGTTACTTGCCGTTCATGTCTTTTCAGTCTTTCTGTGCCTCAGAAATGCCGGTTTCATAATGAATGCCATGGCGATTGCCTCTTGTGTTTATGCCGTTTATGTTTGCAGGAGTTCGTCTTCTGTGGTATATCTTGCCTGCCTGGCTTTGGGCATGGCTCTGTTTTTGCCTTTGGGCAGTGACAACGGCATAGCTACTTTTGGTGTTCATAATCTGTGGCTCGCACTCCTCTTTGTGCCGTTGTCGGCTGCGTTGTGGCTCCGCAGGCATTCCGGCAGGCATCTCATAGTACATCTGCTGTTTGTTGTCATAACGTCAGGACTGGTTCTCGCACGCAATGCTTACGGCACGTTCTTGCCTGCTTATTATGAAGGCGGAACACGTGCTGATGATGTCTGTCTTGTGGACAGTTCAGCAGGAAATGTCCTGACTGACGCCAAGACGTCTTCAGACGTGCGTGGGATACTTACCGCGATGGACAGGACAACAGCCGAAGGCGACACCGTTTTGACAGTAGGCGACATTCCGCTGCTGCATTATCTTACACGCACGGTGCCTTATCTGCGTAACACGTGGCCGTGGATTTTCGGTGAAGGCTATTGCCGGCGTCAGTTGGGCAGTGTCCGTTCTGCCGGCGGAGCGTTGCCGGTTGTCGTGTTTGCGCGTAAAGATATGATGCCCGGCGACGGCCGTTATCAGTTGTTCCGTGAGTTTCTGAAGGATAACGGATATTCTGCTGAATATTCAAATGATGCGTTCGTCTTGTTTGTTCCGCCTTCATGCGCTGACTGACAATCTGCCGTTAAAACGGCGGTAGTGCTTACAAGTTGATTTTCCGTAATGCTCTTATTTTGCGTTTTTATGGAAAATAAATCATCAGGACGTAAATAACGCCATAAAACGCGTGCAATCGTAAAGTGCATAAAGACAGTTTCTTATGTACGTAAGACGGCTTGTTGTGCAATCTTTAATGGCTTTAAACGGTGCGGGAAGCCACCTCCCGTGATGCAGGAAGCCACCTCCCGCAGTTCGGGAAGCCACCTCCTGCAATGCAAAAGGCCACCTCCTGCAATGCAAAAGGCCACCTCCTGCAATGCAAAAGGCCATCTTTTGCAGTGTAAAATGCCATAAACAGCATTGCGAAATGGCATAATCTGCTGCAAGAGAGGCCGTGTGCTGCCCTCATGTTAGCTATTTTACACAAAACGACGGACATTCTGCCGTTGACATATTGACCGTAATTTGTCATGTTTTGTGACATTCTGCATTGCTCTAAAATGTGTGATTATTGTGCCGTAAAAATACGGCAGGTAGTATGTCACGGCATAAGGCTTTCAGCCGTAAACGCATTGTCAGGGTTCTGTTTTATGCAAATATTAGGCTTTTTAGTAACAATCCGGCAAATCATTCATGACTGTCAGTATTAAATTATACGGCTGACCGGCATTTTAACATTCATGTCTTTGTTCTTGCAACAATTCTTAATATCTTTGCGGTAAATAAATCGACGAAACTGTTTTTACGCAGACAGATACAAAAAAACACAGGAGGTAGAGAATGAAAGGTTACATTAAAAACATTTTTCTGTTAGCTGCCATATTCACATTGGTATGTTGCAGCGAGGATATTGATTTTCCATTGAGAGGCAAACTGGATGAAATGACGACGGCAGACGGCAACAGTATAAAAGTAAGGAACGATACGCTCTGCATCTTTCCGACAGACGACTTTGAGCTTTTCGGCACTAATGTTGTTGACGAAAACAATGTGGAGGTGCTGAAAAGATATACTGACAGCAAAACAGACTTCTATTGGATGAAGGCAAAGCTTGGCGCATGGTGCGAGGAGATGGGGCTTGACAGCAACAAGGAATATCTGATAAGAAGGGAATATTATTATCAGGCAATAGCCGGTAATGGCGATTACGTTTTCTGTCCGTTCGTCCCTGACGGCAAACACATGGGCCTCGTGGAACGTGGCGACGGCGATTTTGCGATAGGATACAGGGGTGGTCCTAACGCTTATATTGACGAAACCGATGTGATGGGAAACTGTAAGACGATGATAATACACATAGGCTACGACTCCGACGGCAACGTTGTGGACAAGTATTTCCCGTGTCAGCCCAAAGATTTGGAGTGGCATTACTCTTGGTTTGATATGAGTTCTGTTATCTGACCGGTATAAAAAGCGGACAGTGATGATTAGACATTTATTTCGTGTTTTGCCTGTTGCTGTCCCCTTTTTCTCTTTTTTCTTTGCATCAAAATAGCCTTTTATATTGTATTTTTTTAAATCTCTTTTCTTAATTCTTAATTTAATAATGTAACTTTGCACCCGAATTTTAAGGTATTAGTATGCAAGACATTAGAAACATTGCGATTATCGCCCACGTAGACCACGGCAAGACAACGCTCGTGGACAAAATGATGCTGGCCGGAAATCTGTTCCGTGAGGGACAGGATTTGAGCGGTCAAGTGCTCGACAGTAACGACCTTGAGCGTGAGCGAGGCATAACCATCCTTTCCAAGAACGTTTCAATCAACTGGAAAGGCACCAAGATAAACATCATTGACACTCCGGGACACTCTGACTTCGGCGGTGAGGTTGAGCGTGTGCTCAACATGGCTGACGGCTGTCTGCTACTCGTCGACGCTTTCGAAGGCCCGATGCCGCAGACAAGATTCGTTCTTCAGAAGGCTCTCCAGATAGGTCTGAAGCCTATCGTTGTAGTCAACAAGGTTGACAAGCCTAACTGCCGTCCTGAGGAAGTGTATGAGATGGTGTTCGACCTGATGTTCTCACTTAACGCCACTGAAGACCAGCTCGACTTCCCCGTAGTGTACGGTTCAGCGAAGAATGGCTGGATGGGCGAGGACTATAAGACTCCGACAGACAATATTGACTATCTGCTCGACAAGATAATCGAGGTTATCCCGGCTCCGAGAGTAATCGAGGGCACGCCGCAGCTGCTTATCACCAGCCTCGATTATTCAAGCTATACAGGCCGAATCGCAGTGGGACGTGTTCACCGCGGTACGCTTACCGAGGGCATGAACGTAACTATCTGCCACCGCGACGGCACACAGGAAAAGACTAAAATCAAAGAGCTTCATACATTTGAGGGCATGGGCCACGTAAGGACTTCAAGCGTTTCGAGCGGCGACATCTGCGCTATTATCGGACTTGAGAAGTTTGAGATTGGCGATACTATATGCGACTTTGAGAATCCGGAGCCGCTGCCTCCTATCGCAATCGACGAGCCTACGATGAGCATGCTGTTCACTATCAACGACTCACCGTTCTTCGGCCGTGAGGGAAAATTTGTAACCAGCCGTCATATCAACGACCGTTTGCAGAAGGAGTTGGAGAAGAACCTGGCTCTGCGCGTTGCTCCGTTCGGCGATTCTACTGATAAATGGATTGTCAGCGGACGTGGTGTGCTGCATCTGTCAGTGCTTATCGAGACCATGCGCCGTGAGGGTTACGAGCTTCAGGTAGGTCAGCCGCAGGTTATCTACAAGGAAATCGACGGTCAGAAGTGCGAGCCTATTGAGGAGCTTACAATAAATGTTCCTGAGGAGTTCAGCAGCAAGATGATTGATATGGTTACACGCCGTAAGGGTGAGATGACATCAATGGAAAGCCAGGGCGACCGTGTTAACATCGAGTTTGATATTCCTTCACGTGGCATCATAGGTCTGCGTACTAATGTGCTTACGGCAAGTCAGGGTGAGGCTATTATGGCTCACCGCTTCAAGGAGTACCAGCCTTACAAGGGCGATATCGTCCGCCGTGTCAACGGTTCGATGATTGCAATGGAGACAGGTACTGCTTATGCTTATTCAATCGATAAGCTGCAAGACCGCGGTAAGTTCTTCATCGATCCGGGTGAGGAAGTTTATGCCGGCGAGGTTGTAGGTGAGCACGTTCACGACAACGACCTTGTAGTCAATGTAACAAAGGCTAAGCAGCTTACTAACACACGTGCCAGCGGTTCTGACGACAAGGCCCGCATCATACCGCGCACCGTTCTCTCGCTTGAGGAAGCTCTCGAGTATATCAAGGAGGACGAGCTTGTTGAGGTTACGCCGAAGTCAATGCGTATGCGTAAGGTTATTCTCGACCACAACGAACGCAAGCGTGCTAACAAACAATAAACTGATTTTTCTTCAGTAATATATAAAGAGTTAAGGCTCGGAAAGTCGTGATTTGCTTCATGCAAGTCAGCTTTTCTGAGCCTTAATGCTTTTGTTATAACCACGGAACAATATGTGTTTTGCTCCGTGGTTTCGTTTTCCTTTTTGTCAGTCTGTGGTCAACTGCGGCTTACTTGAAGACCTTTCGTGCTGAGCGACATGTCCACAAATCGTGCATTTGCGTTCGGACGGTTGGCGTTGAGAGTCTGTTTTATGCGTGCCGCGGCATCCTGGTCTTTCGCCACAATATACAGATAGCCGCCTCCGCCGGCACCTGCCAGCTTGTAGCCGAGTGCGTAGTCGTCAATTAGTTCAGTCATCCGGCGCACGTTTTCAGGGTTAGTGCCGCTGTCGATTGCCTGGTTCTGTGTCCACGTCTTGCGTACAAGTCTGCCCATAAGGTTGAAGTCTGCACGCTGTATTGCCTCATACATGTCGATTGAATGTTGTTTCATCTCGCGCAACTGGCACAGTTCCTCGTTCTGGTTGAGGAACATCCGGCGTACAATCTCAGCCAGAATGTGTTTCGCCGTGCGTGTTATGCCAGTGTAGTAGAGCAGGTGGCACGGTCTGTATTCAGGTTGCGTGAACAGGTCTGACGGCAGCCAGCGTGCTGTCGGGTTCTGGTCGAAGCCGCGGCTGGTTTCGAGCAGCTTCACGCCTTGCAGTATTCCGCCGAACTGGTCCTGCCATCCGCCGCCGGTGGTGAGCAGCTGTTCCAGCACAAGCGTGCGCCGCCCTATCTCGTTCTTGTCCCATGCCAGTCCGCAGAAGTCGTTCAGTGCGCCCAAGACTGTTGACGCGAGCATACTGCTTGTGCCAAGTCCGCTGCCTGCGGGGATAGCCGACAGCAGTGTGAGTTCTATGCCGCAGCCGAAGTCTTTGAGCTGACTTTCAAGCGTAGGGAACGTGTCAGAACAGTAGTCTGGCAGGAATCCTGCCAGCACTAAGGCTGCTTTCGGTATAGAGAATGGACTGCCTACGTGGCGCATATCAGCCAGTTGTTCGTATGTGCGCACCTCTTCAACAGCTCCTAAGTCAATGCTTCTCAGTATAATATGCGGCTCTTTGCACGGCCGGACGTATGCCTGCAACGGCGGTTGGCCGTTAAGTTCGATAGCAAGGTTTACCACGCTGCCGCCTTCCATCAGACAGTAAGGCGGCGTGTCGGTCCATCCGCCGGCTATGTCGATGCGCACCGGGCTGCGTGCCCATACTATCTGGTCGCTGTACACAGACATCCTAGGGCGTTGTTTCTCTGCAAGAGCCTGCACGGTCAGGCCGTCACGCAGCAGCGCAAAGGCCTTGTCTTCAGCCTGTTGGTACTCTCCGCCTTTGATTCTGGCAAGCTCTGAGCGGAACATGGAGTCGTGTATGCGTTTCAGTAGCGGTGCGTTGTCGCTTATCGGAGCCGGTTCAGGTATATTGAAGGCGGCAAACTCATATGCCGCATCGTCAAGGTCAATCTGATAGAACACGCTGTGCTCATGGTTCTTTGCCAGCGCGCTCCAGTTAATTGCACGCAGTTTTCTGCGCTGTTCGAACAGTCTTTCAAGGCAAGCGTTGGCCGACAGCTCGTCAGCACTCATCTTCAGGCGCTCCGTCCATATCTTCCTGCCTTCTGCCAAATCAGGTTCGTTGAGCATCCAGCGCAATACCAGGCCGGCTTCATCTGCTGTCTTGCATACCGGGAAGATGCGTGCCGACTGCAAATCGCTGTTGCCTTCTATGTCGTTAGGATTTATTCCACGTTCTTTTGCCCATTCGGTGAAAGGACTGGCGAGAAACTCCGTGCTGCTGTTAGTGGTATTTCCACGGAACTTGTCGTTGTATCCGTAGGGGCGGACGGCGTATTCTGACTCGCCGACAGGCATAATGTCTACACACTGTCCGGGCTTAAGGCTGATGTTCCAGTCGTTCTCCGGCACTCCTGTTATTATGTTTTCGTGTGACAAAGTCCATGACTTGCCGACCCAACTGTTCTCTATCCACAGATTCAGATTTGCCTCGTTGATGTTTGTCTGGGTTACTGCGTTCTGCACGAACATGGCAGGATGAGGCTTCAGAGAGTGGTGCATAATCTCCCGCTGGTCGTTTACGAGGTTCTGTATGGCAAGCGTTGACGACAGAATCTCATGACTTGTGCCGAAGTGATAGAACTCACCGCCGGGCAACGGCAGCACTGCTACTTTCAGAGAGTTAAGCTCTTCGTCCCTGATTGACGGATCGGTGCCGAGCGCGCAGCCGAATTCAGAGTAGAGATCGTAGTTCTTCAGACTTCCGTTTTCTTTTGAACGTTCCATCAAAAGTCTTACAGCCTTGTCGCTTAACAGCCACACACCGATGTCAGTAAGATAGAAATGGTCCTTCAGCAGATTGCCTAACGTCTTTACAGACGGCTTCTGCATCATGCACTCAAGCACCGAAGGAGTGTCGCTCTTTGATACGAATACGCCGTGGTCTTTGGCTATTTCAGGCCCAAGCCATAATCCGTAGCACACCACATCGGCGTCAGGTATTGGCTGGAGAGGCTGTGTGGCACGTATGTAGACGTCGCCACTGACAATCATTGTGTGCATACTGTCGGGCGCGATGTTCATAATACGCTCATAAAGCGGCACTTGCAGCGACAGAAGGTCTTGTGAAAGGCGCTGTCCGCGCTCCCAACGGAATACGGGAACAGGTGTCAGTATCTTGCCTGACGGTGCATAGGCAGGCAGACGCCGGCTCTGTCCGCCGGCATGCAGCAGCAGTCTGCGGTCGGCTGCCAGCCACTCGTCAAACGTACGTCCGCCGCCGTGTTCAGCGTAGCATGCCTCGAGCAGCCACGTAGTTCCACCGCCCGAACCGAGCTTACGGCCAACAGGGTCGTTGGTGCAGAACCATTCGTCGCGGCTGTATTTTGTTATTTTATGGAAACAGTGTACAAGATTAGGAGGTAAGGAAAGTAGTTTTTTCATAATTAAGTATTAGCAGTTATATGCGTTTAGGAAAACTAAAGGGTTAAGAATCAGGAAGCTGCGCGGTGTGGCAGTAATCCTTCCCGGTTCTTAACCCTTAATGTTCAATCAGGCATTCTTCTTTTTCCTGTATTCAATATATACGACGAATGCAATCAGCAGAATAAGTACTGCATATCCGATGTAGGCAATCGTCTCAGTGGTCGCAACCGACTTAGGATGGAAAGTAAGTACAACCTTGTGTTTGCCAGGGGTTACGTTGAGTGCGCGCAGCAGGTAGTTGACGCGTCCGAGTTCAACAGGCTGACCGTCGACTGTGGCTGTCCAGCCTGGATAGTAAACCTCTGAGAATACTATCAGTCCGCCCTTGGCAGAGTTTACATCGTATGCCAGCTCGTCAGACATGTAGGATGTGAGCTTGACAACTGACTCGCCGGTCTGTTTTACAGCGTCTTTGAGCTGCTCTTTGAACTTCTTGTCGGCTACAGCCTCATGTCGCAGGTCAATCTTTCCTACACGCTCAATCTCCTGATTGGCGTTGTCTACGTAAGTGATTTTGTCAACAAACCATGCCGGACCATAAACATAAGGGTTCATTATTGGCACAGTCTGACCGTCGTTCAATGGCAGTATGAAGTAACGGGCGTTGAGCATATTGAGTACGGGGAAGATGCTGTCGCCGTTGACTTTAGCCATATCGCCGCCTGCCTGAGCTATTGCCGGCACGGTTTTCTTCATCTCCGGACTGATATATGCCTCTATCATTTCCTGATAACGGCGCAGTTTGGCTGCGTGGTATCCGCCTATGCTGTTGTGGAAATATGAAGTCTCGTTCTCGTTGAACGTGTCGGAAGAGAAGTTGAGCACACGGAAGTTGCCGAGGTCAGTCTTGTCTTCGAGTATCAGTTTGTCGGCATTTGTCATGTTGATAGGTGCCTCACGCTCGCTCTTATTTACAAACATATCGTTGTTGAGGTAGCGTTTGTTGACCTGCCACATATCGATAAGGCAGAGCAGAGTTATGGCGGCAACCATGTAGTTGGCCTTGAGCTTGCCGCTCTTGAAGAGCAGCAGGCACAGAGTTCCTATTACTATAATCAGCACTGAACGCCAGCAGTCAGCCGTAAATACGGCCTCGCGCATCTCCCTGAGGTTTGTAAGGATAGGGCCTACATACTCCTGCGGCAGTGTAGACAGAGCCTGCATCTCAGCTGACGAAACGAAGTCAGAGAAGAACAGGGTAGGGAACAGGGCGAACAGTATGGCTATACCGCCCGTAAGACCGAAGCTGAGGTAAACCAGTTTGATTTTGCGTGTAAGTATGCCTGGGTCTTCGATTATCGTCTTCAGGGTAAGCATAGCCAGCAACGGGATTGTAAACTCGGCTATGACGAGGATTGACGCAACCGTGCGGAACTTAGAGTACATCGGCACGTAGTCGATGAAGAAGTTGGTGAAAGGCATAAAGTTCTTGCCCCACGACAGCAGTATTGACAGCACCGTGGCTGCAAACAAAGCCCATTTCATGCTGCCTTTGACTATGAACAGGCCGAGGATGAAGAGCATCAGCACGAATGCGCCCACATATACAGGACCCATTGTGCCGGGCTGGTCACCCCAGTATTGTGTAAGCTGCTGATAAACAGGCATAAACTGGTTGTCAGCATGCTCCATGGCTTTCTCGCTGTTTACCAGCGGAACGCTTGCACCGCCCTTGGTGTTAGGCACGAGCAGAGTCCATGTCTCGCCGATTCCGTAGCTCCACTGGGTTATGTAGTCGCGGTCGAGTCCGCTGTTTGTCTGGTTGGCTGACTGCTTCTTGACCAGCTCGCTCTTGCCGCGCATGGACTCTTTACTGTATTCCCATGTGTGGTAAAGGTTGCTGATGTTGAGGCTTATACCGATAATTGCACCTATCGCGCATACGGCCGTAGCCTTGCCGAAGTGTGCCAGCTGCTTCTGCCTGATGGCATCGACGAGGTAAGCAATGACCATGAAGAGGATGATGAACAGATAATAATAAGTCATCTGCACGTGGTTGGCGTTTACCTCAAAGGCTGTGAATATGGCCGTAACTATCAGTCCGGGCAGATATTTGCCCCTGTAAGCCAGCAGCACACCGCCTATCATAGGAGGCAGATAGGCAAGAGCCATCACCTTCCAAAGGTGTCCGGCGGCTATGATTATGAAGAAATAGCTGGAGAATGCCCATATTACGGAGCCGAGTACGGCAAGATACTGTCTGAAGTCGAATGCGCGCAGCATGATATAGAAGCCCAGCAGATATACAAATACGAACCATACGTTCTCAGGCAGGAACAGGTGGTATATGTTGATAGCTTCACCAAGAGGCTTTGCGCTGGTATATTCAGGCGCAGTCTGGTAGGTCGGCATTCCGCTGAACACCGAGTTCATCCACCTTGAAATCTTACCGGTCTTCTCTTTGTGTTCGGCCATTTCGCGCCCGAGTCCTTTGCTCGCAGCCGAGTCATGGCGGTAAAGAATTTTACCCTCGATGTCGGCCGGGAAGAAGTATGCGAACGATATGAGCGCAAACAGTACAATGGCCAGCACGTCGGGTAGGAATTTTTTCCAATTTTCCATTATTTCCTTTGTTTTAACGTGATTATGTTTTGTTTGTGCAAAGATAATAGATTAAATGATAAATAAAAAACGAAAAAAGAAAAAACGACAGAAAAGGGCTTTTTATGCGGTATTTAATGCTTTTACAAAAGATGCTCTTTTGCGTTGTAAAAGGTGCTCTTTCGCGTTGTAAAAGGTGCTCTTTCACACGGCAAAAGGGCCTCTTTCACGATGCGATATGCCACCTTTTGCCGCGGCGTAGTTTCTAAGTGCTGAAACTGTCGGATATTGGGCGTATTTGCGTTCACCGTCAGTCTTTTGACACAATAATATATTAATGTGGGCTGAAGCAGCACCACTGTCAAGATAGAAGTGCAACACCATCGCCGTTTCCCCGCCCATGGAGCGT
>CABUHE010000021.1 GCA_902491375.1 uncultured Prevotella sp.
TAAAGTTTTCCAGTAAGTAATAACTTTGGGTGTAAAGTTTTTTTAGGCATAGTCAAGTGTTATGCAAAAGGTGGTCTTTTGCCTGATGAAAGGGCATCTTTTAAACGACAAAAGGTGCCCTTTTACGATATAAAAGAGCACCTTTTGCTTTATGTTATCTTCTTTCCTTTATGAAGCCATGGCGGTAAGCATAAAGAAGCTTGACAAGATCATCAATCTGCTTCTTCAACTCACGGCCTATATCAGTATCTGCAACGAGCATACGGTGGGCAGACATCTCCACAATCTGCGTGGTACTCTTAATGTCTGAACCACGAAGTATCGCGTCCTCGGTACTTGTAAACGGCTCATGCTGAACGAGCTGGAAGCCGCGGCTGTGGTAAACAAGCGTATATCCGGCTATGCCGGTTTCCTTATGATAAGCCTGCGAGAAGCCGCCGTCGATGACCATCAGTTTGCCATTGGCTTTTATCGGGTTCTCACCGTTTACTACGTGAACAGGCACGTGACCATTTATGATGTGACGCATGTGGCCGGTTACACCGAAGGCGTCAAGAATATTGTCGCAAACGCTCTCGTCGTCGCGCAGGTTGAAATAGTTGCCCTTTTCCTCCTTGTATGTTTCCTTATCTTTCAGGAAGTAACGCTCGAATGTAGCCATCTTAGACTTGTCGAACAGCACAGAGTCGCGTCCGCACCATAGGTAGAGGAAATAGTCTATTGCGAAATCTTTATCCTGCGGCTCCGTATCGCTCTGAAAGGCACTGCGTATCACACGGTCTATACGGTTCATCAACTCACGTCCCTTGAACTTCTGTCCGTTATAAAGTTCTACGTCTTTCAGACTTCCGTCCTCATTCAACGGCACTGACGCATGGAACAGAAGATTGTCGTTGATTATGGTATAAAGCGAGCCGTGACTCAACATAAGGCGTATGTGCTTATGCAGTTTCTCATTGACAGTGAACGAATGTTTCAACCTGTCAATCAGCGACTGCTCCTCTGGAGTAAGCCTGCACGGGTCGTCGGGCGACACAGTCGGGAAGCAACAGCTCTTCATCTCATATTCCTTACCGTCAATCTCGCACACACCTCGCTTATAATCTATGTGTTTCAGCAACATTCTGTCCTGCATGCCCCACTCCGGATGACGGCCTATTATAGCAGCCTCAACCTTAAACTGTATTACGGTTATCGCCTTGTGCATCTGTGCCGTAAGGCGTCGTGTCTTCTCGTCTATCTCAACACTGCCTCCGTTTGTCTTTGGAACAAATTCCTCGCACGGGTCATCGCCATAATGTTCCATGGCAAACGTTGCCAGCGGAACAAGGTTAATACCGTATCCTTCTTCCAGAGTTACAAGGTTGGCATAACGCAGCGACAGACGTATTACATTGCATATGCAAGCCTCGTTGCCGGCACACGCGCCCATCCAAAGAATGTCATGATTGCCCCACTGGATGTCCCAATTATGGTAAGTGCTGAGCGTGTCCATAATGACATGCGCTCCTGGGCCACGGTCGTAAACGTCGCCGAGAATGTGCAACAGGTCGATGGCAAGTCTTTGTATCACATGTGAAATCGCGATAATGAAGTCATCGGCACGCCCGGTTGTTATTATTGTCTCGATAATCACGTTCACATAAGCAGCCTTGTCCACGTCGTCCGTGCGTTCGTGCAGGAGCTCCTGTATGATGTACGAGAAGTCCTCAGGCAACGATTTTCTCACCTTCGAGCGTGTATATTTGCTCGAAACGTCACGGCACACACGTACAAGCTGGTGGATTGTGATGTGATACCAGTCGTCAAGGTCAGGCTCGCTTGCCTTCACAAGCTCCAGCTTTTCCTCTGGATAATATATCAAGGTGCACAGCTCTTTCTTCTCTGCCTCGCGCAGTTCGTTGCCGAATATCTCGTTAACCTTTCTCTTGATATTTCCCGAAGCATTCTTCAGAACATGCTGGAACGACTTATACTCACCGTGCAAATCGGCAAGAAAGTGCTCCGTACCCTTTGGAAGGTTAAGGATTGCCTGCAAGTTGATTATCTCAGTACTTGCCGCAGCTATCGTCGGAAACGATTGCGACAGAAGCTGAAGATATCTCATGTCGTTCTCTATATCATTGAAAGCTGTCTTCATTGTATTTCTGATTTAAAAAGTTTTTTCCTCAATTTCTCTGTTCCTTTGTCGTCTAACGGATCAGTAAACATAAAGCCTTCGCCCAGTCCGTAGCGCTCTTCCATTATCTTGAACAGACGCGCTGCGTCCTTTGCAAGACCAATACTGCTGATCTTTTCACTTACCAGATCTTCGTCATAATCGTTAAATCTCAACTTGTTGAACAGCTGAACAAAATCTGAACGGTGTGCGCACGCATACTTGATTTTAAGCAACAGCTCTGTAAATTCTACGCAGACGCTACGTTCAAATTCTGGCATGGCCGTGTCAGACATCAGCTTTGCAATCTTCGAGTCAGTCGCCGCATCCTTCCGTCTGCCAGCGCTGTCACGCACAAATCTGTCAATCGTATCGGCTGAAAGCGCCGGTATAGGTATACCTACCTGTCGAAGTCCCTCATAAAGATTCTCTGACACATTCTCGTCGTGTGCATGTATCAATATTCTCCGCCACGAATTACCATCAAGCGAACGCAGCAACGTAATGTCATCGTCTGTTATCCGTGCCAGATTTTTACCTATAAGACCTATTGAGATAAGCCTGTCTTCCGCTCTGCGTTCATCTTCCGTCATACGGTTGAACGGCGCGCTGTCAGCAACTTTCTGATATAAAGCCAGCAGACGGTCGGACATTTCTTCAACAGAAACTCCGCCCGTAATGTTGAACGGCTCGATAGTTACAGTTCTTGTGTTCAAAGGTTTAGCGGATCTGATGCCTGGAAGCCAGCCCAGATGTCCGAAATCAGCCTGTTCCTGTTCTGTAATGAAATGCAGAACACCGGCTTTTTTCAGCATACGTCGCTGATACATTACCGACTTAGGCAACTTGCACAACCAGTAATGACGGCAGAAATGCCAATCCTCAAGTTTACGGTCAACAGTTATTACTGTAGGAACGTGCAGCCTGACACATTCCTCAAACAAGATGCTGGCCGCATAGTTCCAACAAGCATGAATATGAACCACATCAGGACACATGTCAGTCAGAGCCTTGCGGAAACCGCGGCGGCCTGCTCCAAAGAGCAAGCCTGATAACGGGCAGACCTTTACCACTGCCTTGCCCAACGCTACTTTACCTGCATTGTAGGTAAAGACAGTTACGTCAGCTTTATCAGCCATGCTTCTAAGCAATGCCACTTTATAGTCAGAAAGGTATGAACCTGCGACTGACTCAAGACTCGGAATGAAATGCAGAACTTTCATATAGGTCACAATTTTATGACTTATGGCTTATAAACTCATACTTGTCTGTAAATCTATAAGATATCGCATATCTCAGATTATGCCAAATCATGCGCAACTCGAACGGATAGACCTTCCACAATGGAACGTCAACACCGAACATGTTCATCGCACGCTTAGCATTCAATATTCTGACAACGATAGGAACAATCAGTGCCACAGCCGAGAACGGCAACACCAACCACCATTGCATTACAGCTGCGTAAGCAGCCGAACAGATGCTTGCCAGCAGACAGATATGAAGCGAAAGCATATCAAGATTGAACGCAGATCTGTGTGCAAAGCTCCTTGACAGATGCCTGCGTGTCTCTCTATAAAACAGGTTCTTGTTATGCCAGTCTTTCTTAGAGAACAAGAAATCCTCGACAAATCCGTCCTGACTGGTCTCAACTGCAACATTTCCTTCGGTCGCATATTTGTTCACAAGGAAATCATATTCGCCTCGGAGATATTTCAAGTTGCCCTGAAAACCGTTCTCTCTCATGAACATGCTCTTCCTGAACATTATATTATTGCCTGCCAGTCCGTATGCCGTACCGGCTGTTGCCTCACGGAACAGAGCATACTCACGGTGGAAACGGCAGAACACTTTAAAGCGTCCTGCGTCTTCAGGATAATTGCTGTAACCGAGAACTATATCAGTTCCATCTCTCAACTTTGATGACATAGCACTTATCCACTTGTCAGACACAGGTCTGCATGAGGCGTCTGTCAGCAAAATACATTCGTTTTTAGCCGCCTTTACACCGAGAGTTATCGCAAGCTTGCGCCTGCTCATATAGCGTGAAGAGTCTGGAACAAACGTTGTGTAAAGGTTCGGACGACCGGCATAAGCCTTCAATATGTCGCTGGAACCGTCTTCATCCTTGTCTATAACGACTATTACCTCATACCCAGGTTCATAGTCCTGCGACAAGAACGAGTCAAGGTTTGTTCTCAACTCCTCAGCGTTATTATCTGCAACCACAATTACAGACACCGGGCAACGTGGTGTTGCCGGATCGTCAGTCTCACTTACATCGACACGGACTTTTCTGTGAAACGTGTCGAGAAGCGACGACAGCAACGCCAACACCACCAAAACCGCACAAATTACAATAGTTATTGTATCAAAAATCATAATATTGTCATTTTATGTTCGCTGACGTTTTATCGAATTAACACATTTAGAAATGTGCCTTACTGCATATCTTCAGTAATATAGCCTTTTGGCAACGGCCTGCAATTATACTGCGAAGCCATTATCTCGCCATAAGCTCCGGCCGAGCGGATAGCTACAAGGTCGCCCCTGTGGCACTCATTCAAGTCTATTGCCTTAGCAAAGACATCACTCGACTCACATATCGGCCCGACCACGTCATAAGTCGTCATAGGGTCTTCGCTGGAGATATTCTCTATCTTGTGGAAAGCCTGATAAAGGGCCGGACGAATCAAGTCAGTCATTCCTGCGTCAACTATTGCAAACGTCTTGACCGAACCTTGTTTAACGTATAGCACCTTTGTTATAAGCGAACCGCACTGACCTACAACCGAACGGCCAAGCTCGAAATGGAGTTTCTGTCCCTTGCGCAGTTTCAGATGACGTGCATAAGTCTCAAAATAAGACTTGAAATCAGGCACAGGAACTTTGTTCGGATGTGTATAATCAATGCCCAGACCACCGCCTACATTTATATTCTCAACTGTTATATGATGAGCTTCAAGCTGGTTCTGCAACTCGTTAATACGGTTGCACAATGCAACGAAGTCGCCCATATCAAGTATCTGCGAGCCGATATGGAAATGCAAGCCTACAAACTTGACATTATCCATCTTCTGCGCCTTTTCAATAATACTCTCCATGTCCTCCATTGCTATGCCGAACTTATTCTCGGCAAGGCCTGTCGTAATGTTGGCATGAGTATGAGCACCGACATTCGGGTTTATACGGAAAGCCACACGTGCCACCTTACCCTTACGTCCTGCAAGTTCATTAATCACATCAAGCTCAGGAACACTTTCCACATTGAAGCAGAATATATCCTTGTCCAACGCATAGTTTATCTCCTTATCGCTTTTACCTACCCCCGCAAAAACAATCTTTTCCGGCTTAAAACCGGCATTCACTGACGCCATTATCTCGCCACCGCTGACACAGTCGGCTCCAAGACCGGCCTGACATATAACGTTCAATACTTTCGGATTGGCATTTGCCTTAACAGCATAATGCACGCAAAAGCCTTCATACTTGCCCGCCTCACGGTTTATGGTCTGCAATGTCTCACGCAGCAATGTGGTGTCATAATAATAAAACGGAGTTTCTATCTCTTTAAATTTATCTAAAGGAAAAACACCTTTCATTTTCTACCTTAAATCTAATATCTATCTTTAAATTATTTATTATTAAACAACGTTTCGCTCAAACTCTGCAATGCTCTCTTCTTATCACACTCACGTATGAGGAAAGAGATATTATAATTGCTTCCGCCGTAAGAAATCATTCTTACAGGAATATTCTTCATCGCGTCAGTTGCCAATGTCTCAAAGCCTACATTACTCCAGTCAAGATCACCAACGACACAGATTATACACATGTCCTTGTCGACTGTAACAGTACCGTACTTTTTCAGCTCGGCAACAATATCGTTAAGATGAGAAGCATTGTCAATACTCATTGACACACCGACCTCACTTGTCGTAATCATGTCAATAGGAGTCTGATAGCTCTCGAATATCTCGAATACCTTGCGCAGGAATCCTGTAGCAAGCAACATTCTACTGCTCTTAATCTTGATTGCCGTGATGTTGTCCTTTGCCGCTACGGCCTTAATCTTGCCCTGAACTATCTCATTGTTGATTATCGTTCCAGGTGAAGACGGCGCCATAGTGTTAAGCAGACGTACAGGTATGCCTGCGAACTTAGCCGGCTGCACACAAGTAGGATGCAGTATCTTAGCACCGAAATAAGCAAGTTCGGCTGCCTCTTCGAAGTTAAGCTGGCGCACAGCCTCAGTCTTCTCAACCACACGTGGGTCATTGTTGTGCATTCCATCGATGTCTGTCCAGATCTGAATCTCATCTGCTCCTATCGCAGCTCCAAGCAATGAGGCTGTATAGTCACTGCCGCCACGTTGCAGGTTGTCAATCTCGCCGTAAGCGTTACGGCAGATGAAGCCCTGAGTGATATAAACCTGATTGCCCTGATTCTGCTCCATAACCTTAGCCAGTTTTTCCTTGATATATGCCAGGTCTGGCTCAGAGTTCTTGTCGGTACGCATGAAGTCGAGCGCAGAAAGCAGCACTGTCTTCACTCCACACTCCTTAAGATAATTGGTAACCATATTGGTACTCATTATCTCACCCTGTGCTACGATGCTCTTTTCCTCAAAACTTGTGAAAAGATCTTTTGTGAACGAGCGCAGATAGTCGAACTCGCTACGCAGGAACTTGCGTGTCTCGTTCTTCCATTCGTCAGTAGAATAAAGCTCATCTACATGCTGCATATATTTTTTCTCAAGGCGGTTAATCTCGTCATTAGCACCTTCAGGATTCTTTCTGTACAGATAATCTGAAATCTCAATCAGGGAGTTTGTAGTACCTGACATGGCTGACAATACAACCAATACAGGCTCGCCGCTGCCTGTTATCAATGAGGCTACGTGCTGCATACGTTCAGGTGAACCTACCGACGTACCTCCAAATTTCATTACTTTCATAACCTTTATCGTATTAATGTTTTATTATTGTCTTATAAAATAAATATTACTCACAGCGCTTCTGCCGACGTTTTCATTCCTCGCCGGCAAGAGTTATTCTGTTATAACGGCTTGTAACATCCTCAAGACGGCCGTCCTTGCACTGATATACAATGCCCGGATACTTGTCGAGCATAGGTATGTTGTGTGTCGACATTACCACAGCAGTACCTGTAAGGCTGACCTGCTTCAGCAGACTTACAATGTTATCGGCTGTCTCAGGGTCAAGGTTGCCGGTCGGCTCGTCGGCTATTATAATCTTCGGCTTATTCAGTATAGAGCGCGCAATGGCTATTCGCTGCTGCTCACCGCCCGACAGTTCGTAGGGCATGCTCATCTTCTTGTCCTGCATTCCGACAGATTCAAGCACCTCGTCAATGCGTTCGTCTATTTCCTTCTTGTTTTTCCAGCCTGTAGCTTTAAGCACGAAACGCAGGTTGTTGTACACGTTACGGTCGTGAAGGAGCTGGAAGTCCTGGAAGATAATACCGAGTTCCTTGCGCAGCGCAGGCACTTCCTTGCGTTTCAGTTTGAGCAGATTGCGGTCGAGCACGACAGCCTTGTCGCCTCCGTTCATATCCAGCTCGCAGTAAAGAGTCTTGAGCAGACTGCTCTTGCCTGAACCAACATGGCCTATGATGTACACAAACTCGCCTTCATCAACGTGGAAATCCACATTGCCGAGAACGAGCTTGTCGCCCTGATAAATGTTTATGTTTTTATATTCGATGAACATATTATTATTTCATTATTATATTTCCCAAACGTTTAAGTCTGCGCCATGATTGCCGTCACGATTGTTTCTCACAACCTTACGACAAAGCCGGACGACACTGCCAGGCTTTTGCCATGCCACTGCCACCCGTCACGCACATTCCACTCACTATATCCGGCCATAAATACATACCGGCAGACCGTCAGAAAACGGCTATTCACAACAACCGTGAAAGCCATATTTCTTTACGGCATATTCCGTTTGCAAAATTACTAAATTACTTTTTTATTAACGACTATAAAGCCGGATAAAATAAACAATTGACACAAAATGTCACAAACACGATAATAATTGCCACAACTGGGTGTACAAAATACAAACATAGCTGACTATACATTACAGATTGTATAAAACGCAGTCTGGCAACATATCAGAATCAGCCTGCTCACGGAGATAAATAATACCACTTGACACATAGATACTGCAACGGCAAATCAGGCGTCATTATGTCATTCTGAAAACACACGCATTTATTCGTAAAATAGAAAAATCTGCATGCTTTTATAGATAAATCACATCAACAAAATAACCCCTATCGGGTATAGAAACAACACGACAGCAATATTAAACGGCACATATCAGCAGTCAGAAACAGGCTAAACGGATGACAATATATGCCTAACCGAACGATGGAATGACCTTAACCTCAATCTGAAAGAGCATCTATTACAGCTTATCATGAGGCAGAAATCTGCACATATAAGTATATATTAAGAATAAAGTCCTGACATACAGAACATTATGGGTGCTCACTTTTTTCAGCGTTTTTTCCAATATTTATCTTCAAACTGAAAAACAACGGGCTTCTGAGAGCATTATGATATAACAATATGTAAGCTGAATCAGACAATCCGCATTATTCTGCCACACAAGTTTTAACAAACAATGGCACATTCTGAATAAATCTAAATCATATCCAAGTAGCAGACATTAACATGAAATTAATTTGGTAAATTCAAAATAAAATCGTAATATTGCAAATGAAAAAACAACTTACAAACAAAGAAAATACTGACAGACTGCGGATTACATGACATCGCAAAAAGTCAAAACCGTAAAAACACGGCAACTGCATCCAAGTAAAAATCACTTAAACCGGATAATTATGAAAGCATTAATAACAACCATCATCAGTCTGACTTTGTGTGTGACAACTTTCGCGCAGAGCAAGGTAACAAGTCTGTTGAGTACAATGCCGACCGAACTGCTTCCATACCTGAACGAAAGCCAGCAGCAGGAAATGGGCAAATTCACAATCGACAACGATACGGTAAAGATTCACAACCAGCTCAACGGCACAAGTATGGTTACGACAATAAACGACGACTTCGCAAAAGTGGACCTCAGCGAAGGCGCGCTTATGCTGATTAAACTTCTGCCTGTCAACGACTCAACACAGATTATCTGCCTTATCAGAACGATCAAGGTGCCACTGCCAGAAAGCGATGTAAGTTTCTACACCACCGGCTGGAAGCTAATCAACTCACGCTTCGGACTGCCTGATCTCGACGATGAGGATGCAATGCTTGATTCTATGACACTGCGCCCGGACAATATGAGTATGGAGAAATTCAACGAACTCCGCAGCATAATCGAGCCGATTACAATCAGTGCAGACATACCTGAAGGTGGAAATACAATAATTTTCAATCTCAATATTCCTTTTACAACAAAAGAGGACAGAGATAAGGTTGAGCCTATAATTAGGCAAAAATGTTTTAAATGGGACGGCAAAAGTTTTAAAACATGTTAGAATATAAATTTTTCCATGAGAATATTTTGCAAATTAGAAAATAATCAATACCTTTGCATCGTGTTTTTCATGGTATTAGATTATTAAGGTTAATAAAAAGATTGGTTGTCGTGAGACAATCAATTTTTGTTTTATATAGGTTCATCCATTTTTCAGATTAACTGGGATTGGAGAACCTATATAAAATTGTTATGAAACATAAAACTGACTAAAACCATAAAAGAAAGCGCCCGCAAGAAGTTCACTTGACACTTCTCGCGGGCGCAGACATTCATTATCAGAATTACACTACATAACGACAGACTTACAGACTACCTGACCAAGTCAGGCCATTGCGACAGTAAGTCCTGCCATAACTATGCTGACCATCGACATCAGCTTTATAAGAATGTTAAGCGACGGGCCTGATGTGTCCTTAAACGGGTCGCCTACTGTATCACCAACAACCGCAGCCTTGTGGCATGGAGAACCTTTGCCGCCAAAGCTGCCTTCCTCTATCATCTTCTTGGCATTGTCCCACGCACCGCCGGAATTCGCCATAAAGACTGCGAGAGTGAAGCCTGTCGACATGCCACCAACAAGCAGACCGAGCACACCGGCTACTCCGAGAATGACTCCGACGACAATAGGTATCGCAATTGCAAGCAGCGACGGCAGAATCATCTCGTGAAGAGCTGAACGCGTTGAAATCCTTATGCAGCGGTCATAATCAGGCTTTGCCTCACCCTGAAGTATGCCTTTAATCTCACGGAACTGCCTGCGCACCTCCTCAACCATCGCACCTGCGGCACGTCCGACAGCTCCCATAGTTATTCCGCTGAACATGAATGCAGCCATTGCGCCTACAAAAACGCCTACAAGTACATTGGGATTCATCAGATTAACCTGGAAAAAGTCAATCATATCAAGCAGTCCTGCGTTCTCAGGATTAAACGTATTGCCAAGATTATCGACAAAAGTAGCACCCTCGTTCACCGCCCTTACCATATTGATTTTTATCTCCTCAATGTATGAGGCGAGAAGTGCCAGAGCCGTAAGTGCGGCACTGCCTATGGCAAATCCCTTACCTGTAGCCGCTGTTGTGTTGCCAAGTGCGTCAAGAGCGTCTGTACGTTTACGCACCTCCGGCTCCAGGCCGCTCATCTCTGCATTGCCTCCGGCATTGTCGGCTATCGGCCCATAAGCGTCAGTAGCCAACGTTATGCCGAGCGTCGACAACATTCCGACAGCCGCAATTCCTATGCCGTAAAGACCTTTTGATATGCTTGCTGAATTCATAGACATATCAAAACCGTTGGCACAAAGATAACTTGCCATTATAGCAATGGAAATAGTAATGACAGGAACCATAGTAGAAATCATGCCAGTACCGATTCCTTTTATGATTACCGTAGCCGAACCGGTTTCTGAAGATTTAGCAATACTCCTCGTAGGCTGGTAGCTTTGACTGGTGTAATATTCTGTAGCAGCTCCTATAATAACGCCTGCCGCCAGACCGCTTACCACTGAGAACGACACTCCTATCCAGTTTTCGATATTGAGCAGATACAGAATTATGAACGAAGCTACGGCAATAAGGCATGCAGAAACGTTTGTTCCGAGATTAAGCGAATGAAGAAGGTCTCTCATTGTAGCACCTTCTTTTGTGCGAACAAGGAATATACCTGCCAGTGAAAGGAATATTCCGACAGCTGCGATAAGCATCGGTGCAATTACGGCTTTCAGCTGCATATCGGCATTCAGAGCAAAAGCCGTGGCTCCAAGGGCAGCTGTACTGAGTATGCTTCCGCAGTAACTTTCATACAAATCTGCTCCCATACCAGCAACATCGCCGACATTGTCGCCAACGTTATCAGCTATCGTGGCTGGATTTCGGGGGTCGTCTTCCGGTATATCAGCCTCAACCTTACCGACCAAATCAGCTCCGACATCCGCCGCTTTGGTATATATTCCGCCTCCTACACGGGCAAACAGGGCCTGAGTCGACGCTCCCATACCGAAAGTCAGCATTGTTGTGGTAATCGTTACAAGCGCCATATTCTCGCCTTTATAAAACGCGCTGAGCAGCACGAACCATATAGCAATATCCAAAAGGCCAAGTCCGACGACTACAAGTCCCATCACTGCGCCGCTCCTGAAGGCTATCCGCAAGCCTCGGTCAAGGCTCTTGCGCACGGCATTGGCAGTACGCGCGGAAGCATAAGTGGCAGTTTTCATACCGAAAAATCCGCATAAGCCGGAAAAGATTCCTCCCGTAAGGAAAGCGAAAGGAACCCACGGATTCTGAATATGCAACACATAAGACATGAATGCGAATAGCAGACAGATTACAACAAAAATCACAGCGACTACCTTATACTGCTGTTTAAGATAGGCCATGGCTCCTATGCGTACATAGCCGGCAATCTCTTTCATACGGTCAGTACCCTCGTCTTCCTTCATCATGTAACGGAAAAAATACCAAGCCATAGCCAATGCACATACAGAAGCAAACGGCACGAGCCAAAATACAGGTGGAATGTTCATGGTTTTCTGTGTTTTACGTTATTAATTTATTAAGTAGTTAAAAAATAATGAGGAGAAGCGACACCACACAAAATTTATCTGAAAGAATCTCTTACGGCAAATAACTGCTCAAATAACAAAATGTTCTGCCGTCTGTCTCTTCTCCTCATTAATATCAAAATCTGAATGACAATTGTGTATCTATCAGACTATAGTTAGGGTTGTCAAGCGACCTGTCGTTGACAAGAGCGTATTCAAGGTTAATCTGTAAGTTCTTTGTGAACAGATAGTCAACACCAATTTCATAATATGTCTTGCTGGTATTCCATTCTGCCTGAGGACGATATAGATCATAACGTGCCTTCACATGCAGTTTTTTCTTTATTACAGGAGCAATCGCCAAAGCATAAAAACCGTCGGCCTTGTTACCTGCCGAAGTGTTTACATCATCAACTTTCAAGTCAGAGTTTTGATTATAGACAGTCTTGAAGGCATATCCTGTTGAATGAATGTACTCCGAACGCAATGTCCAGTCGTCAAAAACATACTCGCCACTGATAGCATATCGGTTTTTTGAAAGACTTCTTACGCCATCGTTACCCTTACGGGCGTATGAGCCGGTCCATCCGAATGCACCTATGCGCAGCCCCTTAACAGGCATAACCCATGCTCCGCCGATTACATCCTTCTGGTTATCCACATCCTTGGTGTTGATACCCTGTCCGTTGAACACACCAATCTGATAGTGCAAAAGAGGACGTCCTGACGCTGTCTTGAGAACATCACCCTGCAACTGAAGACCTATGTCACGGCCGTTTGACGCATGTTCACCAACACGGTCATTGAATCCGGCTAGCTTGGATACATTCTGTGAATATCCCATAAAGCCCTGGTCAATAGGGTTCATCGGGTTTTCAAATGTGAAAGGACGCTTGAACTGACCGGCCTTCACTTTCAGAAACGGCAGCTTCTGCCACTCTACATAAGCATCAACAAGCCTCGGACTGTCGCCCAGCGTTGACGTGTTGCCGTTAATCTGTCCCTGAACCTTGTAAGCAAAGTCGTTGAGTATGCGGCCATCAAGCGAAAAGCGAATCATCCTAATATTGAACGTATTGCTCTCAGCTCCATGCTGGCCACTGTACTGATACTGGCTTATGACGTAACCACTGAACTTGGGTTTACTGAAAACTTTTGCCTCGTCCTTTGTCTCTGCATACAAAGACAAGGCTGAAGAAGAAGCCAAAAGGACGGCAAACAGGCATAATTTGCTGTATTTTAATTTACTATATGACTTAAACATTGAATTAAACATTATTTCTATTAATCTCTTTTATCCAGCAGAACGACATTCTCTACATGCGGCGTATGCGGAAACATATCTACCGGCTGCACAGCATCTACCTTATAATACTGGTCGAGCAACGCAAGGTCGCGTGCCTGAGTAGCAGGATTACAGCTAACGTAAACGATGCGTTTCGGTGCTGTCCGTATAATTGTCTGCACTACGTCAGGGTGCATTCCGGCTCTTGGCGGATCGGTTATGATAATATCCGGACGTCCGTGTTCAGATATGAAGTCGTCTGTAAGAATGTCTTTCATGTCACCGGCATAGAAATCCGTATTACTGATTCCGTTGATTTCCGAATTCACCTTTGCGTCCTCGATAGCTTCAGGCACATACTCTATGCCGACAACTTTGCGTGCATAACGCGAGACAAAGTTTGCTATTGTGCCTGTACCTGTATAAAGGTCGTAAACAAGCTCACTACCTGTAAGTCCGGCAAAGTCGCGGACGACAGAATACAGACGGAAAGCCTGATCAGTATTAGTCTGATAAAAGCTCTTTGCGCCGACTTTAAACTTCAAGCCATCCATCAGCTCAAAGATATGGTCGTTGCCTTTGAACACCTGCAAATCCAGGTCATTGTAAGTATCATTTGCCTTCTGATTATCCACATAAAGCAAGGCCGTAATCTCAGGAAACTCATCGGCAATGTGCTGAAGAAGCCCCTTTGCACGTACATCATCGCCTTCTTCGTCATAATGGAACTGTACGAGAACCATCCATTCGCCGGTGTCTGAATTGCGGATAACAATATCACGGAGCAGTCCGTGTTTACCGCGCAGGTCGTAGAATGTCATCCCCGTTGAGTAAGCATAGTCGCGTATTGAATTGCGTATGCGGTTATGCAGGTCGTCCATAAGGTGGCACTTGTCTATCGGAAGTATCTTGTCGAATGCTCCAGTGATATGAAATCCGATAGCATTCATCTGCGAATACTCTATGCCGGCAGCTATCTCCTCTTTGGTCAGCCATCGCTTGTTGGAACAGCCGAACTCAAGTTTGTTACGATAAGCAAACGTTTTCACAGAGCCTAATATCGGACGTATCTCAGGCAATTCAACTTTTCCGATGCGGGTAAGCTGATCGTACACCTGCTTTTGCTTCATCTTAAGCTGTTCACTGTAAGGCACATTCTGCCATTTGCAGCCTCCGCACACTCCGAAATGCGAACACACAGGCTCAATACGGATGTCGCTCGGCTTTACAAATCTGATTATCTCTGCCTCACAATAGCTGTGCTTCTTACGGCGTACTTGCAGATCGACAACATCGCCTGGCACTGCAAATGGTACAAAAACTACAAGATCGTTAACACGTGCGAGCGATTTGCCTTCGGCTGCGTAGTCTGTTATTGTTACGTTCTCCAAAATCGGTAACGGCTTTTTCTTTCTGCTCATATTTACAATTTAGTAAACACGTTAAGCGCAAACAAAGATATAAGATGAAGAAAATGACCTGCCAGCATACTGACAAAAATATTTACCTGATTTGCCTCAACAATGTTTCCTGTTATCATTAAAATTTATGCAAAGATAACTGATATTTTTCAAAGAGGGAAAGATAAAAAGGTAAAAAAGCAAAAAAGGCAGGTGTTACGGACAGTAAATATCAGTAAGCGATAAATGTGTAACAAAAAAAGCAAGCATGACGGACCAGATTGTAAACAAATACTCAACCGGCCCGACATGCTGACTCTCAAATATACCACTTATCGTTTATCCGCAATAGAATGATTCGCTGACGAGTTTCTGCATAAGTTCAGCATCCTTCTCGGCTGACGCACGCAGGTTGGCATCATCGTAACTGCGAAGCTTGTTTATAATACCGTCAATCATTCGCGGCGAGAATACTCCACCGGCCTCATACATGGCACGCTGACGGCTCAACCAGTCGGCAGAAGCCGTGCAGCAGTCAGGCAACTGCTCGAACTTATCGCTATCACTGGCCCTCTCGCCAAGACCTACATACTTATCAGAAGCTATGCCGAGAGCTTTATTCTCGTCCATCTCCAGACCATACCTGCAAGCTACACACAGACCTGCCATAAGCTGGTAAACATCGGCCGAAGCGTCAGGCGAGCGCATCTCGACAGTCTGTTTAAGCGTGGTATCACCGTTGTTGACTTTCTCAAGACGGTTAGCCTGCACACACATATCCTTGCCCGAAGTCCATCCCAACGGCACACGTACAAGCACAGAGCGGTTGCAGTCGCCCCAGCATACGCTTGTAGGAGCTTCCTGATGAGGCACAAGACGGAAGTATGATACAGGAGTCTTATTGCCGAATGCCGTAATTGAAGGAGCCAGCTCCATCATCCCGGCTATTGCGCGGCGTGCCTCTGCCGACAGTTTTCCGTCACTTATCATGCAGTTGTGTCCGTCTTTCATAATACGCATGTGTATATGCAGACCTGAACCGGCCTTTCCGACAGTTATCTTAGGAGCAAACGTAACGTCGAGTCCGTACTCATAAGCCAGATTACGGATAACCCATTTAGCCAATACAAGCTGATCAGCCGCACTTTCGACAGGACACGGCAGGAACTCTATCTCATTCTGCTCAAACACTTTACCGTCAGCAGTAAAGTTGCCCACTTCTGAATGTCCGTACTTTATCTGTCCGCCGGTCTGTGCTATGAACGACATGCACTTTTTACGGAACTCATTAAACTTGGCAAACGGGCCAGACTCATGATAACCGCGCTGGTCGACAGCAGGGAACATCTCGTCGTCTTCAGATATGACATAATACTCAAGCTCGCCCATTGCCTCGTAAGTCATGCCGGTGGCTTCAGTGAACGACTTTGCCGCACGGTGCAGAGTCTGCTCAGGAGAACATACGAACGGCTGGCCGTCCTTGTCGAAGAAAGAGCAAAGCAGGCACAGCGTAGGAATCTCAGAGAACGGACTTACGAAAGCCGTGCGGAAACGCGGCACTACATAAAGGTCGCTGCTCTCGGCCTCAACGAACGACGGGAACAGGCTGGAACCGTCGACACGCTCGCCGTCGGTCAATATTGTCTCAAGATAAGCCAAACTGTTAATCATGAAATTGAGCGTCTTCATACGGCCGTCCTCTGCCGGATACATAAAGTCAATCATCTTTATGTCCTTTTCGCGCACAAATGTAATGATATCAGCCTTGGTAAATTCAGAAGCCGGCTTCTGGAAAAACGCTACCAGCTCATTAGCGTTCATCTCGACAGTTTTGTCCATAGCAATAAGATTTAAAGTCAAATATTATTATTAGATTCGGTATTAAATGCAACGTCAGCGCAGACATTATATCATATTGTCCACGACTTTACAAAAGTAAGTATTTTTATTATCCGCACCAAATTTCCCGCATTACATTTTCATAAAAAAGCATAATACAGGTATCAGCACATATCAAAATGTCAAATTACGGATTAAATCCGCGCTGTCATGAATACAGGGAAAAGGCAATAAACAGATCCGTATTTACTACGTGTTGTACGATCGGAATGATGCTAAAAACCGAAGGTTTTACAAAAGACCATGTTTTACGCCACGAAAGAGCCTCTTTTAAACGACAAAAGGCCACCTTTTACAACGTAAAAGATGACCTTTTATAATCCTTCAGTTCAACAGGCCTTGCCAAGCCTTGCCTTGTCAGCTGTCAAGCTCGGAATATTTCTTGTGTCCTTTGGCGTAATACTGCCAGAGTATTGAATGTCTGTAAATACCCTTTATATCGTCAGTCTTGCGCATTGACTGTATCTCCTCCCTGACCGTACGATATTCAGGGAGCCACTTTTTGAACGCCTTACGGCCGTTGATGATAGCCTTGAAGTCGCCGGTACGGCCTGATGCCAAAGCCTGAAAAGCAGCCACGTAATCAAGAACGGTGCGTACACGCATCACATGACGCAGCTCACTGTCGGGCAGATTCTTATAAAGCATCGTAAGATTGTTGCGGAAATTGAGATAAGTCTTCATCGGATTGTTCTTCGGCAACGTTGCTCCGCCAATATGATATACAAAGCTGTCGGGTATGCAATAAATCTTTTTCCCCATAAGACTCATACGCCAGCACAGGTCTATCTCCTCACTATGGGCAAAAAACCGTGCATCAAAGCCTCCTGCTTCCTTAAAGTCAGATGCTCTTACCACCATGCATGCTCCCGTAGCCCATAATATCTCTGTGGCATAGTCATACTGTCCGTTATCTGTCTCGACGGTATCAAACATCCTGCCACGGCAGAAAGGGTATCCGTAACAGTCGATAAAACCGCCGCTGGCACCTGCATATTCAAACGAGTCACGGCTCTTCTCTGACAACAGTTTGGGCTGACAGGCAGCAACATCGGGATGGTTGTCCATGAATTCTATCATCGGTGTGAGCCAATGATGAGACACTTCAACATCCGAATTAAGCAGTACATAATACTCAGCTTCTATCTGCTCAAGCGCGCGGTTGTAACCTTCGGCAAAGCCCCAGTTCTTGTCAAGAACAACAAGATGAACTTCAGGAAAGTGCTTTCTGAGAACTTCCAGCGAATTGTCGGTCGATGCATTATCGGCCACATACACTACGGCATCGTCCCGCGAATAATCTATTACTTGAGGCAAGAAGCGCGTAAGCATCTCCACACCGTTCCAATTCAATATTACAACAGCCGTCTTATCCATTTCAGAGTATTGCTTTTAGTGATGTTTTATTATAATTAAAGTCGCCCAGCCTGACATTTACTATCTGGTTGTCAAGTCTGTCGTTATCAGGCGACGGCGGCAGTTCAACCCTGATATAGTTTCTGGTGAAACCGTGCATGGCCTTTCCGTTGGCTGCCTTTTCAAACAGAACCTCGGCGTCCTGGCCTATATGGCGTGCGTAAAAAGCCTCGGTCTTGGTTGCAGACAAGTCAAGCAGGCGCTTGCTGCGCTGTTTCTTATCATGGTCTGAAACTACATAAGGTATCTTTAATGCAGCCGTTCCGGGGCGCTCAGAGTATGGGAACACATGCAACTGGGTTACATCAAGACTCTTCAAAAACTCGTATGTCTCCTCAAACAGCTCTGGACGTTCGCCTCGGGTACCTACCATAACGTCAACACCGATAAACGCATCCGGCATTACTTTCTTTATAAGATTTATCTTATGGGCGAACAGCGCACTGTCATAACGGCGGTGCATGAGCTTCAACACTTCGTCTGAACCGCTCTGCAAAGGGATGTGGAAGTGCGGCATAAATGCCCGGCTGCCGGCACAATATTCAATAAGCTCGTCGTCAAGCAGGTCAGGCTCAATGCTGCTTATACGGTAACGCTTTATCTCCTCTACCTGATCAAGAGCTTTTACAAGGTCGATGAAACGCTCATGCGTGGTCTCGCCGAAGTCGCCTATGTTCACTCCGGTAAGCACAATTTCCTTTCCGCCCTCGGCCGCAGCCTGCCGTGCCTGCTCAACCAGCGACGCAATGCTTGGATTGCGGCTGAATCCGCGTGCGTAAGGTATGGTACAATAGGTACAGAAATAATTGCAACCGTCCTGTACCTTTAGGAAATATCTGGTACGGTTGCCACGTGAACAACTAGGCGCAAACGTCTTTATATCCTTAGTCTTTACTGCATGGAAACGATGAAGTGAGGTCTCACTGCTCGTACCCGACCACGCATCAGACAGGAACTGTATAAGGTCGGCCTTCTCGTTTGCCCCCAAAACAAGGTCAACTCCGTCGATTTTACTTACCGTATCCGGCTTAAGCTGGGCGTAACATCCGGTAACAACCACAAACGCTCCTGGATTCTCGCGCACCATTCTGTGTATGGCCTGACGGCATTTATGGTCAGCAACTTCAGTTACCGAGCACGTATTTATAATACAGATGTCGGCGTCTTTTTCTACTGTCCGTACTCCCATTTCCTCCAACATACGCCCGAAAGTCGAAGTTTCAGAGAAGTTCAACTTACATCCAAGCGTAAAATAAGCGGCAGTCTTGCCCTGAAAGGCTGATGTATTTATCATTTATTTTTCCATGTTTATTCAGCCGACACAATAAAATTGCCGGTCTAATAAGACTTACACCTTATTATATATAAATATAAAGGCTAAATCTTTCGCAGATAAGCCCAAATTGCATGGCGCAAAGATAGTAAAAAAACTCGATAAAAGTGTCTACGAACAACAATTCTTAAGGGCGTTCAAATATTTAACAGTCGTTAGCAGTCTGTATTTAATTGATTATCAATCACTTATAAAAAAGTTACAAAAACATCCATAAAAAAAAGCATAAAAAGAGAACAACGTATCAAAAAAATACTTACCTTTGCAGCGTTTTAATAAACAAATGATTGTTTTACAGATTTAAAAAGCAAAGAAAATGAAAAAGTTAGTTTTAATGTTCGTAGCTATCGCAGCTATTTCATTCGCATCTTGTGGTAACAAAACAGCTCAGGCTGACGCTGCTGATTCAACAGCAACTGATACTGCAACTGTAGACACTTTGGCTGCTGATTCAGCAATGGCTGATTCTGCTGCAGTTGACACAGCTGTCGCTCAGTAATTTAGCTACAACAGTTAAAAGCGTAAAAAAACCGTCGGACTCAGTCCGGCGGTTTTTTGTTTATACCATAATGACAGATTATTTACTATCATTCTCAGTTCCTTATTATACCTGTTTCATTATTACGCCCAACGCCTTTTGACTTTATACTGTCACGCTTACGCCCCTTTGACAAACGCCAACTCAGGTTTATGCTTACCATATTTCCGGCATCTCCGTCGAACATCTGCTGATTCTTATGCACATAACGGTTAAGAAGTTCGCCCTGCAACATCTTCACATCATTTTGGAAACAATGCTGCCAATAAAGTGAAACACTGAAATCGCCAAACTTGTAAGACGCCGATAAATAATAAGCGTATGCCTGACGGACCTTTGACTCACCTTCCAGAAAATTCCAGCCATTGTCTAAATATGCAGACAAAGACAAATTGCCAAGATACAAATCAGCACTTGCACTCCAGTTGAACGCTGATGAACAGTGTGTATAATCGTCGCCCGAATTGAAGCAACGGAAAAGCCCGCCGTTAAACATTAGCGACAATCTGCCTGGCAAAACATCGTAACGCGTGTAATTGTTGACATAAAAAAGATTGACGTGATGCTGGTTAGTACGAGTAAAAAGGAAATAAGTTTTACCGTTGTCGTCAACCATTCTGTCAATCTTGGACATCGAGCAGTCAGGACTTATGCGGTAACACGTCGTAATTTCTGTATACAGCGAAGGCAGCTGATATGAACATGTCAATGACTGTTCTATAACTTTATTTGCACGAAGCATAGGATTTCCTACGGTAACCTCCATTTCATTGTTCCTTACGGCAACATCGCCAAGATATTCAAGACGCGGAGGCTTGCATGTCATCTCTATATTATAACCGACCTTGAAGGCGTTCCACGGAGAATAATTAACCTGCAACTGCGGACGCCACAGCCAGTAATCAAACTTCCGCGCAGCCTGTCGGTAATGCAGATTGCTTGCGCCTGTGCCGAGCATATAGGAGAAAGACGACAGCTGTCCCTTGATTTGAGCAAAGGCATAGACATCTGAACGGAATATAGAATTGTCTGCGTCAACGCTGCCTTCGTACTCTGTATTGGAATAAGCCCTGATAAGTTCCAGGCCGGATGAAAAAGTAAACGGACGCAGGCGGTTCTCATATATCAGTTCTCCATAAAGCAGATTCTTGTCACCACGCGACTTATAAGCATAAGGCGAGGAACCGCCGTAGCTGTAATCATAGTCCGAACTGATGTAACTGCCTGACATATTTGCCGTAAGATTTTGCCTGTCTGTCAGGTTATAATTAAAATAAAGCTCGAATCCTGCTGACTTTGTATTGTCAGAAGAGTTTATCATGAACGTCTCTTCGGTGTCTGCATAAGTCAGAGTTCTACGTTTGGAATTATCCGGGACACGCGAAAGCGAGCCGTCAACCGTAGCCTGAAGCACGTAGCGCGCTGAGTCTACAAGATTATACTGCAACTGTAAACCATGCGAAAGTGACTTTTTTCGGCTGTCAATATCACGCCGTTCCACTGTATAAAACGAATTGTCAGGCATCAGATAACGATCGGTTTCCACATATCTAAGCCCCTTCATGTCGCTATATCCGAATGAATAATTAAGTCCGAATCCGCTTTTTCCGACATTATATTTGGCAAACACGTCGCCAGTTGAGCGCATAGCCGTAAGCGTCTGCATAACATCTGCACCGACTGCATATCCGTTATCTGGCCTGCGTACAACTATATTTATGACGAAATCAACGTCTTTACCATAACGGACTCCGGGATTTTTTATGTAATCAACATACTTTACCGACTTCACATCCAATGCCATCAGGTCGCTGCGGTCGGCAACTACGTCATTTATTCTTATCTGAATCTGTCCTAAATTAGGCGGAACCGTTATTTCCTTAGTCACTTCATTGACTTTAACATAAGGCAAAGCCAGCTTTGAAAGCAGACTATAACCAGTGGCAGATGCCTCCTGCTGCTCTTTAGTAGGAATCACGCGGAGAGACCCGTCCTTGTTGTTTATGCGTGAACTTCTTACTACTATCTCTGACAAAGCCACAGAGTCAGCGGGCACCGAGTCATTTTCTGCTGACTGTGCAAACATCGATAACGGAACGACAAACGGAAGAATTAATAAAACAAGTCTTTTCATCTTTGCTTTTTTCATGCAAAGATAAAGGCTTAACGACTACATCGCCTGAACTTAATGCTGACAAGTATCTGACATTTAACTGACAAATGCCTTACACACAGCATTTTAGGCGTAAAACACCAAGGAATGAACCGTCAGTCGTTTATTTTCAGTCTGTATGCACGTCCGCGCTCAACCTCAATACTTAAATTGGTGTTCTGCTCTACGACAATCTTCAGTCTTCTTATTAATGTGTACAAAGTTTCGCTTGCATCGTCCTTTCCCGGCCAAAGAGCATCACATATTTCAGCCTTAGAAAGGGCGTTACCTTCAGCATTGAAAAACATTTCCATAAGAGTAAACTGCATCGGAGTAAAGCGTATTCTGGTATTGTCTGCACCATAGAAAACTTTTGCAGATCTGTCATAACTCATGCTTCCCAATGAACGTAAGTCAGAATTTACAGCTTCCAAGCCACGCTGACGACGCATATAAAACAGCGACAACGTGCCCCAAACAAGAGCCATGAGAGCAAATGCGGCAGGCATCTTCTGATCAGAACAGCCCAACACAGTAGCAAACGAACATGAAGCATTGCCGCGGAAGGCTATTGAAACATCTGAATTACGTGCCGCACCAGACTTCCATAAAACCGTATCGCCGCTCAAATCATCAACATCTGACAATGCGCTACGGGCATCATCGCCGTCAGGAATAACCACAAACGACACATACGACTTGCCTCGTAATTCTGGAATAGACAAATTCCTGTCAAAACAATCATCACGGAAACACATGGCAACCTCATCAGACGAGGATGCCTGCAACTGCCGACATACACGTATTGTGTCAGCCGTAACCCACTCCTGACCTTTCTCCGCAAGCGCAAGCACAAGCGCACGGTTAAGGTCAGACTCCATACGGCTGCGTGTCTGAATATAATTGCCGGTGCCTGTAACGACTGCCGAACAAACCAAAACCAGAAAAACTACTACTGAAAAATATGCTTTCATAATGTTTTCATTATTTCATATCAGAACGAAGCGACATGTCCTTTCGGCTGCTTTGTCGCATACTGATGCCATGAACGGTAAACCCACCTTATCTCATCAGTAGAAACATTGGTGCGTCTGCCAAACTCCACTGTCTTCTGCTTACGCATCACGCAAGGCCAACCGTTATAAAACAGATTGTAATCCTGAAGCATCGTAACGGTCATTCCATTTTTAATACTGTCGGTAACAACCTGATCAAGCTTGCCAGCCACACTGTCTTTGAAAAGCAAATTGAATACTCCACCAAGTAAATCGCGTGTTTCTTCCATGTTATATTTAGTCACGCTTTTGGCCATTATGTTGTAATCGTCCTCATATCCGTAATCGTCATAAGGGCCATAACCGACAAACACAGTCGTATAAGAAGAGTCTTTCTCCATATCGTCGATAGTATGCTGACCTATATCTATCATCGAGCCATGAAGCTCAAAGAGGGTATTCATCTCGTCATAGGACGCACAGACACCTTCTTCTGAGGAAAACAGAATAGTAGCCAAAGCCTCAATATTAGTACGTGGCATTATAGAATCAATAGCTGGTTCAACTGAGTAAAGCGAGTCAAACATAGCCTTGACACTGACTTTCATTTTGTCGCGTATCTCCTTCCAGTTCTCAAGACTCTTAATAGAGCCAAGCTCATCGGTCTTGAACACAGCCCTGAGGTCTTTGTAACTGTTTTTAAGTATTGAGGCCATCTTGCTCTTTATGTCATCAGCGCCCGAATCGCCATATTGGAAGTCAACAGGAATAAACTCGATAACATAACCGTCTGACGTGGAATCACGCACAACGAGCATGAACTCCTCACGCTGTTTCTGTCTGCGGCTTATGGTGTCGCCACCATCAACAGTAATTTCATTTACCGTTCTGACATACTTCATTGTGTCGTTCTTACAGAAATATGCTACTATAGCTATTGAAGAATCGCCGACAGCAATATCAGTATCTGAAACTTTACCAGATGTCATCACTCTGCCGCCCACGCCAATGCACAGCGACAAAAACAAGAACAAAGCTATTACTGACTTTACATTCATAGAAGAGCAGGTTTAAAGGTAGGGAAAATCTGATTACAAATATAGTGATTTTCCGCCATAAAACCTTTATTTCACCACTAATAAAGCAAAAATACTGACGTAAACGCCACTTATATATATAAAAAGCCCCGGCAGCACTTTATGCCACCGGGGAACCCTTTGTATAATAAACTTGCTTTACAGTGCGAAAATTATTCTTCTACCTGAGCCTCTTCAGCTTTAGGAGCATCTGCCGGAGCAGCAGCTTCCTCTGCCTTCGGAGCTTCTTCTACGTTCTGCTCACCTTCAGCAACAACCTTTACAGGAACCTCAACAAGTACATCCTTGTGGAAGTGTACGGTAGCAACATAGTCGCCAACCTTCTTTGCCTCGTGCATGGTGACAATCTTACGGTCGATGTCAAAGCCCTTCTTCTGGAGCTCGGCAGCAACTGTATTAGCTGTAACGGCACCGTAAGCAACGCCATTTGCGCTAACCTTAACAGCAATGGTAAGAGCAACGTCTTTGAGAGCCTCGCCCTTCTTCTCAGCCTCTGCCTTGATAGCTGCGAGCTTGCGAGCCTGCTGACGCAGAGTCTCAGCGAGCTGCTTCTTTGCAGATTCTGAAGCGATTACACCCTTGCCTGTAGGGATAAGGTAGTTACGGCCGTAACCAGACTTAACATTTACTATCTCGTTCTTGAATCCCAAGCCGATAATATCTTCTTTCAGTATTATTTCCATCGTGTCTCCTCCTTTTTATTTCAACAAGTCAGTAACATAAGGAAGCAACGCTATCTGGCGCGCGCGCTTAACGGCCTGAGCCACACGGCGCTGATACTTCAGTGAAGTTCCGGTAATGCGACGGGGCAGAATCTTACCCTGCTCGTTCAAAAACTTCTTAAGGAACTCAGGATCCTTATAGTCGATGTACTTAATACCGCTCTTCTTGAAACGGCAATATTTCTTCCTCTTCGTGTCAACTGAAGGCGGAGTCAAATATCTTATTTCTGATTCTTGTGCTGCCATTGTTTAAGCCTCCTCTTTTTTTGCTAATTTGTTTCTTCTCTTCTCGGCGTACTGAACGGCGTACTTGTCGAGTTTAACTGTCATGAAACGGATTACCTTTTCATCACGACGGTATCCTGTCTCAAGAGTCTTGATAACTTCAGGCTCAGCCTTGAACTCGAGCAGGCAGTAGAAACCTGTCGACTTCTTCTGGATAGCGTAAGCCATCTTCTTCAATCCCCAGGTCTCTTCGTTCAATATTTCCGCACCTTTATCGGTAAGCAGGCTTTTGAACTTAGCGACCGTTTCCTTCATCTGTTCATCAGACAAAACGGGAGTCAAAATGAAAACGGTTTCGTATTGATTCATACTACTTTAAAATGATTAATTTGTTTATTATTTTGCAAAATGCGGTGCAAAGGTACGCTTTTCCGCTGACATATCCGCCATTATTAATGTATGCGCCCATAATATTTAACTTTATTTTGCTTTTGCAAGTCTTATTTTGCCAATCTTTCATATACAGAGCCTTGCTTTATTGATTTTTATCTGTATTTTTGCACTATAATATAAGAATCATAAAAGATTACTGATATGAAGAAATACGTACGCTTTTCAGGACTGGCAGTCATGTATCTGGGCGTCATTCTGCTGATTATCGGCTACGCTTTCAGCTGGACCGACAGCAACGCATTCATCATCTCGGCCGTAGCTCTGGTAGTGCTTGGAGCAGCCGGGCACGTGTATCTTCTGAAAAAGGAAAGCAAATATTAAACTGGCAGAAAACGCGAGCTAAAAGACCGTCTTTTACACTGCGAAACGGCATCTTTTACAAACCTTTGGCTATCAGCATATTACGCATCCGACAATTATATATACCTCAACTGTCGGAAATCTGCACACACAAGAGCACCAATATAAGTACCAACACAATAATCAGCCAAAAGAGCATTTCACCTTTTCTATTAGCCGAAGTCTGCTCCTCATCAAAAATTCCGGCATTATTACTATATTTTAAGATAGCACGTTTCAAACGACTCATTCTGAAAGCCAATTCAAAATCCTTAAGATCTATATCATGATATTTACTGTTGCCGTTTGACAATTCTGTAACGACAACAAGCCTGCGCACCGGCAGCAGCATTGAATAATAATGATACCAGTCAATATAGCATCTGCTCACCCGTGACCAGGGATAATCGTGCTTGGTTATCTTAAATAAAAAACGTTCATAATAATGAATACCACGTGAATCAATTACAATTTTCTGCCTGCGTATAAACAGACTCAATACAACAGAAAATATTACAAGTATGAATATAACTACGGAGGTTACGACATACCATGGTTTACAATAGCCGTCCAACAAACCGCAAGCCAATATAAGACAAAAGCCCAATTCAAAAACCGAGGAAGCAGGACTTTCAGTCATCACATACCTGTCAACATGTTTCATAGTCAATTTCTGTTGCTTCAGCAAATATACAATTTTATTCCATAAGAAGCATATAACTTATAATGATATAAAACAAAAACAATCCGCAGAGCTGATGTACTCAGTTCTGCGGATTGTTTTATTATGTCGTTCAAGGCTTATGGTTATTCCTGCTCAGGAGTGATGAGCTTGTATCCCTTGCCGTGAATGTTGATGATTTCTATCTGGTCGTCGTCCTTCAGATGTTTACGCAGCTTTGTGATGTAAACGTCCATAGAGCGTGCGTTGAAGTAGTTGTCGTCAATCCAGATAGTCTTCAGTGCGAAGTCACGCTGCAGTATCTCGTTTGCATGAGAGCAGAGCAGTGCGAGCAGTTCGTTCTCCTTTGTTGTCAGCTTGGTCTGCTTGTCGCCGATTGTAAGGAGCTGTTTCTGAGTGTCGAATGTGAAGCGGCCGATGTGGAAAATGGTGTTTTCCTTGTTCTTCTTACCGCGTACACGGCGCAGAATAGCTTCAATACGGAACACAAGCTCTTCCATTGAGAACGGTTTCGTGATGTAGTCGTCAGCACCGATCTTGAAACCTTCAAGGATGTCTTCCTTCAAAGTCTTTGCAGTAAGGAAGATGATAGGTATCTCAGCGTTAGCCTGACGGATTTCCTGAGCCAGGGTGAAACCGTCTTTCTTAGGCATCATAACGTCTAACACACATATATCAAACTTGCTCTTGAGGAATGCCTTGTAGCCGGCGTCGCCGTCTGGACAAAGCTCTGCGCTATAACCTTTTGCCTGTAAATATTCGCGAAGCAGCATGCCGAGATTCTCGTCGTCTTCACACAATAGGATTTTCAGTTTCTCGTCCATAGTTGTTCTATTTTTTTATTATTGGTAATGATATTATAAATTTCGTTCCTTTGCCCTTTTCGCTCTCGACGTGTATTTCACCCTTATGCAAGTCGACCATCTTCTTAACATAAGCCAACCCGAGGCCGAAGCCTTTAACGTCGTGAACGTTTCCGGTATGTACGCGGTAGAATTTCTCGAATATCTTTTTCAGATTCTCCTTTTTTATTCCAACGCCGTTATCCTTAACTGAGAAGTAAAGCTTCTCCTTATCGTTCCATGTATTAATCTGCAATTCAAGCGGACGGTCTGGGTTGCGGTACTTGACAGCATTGTCGAGCAGGTTGAAGATTACGTTTGTGAAGTGCATTTCGTCAACGTATATCGTCGGCTCTGTAGCTTCAAGCTGCGTATGAATATGTCCGCCGGTATGCTCAACACGCAATGTGAACGTATTTGCCACATTCTCGACGAGGTCGTTAAGATTGAGTTCCTTCTTCTTGAAGATAGCTTTCTTGCGGTCAAACATTGACATCTGCAATACTTTCTCAACCAGAAAGCGCAGTCGTTTCGATTCATCGTTGATAACACCTCCGAGGTGTTTCATCATAACCGGACTCTTTGTAACGCTCTCATCGTTAAGCATCTGCGCCGCCAGCGAGATACTGCTTATAGGCGTCTTCAGCTCATGCGTCATATTATTGATAAAGTCGTTCTTTATCTCGGTGTAACGTTTCTGGCGGAATATCACAACGATTGTGAAAATAAACGTTACAAGCAGCACGATAGTGAAGACTACCGATGGAATCATGAACCTGATTCCGCTGAATATGTAGCTGTCCATATCCGGGAAATGAATCTTCACTACGCCCATTTTGTTTGAAGGGTCGTTTCTGAACAGCACCTGTGAATATGTATAGTCCTCACCTTCCTCAGTATAATCAGGACAACGGTAAACCTCTCGTCCATCCTGAGTCGACACCGTGAAATGATAAGGAATGTCTATTCCGTTGTTCATCAGCTCAGTCTTGATATCCTGATCGAGCATCTTGAAGTTGATTCTCTCACGCAGAGGCTTGTCTGATGCAGTGTAAAGAATGCTGTAAACAACTTCGTCAAGCAGCGCTTTCTGATAGATGTAGCGGTTCTTCACAATCTCACGCATTGACTTGGTAGCTTCAGAAATTGAGTTTTTATCACTGCGGAGAATCATTGCCTTTGGCATTGAAGACGGTTTCATGCTTATGGTCTTAAGCTCAAATGACGAATAAGCAGCTCCGCCACGGCCAGGTGCAGCATACTGATGAGAGTGTGATACGTCAATATCTCCGTCGGCAACGTCATCATCACCGCCTGAGGATGTTGTACCTTCACTACGTGACGACGTGTTCACATCGCGCTCAAGATACTTTAATGTCTCATTAAGCTCAAGATTGCGCGAAGCCTGATACAAAGCCTTGTTGACAGATTCGTCGAACTGCTCTTTCTTCATCTGAACCATAGCCTCTATATATTTCAGCTGCATAAAGAGCAACACGAGGAACGACAGCCCCATCACTATTGCTATTAACCAAATCGTCGTCTTCTTCATATCGGCAAATATATTGCAAAAAACATCACGCCTACTGAATTTTGTTAATTAAATCCGCCAAATTCATCTATATTAACCAAATATACACAACATAATTAATAATTATCAATTATCACAAGTTTATCAAAAGCTAATATTCAAGTTTATTTCCAATTAAAATAATATGGTTTACAGAACGTGATTGTAATAACAAAAAAGAGGGTGCAATAACGCACCCTCCGTATTCATAAGAAAGTATATAGATTCAGATTTATTATACCTGAAATTGAACTGTTCAAATAATGAATAAACCAAATTATTCGTCCTTATCTGTAAGTTCTGCCTCGTGAGCTTTGATGAGTTCTTGCTGAATATCATTCGGTACAAGCTCGTAACTTGCAAACTTGGTTGTGAATGAAGCACGTCCTCCTGTGAGTGAACTCAAAGCTACAGAATAGTTAGCAAGTTCCTTCTGAGGTATCTTAGCCTGCAATTTCTGATATCCGGCCTCGCTGTCCATACCCATGATCATTGCGCGGCGGCCCTGCAAGTCACTCATAACATCGCCCATGAAGTCAGCAGGAACATATACTTCCAGGTCATATATAGGCTCGAGAATCTTCGGACCCGCATTCTTGAATGCTTCTGAGAAGGCATGACGTGCAGCCAACATGAATGAAAGTTCGTTACTGTCAACCGGGTGCATCTTTCCGTCATAAACTACAACACGTACATCACGTGCGTAACTTCCTGTCAACGGGCCTTGCTCCATACACTCCATAACACCTTTCAGAATAGCAGGCATGAAACGTGTGTCAATAGCTCCACCTACAACTGAGTTGATGAATACAAGTTTGCCTCCCCATTCAAGATCGACAACTTCCTTGCTCTTGATGTTCATCTTGAACTCCTGACCGTTAAACTTGTAAGAAACCGGATCTGGCATACCCTCTGCGTAAGGTTCTACGATAAGATGTACCTCACCAAACTGACCTGCACCTCCTGACTGTTTCTTATGACGATAGTCGGCACGCGCAGCCTTTGTAATAGTCTCACGGTACGGTATCTTGGCGTCAATAAACTTAACAGGTATCTTCTCATTGTTCTCAAGACGCCATTTAAGTGTACGCAGGTGGAACTCACCCTGACCGTGGATAATAGTCTGTTTCAGCTCCTTACTCTGTTCAACAACCCATGTCGGGTCTTCCTGACGCATCTTCAAAAGAGCTGCCATAAGTTTTTCTGTATCACCCTCGTTAACGGCTTTAATAGCACGTGAGTATTTTGAATTCGGGTATCTGATAAAATCAAACCTGTTGTCGCAGTCCTTACCGTTAAGAGTATTGCCGGTCTTGACATCTTTCAACTTGACAGTACAACCTATATCACCAGCGTTTAGACAGTCTACAGGCTGACGGTTTGCTCCAGCACATACATAAATATTGGCAATGCGCTCTTTTGAGCCGCGGTCGGCATTACTTAAATCGTCACCGGGCTTAACGCATCCACTCATAACCTTGAAATAAGAAACTTCACCGATATGAGGCTCTACGCCTGTCTTGAAGAAATAAAGAGACTCTGGGGCAGATGAATCAGCAGGCACTTCCTCACCACGTGTATTGTGAACCTTCGGCATTTCACTTACAAACGGAACTACATTACCCAGGAACTCCATCAATCGGCGTACACCCATACTACGGCCTGCACATACACAGAACACTGGGAATATCGACCTTGTTACAAGTCCCTTACGGATACCTTCACGCATCTCGTCTTCTGTAAGAGTCTCCTCTTCAAAGAATTTCTCCATAAGACTCTCGTCATTCTCAGCAGCAGCCTCTACAAGAGCTTTGTGCAATTCCATTGCCTTTTCCATCTCTTCTGCCGGAATGTCTTCAATAATAGGCTCACCACCTTCTGGCTTCCATGAATATTTCTTCATCAGAAGCACATCAATCAATGAATTAAAGCCTTCACCCGTTTCAATAGGGTATTGTATTTCAACGCACTTAGAACCGTAGATGTCCTTCATGCTGTGGATTATCGAATCAAAATCACACTTATCGCTGTCAAGCTGGTTAATAAGGAATATAACCGGCTTCTTCAGCTTTTCAGTATAACGGAAATTGTTCTGTGTTCCTACTTCCGGACCATACTGGCCATTAATCAGAATCACAGCCTGGTCAGTTACATTAAGGGCAGTTATAGCTCCACCGACAAAGTCATCCGATCCAGGACAATCGATTATGTTAAGTTTTTTATTGTTCCACTCTACGTTAAAAACGGTTGAGAATACTGAGTAGCCATATTCCTGCTCAACCGGGAAATAATCACTTACTGTATTTTTGGCAGCTACGCTTCCACGACGTTTGATAACACCACTTTCATACAACATTGCTTCGGCAAGAGTAGTCTTGCCTGAACCCGCACTGCCAAGCAACGCAATGTTTTTAATCTCGTTTGTTTGGTAAACTCTCATATTATTATAGATTTAAGTTTGTTACAAATAACGGGCTCTAAGTTACATATTTTTAAGCAAAAATGCAAAATAAAAAGACAGAATAATACAAAAAATTAAAACATATTAGTACTTTTGCAGTAAAATAAAGGAAACAAGACAAAAATAATCAACAATGGCAGGAATTTATATTCACATACCATTCTGTCAAAGCAGATGTATTTACTGCGGTTTTTACTCAACAACACTTCTGAATCTTCGCAAACCTTATATTAATGCAGTATGCAAGGAAATGCGACTGCGGAAAAATTACATTAACGATGAAATTTTCACAACCGTTTATCTAGGCGGTGGAACACCATCTACATTAGGCGAAGAAGAATTGTCTTGTCTATTTAATAACTTATTCAACACATTCGACATAAGCGATAATGCGGAAATAACAATTGAATGTAATCCTAACGACATAAAGCCGGAGTTCATACAGACCTTGAAGAAACTTCCTATAAACAGAATAAGTATGGGGGCGCAGACATTTAATGATTCAAGATTAAAATTCATACACAGACGCCACAATAAGGAAGAAATATATTCAGCTGTCAAACTGCTGAGAAATGCCGGATACATGAATATAAGCATCGACCTTATGTTCGGTTTTCCTGGAGAAACAATAGAAGAATGGATTAACGATATTGATGAAGCTCTATCTTTAAATGTAGAACACATTTCAGCATACAGTCTGATGTTTGACGAAGGAACGCCACTTGAGAAAATGCTGAAAGATGGGAAAATAAAGGAAATTGACGAAGAGCTTAGTCTTGAAATGTATAATACATTGGTAACAAAACTGAAAGCAAACGGCTATAAGCACTACGAAATAAGTAACTTCGCACGCCCAGGCTACCGTTCACGACACAATTCAAGCTACTGGAAACAGGTAAGATACATTGGCTTAGGTGCAGCAGCACATTCATTCGATCTTAAATCAAGACAGTGGAATGTATCAAAAGTATCGGAATACATCTCAAAGATAAACATCGGTACTGTACCAATGGAGCGCGAGGAGCTTGACCGACAGACCACATTCAACGACATCGTCACGACGGCACTGCGTACCTGTGAGGGTATAGACCTTACCTATATAAATAAAGCGCTGGGACCGGAATACAAGGAGGAGCTGCTCAAGAACGCCAGGATATACACAGACGAGGGACTGCTCGAAATCAAAGAAGGTCACCTAAGACTCACGGAAAAAGGTATTTACGTCAGCGACATGCTCATGAGAGGACTCATGATTGTCTGAACTTTCCGAATCATCACCTCCCATATAATCCCATTGCTCCCATATCTCCCATCCACACTCGCAGACACAAAAAAAAGGTCCCGCAGGAAAATCATCCTGCAGGACCCTCACTCTCAAAATAGGCGGCCTCCTACTCTCCCGCATCGCATTGCAGTACCATCGGCGCAGGCGGGCTTAACTTCTCTGTTCGGAATGGGAAGAGGTGGAACCCCGCCGCAATAACCACCGTAAATAACGTTTTGACGGTCTCGGTACAGGCAAGCAAGACCAGGAACACTCATCTCAAAACTACTCAAGCGGTAAAACCGCACCGGAAAAGATCTCGGGCAATTAGTAGCGCTCGGCTTTGACGTCACCGTCTTTACACCTGCGCCCTATCGACGTCCTCGTCTCGGACGGCCCTCATGGAGCTCTCATCTCGCGGAAGGCTTCGCACTTAGATGCTTTCAGCGCTTATCCACACCGGACTCGGGTACCCAGCGGTGCGCCTGGCGGCACAACTGGTTCGCCGGAGGTCCGTCCGCCACGGTCCTCTCGTACTAGTGGCAGACCCGCTCAAAACTCCTGCGCCCACGATAGATAGAGACCGAACTGTCTCACGACGTTCTGAACCCAGCTCGCG
>CABUHE010000022.1 GCA_902491375.1 uncultured Prevotella sp.
TGCGCCGATGGTACTGCAATGCGATGCGGGAGAGTAGGAGGCCGCCTTTTTTGAGTGAGGGTCCTGCAGGATGAGTATCCTGCGGGACTCTTTTTTTTGTGTGTCTGCGGGTGTGGATGGGAGAGATGGGAGGAATGTGGAGAGAAATGTGCTGGTAATATGACTGACATAAGTCAATGAAAGTCTTTAATCCTGTTTTTTATTTAAAAAGGCAAATTTTGATGATATAATAATTTTTTTAATAAATTTTATTGCTTATTTTACATAAGTTCTTATATTTGCAAAATTGAATGTTTTTTAGAGCATTATCAATGTTGATTGTGTGACCTTAAACATCAGGAATCAGATATAGGTAATTATTTTTTATCCATACTATTGGCAAATGGACTCTTCCATGGTATGGTGTTCACAACAAAGGGTCTGAGTTATATTACCATGAAACATCTAGTTAAGTTAGCCGTAGTTGTATTATTGGCATTCGTTTTTGTAGGTAGAGTGTATTCAGAGTCAGTTCTTTATGGTTATCAGATGGGGGATGAGAATCTGAAGTTTGGATTTGTCTCATTTACTGTTTCAGATTGTTCTAATGTAACAATATTGAAAAGTACGAATATGTATTATAATCACATTTCTGCCGGTGAATATTTTGATGGAAGACTTTATGCTTATACTGTTGAGCCAGATGACTTCGGAGCTATGTATCCTAATTCTTTTGCTGTTTATGATGCTGAAACATTTGAATTGTTGTCTGAAACGTTTCACGGTGATGGAGTTCGTGTTGTTGATATGACTTATGATGTTTCAACCAATACAATGTATGCCCTAGCTGAAGAAAAGTATGGTACTGCGGATATAGGTAAGACTTGCCTTTGTATTGTAAATATGGATACAGGTAATCTTACCTCTGTCGGTTCTGCTGGTGAACTTAAGGCTATAGATGGATACGGACGTGAGGTTGATGCAGTATTGGTTACTCTTGCAGCTGATGCGCAAGGTAATATTTATGCGATGTCTGATTATAGGCAATTTTATAAATTGGATAAGTATACTGGTAAAGCTTCAGAAATAGGTACTCCGCATAAAATTGCTGTAACTAACAAATTCCAGTCTATGACATTTGATACCGACGGTACGCTTTATTGGTCGCATCAACATCCTGACTATGGATACTTGACACAGATAGATCCTATGACAGGTGTGCCGACTGTAATTGGAACGTTAGGGAAAAATGCTCAGATAACTTCCCTTTTTGTTAAAAAAGAATTGGACAAGTCTTTTCCAAATGCCGTTGAAAATTTGAAAGCTTCCGTTGATGTGGAAAATCCTAAAAGTGTTAGGCTTGAGTGGACGTTGCCTGTAAGTGACTATTCTGGAGTTCCTGTAAGTCTTACTTCAGTTAAAGTTTATCGTTTAGGCACGTCTGAACCTTTAGCTGTATTGCCGGCGAATGCGACTTCGTATGTTGATACGGATGCAGATAATGGAATGAATACTTATCTTGTTACTACTGTGACTACAAAAGCCACAGGCGCTCCGTCTACAGTTGAAGTCTATGCAGGTTACGATAAGTTGTGTGCTGTTGATAATTTGAGAATATCGCTTGTTGATAATAAGGTGAGTCTGAATTGGAATGCTCCAACAGCTACAGTGAACGGTGGGTATTCTGATTTCAGCAATATAACTTATAATGTTTATAGGAAAATCGGTGCCGATATGACTGAAGTAGCTTCTGGTATTTCTGATTGTGAGTTTTCTGAGACTTTAACAAAATCAGGTGTTTATGCTTACGTTGTAGAGCCTGTTTCATGCGGTGTAACCGGTGAGAGTGCAACTTCTGATGAAGTTAAGTTGATAGATATAGCTTCAATTCCTTATTTTACTGGTTTTGAAGACGATGAAGACGGTCCATTGTGGACTTTTATCAACGATCATACTAATACAAGCTTGGGATGGTCAATAGTTGCCGGATATGCTTATCAACAGTTGGACGGTAAGTTCGCACAGATGAAGACAGGTGGATCTGCTGATACAGGCCGTGACTGGCTAATTTCTCCTCCAATACATTTTGAGGCAGGTACTTATAAAATAAAATATTATGTTGACAATTCAACATCAATCGATACTCATAGTTGGGAAGTCAAATTAGGTACGGATAACTCAGATGTAACAACATTCCAGCAATCTGTAGGCAGGTATGAGAACATTAAGTTGAATACGGATTGGGATAATATTTATGAGGAAACTTTCGATGTGTCTTCTGCTGGTGATTATTATGTCGGCTTTTATGGCTTCTCAACGTCCACATTTGCAACAATGAAGATTGACAATCTTGCGATTGAGAGCATAGCAACAGGCATAAATGAAATTGTTGCTGAAAGTGGAATCAGATATTACAATGGCAATGTTTACGTAACTTCTGATACAGGTATATGTTCTTGGGCGGTAGTTGATATGCAGGGACGTACGTTGATGAAAGAAAGCATAGGTGGAGCTAATACAGCTTCTATAAGTTTTGATGGTTTTGCCAGCGGTGTTTATATTGTTTCAGTAGTATTGGACAACGGCAACACTCTTGTATCAAAGATTATCCGTGATTAATATTAGTCGGTTTTTCAGCATTGTTTAAATATTTATTATTGATTATAAGTCTCTTGTAAAGTTGAGTCTTTATAAGAGACTTTTTTATGGTTATTACCATATTTTATTATATGAGTTTACACTTGTCCTTATGTATTTTAATGTGTCGAAGTTTATAAATCCTATTTGCTTTAGCTCTTTTATGCTGTTCTGAATGGCGCTTTCATTGTTGAAACCGGGAATGAGAGGCAGGCGTATTGTTGTTTTTTCTGGTGAGATCTGCGATGCAAGCAGATGCAGATTTTGTTTTACAATACTGTTAGATCCTGAAGTATAGGCATTGTAAATGTGCGGATTCATATCCTTAATGTCAATGTAAAAATGATTAATGTATGGCAGAACGGTTTTAAGTAAAGCTGTTTCAGCATTCAGTGAAGTTTCAATATTGATTCGCCATTGAGGGGCGGCAATCTTGCAGAATTCAGCTATGAAAGCACTGTTTAGCAAAGGTTCTCCTCCTCCGAATGTTATTCCGCCACCAGTTGCGACGAAATACAGGCTGTCTACTGATACTTCTTCAAGCAAATCTACTGGGGTGACGCAACGGCATACAATGTCTTGATTAAGGCATTGCGGATTGAGGCAGTATTTGCAATGCAGTGTGCAGCCGTGAAATGCGACAAGGGTTGTCACGCCTTGTCCGTCTGTTGAGATACGGTGCCGTTCTATTCCAATAAGTTTTGCAAGCATAGTACAAATATAATTTTTTTCAAGCTTATTTGCAATGAATTGTGTGGGCAAAGATGTAAATATTGAATTAAATGATTATCTTTGTTGAAAAAATTTTTCGTTATGGGTAAAGGCAAAGACTTGTGTGATACACTTAAAACCATTAGGAAGGCCGTTGCTGATGCTAACGGCATAGAATATGTGCCCGGTAAATGCACAAACGATGATGAATGCTGCGGAACTTGTCCGGCATGTGAGGCGGAAGTAAGATACATCGAACGTGAACTGAAGTTCAGAAGGCTTGCAGGAAAGGCTGTTACAGTAGCCGGAATTGCTATTGGGGCTGCTTCGTTTGCGGCATGCAGTACAGACAAGTTGACTGATGACGGACTAAATAACAGCTCTGTGCAGGTGCCGAATCAAAATAAACTGTTCGGTGAAATGCCGGAGACTCAGCCGAGTTTTCCAGGTGGAGAGGCTGCTTTGATGAAATATTTTGAGGAAAACATGCAATGGCCTGATAATGAAAGTGACATCAGCGGGCGGGTTATTGTCCAGTTCAAGATAGCGAAAGACGGTACTGTTAAAAATCCCAAGGTGGTGAGAGGGCTTGCACCAGAATTCGATGCGGAGGCGTTACGATTGGTTAGAGGAATGCCCAAATGGATACCCGGAAAGATTTCAGGCAAGGTTGTCGAGACTGTTTACACCGTGCCGGTGAAGTTTAGGCTCAGATAAATGAATTTATTTTGATGTAGATTTTATACAGACAGATAATGTAAAAAGCCACTTTCAGCATTGCTGACGGTGGCTTTTTATGTTTGTTTATACTGTGTTTCTGATATTACTTTTTAAGTTCAATACGGAAAGTTGTGCCTTTACCCTGTTCTGAACACTTGACGAATATGCGACCTTTATGATATTCTTCGACAATACGTTTTGCCAATGAAAGACCTAATCCCCAGCCGCGTTTCTTGGTCGTGAAGCCCGGTTTGAATACATTGCGCAGGTCTTTTTTCCTTATTCCCTTGCCGGTGTCAGACACTTCGATTATCGCCTTGTCTGTGGTCGATTCCATGTGCAGCGTTATTGTGCCGCTGCCTTCCATGGCATCGACGGCGTTTTTGCACAGATTCTCTATTACCCATTCAAACAGCGAGGCGTTAATCTTTATGATAATGTCGTCAGACGGGAAATCTTTGATAAACTTAACTTTCGACGAAGTGCGCCTGTCCATGTATTCAATGACGTGGGCCATGACTTCGGTAAGACTTGCCGGAACAGGCTCAGGCAGTGAACCAATCTTTGAGAAACGGTCGGCTATCAGTTCAAGGCGCTTCACATCCTTGTTCATTTCAGGTATAAGCTCGTCGTCTGGATAGTTTTCTTTAAGAACCTCAACCCATGCCATAAGGCTCGATATAGGCGTGCCCAACTGGTGTGCGGTTTCCTTCGACAGACCTACCCATACCTTGTTCTGCTCCGCGCGCTTTGAAGTGAGCAGCGCGAATATAGCCACCACGACAAACAGCATCACCACTCCGAGCTGTATGTAAGGGTAGGAGGCGAGCCGTTTCAGCATAACCGAATCGTCATAGCATACATTAATGTAGCCGTCGCTGATGCTGTCGCCCATCTGTATTCTTATGTATCGTCCCTCGTTTAGCAGTCTTGAGCTTATCTGTTCAGCCTGTTTCATGCTGTCTTCGAGGTTCTCACCTTTAAGTTTAAGGTTTCTGTAAGTCTGCACATTGCCTTTGGCGTCGGTTACGATAACAGGTATTGTGTTGTTCTCGTTAATCACTTTAAGAACAAGATTAAGGTCAGTGTTCTCGTCGGCAAGGTTAAGTGCCCTCATGGCTTCGGCCCAGACTTCCATCTTGTTGCGCTCCTCGTCTGCCAGTTCATGTACGAGCGAGTTTGACACGACAAGCGAAACCACGGCTATGACGACCGCGGCTATTACGAGGATTATCTTCACATGGCGTATTCTGTCAGTCCATTGCATACGTATTAATAACGCATTCGGAGCTTTTATATTGTTGAAATATGTTTAGAATAGACGTGTAACTTAAAAGATTAGTTAAATAACGATACTTTTTAGTTTTTCTTTTGGCGGAATATTTGGATATTACTAAAACTTTTAGTTACTTTGAGCAGTGTTACTGAAAAACAAGTATTAACTCAAAGAAATCTGATAATATGAAATCATTGACTAAGCGTGAGGAAGAGATAATGGAGCATTATTGGGACAAAGGCGAGATGCACATACGAGAGCTTCAGGCCCTATATGACGATCCTAAGCCGCACGTCAACACCTTGTCTACGCTCGTACACATTCTTGAGGACAAGGGATTCCTGTCGCATAAGGCGTTAACTCCGAAGAGCTACAAGTATTTTCCGATACTGTCGCGTGATGATTACCGCAGTGGTTCGTTGAAAAACGTAGTAGACAAGTTTTTCGGCAAGTCATACCTTGGCGTTGTCTCGACACTTGTCAAGGACGAGAAAATCTCGCTCGACGACCTGCGCAAGCTGATAAAGAAGGTGGAGGAAGGCAATAAGTAGCCTTCACCGTATTAACTGCCGGCTGCTGCCTTTACGGCGGTTAAGTGTATGGCTGAAGCTGTTAATCATTAAACCCGACAACTAATACCTGCGAAGTAACTATGGGACTGTTTTTTATCTATTCGCTGAAAGTGGCGCTATGCCTTATAGCGTTTTACCTTATATATAAGCTGATGCTAAGCCGTGAGACCTTCTTCAGTTTCAACCGCGCCGTGCTGCTCGCCATTATGGGCCTGTCGCTGCTTCTGCCACTGGCACATGTAAGTATGTCCGCACCGACTGCCGGAGCCGGAGGCTTCGTCGTTGTGGAGGATATAATAGTAAGAGCCGTGGCTGCCGACACTGAAGACTTTGTGCTGACTGCCGCCCAGACGGCCTTCCTGATATACATTCTCGGTGTCGCGTTTTTTGCAGTACGCTGGGTGTTGTCGCTCGTCAGTCTGTATAGGCTGATACGTAGCGGCAGGGTTGTCAGCAGTGCTGACGGCATACGCACCATCGTTGTCAGTCGCGAAGTGTCGCCGTTCAGTTGGCTTGGCAACATCGTTATAAGCGAAAGCGACTATGCCAACAGTCCAGACTGCATATTGAGGCATGAGCGTGCGCATGTAGCCGCGCACCATTCAGTAGACATAATGCTGTGCGATGCGCTGATAGTGTTCCAGTGGTTCAATCCGGCTGCATGGCTGCTGAAGACTGAAATGCAGAATCTGCACGAGTATGAGGCCGACAGAGCCGTGCTGACATCAGGCGTCGATGTAGCCGGATATCAGTTGCTGCTGATACGGAAAGCGGTAGGCGACAAACTGTTCTCAATGGCAAATAACCTGAATCAATGTTCACTTAAAAAAAGAATTACTATGATGCTGAAAAAGAAATCTAATCCGTGGCGGCAGGCAAGGACACTCCTCGTAGTGCCGGTAGTCGCAGTGGCAGTTGTAGCTTTTGCCACACCAAAGGCCGAGAGCCTGAGTAATGAAATCAGAAACGAGAGCGACGCGCTGGTAAGTGCTGTTCTGCCTGCTGACAATGTAGCCAATGACGATAAGGCTACTACGGCTGCAAGCATGGCTGTACAGGATGCTGCCAAAGCCGAAACAATGGCGCAGCCAGCCGGTGAAGTAACGGAGAAGAGCGTTGCAGATGACGGCGATGATGACGAGGTTATGCCTGTCGCAGAGCAGATGCCGGAGTTTCCGGGCGGACAGAAGGCTATGATGAAATGGCTTATGGAGAACATCAAATATCCTGAGGCTGCCGCCAAGGCCGGTAAAGAGGGTAGGGTGATAGTGAAGTTTGTTGTAGACAAACAAGGAAACGTTACTAAGCCTGTTGTGGCAAGAGGTGTTGACCCGGTTCTCGATGCAGAAGCCTTGCGCGTGGTTAAGGCTATGCCGAAGTGGACTCCCGGCAGACATAACGGTAAGGTCGTGTCAGTGGAATACACTCTTCCTGTAAGTTTCCGCATTGACGGCCCTGAAGGAAACAGCAGTGTTGATCTGATGAAAAACCTTGATTTGCCTGAGGAAGGGACGCTGCATATGTCTGGTAATTTGATTTATGTCGTTGACGGCAAGAAGGTTGATGATGTTAAAGGTTATGACTTATCTGATATTGAAAGTATCGAGGTGTACAAAGACAAAAAGACAATAGAAAAATATGGCGATGCAGCTAAGAACGGCGTGATATTTATAACCACAAAGAAGAAATAAGACAGGCCGACGGCTGTCAGTCTGACGGTGTATGGCGTGGTGCGTAGCAATGCGTGTCCACGCCTTTTTTGTGTCTTTGCGGTCAGTCGGGTGCCGCCTTTATAATATGCTGATTCTCAGCGTGCTTGCAAATGGCCCTCTTTCGCATTGTAAAAGGTGCCCTTTCGTCGTCTAAAAGGTGCCCTTTTATAACGTAATATGCCACCTTTTACAAGTAGGGCAATAATTGCTCTTTGCCGGCCTAAGTATCTGCATGTTTTTGGCTTGTCATTTTATAGTCTTGTTCTGTTTTACGTCTGTTGTCGCCTTTATTACAGTTGTCAGTCTGTGATTGCTAATCCTGTCTGTTGACATATAGGACATTTATTTTGCTGTGACTACGTTTAAATAATGATACGGTATGTTATAAAAAATTGAACAGTAGTAAATATTAAATACACTTTTTACCATAAATTAGTGAACAAATTTTGTTCTTAAAATGTATAAATTTGCTATATTTGCGGTAATGTAACAAAATTACATATATTTGAAACAAATATTATAGCACTTTTAACTCCTTTGTATTAATTTTGCTAGCGTTTAATGAATGATGGAGATTAACCGAAACAATTGAATTTAACTTTAAATTAGATGTACAATGATTGAAACTTTTTTTAAGAAAAGGGCAATCCTGCTTATGCTGTTCTTTATCGGAATATGCGTAAACCTGCATGCGCAAAACATGGAGGTAAGTGGAATTGTTACCTTGAAGACAGACGGTCAGCCGGTAATCGGTGCATCTGTTGTAGAGGTTGGCAACACAAAAAACGCCGCCATAACAGACTTTGACGGCAAGTATAAACTTAAAGTGTCAAGTGCTGACAGTAAGCTGCAATTCTCTTACGTCGGATGTAAGACAATAACATTGCAGGCTCAGCCGACAATGAATGTCGTGTTGGAAGAGAATACTGCCATGCTTGAGGATCTCGTAGTCACTGGTTATACCACCCAGCGCAAGGCCGATTTGACCGGCGCCATCAGTGTGGTTGATATGGACGAAATCTCTAAACAGAACGAGAACAACCCGATGAAGGCTTTGCAGGGACGTGTGCCGGGTATGAACATCACGGCCGACGGTAACCCGAGCGGCTCTACCACAATCCGTATCCGTGGTATCGGAACTCTCAACAACAACGACCCTCTTTACATTATTGATGGTGTGCCGACAAAAGCCGGAATGCACGAGCTTAACGGTAACGACATCGAGTCAATCCAGGTGCTGAAGGATGCGGCTTCTGCCTCAATCTACGGTTCACGTGCGGCTAACGGTGTCATCATCATTACTACTAAGAAAGGTAAGGAAGGAGCTGTAAAAGTAAACTTCGACGCTTCTCTGTCAGCCCAGATGTACACCAACAGAATGGAGGTTCTAAACGCTAAGGAGTATGGCCAGGCTATGTGGCAGGCATACGTCAACGGCGGACAGGATCCTAACACCAACGCTCTGGGTTATCATTATGACTGGGGATACGACGCAAACGGATATCCTGTACTTAACGGAATAACCATGTCGCGCTTCCTTGATTCAGACAACAAGACACCTTCTGCCGATACAGACTGGTTTGACCAGACTACCCGTACAGGCATTATCCAGCAATATAACGTTTCGGTTAGCAATGGTACGAAGAAAGGTTCTTCGTTCTTCTCGCTTGGATATTATAAGAACAACGGTGTCATCAAGTACTCTGACTTCGAACGCTTATCAGCCCGTATGAACACAGAGTACAAACTGATTGACGATATTGTTACAATCGGTGAGCACTTTACTGTTAACCGTACCTCAGAGGTTCAAGCTCCCGGCGGCTTCCTTGAGAATGTTCTTCAGTTTAACCCGTCACTGCCGGTTTACACAATCGACGGCGAGTTTGCAGGCCCTGTGGGTGGATATCCTGACCGTGAGAACCCGTTGGCACGTCTTCAGCGTAACTCAGACAACCGCTACACTTATTGGCGTATGTTCGGTGACGCTTATATAAACCTCAACCTCTTTAAGGGCTTCAATATCCGTTCAACTTTCGGTATTGATTACGCACAGAAGGAGCAGCGCATATTCACATACCCTATCACCGAGGGTAACGTTGCAAACGACAAGAATGCAGTCGAGGCAAAACAGGAACACTGGACAAGATGGATGTGGAATGCCGTAGCAACATACAATCTTGAGATTGGCAAGCACCGTGGTGACGTGATGGCAGGTATGGAGCTTAACCGCGAGGACGACATCAACTTCTCTGGTTACAAGGAAGACTACGCCATTCTTAATCCTGACTACATGTGGCCGACTGCCGGTGTAGGTACAGCACAGGCTTACGGTACAGGCGAGGGATACTCACTCGTATCATTCTTCGGCAAACTCAACTACTCTTATGACAGCAAGTATCTTGCTTCACTTACAGTCCGTTACGACGGTTCTTCACGCTTCGGTAAGAACAACCGCTACGCTACATTCCCCTCAGCATCTGTGGGCTGGCGTATCAGCGGTGAGGATTTCATGAAGAGCGCACGCTGGATTGATGACTTGAAGATCCGCGCTTCTTGGGGACAGACAGGTAACCAGGAAATTTCTAATATAGCACGTTACACAATCTTCGTTCCTAACTACGGTGTATCTGAGTCAGGTGGACAGAGCTACGGAACATCTTATGACATCGCCGGAACCAACGGTGGAAGCATCCTCCAGTCAGGTTTCAAGCGTAATCAGATAGGTAACGACGACATCAAATGGGAAACAACAACTCAGACCAACATCGGTCTTGACTTCTCTTTGTTCAACCAGACACTTTACGGATCATTCGACTGGTTCTACAAGAAGACTACTGACATCCTCGTTCAGATGGCCGGAATCGCAGCAATGGGTGAAGGTACATCACAGTGGATTAACGCCGGTGAGATGGAGAACAGAGGTTTCGAGTTCAATATCGGATACCGCAACGAGACTTCATTCGGCTTGAAATACAGTATCAACGGTAACATTTCAGCATACCGCAACAAGATTACCGCACTGCCTGCAACAGTCGCAGCTAACGGTACTTTCGGTGGAAACGGTGTAAAGAGCGTTATCGGTCATCCTAACGGAGCGCAGGTCGGCTATATCGCAGACGGCATATTCAAGTCACAGGACGAAATCGACAACCACGCATATCAGGAAGGCGCAGGCCTCGGACGTATCCGTTGGCGCGATATTAACGGCGACGGTGTTATCAGCGAAGCCGACCAGACGTGGATCTACGACCCGACTCCTGCATTCAGCTACGGTCTTAACATCTATCTTGAATACAAGAACTTCGACCTCACAATGTTCTGGCAGGGCGTTCAGGGTGTGGATATCATCAGCGACCTGAAGAAGGAAACAGATCTTTGGAGCGGTCTGAACCTCGGATTTCTGAACAAAGGTAAGCGTCTGCTTGACGCATGGTCACCGACCAACCCGGATTCAAACATCCCGGCATTGGCACGTGATGACGTCAATAACGAGAAGCGTGTGTCTACATATTTCGTAGAAGACGGTTCATTCCTCAAGCTCCGTAACATCCAGATTGGTTACAACCTGCCGGAGAAAGCGGTTAAGAAGATTAAGATGGAACGCCTCCGCTTCTATCTCAGCGCACAAAATCTGCTCACTATAAAGAGCAAGAACTTCACAGGCGTTGACCCGGAGAATCCTAACTTCGGTTATCCTATCCCACTCACATTGACGTTCGGATTAAACGTAAGTTTCTAAAAAACAAGCAAAATTACAAATCATGAAAAAGATTATATATACAACAGCCTTAGCGTTGAGTCTTGTTTGCAGCGGCTGTACCAGCTTCCTTGAGGATCAGGTTCCGCAGGGAGCGATTGACAATGAGCAGGTACAAGACCCCGATTATATTGACAATCTTGTCATTTCGGCATACGCAGTGTGGATTTCGGCTGAAGACATAAACTCGTCATTCTCAATGTGGAACTATGACGTCCGTTCAGATGATGCCTACAAAGGCGGAAACGGAACAGAGGACGGTGACGTATTCCACGCTCTAGAAATATCTCAAGGTATAATGACAACGGCTTGGAACATCAGCGACATGTGGCAGCGTCTGTACAACTGCATATCACGTGCCAACATCGCGTTGCAGTCTCTTGACAATATGGATGCTAAGGAGTATCCTCTCAAAGAGCAGCGTATCGCTGAGATGAGATTCCTCCGTGGTCACGGACTTTTCCTCTTGAAGCGTCTTTACAAGAATATTCCTATCACCAATGATGAGAATATCTCACCTTCAGACTACAACAATCTGTCTAACACCGAGTATTCAAACGACGAGGCATGGCAGCAGATTGCCAACGACTTCCAGTTCGCTTACGACAATCTTCCTGAAACACAGGCAGAGAAGGGACGTCCTACCAAGGCAGCTGCTGCGGCTTATCTTGCAAAGACTTATCTCTATAAGGCTTACCGTCAGGACAATCCTGACAACAACGAGGTAACAAGCATCAATGCTGACGACCTCCGCAAGGTTGTAGAATACACGGACAATGCAATAATGCAGGCAGGCGGTTTCGACCTGGAGCCTGACTTCCACAACAATTTCCGTCCTGAACCGCAGTATGAGAACGGTCCTGAGTCAATCTGGGCTATGCAGTATTCAATGAACGACGGTACCAACAACGGTAACTGTAACTGGTCTTACGGACTGATTGTGCCGAACATTCCGGGTGTTACAGACGGTGGTTGCGACTTCTACAAACCAAGTCAGAACCTCGTTAACGCATTCAGAACTGACGCTGACGGACATCCTCTGTTCGATACTTTCAACAATTCAGACTATGACAAGGATAACGACAACGTTGACCCGCGTCTTTTCCTTACAGTCGGAATGCCTGGATTCCCGTATGAGTTCAACAAGAACTACATGATGGACGAGTCTTCTACATGGAGCCGAAGCAACGGACTTTACGGATATTACGTCGCTCTTAAACAGAACGTAGACCCTGATGGCGACTATCTTATTAAAGGTAGCTGGTGGGGAAGCCCGATGAACCGCATTGTTCTACGTTATGCTGATGTGCTGCTTATGCGTGCAGAGGCTCTCATTCAGCTTAACGACGGACGTATCGACGAGGCTGTCAGCCTTATCAACAGAGTACGTAACCGTGCGGCTCAGAGCCTTTCTGTAATCGCAGATTATCCTTCTCAGTATGGTGTTAAGTTCAATGTTAAGCCTTATACAGGTTCATACAGCCAGGCTGAAGCACTGAAGATGCTCAAGTTCGAGCGCCGTGTTGAGCTGGCAATGGAGTGCGACCGCTTCTTCGACCTTGTACGTTGGGGCGAGGCAGACCAGGTTCTTAACAAGTATTATGCAGAAGAAACCAACGACTGCTCAATCTATTCGAACGCTCACTTCACTAAGAACAAGAACGAATATCTGCCTATACCGTTTGCTCAGATAGCAGCAAGTAACGGACACTATACGCAGAACTGTGGTAACTGGTGATAAAAAACAATTAAATAAAAAAGCACATCATGAAAACAACAATAGCAAAATTCGCCGCACTGATGTGGGCACTGCTCATGACGGTTGCCTTCACCGCGTGTGACGATGATAACACGTCAGACATGCGTCTGGACGGCGATTGCTGGCTGACGGAGTTCAAGATTGACGATTATGCCGGCACTATAGACAACAACAATATGACGGTTACCGTAAATGTGCCCGAGACTTATGATGTAACTGCGATGAAAGTAACATCTCTCGGACTCTCTGAGGGTGCCGTAGCTTCTCTTAGCGAAGGTCAGGTGGTTGACTTCTCATTCCCGCAGACCGTTAAGGTTACCAACGGAAACGCTTACCTTGATTATGTCGTTACTGTAAAGCGTGACGAGGCAAGAATAACATCATTCAAGCTGAACGACACTTACACAGGTATGATTAACGACGAGAACCATACTATTAAGGTTACAGTTCCGACTACGGTAGATGTTACAAGCCTTGTGCCGACTATCGAGACAACTCCTGGAGCTACTGTAACTCCGGCCGCAGGACAGGCTATCGACTTCAGCAGCCCTGTTGAGTTTACGGTTACTTATCAGACAGCTACAACCGTTTACACCGTAATTGTTACTCAGTCTGACGCTCCTGAAGCAGCCTATGTAGGCCTGGCAGCTACAATCGACGGACTTAATCCTGAGGAGAAGGCAGCTGCAACATGGATGCTTAACAACGTTGCCGGAGCGCAATACATCTCATTCGCCGACATCGCCAACGGTACAGCTGACCTCAGCGAGTGCAAGGTTATATGGTGGCACCTGCACATTGACGGCGGTATTGACAATATGGACAAGTTTGACGCAGCAGCTCCTGCTGCCCTCGACGCGGTTCCTGCACTGACAGATTATTACAACCGTGGCGGCAGTTTCCTGTTCACACGTTACGCTACTTACTATCCTGTAAAGCTCGGCGCTACAAAGGACGGCAACAATCCTAACAACTGCTGGGGACAGGCAGAGGAAAGCGGAGAGATAACAACCGGCCCGTGGAACTTCTATGTTGACGGACAGGAAGACCATCCGCTGTATAACGGCGTTGTACAGACTGCCGACGGACGCAGCTATGTAAACACTTGCGACGCTGGTTACAGGATTACCAACAGTACTGCACAGTGGCACATCGGCACAAACTGGGGCGGCTATGCTACAATCGACGCTTGGCGCAGCCAGCACGGAGCAACTGACCTCGGATGGGGAGGCGACGGTTCCGTTGTAGTATGGGAGTATCCGGCTAACGCCGCAGGCGCACGCATCCTCTGTATCGGTTCAGGTGCATACGACTGGTATTCTTATGGCGTTGACACATCAAATGACCAGTATCACGGAAACGTGTCTAAGATGACAATGAACGCTATCAATTATCTTATAGGTCAATAAACAAAAACAATATTAACTTATGAAAACTATGTTATATTCATTGGCTTTAGTCGCAATGATATTGCCGTTCTCTGCATGCAGCGACAATGACGACCCGGTTCTTACACAGAAAGACTGGGAGGGAACGACTGAATATTTCGCCCCGACTGACGAGAAACTGTTTGGAACATATTATAAACCTTATGTAGGATATGTAGGCGACCCTATGCCTTTCTACGACCCGGTAGCAAAAGACTTCAAGGTGCTTTACCTTCAGGACTACCGTCCGAATCCTGCCGATACTTATCACCCTATCTGGGGTCTGAGTACAAAGAACTGTGCTGACTATACATCTCTTGGCGAGCTCATCCACTGTGGTGAGCCTGCCGATGTTGACGCAGCCATCGGTACCGGTAGCACAGTGTACGATGAAGGCACAAAACTCTACTATACATTCTACACAGGCCACACATCAGGACGTGAGGTAGTAACAGTCGCAACTTCATCAGACTTCAAGACTTGGACAAAGGATAAGTCTCTCTATCTTAAAGGCGAAGACTACGGCTACAGCCGCAGCGACTTCCGCGATCCGTTCGTCTTCAAAGGCGACGACGGCGTTTACCACATGCTTGTATCAACAATGCAGGGCACAAAGGGTGTTATCGCAGAGTTCACTTCTGCTGACCTGAAGGCATGGGAGTCAAAAGGCGTGTTCATGACAGCAATGTGGGACCGCTTCTATGAGTGCCCCGATGTGTTCAAGATGGGCGACTGGTGGTATCTCGTATATTCAGAGAAACACTCTGCCATCCGCAAGGTGCAGTACTTCAAGGGCCGTACGCTCGACGAAATCAAGGCTGCTACAGCCAACGACGCCGGCATCTGGCCTGACGATCACGAAGGATTCCTTGACACACGTGCGTTCTATGCAGGCAAGACCGCTTCTGACGGTACCGACAGATACATCTGGGGATGGTGCCCGACACGTGCCGGTAACAACAATACCGACGTAGGCGCAGCTCCTAACGAGCCTGAATGGGCAGGCAACCTGGTATGCCATAAGCTTATCCAGAACGCCGACGGTACGCTGACACTTGGTCCTGTTGCCGGTATCGACGCAAAATACACCGAGGCTTCTGAGGCAAATGCAATGGTAAAGAGCGAGACAGGAGTAACCGAAAGTAACGGTACTTACACACTCACAGGCGACGCTTACGTATTGTTCAGCCGTCTGAAGGTACACAACAAGATTTCGTTCACTGTCAAGACTACAGGCAAGGGCGACAGATTCGGCGTATCACTTGTACGCGGAAGCGACTCAGACAAGTATTATACACTTGCTGTTGATGCTGAAGACAACGACAACAAGCGCCGCATCAACCTCTATGAGGAAGGCACTGCCGGCATGGGTCTGATAAGCGGTATGGATTCATACGCATTCCCGACACCGTCAGACAATACGTATAACGTTACGATTTATACTGACAACTCAGTATGTGTAACTTACATCAACAACGTTGTCGTAAGCACACAGCGCCTTTACGGTATCCAGAAAAACTGCTGGTCGTTCAACAGTTATGGTGGAACCGTCGAACTTAGCAATCTCAGCGTAAGCTGTTATTGATATTTATCTTGTTTCATCGGTTAGTATCTTTCCGCGCCATACGGGCCTTTCAGGCATATCCGCTATGGCGCGGAGCTTTTTTATTATAACCGTTCGCAGCCCTTTCCATCGGCATCCGCCGTCGTTGTCCGTCGCTATATTCTTCTCTACATACCGGCTTTTCCGCGCACATTCCTGTCTCCCTTTGTAACATGTTGATATCCAGCATATTGTAATATGCCCTCTTTCGCCTTCCAAAAGACCATATATTGGCTCATAAAAGATGCTCTTTTGCATCGTAAGACATGGCTTTTCAGAAATTAATCAATATCTTTGCATCCGTCAACAGGAGTTTCATATTAAGTATATGTGCCGTCCTCTTAATTGTTTTGCATCACAATCATGGGTAGAGGTCTTAACTTGACATGGAAAAAACTATATCTTATGGCTGTGCATTTTTCGTGATAGCTGTTTCAAGTTATGTCCGAAATATGCTATAATGAAAACATATTGATTACACTTTATGCTAATTTATTGAATTTTTATAAGCATAGATTAAAAATGTATAGATTTTATTTGGTCTTATATGTAAAAAATGATTAACTTTGTTACCGACTCAGTTAGCCCCAACAGGGCAATGTGGGTTATTTACTGGTAAAGGACGTTTACGGACGTGGTCTTCTGACTTTCAAATCTCTCAGGTTTGAACTTGTCATCAGCATATATGGAATGGAAATGTTTATATGTGGATGCTTTTCATAATGAGGATTGTTTAACTAAACTTCTTGTTTTAATTTTTTTGAATTAGTACGATGTATATTATCTAAAATGTTTTTTATTAATGAAGAATATAAATAATAAATATCGATAAAATTCCCGTAGTATATGGACCTAATATAAGAAAAAACATGGAGGAATTGTAGTTTGTCCTTGGCTTGTTCGGGAATTTGTCTGATAAAATTTACTAACGTTATTAACTAAACATTAAAACTTATGAAAAGACGAATTTTCCTTGCAATGTTATTAATTGTTGCTTTATGCCAAGTGTCATACGCTGCAATTGGCGATGTGTTCTCTGATGATGTGTTGACTTATAAAATCATTGGGGTTGATGAGGTTGAAGTGTCTAAACCTGTGAACGAAAATTGTACGGAAATTGCTGTTCCATCTTCTGTTATTGACAATGGGGCCACTTATCGAGTTACAGCGATTGGTAAGAAGGCATTTGACCGTTGTTATTCTTTGGTCCTAGTTACGCTTCCAGATGGGCTTACTACGATTCGTGATTGGGCATTCAGTGAGTGCTATTCATTGGTTTCAGTTACGTATCCTGAAGGACTTATCACTATAGGAAAAGATGCATTCTTATATTGTACTTCTTTGTCAACCATAACGCTTCCGGAAGGACTAACAACGATAGGGTATCAAGCTTTTACCTATTGTACTTCCTTAGTGTCTGTTACATTCCCTGAAACTCTCACGATAATTGGTGACGATGCTTTTTATGGATGCGAGTCCTTGATTTCTGTGACGCTTCCAGCTAGCCTTATTTCTATTGGTGCCGATGCATTCGATGGATGTCGTTTAATGTCTTCATTAACAATTTCAGAAGGTGTAACAAAAATTGGTGATCATGCGTTCGGTGGTTGTTCTTCATTAACATCGGTTACACTCCCAGAAGGACTAACGACGATTGGTAGTGCGGTATTCAGTGGTTGTACTTCCTTGACTAACATACAGTTTCCCAGGAGTCTTTCAACTACGGGTGATCAAACTTTATTCGGTTGTACTTCTTTGACTTCTGTAATTCTTCCTGAAACTCTTACGACTATTGGTAGCGAGGCATTTGACGGTTGTACATCTTTAACTTCAATTACACTTCCCGAAAGTATTAAAACTATTGGTAACGAGGCGTTTGACGGTTGTACATCCTTGGCTTCAATTACAATTCCCGATGGTGTGTCAGTGATAGGTTGGTGTTCTTTTCGAAATTGTGAATCATTGGGTTTTGTCACGCTCCCCGAAAACTTGACCCTTGTTCGTGCTGGTGCATTCTTTCAATGTGAGTATTTGGCATCGGTTACTTGTAAGGCTGTCACTCCTCCTATGTTTGAATTAGAAGATGGAGGAGTTATTAGTAGTTTCTTAGGTATTCCTGAGTATGCAGCACTCTACGTGCCGGAGAACAGCGTAGAAGACTATAAGGCGTCGGATTGGGCGGATTTTTTTAAGTATATTTTACCGATAGAAGATACAGCAATCAGCATGCCGTCGGTGGACGGGAAGGATGCAATCAGCGTTGACGGCAGAAGCATAAGCACCGTTGACGGTTCGGCTAAGGTTGTGCTATATGACCTGTCAGGCCGCAAAGTGGGCGAAGGCACTACGGTCGAGGCTCCTACGGCAGGTACGTATGTCGTGGTAGTTGCCGGTAAATCGGTTAAAGTTCTTGTTGAATGATAAATCAGACGAACATAAAAGCAAAATTAGACCGATGCCCTGCTTCCGCAAGGTTGCGGGGCTTTTTCATGCGTGTTTTTTCATGTCCAAAGATTCCTGTAGTGATGGATTTTTATGTGGTATATGGCAATTAACAAATGTTTTTGCTTTTTCTTTATGCTTGTATGAAAAATAATTTGTAACTTTGCAACCCAAAGAATTGTGCCGCCCCATATCCGATGCGTGCAGCATCTGTGAAGGGCAAGGACACTCTTTGCTGTGTTACATAATTTAAGCAATGTACAGTTTAGAGCCCTTAAAGATTGATTTAAACGGTCTGAAGGACGGCGAGACAACTTTCAGATACGACCTAAGCGACGCTTATTTCGAGGCAGTTGAGGCTACCGAAGTAAGGCGTGGCAACGTGCATGTTGACCTGAAGGTCAATCGTGCCGGAGGCGTTTACCGTCTCGATTTCCATACGGAAGGTACAGTTCACGTGCCGTGCGACCTATGTCTTGAGGACATGGAGCAGGAGGTATGCGCTGACAACACCCTTACGGCACGCCTTGGAGAAGAATATTCAGAAGACGACGACCTGATAACGGTTAGCAAGGAAGAAGGATTGCTCGACGTGTCATGGTTCGTTTATGAGTTCATAGCCCTTAGCATCCCCATTAAGCATGTGCATGCACCTGGAAAATGCAATCCTGCGATGATTAAGGTTCTTGAAGAACACTCAGCTGCCCGAAGCAGTGATGGAGATGATGACGGCCCAGTGGACTCGCGTTGGAGTGAATTGGAAAAATTAAAAACAATAATTAAAGATTAAAGAAAAATGGCACATCCTAAAAGAAGACAGTCAAAGACTCGTACACGTAAAAGAAGAACTCATGATAAAGCAGTAGCTCCCACACTGGCAGTATGTCCTAACTGTGGTGCTTATCACGTTTACCACACAGTATGCCCGACTTGCGGATACTATCGTGGAAAGATTGCTATTGTCAAGGAAACAGCTGAATAATGGAGAAAATTAACGCAATAATAACCGGCATCGGCGGTTACGTTCCCGACTATGTGCTCAACAATGAGGAGCTGTCGAGAATGGTCGACACCAACGATGAGTGGATTATGACGCGTGTCGGCATAAGGGAACGCCGTATACTTACTGAGGAAGGCCTCGGTACTTCTTACATGGCGCGTAAAGCTGCCAAGCAATTGCTGAAGAAGACCGGTGTCGATCCCGATACGATTGATGCTGTAATCGTGTCAACTTCTACGGCCGACTATCCTTTCCCGTCTACCGCTTCCATCGTAATCGGTAAACTGGGACTCAAGAATGCCTTTGCATTCGACTTCTGGGCTGCATGCTGCGGCTTCCTTTACTCAATGGACGTAGCTGCCTCGATGATTCAGTCGGGACGCTATAAGAAAATCATTGTTATCGGAGCTGACAAGATGTCGTCTATCGTCGACTATACTGACCGTAGCACATGTGCGCTCTTCGGCGACGGTGCGGCAGCAGTATTGATGGAAGGTACAACCGAAGAAGGCATCGGTGTGAAGGACTCTTACTTCCGCGCTGACGGCAAAGGACTTCCTTTCCTGCACACTAAGGCAGGCGGTTCAGTTTGTCCTCCTTCTCACTTCAGCGTAGACCACCGTCTGCATTACCTCTATCAGGAGGGCCGCACGGTGTTCCGTTATGCGGTGACAAGCATGAGCGACGACTGTGCACTTATTGCAGAGCGCAACGGACTGAACAAGGATAACATCCGTTTCATTGTGCCTCACCAGGCCAACATCCGTATAATCGAGGCCGTTGCTAAGCGTCTTGACGTTTCTATGGACCAGGTAATGGTCAACATCGAGCACTTCGGCAATACCAGTGCGGCTACCATTCCACTCGCACTTTGGGAGAATGAGCATCTGCTTAAGAAAGGTGATAACCTTATCCTGACAGCGTTCGGAGCCGGATTCGTTCACGGAGCAGCCTATTACACATGGGCTTATGACGGCGCTGAAGCAGCAACTGCGAAATAAAAATTCAGCATACAATAATAAAAAGAGCCACATCCTCAACATTAGGATGTGGCTCTTTTCTTTTTATTATGTTTGTATTGTTCAGTTGTCTTGCTATTGTCTGTTTTATGAAATAATGTCCGTTTCATTGTTTTTTATTTTGAGTTATGAGGTATAAGCATTATCTTTACCGCGTTAAACCAAAATACTGACACTATGAACAGAATCAAGGAAGCGGCTATTATTGCCATCGGAATCATTGTCCTGGGACTCTGTGTGAGATCAGGTCTTGACAGTATCTCCAACAAAGACCGTAAGGTTACGGTAAAAGGACTGTCTGAACGTGAGGTTGAGGCTGACAAAGTTACGTGGCCGATACTTACAAAAGAGCTTGGCAACGACCTGCCTTTGCTCTACACACGCATCAATGCCACCACCGCAAAGGTGAAGGCTTTCCTGAAGAAAAACGGCGTGAAGGACTCTGAAATCAGCGTAAACGCCCCGGTAGTGATTGACCTTAATGCTGACCAGTACAGTGTGGCAAAGCACAATTACAGGTACAATATCACTTCAACGGTTACCGTAACGTCGCGCAACGTTAAGCTCGTGCGCTCTATTATATCGCGTCAGGGCGAGTTGTTCAAGCAGGGTGTGGCTGTGGTTGACGGCGGATATGGCAACGGAGTGGTTTATGAGTATGTGTCGTTCCAGCAGATTAAGCCGAAGATGATGCAGGAGGCAATCAAGAACGCGGAGCAGACGGCACGTCAGTTTGCCGACAACAGCGACAGCAAGATTGACAAAATACTTGAAGCCGGACAAGGACAGTTCTCAATAGAGAACCGCGACGACAACACACCTTATATCAAGAAGCTGCGTGTTGTTACTACGGTTACTTACTCACTGAAGGACTGACGACGCGTCTTTTGCCTGCTGATTATGGTCTGCTGATTGCAGAAATGTCAACAAAAAACTAATAAGAATAACGCCGGTTGTAGCAGATTATAAAAATAAAACGGGACACATAGGCTTTTGCCTGTGTGTCCCGTTTGTTTTATCAGCCTGTGGCAGCGGTATTATTTACCGTTGAGCTGTACCTTGCCAGGCTGTGCTTTTAAGATACTCTTGTACAAAGATGTAGGAGCTGTGCCGTTAGTAGCCTTCTTGATGATACGTTTCGGGGCAACACCCTTCTTCGGGGCTGCACTTGGAGTAGGGCTGTCAGGAGTTGTGAATTCCTTCTTTGCAAGCGGACCCCATTCGCCGTTGATGTTCTGGGCGATTGAGAATGCTATGTAGCTGGTGCTCGGGTCTGCGGTCCACCATGCTTCGTCTATGCCGTACTGGTTCCAGTATGGGTCAGAAGGATTGTCTGTCTTGAGATATTCAATAACCTTTTCTTCTGTCCAGTCTTTATCGTAGCCGGTCTTCTCGATAAGGAGGTCGCGGTGCATAGATGTCTGGTCGTTAGGAATGTAAGTTACAACCTGATAGTAACCTGTGGTAGCGTCGCCGCCGAACTGTCCTATCTCAATAGTCATCTCTGCAACGCCTTCACCGCCGAGTTTCTTAGTTGTTACAGGAATGATAACCATGTCAGCGTAAGTTCCGTTAACGTCCCATGCCTGAACGTAGATCTCATAGTCTGTACCCGGATCCATGTTTTCCCATGTGTTGGTAGCGTTGCCTGTGTTGTTGAAGCCGAATGCCTTGATCATGTCGCCCATGTGGTTGAATCCGAACATTGAAGAGAACATCTCGAACTGCTGCTCGGCTGTACCTGCGGGATAAGAACATGCTGCATATCCGGCAACACCTGAACCCGGAGTGAAGCTGATTGTAATCTTGTCAGATGTAACTTCGTCGATATTGTATGTAATGCTACAGTCGCCTACCAAAGCTTTCTTCGGAGCCTTGAAGTCGCATCTCTCTGCACCGCAGGCAATACCGTACTGGTCGTAGCCGACGGTTATGATTGTATATTCAACGTCAGGAGTGAACGTGTAACCTGTCATGTCAGCGTCAGTGAAGTCCTGCCAGTAGTATTCCGAGCCGTTAGAGTCGAGATAGTTGGCAATGGCAGCTTCGCTGTCGAGCATGTCAGCCCTGTTCTTAGGCAGACAGTCTATGCGGAAAGCCTGACATCCTGGTGTACGTGTAACGGCTATTGACAGAGTATCGCCCGTATCACCAGTCTTGAATCCTTTGTAATCGATAGTTGCAGCAATGCGTCCTTCAACCTGAGCGAACCAGATGCTGTCGATACGCTCTGCCAGGAAGCCTTTTGTTGTGCCAAGTCTGTCTGTGACGATAACTCGGTTAGGTGATGTCTGAGCCAACAGAGAGGTTGCGCCGAGAACACACATTATTATTAATGAGAAAAACTTTTTCATTGTTTTACGAATTTAATTGTGTTGTTGTTTACTTTGAAAATATACACTCCGTCAGCCAGACTGCCTGTTGAGATAGGAGTTCCGTCCCAGTTGTCCACGCTGACAACCGTCATGCCTCCTACGCTGTATACAGTAGCTCTGGCCTTTTCGCCTGCCTGCCATCCGTCAACTCCGAGCTGGCCGTTGCGGTAGTATGGCTTCAGTCCGTTCTCTGTGGTTTCAACAGCACCTATTCCTGTCGCGGTTAGGTTGAACTTGATGCTGTTTACCTGTGCATAGGTGAATGGTGACACCGAGCCACTTGCCCCGATGATAGAGAAGCCACTCTCGTCGAACGTAAGCTTGCCTATGTCCGACACGGCAAACTCTTGCTGCGAGGAGCCATTGACGAAGTTGACAACGAGGGTCATGTCGTCAGCCTTTGTCGTCAATGCTAACACCATAAGGCACATTGTGATAAATGCTTTTTTCATCTGATTGTGCTTAAAAGTTAAACTTAATTCCGGCGTTTGGCATGCCTAGGTAATGAGTCAAACGCCCTTTTTCTCAGAACATGTTCTCAAATATTATTTTGGCAAATATAGGTATTTTTTTTGATGATGCCTTATAAAACATGAATTTTTTGCAAAAAAGCGCATAAATGTATGCCCCGTCCTATATAAGTAATGTCCGTGTGCCTGTTTTTGTATTGTGTGTATGCGTATTGCTGTTCGTTGCTTAGTGTAAAGTGCTGATTTATTGGTGTTTATACACTTTAATATCGTTGTAGAATACTTTAATAATGCTTTGTTCGGGAACTGTATTTTCTACTGTTTGTAAAAGACCGTCTTTTGCGTTGTAAAAGATGCCTTTTCGCACGGTGAAAGAGCCTCTTTCGCAGCGCGATTTATGCTCTTTCATAAAAGTGCTTGCAGGGAGTTGTTTTTCCCGGGAGGTCAGAACGTTTGTCAGGTTGGTTTGCGTTGTCTTGCTTCTTGAGTGAAGTGTCAGGTAGTCAGGTGATGACTTGCGCTTTGCATGATGCCGATAGATGATGTGCTATTTAACATCTTTTTGTCATGTTTTCTGTCTCATGATGTTTTATGAAGTTGGCTATAACGAAAAAAATAAGTATATTTGCAAACTTGATTACATCCGATGCGACCGTTACGGCAACGGTTGCCGTCATAAAAACAAGACAGATAAAGATGCATAAGGCAGGATTCGTGAACATAGTGGGCAACCCCAATGTGGGCAAGTCGACACTGATGAACCAGCTCGTGGGCGAGCGCATAAGCATCGCCACGTTTAAGGCGCAGACCACGCGCCACAGAATTATGGGCATAGTCAACACTGACGACATGCAGATAGTTTTCTCTGACACGCCGGGCGTGCTCAAACCTAACTATAAATTGCAGGAGTCGATGCTGGCATTCTCTGAGTCGGCTCTTAAAGACGCTGATGTTCTGCTCTACGTTACCGACGTGGTGGAGAACCCGGAGAAGAACATGGACTTCCTTGAGAAGGTCAGAAAGATGACCATACCCGTGCTGCTGCTTATCAACAAGATTGACGAGAGCGACCAGAAGACGCTTGGCAATCTGGTTGAGAAATGGCATTCGCTGCTGCCCGGAGCTGAGATTCTGCCAATATCAGCCAAAAACAAGTTCGGCATAGACATGCTGCTCCGACGTATAAAGGAGCTGCTGCCCGACTCGCCGCCCTTCTTCGACAAAGACCAGCTTACCGACAAACCGGCACGTTTCTTCGTAAGCGAGATAATAAGGGAGAAAATCCTGCTGTATTACGACAAGGAGATACCTTATTCGGTAGAGGTCAGCGTAGAGTCGTTCAAGGAAGACGAGCGCCACATACATATCAGTGCGGTAATCTATGTTGAGCGCGACTCGCAGAAAGGAATCATCATCGGTCATCAGGGTGTAGCCATCAAGCGTGTAAGCACAGAGGCACGCAAGGCTCTTGAACGCTTCTTCGGCAAGCCGATATTCCTCGAAACCTTCGTAAAGGTGGACAAGGACTGGCGCAGTTCGAAGCGCGAGCTTGACAACTTCGGGTATAATCCTGAATGACGCTGACGGCTGATGTGGAGAGTGAGAAGCGTAGAGCGAAGAGTTATTTGCCCTTTACGTTTAAACTCTTCACGGTAAAAATATAAAAACAAAGGTATATAATAAAAGTATAAATATTGGTGAAGTAAATGTGAATAGCGGTAAGTCTGGACAACGTAAGTGCCTGATTCAGAATCATAAACTCCTCGTTCCTTACTTAACCGGCCGAAATTGAAAGAAGAAAAAGTATTGAATTCTTCACTCTTCGTCCCTCACTCTTCACTTAACCAAGTGTGAGCAGGAAAAGAAAAGGTATTGAATTTTTCACTCTTCGTTCTTCACTCTTCACTTAACCAAGTGTGAGCAGAAAAAGAAAAAGTATTGAATTCTTCACTATTCGTTCTTCACTCTTCACTTAACCAAGTGTGAGCATGAAAAGAAAAAGTAATGAATTCTTCACTCTTCGTTCTTCACTCTTCACTTAACCAAGTGTGAGCAGGAAAAGAAAAAGTAATGAATTCTTCACTCTTCGTTCTTCACTCTTCACTTAACCAAGTGTGAGCAGGAAAAGAACAAGTAATGAATTCTTCACTCTTCGTTCTTCACTCTTCACTTAAAAAATAACATTATGGCAAATTTAGTAGCTATTGTAGGCCGCCCGAATGTGGGAAAGTCTACACTTTTCAACCGCCTTACCAAGTCGCGCCAGGCTATTGTCAGTGATATAGCCGGCACAACGCGCGACCGCCAATATGGCAAGTGCGACTGGAACGGGCGAGAGTTTTCTGTAGTTGACACCGGCGGATGGGTTGTCAAGTCAGATGATATATTTGAGGAAGAAATACGCAAGCAGGTAATCATTGCCACAGAAGAGGCCGACCTTGTGCTTTTCGTCGTTGACGTTACGACTGGGATAACCGACTGGGACGAGGACGTGGCAGCCATATTACGCCGCACCAAACTGCCTGTTATACTTGTAGTAAACAAAGTGGACAACAACGACCAGCTGTATTCCGCAGCTGAATTCTACAAGCTCGGACTCGGTGATCCTTACTGCATAAGCAGTATGAGCGGTAGCGGAACGGGCGATCTGCTCGACGTTGTAGTAGACAGTCTGAAGGGCGATGGTGGCGAACTTCTCGAAGACGGTATTCCACGTTTCGCCGTAGTAGGCCGTCCTAATGCCGGAAAGAGCAGCATCATCAACGCCTTTATCGGTGAAGACCGCAACATCGTTACCGAGATTGCCGGCACGACGCGCGACAGTATCTACACACGTTACGACAAGTTCGGTTTCGACTTCTATCTGGTTGACACCGCAGGCATACGCCGTAAGAACAAGGTTACTGAAGACTTGGAGTTTTACAGTGTGATGCGTTCGATACGTGCGATAGAAAATTCAGATGTCTGCATACTCATGATTGACGCCACACGCGGCATCGAGGCGCAGGATATGAACATATTCCAGCTAATACAGAAGAACAACAAGTCGCTCGTTGTGGTAGTAAACAAGTGGGATCTCGTGCCCGACAAGGACCAGAAAGTTATCGACACCTTCGTCAATGCGATACGCAACCGCATGGCTCCGTTTACCGATTTCCCGATAGTCTTTGCTTCGGCTCTCACCAAGCAGCGCATATTCAAGGTACTTGAGACAGCCAAGGAGGTTTACCTGAACCGCAAGCTCAAAATCGGAACGACAAAGCTCAACGAGGTTATGCTGCCGCTTATCGAGGCATTCCCGCCACCATCAATCAAGGGTAAGTATATCAAAATAAAGTACTGTTCGCAGTTGCCTAACACTCAGATTCCGTCTTTCGTGTTCTATGCCAACCTTCCGCAGTACGTCAAGGAGCCTTACAAGCGCTTCCTCGAGAACAAGATACGTGAGAACTGGAAGCTGACAGGCTCGCCTATAAACATATTTATAAGGCAGAAATAAGGCCGTTTCAGCATTCAGACTGTTAAGACAGTCAGAGCAGTTAAAGTCAAATGTCCTGGCAGGAGGCCGTTTTCGCTGTGCCTCCTTCAACTTTTACGGTTGTTTCTTTATGGACAAGGAGTCTGACTTTAACTGCTCTGGCTGCTTTAAATGATATGACTTTCAATGCATAAATAAAAAGATTAAAAGAAAATGCGTAAACTTTTTATCGCTATAATCTCGTTGTTCGCCATAACTTTTTTTTCCTGTTCAGGCGAACAGAAACCTGATGATGCAGCTGCACGTGCAGCCAAGCAGTATTATGATTCGCTCTTTGTCAACAATTACGATTACTTTGTCAGAGGCATGTATCTGCCCGACACCATTCCCGACAGCTACCGAGAGCAGCTCGAAGCAAACGCTTCAATGTTCGTAGGCCGTATGAATGATGAGCACGGAGGAGTAAAGAATATTGATATTATACGTTTTGATAACGACACGATAGTATCGGCCGACAAGAAATCTCATGTGCGCAAGTCAGACGTTTATCTGATGTTCCACCTCGGCGACAGCCTGAAGGAGGAAGTAGTGGTTCAGATGATTTACCACAAAGGACGCTGGCTGATGCGCTGATTCGGCTTCAGATGCAGTGCATGCAGGTTGTTGCGTACATACATCTTTTGCTTAATATTCAGCCGTTTCACCATTACCGGCAGTCAGAAAGACTTTAAACAACATTAAAAATAAACGGGGCGCACCTTGATAAGGCGCGCCCCGCAGCGTATTATAAAGAGAAGCTGTTATTACAGGTTCGGGTTAATTTCGCTCCACTTAGAGATTTCAGGAACGATGTTCAGAGTTACAAGCTCGTCACGCATCTTGCAGAGGTGCTCGTAGCTGGCGTCAAGTTTAGCGTTCTCCTCAGCAGTTCCCTGCGGTACCTCATAGTGAGCGCCGGTTGTGTCGAGTGTAGTCTTCATTGCCATCATGATGTGGTCGTACTTGTCTGTTGTAACATAAGTTCCTACAGGATACTTGAACGGTTCGCCACCCATGACAGAACGTATCATCTCAACTGACAGATAAGCCGGGCTCTGGAATGAAGAACGTCCGCGAAGCTCGATGATCTTAGCACCGCCCTTTGTTACGTCAGTCTTCATCTGCTCCCACTCCTCGTTTGTGAACTCAGGAGTTCCGATGATTTCAGTAAGAGGTTTGCCGTCGATAGTTACGTGTGAGCCGAATACAGCCATCTGCTCTCCGTGGCCACCGTATGTAGCGCATCCCTTAACTTCGCTCTGCATAACGTTGAATTTCTTAGCAAGTGCACTCTGAAGACGAGTAGAGTCGAGAGCTGCAAGTGTTGTTACCTGTGAAGGTTTCAATCCAGAGTAAAGCAGAGTAACAAGACCTGTAAGGTCAGCCGGGTTGAAGATGATGACTACGTGCTTAACGTCAGGGCAATACTCCTTGATGTTTTTGCCGAGTCCTTCAGCGATTTCGCAGTTGCCTTTGAGCAGATCCTCACGTGTCATACCAGCCTTACGGGGAGCACCGCCAGATGAAATAATATACTTAGCGTTAGTGAAAGCTTCTTTAGCATCAGTTGTAGCAGTGATTTTAACATCACCGAAACCGCTCTGGCGCATTTCCTCTGCAACGCCCTCGGGTGAGAATACGTCATAGAGGCAGATGTCATTAGTCAGACGCATTGTAAGCGCTGTCTGAACCATGTTAGAACCAATCATTCCGGCTGCGCCGACGATTGTAAGTTTTTCGTTAGTCAAAAATTCCATAATAACTTTGTGTTTTATATGTTAAGACATTCATTTGTAAGTAAAGTCAACATCTGATAAATCTGCTGTTGCGGCTGTTTTTTAGGTCAGTTTTGCGCTTTTCTTTACACAGTCGTTATGCAGGTCTGAGCCTGTTGGCTGATTGCTGGTTTCAGTCCGTAACTGAACTTGTTGCAAAGTTAGGGAAAAAAGATGAATATGCATTATTTATTCTCCTTTTAGTTTGTTATTAAATATAAAAAGGTGTATCTTTGTAATGTCTATTTTACAATAAAGGTGGAAAAGACGGAGCTGTATATCAGGTGTATCGGCCTGTGATACGCACAGCCTTGAAAACCGTAACCAGAGTAAATGCTATGAACAAGACAATTTGTAACAGGATTGAAGCGCTGCGCGATGTTATGAGGCGCGAGAGTATTGACGCATTCATTTTTCCAAGCACTGATCCGCATAACGGCGAGTATGTGCCTGCCCATTGGGAAGGGCGTAAGTGGATAAGCGGATTCAACGGTTCAGCAGGAACGGCCGTGGTGACTATGACTGACGCTGCATTGTGGACCGACTCACGATATTTTATAGCTGCTGAGGAGCAGTTGCGCGGCACCGGCTTCCACCTGATGAAGGAACGTGTGGAGGGCACTCCGTCGATAACTCACTGGCTCGGCATGAAACTTTCGGCAGTCCAGAGTCCTACGGTTGGCGTTGACGGAATGGTTAATTCAGCTTCATCGGTTGCCGGACTGATAAAGGAACTGCGTGCCGAAGGCGGCATAACAGTGCGCACCAACTTTGATCCGCTTGCACTTATATGGACCGACCGTCCGCCTGTTCCGCAGGATAAGATAAACATTCATCCGCTTGAATATGCCGGTGAGGCGTGTCATGACAAGATTGCGAGAATACGCTTACAACTTAAATCAATGCACGCTTACGGCATACTGGTTTCTGCTCTTGACGATATTGCATGGACGTTGAATCTGCGTGGTACTGACGTTCACTGCAATCCTGTATTTGTGTCTTATCTGCTTATTGACACTAAGCACGCCATTCTCTTTGTCGACCACACCAAACTTACTCCTGAAGTTGAGGCTTATCTCGCGTCTGAAGGCGTTGCGGTGGCAGAATATGCCGATGTACGCAAGGCTCTTGAAAGCTACAATGAGTATAATATACTTATGGACGACAACGAGACTTGTTACACTTTGTTCAATATTCCGCAGTGTCAGAAGGTTGTCGCCACGTCGCCTGTACCGGCAATGAAGGCCGTAAAGAATGTTAATGAGATAGAAGGCTTCCACAATGCGATGCTGCGCGACGGCGTAGCACTGGTTAAGTTTCTGCGCTGGTTGCGCCCGGCAGTTGAGGCCGGAGGACAGACAGAGATGTCTGTTGACGCCAAACTGACCGCTCTGCGTGCGGAACAGAAACTGTACAGAGGCCTTTCGTTTGACACAATAGCGGCTTACGGAGAGCATGGAGCTATTGTACACTATGAGGCTACGCCCGAAACCGACGTTGAGCTTCGTCCCGAAGGACTGATACTGATTGATTCCGGCGCGCAGTATCTTGACGGAACTACAGACATAACGCGCACCATCTCGCTCGGCCCTGTTACCGACGAGGAGCGCCTTGTCTACACTCTTGTGCTTAAAGGCCACATCCAGCTTGAGCTGTGCAAGTTTCCGCGCGGAGCGTCGGGCACCCAGATTGACGCCCTTGCCCGTAAAGATATGTGGAGATACGGCTACAACTTCCTGCACGGAACGGGGCACGGCGTAGGCTCATATCTGAACGTTCATGAAGGACCTCACCAAATACGAATGGAGTATAAGCCGGCACCGCTCGTCGAGGGCATGACCGTTACCGACGAGCCGGGCATCTATCTGCAATCACGTTTTGGCGTACGCACGGAGAATACGCTGCTTATCGTGCCTTACCGTGAGACCGAGTTCGGCCGTTTCGTCCAGTTCGAGCCGCTCACTCTTTGTCCAATCGACACCGCGCCGATAATAACTGACATGCTTACCGATGAGGAAAAGGCATGGCTGAACGACTATCACCGTACTGTATTCGAGCGCATTTCTCCGCTGCTCGACGATGAGGCTGACCGCAAATGGCTGGCTGAGGCTTGTGCTGCGATAGTGTGACAGAATCAGATTCAAGTTTTTTCATATTCTTATAAAAACACAAGTGTCTTCTGAAAGACCGTGTTTTATCATGCAAAAGGGCACCTTTTACGTCACAAAAGGTGCCCTTTTGTGACGTAATAGAGCATCTTTTGCAAAGCTGAAGCTAAACCGTTGAATATTAATCAGTTATGTATGCCTGACTGATAGTTCTTCTTACTATGTTTTTCTTAGCTTGTCATAAGCCGTTTCTTGTTATGACTTTTTTGCTCTATGTTAATGTTTTGTCTTGCTTTTTTACCTGAAAAACATTTTTTTCATGCTTATATATTGTTTCGGTTCAGCCCGTTTTTATTCCCTGTTTAGCTGCGCAGCGCATTAAACAGCATGTTTAAACATGCTTATGTCTTAGCTAATGCAGAGAATGAAACCGTCGTCTGTATTCGTCAAACCTATTCTATATTATACTTGTTGACACGGCACGCATCGATGCCGATGTGCAGCGCGCAATGTGCATGACTTCCGGCTCGCTCTGAACAAAGTAAGATGAATTTAAATAAGAATATTATGGGGATATTAAGTGATAAGTGAAAAGATAATGCCCGGTGTGGCTTTGTCAAATTTCTGCGTCTTTGTTTCTTTGTAAAGCCATGAAAATTTACTACTTTTGTCGTGCAAAAATATATTTATGAGAACGCTCTTATTATACTTTCCCATTCTTCTGTTGTTTGTATGTTGCGATGCACCGAAAAGCAAGACTTAGGTTCTGCTTAAATCACCGTACTGTATGCGAACGCATTTCTCCGCTGCCCTACGATGAGGCTGACCGTAAATGGATGGCCAAGTTCTGAAAGACCGTGTTTTGTATTGTAATAGTGAACCTTTTGAAACCAGAAGTGCGACATTTTGCAAAGGCATGGATGGTATGTGCCTTAAGGTTGTGACTATGTTTTCTGGTTGATTTTTCTTTATGCGGTTAAGTTGCGTATGGATTAAATTTCATATCTTTGTGGTATGAAACGTGTTGTTTACCTTTTCTTATCCATTATAGTGGTCTTTTCCGTTGCGTGTTGCGGCGGCTCGGGCGGCAGTAAGACCGTTTTAGCAGGTATAGATACCTTGGCCGACAGTCGTCCTGATAGTGCCTTGCGCCTGCTTGTGGGAATGAAGCGCTCCATGGCATCGGCATCTGAGGCCGAACGCAACTATTACCGCCTGCTGTTGGTGAAGGCACGTGACAAGGCATACATACGCCATACATCAGATTCTGTTATCTTGAGCCTCGTTGACTATTATGAGCATGACGGCGACAAGCGGCTGCTGCCCGTGGCGTATTATTACGCCGGCCGCGTTTACCGCGACCTTAACGACGCCGTGAAAGCGTTGAAATATTTCCAAAAGGCCGAGAATGCCTTAGCCGATATGGGTGGCAGTTATTCGTTCGAGGACAAACTGCACAGCCAAAAGGGGTATCTCCTTATACGGCAAGACTTGTACGCCGCGGCCTTGAGGGAATTTGACAAGGCGTATAAATATACCGTGGAACGGAAAGACACTAATGGAACGTGAGTTCGGTATAAGAAAACGATTGAAAAAGTTGTGGGAATGAGATATTTTT
>CABUHE010000023.1 GCA_902491375.1 uncultured Prevotella sp.
CATTGTAAACGATTAATTTAAATCATGTCTAAGATATTTTCTTTGGACAGCAGTGAAATGAGACTGCTGCTCACCGCAATGATAGCCGCCTGTATGCAGACACACGCAATGGCGCAGACGGCTGAACAGACGATAACCGCGCTCACCGCCGGAAAGGACGCTACGGTAGGCGTGGCATGGACAACCGGCGGCCACAGCCACACGGCCGGCACAGCAGGACAGTATCCGCTAATGAGCGTATTCAAGACTCACTGCGCCATTGCTGCGCTCCGACGCATGCAGCGCGAAGGCATACCTACCGACACGCTGATAAAGATAAGGGCCGCGGAGATGACTCCCGGCACGTACAGTCCGCTGGCGAAGCTCCACAAAGGCGAAGACTTCACGATGCGCTTCGACAGTCTGCTGTATTACAGCATAGCCCTTAGCGACAACAACGCGTGCGATGCTACGATACGCATGGCCGGCGGAATAAGAGCCGTAAGCGACGAGATGAAGTCTATAGGGCTGACAGATTTCAGTCTGACGGAAACCGAAGCCACGATGGCTGCCGACCCGCAACGCTCATACAACAACAGCAGCACACCGCTGTCAGTAGCCATACTGTTCAGAAAACTGTATGAGGAGAACATCCTCGAAGGCAAATACGCACGGCTGATGAAAGCCACTCTTGAGGCAACGCAGACCGGAGCGGACAAGATGAAGGCCGCACTGAGGCCGGGCATGACGCTCGCCCACAAGACGGGCACAGGCTTCACCAGACAAGACGGCACAATGACAGCCGACAACGACGCCGGCGCGCTGACCCTTGCAGACGGCCGTCGGATATACATAGCCGTACTGATAAAGGACACAAGACTCGGCACAAAGGAGAACGCCAGGCTGATAAAAGAGATAACCGAAGCCATAATAAGACAAGAGACCAAGACAGGGCAAAGCCGCTGAGACGGCTGCCGAAAGCGCACGGAACTGCCGGCGCCACGGCACAACGCAACCCCTGACCAATAAAACGAAAATGAAGAAACTATATATCGAGACCTACGGCTGCCAGATGAACGTGGCCGACAGCGAAGTAGTGGCATCAGTAATGAAGATGGCCGGCTACGAAACGTGTGACGACATTAACGACGCCGACGCCGTATTCCTTAACACTTGCAGCGTGCGCGACAACGCGGAGCAGAAAATAATCAACCGCCTTGAAGCGCTGAACGCCATGCGCCGCTCAGGCCACAAGATGATAATTGGAGTGCTGGGCTGTATGGCTGAGCGCGTGAAAGACGAACTCATAAGCGAACACCACGCCGACCTCGTGGCCGGCCCTGACGCTTACCTCACCCTGCCCGACCTCACCGCACAGGCCGAGACAGGCCACAAGGCTATAAACATAGAATTGTCGACAACCGAGACTTACCGCGACATAGTGCCACAGCGCATCTGCGGCACACACGTGGGCGGATTCGTCAGCATAATGCGCGGATGCAACAACTTCTGTCACTACTGCATAGTGCCCTACACACGCGGTCGTGAACGCAGCCGCGACCCTGAAAGCATACTGCGCGAAGTGGCCGACCTGCACGACCGCGGCTACAAGGAAGTTACTCTACTCGGACAGAACGTAAACTCATACGCAGGAGTGTTTAAAATTAAAAATGAACAATTAAAAATTAAAAATGGCGATGAGAAAGTAACATTCCCGGCACTGCTGAAACTCGTTGCCGAGACCTTCCCCGACATGCGCATACGCTTCACGACAAGCCACCCGAAGGACATGAGCGACGAAACTCTTGAGGTTATAGCCTCACACAACAACCTCTGCCGCCACATACACCTGCCTGTGCAGAGCGGATCAGACAGGATTCTGAAGCTGATGAACCGCAAATACACACGCGAATGGTACATGGGCAGGGTTGAAGCCATACGCCGCATAATACCCGACTGCTCGATAACGACCGACATATTCGTGGGCTACCACAGCGAAACGGAGGAAGACCACCAGATGTCGCTGTCGCTGATGAAGGAAGTAGGCTACGACTCCGCCTTCATGTTCAAATACAGCGAGCGCCCCGGCACATACGCATCTAAACATCTGCCCGACGACGTTCCCGAAGAAGTTAAGCTGCGCCGATTGTCGGAAATGATAAAGTTGCAGACGGAAATATCAGCCGAGCGCAACGCAATGGACATCGGCAAGGAGTTTGACGTACTCGTTGAAGGCTTCAGCAAGCGCAGCCGCGAACAGCTCTTCGGACGCACATCGCAAAACAAGGTGGTGGTATTCGACAAAGGCCAACATCACATCGGCGACATAGTCCGCGTAAAAGTAACCGGCAGTTCGAGCGCGACACTCAAGGGCGAGGCTCTCGACTGACGACACAAAAAATCCGCGCTGACAGCAGCACAGACACAGGCAGAACGCGGCAGCAAGAACGCCTGCAACGCAAAAAGCCACAAAACGGCCTGTAAAAGACGGCAAAACGCAATGCAAACGGCCACCTCTTGCAATGCCAAATGCCACCTTCAGCAACCGAAAGCCTAACACACTGGAATGCAACAACATACAGGCGCCGCACCCTCCGATATGGAGAGTGCGGCGCTTTTTACATTTAATCCATGCCAACCACGACAAGATAACACCATCAATACACAGCCGGCGCGCTGCAAAAGCTGCTGGCACACACCGCTTTTTGACGTTTTACCCCACACAGTCTTTGCCGTTATGTATAAAAACATTATCTTTGCAGCCGTAACATATCACAGCGCATTGCTAAACGTGCGGCTGCGGCCGCAGCACGGCGTGGTGACTACTTAGCCAATAACAGATGAAAGAATTCTTACAAGTATTGCGCCGCTTTGTGCCTCCATATAAAAAATATCTGGTACTTACGGTGGTATTCAACATCCTTTCCGCGATATTGAACATATTTTCTTTCATGGCCATCATACCTATACTGCAAATTCTTTTCAAGACACAGCAGGCCCATGTGCCTGACCATCTGATGCAGTGGGGAAGCGCAGGCATGAAGGAAGTGTTTATGAACAACGTCAACTACTACATCTACCAGATGATAGAAAGCATGGGAGCCACGACCACGCTGCTCGTAATAGGTCTGTTCCTGGCCTTCATGACATTTCTCAAGACGGGCGCGTACTTCCTTTCGTCAGCCACGATAATACCTATCCGCACGGGTATCGTGCGCGACATACGCAACCAGCTCTACCGCAAGATAACGTCGCTGCCGCTCGGCTTCTTCTCTGAGGAGCGCAAAGGCGACATCATAGCGCGCATAAGCGGTGACGTGCAGGAGGTTGAAAGCTCTATAATGTCGAGCCTCGACATGCTCTTCAAGAATCCTGTGCTGATAATATTCTACTTCTCCACGCTGCTCTTTGTGAGCTGGCAGCTCACCCTTTTCACGCTTGTGTTCGTGCCGATAATGGGCTGGATTATGGGCTTCGTAGGCCGTAAACTGAAACAGAAGTCTATCAAGGCGCAGGCGCTCTGGAGCGACACGATGAGCCAGGTGGAGGAAACTCTCGGCGGACTTCGCATCATCAAGGCATTCTGCGCTGAGGAAAAGATGAACCAGCGATTCGACAAAATCAACTCGGCTTACCGCGAAAACATACGCCGCGTGAACACACGCCAGCAGATGGCGCACCCTATGAGCGAGTTTCTGGGCACGCTGATGATAGTCATCGTGCTGTGGTTCGGCGGCATGCTGGTGCTTAACGGCAAGAGCCTGAGCGGCCCTACGTTCATCTATTACATGGTAATACTTTACAGCATAATCAATCCGCTGAAAGAATTCTCAAAGGCAGGCTACAACATTCCCAAAGGACTTGCCTCGATGGAGCGTATCGACAAGATTCTACAGGCGGAGAACAACATAAAGGAAAAGCCAAATCCGGTACACATCAACGAGTTCAAACACAAGATAGAGTTCCGCGATGTGTCGTTCCGTTATGGCGAGAAATGGGTTCTGCGCCACATAAATCTCACGATAGAGAAAGGCAAGACCGTTGCGATAGTAGGTCAGAGCGGCGGCGGCAAGTCGACAATGGTCGACCTCATACCGCGCTACTACGACGTGCAGGAAGGCGCAGTGCTCATCGACGGCGTGAACGTGAAGGACATGGGAATACACGACCTGCGCCAGCTTATCGGCAACGTGAACCAGGAGGCGATACTCTTCAACGACTCGTTCAGAAACAACATATCGTTCGGTGTTGACAACGCAACGCAGGAACAGATTGAGGCGGCAGCCAAGATAGCCAACGCCCACGACTTCATCATGGAGACCGAGCAGGGCTACGACACCAATATAGGCGACCGCGGCAACCGTCTGTCGGGCGGACAGCGCCAGCGCATAAGCATAGCACGCGCCATACTGAAGAATCCGCCGATACTTATTCTCGATGAGGCTACATCAGCACTCGACACCGAGAGTGAAAGACTGGTACAGCAGGCGCTCGAACATCTGATGAAGACACGCACGACAGTGGCCATTGCCCACCGTCTGTCGACCATCAAGAACGCTGACGAGATATGCGTAATGCACGAAGGACAGATAGTAGAGCGCGGCACGCACGAGGAGCTGCTGGCACTGAACGGATACTACAAAAAACTGAACGACATGCAGAGCCTATGAGGAAAGGCGGACAACCGTGCATCAACCGCCGCCGGCTTACAATACAGGCAGACTGACGCCAAACGCCGGTAACCCCATTGACTACTTAAAAAAGAACCATGACAAAACTGCTGCAAGGACTGGCATACATAGCGCTTCATGTGCTGTCACTATTACCGTACTCAGCGTTGTATGTCCTGTCAGACATATATTACTTCATACTCTACCACGCGATGCGCTACAGACGCGACGTGGTAAGGTACAATCTGACTACATCGTTCCCTGAGAAAAGCACGGCAGAGATTGTCGCAATAGAGCGCGGATTCTATCACTGGCTGTGCGACTACTACGCGGAAACACTGAAACTGATGACCGTCTCACGCCACGAACTGATGCGCCACGTGGAGTTCCGCGGCACTGAGGCGATTGAAGAAAGCTTCGACAAGGGCCGACCATGCGCCGCAATACTCGGCCACTACTGCAACTGGGAACTGCTGACAGCCTTCGGACTGACGCTTGAACGGCACAACGAGGCCGTAATCGGACTTGTCTACACGCCTAAACGGTGCAAACTAGCCGACAGACTGTTCATAAAGATAAGGCAGAACATGGGCGGAATATGCGTGCCAAAGCAAGACGTGCTGCGCTATCTGGTATCGTTCAGAAAACAGGGACTTATGAACATCTTCGGCTACATAGCCGACCAGAAGCCGCGCAATCAGGCCGTACACCTGCGGTTGCCATTCCTCAACCACGACACCGAGGTGTTCACAGGAGCAGAACGCATAATGCGCAACATGGACGACACCGTGTTCTACGTAGACATGGAACGCCCAAAACGAGGAAAATACGTATTCACATTCAGGCAGATAACAACCGATCCGGCCTCGCTGCCCGAACACGAGATAACCAGAAGATTCTTCGCCATGCTCGAACAGACCATACGCCGCGACCCACGCTTCTACCTGTGGACTCACAGACGGTGGAGAGCAGACGACACTGACGACGCCACGGCATGCACAGCCGACGGCTGCCGGAAGTGAGAACAGCGGAAAACATCCGACTGAAAGATTAACAATCTAAACGCAGAAAATGACAATAGGATACGATGCTAAAAGCATTGTGGGCGATGTTGCCGGCATAGGCAACTACGCAAGAACACTGGTAAACGACATCGAAAAAGTTGTCAAGCCCACAACCATGCTCTGTCTTTACGCTCCCGACCGAGGCAACAGCGTCCTCAGACGGCAGATAACCGAGAACCAACACATGCAATACATCTACCTGAAAGGCTATAACGGAGCCATTGCAAGATGTATGTGGCACATGAAGGGAATCGTAAAAGACCTTGTGCGCGACGGTGTAAACATATATCACGGACTGTCGGGCGAGCTGCCGATGGGCATCAAGGAGGCAGGCATTAAGACTGTCGTAACCATCCACGACCTCGTATTCATGCGCTATCCGCAATACTACAACTGGCTCGAACGCAAGATTATGGAGTGGAAATTCTACAAGACTTGCCACGAAGCCGACCGCATAATAGCCACCAGCGAGTGTACAAAGCGCGACGTGATGCTCTACGGCGACGTGCCTGCCAACAAGATAGACGTAATCTATCAGAGCTGCGGCTCATTCTACAAGCTGCCCGAAAGCGAGAAGAAGATGCAGGAAGTACACACCAGCTACATGCTGCCCGAACGCTACATTGTGAACGTCGGCACGATTGAAGAGCGTAAGAACGTACTCCTTGCGGTAAAGGCTTTAAGGCTGTTGCCTGAGGAAATAAGTCTGGTTATTGTCGGGAAATCGACTCCCTATGCAGATAAAGTAAAGAAATATGTGGCCGAAAACGGACTGAAAGACCGTGTGCTGTTCCTCCACAACGTACCAACTGACGACCTGCCTGCCATATACCAGATGGCTGAAGCGTGTGTCTATCCGTCGCGCTATGAAGGTTTCGGACTGCCTGTCATCGAAGCCATACAGAGCGGACTGCCCGTTGTGGCATGCAAAGGCAGCTGTCTTGAGGAAGCAGGCGGCAACTCCACGCTTTACGTTGACCCTGACGACATTTACGCAATGGCACACGCCATCAAGCTGACGCTTAAAGGCGCACCGGCACGCGACGAGCGAATAGCCGAAGGACTGCAATACATTTCACGCTTTGAGAATAACAACGTGGCTCAAAGCGTAGTTGATCTTTATAACGAAATAGCCAGGAGCTAAGGCCTGCGCACAGCGCCTTATAACGGGGTTCTTATCTCCCGGCTTTAGAAATAATCCTGTTCTTGAACTTATTCCACAGCGTTGTCTTCCTGTAAATAACGTAAGCCGACACTGCGGCACTTACCGCCGTGGCTGCCACGCCTAACACTATGCGCAGCCAAAGACTGTCAGCAAACGTGGCAAAATATGCCGCAAGGCCTATCGGAATCTGTATTGCGGCACACGCGACAACCTGACGCGACACACGATAACGGTAGCGCAAGGCTGCGTATAAAAGTATAACAACGAGGTCAAACACGTTTGACAGCAGTACGGCAACACCCGTACCGACCAGTCCCCAGGCATTGAAACACAGAACAACAAGACCTGTCAGCGCCACAGCCGACAGTCCCTCGATGGCCATATAGGCCTTAGAGTCTCCCTTTGCCAGAGTTATATAAGCCAAAGGCAGCATCGCAGCACGTGCATACATCGACAAGACAGCCACCTGAGCCATAGGAACCACAGGCTTGAACTTGCCACTGTAAAGCAGCGGAATGAGCAAAGGCAGCGTTGTAATCATAAGAGCAAGCATGGGCGCGATTATGAGTATCGACACCTCTATCTGCCTGTTTGCAGTCATATTGACGGCTGCCGTGTCATGATTTACAGCCGACAGACGCGGAAAATAGTCGGTTTCCATGGCCGAGAACACCATTCCGGCATAGGTTACGGCTATGACGTAGCCGGCGTTATACAGCCCGACGGTGTCCAGGTCAGCATAATTGTTGAGGAACGACCTGATTATCATCTCTGCACCGCTGCCGAACACGCCCGACACAATAAACGCCAGACCAAGGCGAATCATGCCGCTGCCGCCTGCAAGCGAGCCGAGCAGCCTTGCCATACAGCCCCTGAAACCGCCGCGGAAAAGACGTCTGAAAATACTTCCGGGCGGAAACAGACGGAACGAATAGCGCAGCGTAAACACCATGTTGGCCGCCGTAGTGAGCAGAATTACGGGTACGATACCGGCAAGTCCGAGCATCCAGTAGACCGGTACGGCTATGACGAGCGACGCAACGACGATATATACCTGAGCCACAGCCAGTTCACGCAGTCTGCGCGCACCCTTCAGCAGAGCCGTCTCGCCGCCGGTTACAGCCAGCATAGCCACCACCGGCGCCAGCGCAATAATCTCAAGCAGATGGCTGTTGCCGTCGACCACATAGCGGCTTACGGCCGGAGCCGCAGCCACGCACACCAGCATGCCCAGCACGGCAGCTACAAGACTCCACGCCCTGACCATGTTTACGAAAGCCCTTATGCGGCTCTCGTCGTTGCTGTCGAATATTTCGGACAGATGTCTGATGGCACTGAACGAGATGCCGAAGCTCGTTGCCTGCGACACGAAGTTGACAACCGAGTTGAACAGCGACGCAAGTCCAAGACCGGCCGGGCCTAACAGCAGGGCAACGAACTTGTTGCGCACAAGGCCGATAAGTATGTTCAGCCCCTGCACGCCGCCGAAGATGCCTGTGTATTTTAACACATGGCCGTAACTGTTTTCAGCCTTTTTCGTGTCGTTCATCAAGGATATTAACGTAAAATATCCTTATTTATTATTTTTATACTGACAGATTGAAAGCTGTCACAGCTCTTTTCTATGCCGTAACGGCTACCAAATGCTTACAAAAATGTATAAAAAACAGAAACGGCAGATATACTTGCGTGAATTAAAAAAAATTATTTATATTTGCAAATATAAACCTTAATGACTTACGACCATGACTATCAGAAAGATTTTAGCAATCATTACTTTCATTTTGTTGCCTGCGGCGGCTTACTGTGAAAGCAACATCGACGTACTGAGGCAGCGCGCCGACGGACTGCACGCTGCCGGAAAAAACGACTCGGCAATAATCGTAGCGACTGAAGCCATGAAGGAAGCGCGGAAAGCCAAAGACACAACCGCCATGATAGGCGTAAACTCGTCGATGGGCGTTTACCTGCGCACAATGGGCAAACTGGACGAAGCCTTGAAGCATTACGACAAGGCCATGAGGATGTGCACTACCGAAAGCTTCAAGCGCAAAGCCGACGAGGACGCCCGGCAGGAGGCTGCCGCGCTGTATCTTAACATGGCAACGCTCCATGTGGACATGCAGCACAAGGACCAGGCGCTATACTATGCCCGACTGTCTGCCGAATGGACAAGGCGCTGCAAGGACAAGGCGTTCAGGGCGCAGGTGATGAGTCAGGACGGACTGATATTCCTGATGTGCGGCGACAACAATGGGGCCGCCGTGCTGCTTGCCGAGAGTTACGACAACGCGGTTGAACTGAAACAGTATGCCCCAGCGCTCAACGCGGCGGCATACATGGTGGCAGTAGCCGACAGACTGGGCGACAGACGTGCCGAAGCGTTGTGGCGCAAACGCAGCGCAGAGCTTGCCGCAAAGGTAAACGACACTATGGCGCTCATAGCCTACTACCAGATTATGTGCAGTCTGGAGCTTAACCACAAGCGATGGCACGGCGCCATAGAGCTGTTTGATAAAATACTTTCGACGAAAGGTGTCGAAGCCATGCCTTTCGTAGTCTACGACTGCTACAACAACATGCACGAAGCGTGGGCCGCGCTGGGCCAATGGCAAAAAGCCTACGAGTATCAGGGCAAGGCCGTAGAACTGAAAGACAGTCTGTTTGAGGCCGACAAAGCCGAGAGCCTGCGCCAGCTCGACGCCAAATACAAGGCTGCCGAGAGGGAGCTGGAGCTTGCCCGCAGCGAGTCGGAACTGGCCCAGACGCGCATGTATCTCGCCATAGCGGCACTGGCCGTGCTGGCCTGCGTGGTGATAATATACCTCTACGTGCAACGGCAAAGACGCAAGACGCGCGAGCGCGAGGCGGAGTTTGCCCGACTGAAGGCCGACACCGACCGCCGTCTGACGCGCCGCTACATAGACGGACTGGAGAGCGAACGCTCACGACTGGCTAAGGAGCTGCACGACGGAGTGTGCAACGACCTGTACACCGTAGAGCTTTATCTCGGCAGCGCCGACAACAGACCTGCTGACGACGGAGGCAAGGAGCAGGCCGCGAAGGTGAAAGGAATGATAAACGAATGCCGCGAACAGGCGCGCCGCATATCGCATGAGCTGATGCCGCCGGAGTTCAGATATGCCGACATAAGGCTCGTACTCGAAGACTATCTGATGCGCACGGCCGAGGCATCGGGCGTGGAGACAACATTCAAGGCAGAGCCTGACGGAGCCGACTGGGGCTCGATTGCCGACACCACGGCGCTGGAACTGTACCGCATAACGCAAGAAGCTGTCAACAACGCACTGAAACACTCAGGCGCGACGCTTATCGAAGTATGTCTCAGCAGCACGCAGCAGGCACTCAGTCTGACCATAACCGACAACGGCCAGTTTGCCGACAGACAAGGCTCAGGCATAGGCAGCCGCACCATGCGACAGAGAGCCGAGGCGGCAGGAGGCAGGCTCACCGTTGAGAGAACTGACGGCAAGACAACCGTAAGACTGACCGTAAACATGCGGTAAACCACAGACGGAACAGCCGAATATCAAAGGGGAAACGACGACCGGCGGCCGGCTTTTCCCTTTTTAAACCATTAACAACCCTTAAAACCACGGAAAACCGTTATTGCAAAAATGAATGTATGGTATAATTTTGCCACTGTGAACGAGTCACAAAAATACCTGCTGCAAAGTCTTTCAGTAGCAATAGTTGACGACCATGCGCTCATACTTGAGGGTTTCAAGAGTCTTATGCATGGTTGTGGAGTCGATAACGTGGAAACATTCATCCGCGCTGCCGACCTTGTAAGCGTACTGCCGCACAAAAAATTCGACGTGTACATAATCGACATCGGTATGCCCGACATTGACGGATTCGAGCTTATCGACCTTATACGCGAAGCACACAGCGACGCACGTATAATAGTGAACACCATACATGAGGAGATATGGCTGCTCAGAAGAATGCTCGACAAGGACGTGAACGCGATAATGTTCAAGTCGACTGACTTCACACAGATGGTCGACGCGATAACGGCGGTCGTAAACGGAGAACAGTATATGTGCCCCGGACTTAAAAAGAAATTATCAAACTATCACCACCGCATAGAGCATCCGTCAGAACGTGAGATTGACATACTCAAGGCTCTGGCACGCGGACTGACGTCGAAAGAGATTGCGCAGATGCTCTACATATCAGAGAACACTGTCGAAACACACCGCAAACGACTGTTTACAAAACTCGGCGCGCGCAACATTGCCGACCTTATGGTAAAGGCCGTGGCCAGAGGATACATCAACGCGTCAGACTTCAATCCGTAAACATTCAGCCAAAACATAATACGACATAATATACAACCAATAAAATATGTAACCTAAACAACCGTTTACCGTTAAAAAACTGGATTTAAATTTCCCAAATAATCAAATCAATTAACCAAAAGAGCTGTTTTTACTTACAAAGTAAAACATGGCATTCTATGCCATGAAAGACCACAGATTAAACGACAAGACCTGCCCTTTCACAATGCGGAAAAGGGCAGGTTTTCTTGTTATATAAGTAATGTCATAGGCTCACGTGCTGACTGCCGTCAGCCCGCTGACGCCTGGTGATGTCAGAATAACACGCCACACCGCAACCTGGATATTATGGTAAAAGCCCAAAAATAAACATATCAGGACAAAATGAAAGCCGACGGCAAACCGTCGGCTTTCATTTGACAACTGCGTGATTGAGCAGTCAAGCATCTATCTATGTTATCGTTCACGCACCAGGTGCAAAGCGTTTTAGGGGCATTATTCTCTTGTCAGCCTGTTTTTTCATACGTTTTTTCTGTCCCTGCTTCATTCCGGCGTTTTTCAGCAGATAGTTAGCCTGACGCGCAGAGAGTACCTTGCTGAATTCCTTGAAGTATTTCTCCTTTATGTCTATGCGCTTACGCTGAATGTCGAAACCTTTGACTGTCATCTCAGCCACCTGCTCGTCAGACATCTGCAATCTGTCTTCCTTCTTTCCAGCCTCGTCGGCCATTACCTCTTTTCTGTCGCTGCGCTTATCCGCATTCAGCTGTGCGAGTTCATTCATGTAGTCGCAGTATGTGTCCTCCAACTCTTCGGTCTGCTTGTCAGTAAGCATCATCCGGCCGGCCAGCGAATGCCATCTTTTCTTCATTATTTCCTCTTTCGACGGTCTGCCGTCCTTGTCTGAACGTGTAGTGTTATTCTGTGCGGCCGCCTGCATGCCTGTGGCGAGCATTATAACCATTGCCAATACTTTAAACGATTTCATAATGTTATCTCCTATTTTTATTTAAACGATTTTCAATAATATTCTGAACAAACAGCCTGTGCATCTGAAGATGCCGTCTTACATAAAGCCCACCACCTTATACATGGTTCCGTATGACGTTTTCACCTTTTTATAAAGAACTCCACCGGATAGATAAAGTTTCTTTTTGTCACGCTTTATGGTCTTCGGCTTATACACCTTCTCGACGAGAAGTCCTACCGGCGGACGTACAATCTCGAATCTCGACGGCGCAAGCTTACGGTAATATCTGCCGCCTTCGTCGTAGATAAACTTCAGTCCGTTGAAACTTACAGATATACTCTTCGACGGTATTGCGCTTATGGTCCTGCCTACGAATGCTCCGTGGCCAGGTGCAACCACTTCTACTTTCTTACCTCCCTTTGCCTTCTTCGGCTTGCCCGGCTGTGCGCTGGCGAATGTAAAGCCCGTCATTACAGCCATCATGCAAATCATAATCTTTCTCATAATCGTAGTTTTTTGTGGTTGTTATATGTTTGATTACTTCACTCTCCGACGGTTTAACGCAATCAGTATCTGATAATGTTTTTTGACATTCCGTTACGTTATATTGCCGTCATTTCCTTTTCTCTGCTGCAAAGTTGGCAATAAAAAACAGACAACGCAAAATGATTTCCCTAAACCACAATAGGGAAATTCGTAATTTTTGCGGACATTTCCCTATCCTGTGGTGTTTCAGACGGCGGATGCAATAAAAATATATAATAAAGGTATTATGGCTGTTAAAGATACAAGACTGTCCCTTTCCGTCAGTAAACGGATATTCATACTTACCCTAAACATAATAAAAACAAAGCCCGCTCTTCCTCTAATTTGTGGAAGAACGGGCAGTATGATTTAAACTTTAATGGCGCACAGCGTGGAACCGTGAAGTCTGGCCGGCACCTGAGGATGTCAGAAATTCACACCGAAATTGAGCGTAATGCTGCGGTTGTGTGATGTGTCGAACATATCGTGGCAGATGTTTGACAGGCCGAGGTCGAAGGCGAGGTCGGCATAGAACACATTGTAACCGGCTCCAAGACCGAAGCGCAGACCGCCGTCGAAGCGCTGGAAAGCGTCGTCAGAGAAAGAGCTGAAAGCCTTACGCTCCTCGTAGTTCTTGATTTTGCCGCTGACGCCGCACGCCAGATAGCCGCCGAAATAAGGCTGCAAGGTGAACTCGTCGTCAACATCGTAAATGTATTTCAGCACGATCGGAATCTCAAGATAATTCAGGTCGTAAGTCATCTTCTTCTTCACACCGTCAAGACTCGTTACCTTCTTCTTGCCTCCCTTCTCCGTATAAGCCAGTCCGGTCTCTATATAGAGAGGCATGTCGGTAGTAAGCGGAATACCCATAATCACAGCAATGTTCAGTCCTGTCTGCCAGCTGCCGCCGTCGAGGTCCTCGTCGTCAGAGTTCACTTTTGAGAACGACGGGCCTATTCTCAGTCCGTAATACATCTCGCCGGTGTCAAACCAGCCGCTTGAGCTGTTGCCATAGTCAAGCCGTCCAGTACCATGATTATAATATCTGCTCTCGTAATAAGTTTGCGCCGACACCGGCATAAGTATAGCCATGGCGAGCAGCGCCAGAGTAATAAGTCGTTTCATGATAATTGTCGTTTTTAATGTTATTGTAATTGCAAAGGAACGAAAAATTATCGACAACCCCAAAGGAAAAGCCCTAAAATCAGTGGGGGAAACCCTACAACAGGACTTTCTAACCGCAACGAAAGACATATTGAATAGTAGCTTTATATCTACAACTTTCATGCTCTGAACATATTTTCACGGTTGAACTTCGTTTATTATTAAATAATTTATATTTTTGCAAAAAAATCAAGATTATGGAAACTTTACTACCTTACGCACTGCTGTGTCTTACATCAATCTTCACCCTTGCCAACCCCTTGGGCACAATGCCGGTATTCCTTACCATGACACACGGAATGACCGAGAAACAGCGCCGCTCGATAGTCAAGCGTGCGACCATCACCGCCGTGCTCATCCTCATAGTGTTCACCTTCGCCGGACAGTTCATCTTCATGTTCTTCGGCATATCTACCAACGGATTCCGTATAGCCGGCGGAGTGATAATCTTCAAGATAGGCTACGACATGCTCCAGGCGCGCTACACGCACGTCAAACTGGGCCCCGGCGAGATAAAGACCTACGCTGACGACATATCGATAACGCCGCTCGGCATACCCATGCTCTGCGGTCCGGGCGCGATAGCCAACACCATCGTGCTGATGAGCGACGCCCAGACACTCACAATGAAAGGCATACTCGTAGGCTCGATAGCCTTCATCTACATACTGACTTACTTCATCCTGCGCGCCTCGACACGACTTGTCAGCGTGCTGGGCGAGACTGGCAACAACGTCATGATGCGCCTGATGGGCCTTCTGCTAATGGTAATCGCCGTGGAATGTTTCGTCGGCGGCATGAAGCCTATCCTCGTCGACGTAATCAAGACAGCCATGGGCTGACAATACTGACAGACATCCTACATCAATAACAACAAACCGACACACGGCAGCTCCGCCCCGAAGGCAGGGCTGCCGTCATTTTTTTACCGCTTTTGCAACTGCCGGACAAAGGCCGGACATCCAATACCTGAAATGCTTGAAAAACCACTTTAAATATATAAGACAACAAAATCAGGTTAAAATATTTTATATTCGTTATTATTTGCAGTAATAAACATTGATTTATAATATATATTGGTATTTCAAATAAAAATAATAATTATTTTTGTAATAATATTTTGCATTGTTTAGGTTTTTATTTACTTTTGTATTCAAATTTATGATTTATTCTAAAATAAAAACACATTTAAGATATAAATCAAAAGCTGATGAGAGAACACAAGCACACAAAATATAGTCATACAGATGATTTCCGCTCACCTTTACAGCGTAAAACAGGCTGAAAGAGCATGCCGGAATAAAGCACGACAAACATCTGAAATAAATATGAATGAAGACGTCTCTGCTAAAAAATAACACACACCGGCGTCGTCTCCGCATTCATACATTATTATATTACTAACTGCCGATCGGAGAACAGGCAACCAAAATCTAACTTATATGAAAAAATTGTTACTTCTCTCAGCCATTCAGCTGATGGCTGCGACAGCAATGACAGCACAACCTTTGGGCATGCCGAAACTGGCAACCGACGTCGAGTCGACAGACGTAATAACCGAAGCGCCCGAAGGAGAAACAAAGTATTACAACGAAACATACCAAGGCTGGGTTTACTGGGGAGAATGGGCCGGACTGCAGTACATGGGCGGCACTTCGACAAACAAGATGATATGGTGTGACAATAATGAAGTCTACATCCAGAACCCGGTAGGCAACTACGCAACAAACTCATTCGCCAAAGGTACATACGCAGACGGAAAAATAAAGGTAGAGCTCCCGCAGTGCATCGGCACATACTATGACAGCACAACCGGACAGTATGAGAACCTTTACCTTAACAAGATGGAAGAGGTTGAGCAGGACGGAGAGAAATATTACATGATATGCTATCCTGAGGACAACTACATTGAATACGACGTAGACGAGACAGGAAACGTTACTCTTAACCTGGGTAACGACGGCGAATATGACGTCGAAGCAGGCAACAATCCTCCATATCTTATCGGTATGACATACGGCAACGAGCCGCACACACTCCAGACATGGTCAGGCTACGGCGACGCTGTACAGCAGTGGAAATACATAGACAACGACCCTGTTACTCCTCCCGAAAGCGCAAAACACGAGAAATGGGCATTCGAGACACTGGGCGACAAGTCTGTGCTTGACGTTGCAATAGACGGCAAAGACATCTACGTAAGCGGTTTTACATCTTATATTAAGGACTACTGGTTCAAAGGTACAATCGAGGACGACAAGATTGTATTCCCGACAAAACAGTATATGGGCAAGAACCCATACGACCAGTTCTACTATTTCATGGCCGCTAAAATCTATGTAGACGAGACATCCGAATGGAATCAATATGCTCCGATTGACCAGATAACAATGGTCTACAACCCCGAGACAGGTGTCTACACAGCACAGGAAGGCGAGACATTCATCGTAAGTCTGAATAGCGAGAGTATCGCAGCAACAGCCATAGCAGAGAATCCTTCACTCTGGCAGCAGGATTCAGAGATGCTGAAGGCTAAACCGCTCAATCCTTCTCTGAGCAGCTTCACACAGCTGTCAGGCTCAAGCACAATAGTCTGGGACATTCCTAACGAGAACGAGAACGGCGCAGTACTATCAGGAGACAACATGTACTACAACCTCTACGTTGACGGCGAACTGTACACATTCACTCCTGAAGACTATTCTCTCTTCACCGAAGAGACAACCGACGTGCCTTACAACGCATCTGACTACTACAACATTTACGTCTATAAGACATCGCACACATTCTACTTCAAAGACCCGATAGACTCAACTGTGGGCATGCAGTCGTTCTACGTGGCCGACGACGGAACCACTTTCGCTTCTGATCTCGTAACAGAAAGCATCCTAAGCACCGGCATCAGCACGGCTGAGAGCACTAAGGATGCTGTTAAGACTGAATACTTCAACCTGTCAGGCGTCAAGACTGCAAAACCGGCCGATGGTATGTATATCAAGAAGATAACATACAGCGACGGAACAACAGCTGTAAAGAAAGTGCTGGTAAAATAATAAAACGACATCAAGCAGAGGCTTGAATCATTATTATTAAAGACTGCATCTTTATTCAGGCGGGATATGCACACGATGTGCATATCCCGTTTTTCATTACTAAAATACATTCACAAAAACAAAAAAACAGCCTGTGCAACAATCCGTATGCCACATATAAAGATAAACTTTTTAAGACATATAAAATATGTAAGACACAAAAACAGAGTTTTATCTTTCAAAAATCAAATTATTTAATCTTTTATTTTGACAAAATTCTTACAAAACACGATTATTTATATACAAATGTATTATTTTTCATAAAATTTCTTTGCTTTTAATGAAAATTTGTCTATATTTGCGGTACACAAATCACATTTCCTTATTGAAACTCATGTCTAACATTTAATTCAAAAGCACTATGAGAAAAAACTACATCACTTTAATTGCCGCACTCCTATTCTCATCGGCATCGTTTGCTCAGCAGTATGAATATAAACTGACCGAGATGAACTCAAAAGTCATACCAGAGTATTACAAGTACATCTATGACGACGCAAACGGCCGTCTTGACAGTGCTTCACACTACTACGAGACTGACGGCGCAATTTACGACTGCACCAGTAAATATGTGTACAACGATAAAGGCCAGGAAGTACTCGAAAAGGGTTTCCAGAAATTTGATGGCGACGACTTCTATACATATACCATACAGATTAAATATACTTACGACGAACAGGGACGACTGGCAAGCCGCACAAACTTCAACCTCGACTTCGTCAACAGAGACGTATTCAGACTCAGCGGAGTGTATGAGTATGTTTACGACGGCGACAAGCTCGTGCAGCGCAACGCATATTGGGACGAAGCACGCACCAGCAAGTTTGAGGAGGTGAAATACAGCTACGACGAGCAGGGACGACTGTCTGAGGAGAACTACTACTCTGCAATGTTCGGCGACGGAATGCAGTTCGCAAACGGCAACAAGTATTTTTACGACGAACAGGGACGACTGTCTGAGATAACAAAGACCGTAGCCAACATGATCACCTATGTGCCGGAAGCAGGCGGAGGTGAGGAGTTCACATACAGCGCAGACGGCAATATCGTTAAATGGCTGAGATACAACAGAAATCCGGATGAGCCTGAGGATATTGAATATTTCTCTTACAAAAAAGATCTGAAGAGAGAAAACACACTTTATCCTGTTGATAACGAATGGGACGGAACTATCTACCTCAACTCACAGAACGCCATTCTCAGTGACACCGTCTACCAGACCGACTGGTCAGGACAGCTCGGAGTTTACGACATCCTGGAAATGAGATACGAACCGGTAGTAACAACCGGCATCAGCACCGTACGCCCGTCAACACAGACTATGATGCAGGTAAGCTATGAAAACGGAACAGTACGCCTGACAGGAGTAAAGGACAACGAGCAGGTAAGAGTATACAGCACTTCAGGACTTATGATGACCGACAACAAGTATAACTCTAAAGACGGCGTAGACCTGAGCGGTCTGCCGACAGGAGCTTACATCATTTCGTCGAATGAAGGCTCAGTGAAAGTCTGGAAGAAATAATAGATTCTCTCATAACAGCAATTAAAACCGACGTCCGCAGACATTTCCTAAAACAAAAAGGAATACGTCTGCGGACGCTTATTTTATCTTTACCTTACCATAAAAACACCAGCATCACATCGGCAGACATACGCCATCACCGCAACACCATAAATATATAACCTCACAGCATGTCGCTGCGCCGCTGTCAGTTTAAGGCTCAAACGCACACCGAAAGAGCATCATCCAGCCCTCAAAACACCACCTTCCGCAATGCCGTAGAGGCTCTTTCACAGCACGATATTCAGGCTTGAAATATGTAATATAAGAAAAACACGGTTTCAGATTTCACATTTTAATAAAATTCGCACTTATAAGAAGTAATATTTATTCAAATAATTGATTTTTATATACAAATATAATATTTTTCATAAAAATTCTTTGCGGTAAATAAAATAATGTCTATATTTGCCACATAGAAATTACAATTTCTACTTGTTCACCGATGTTTAACATTTAAATTAGAAGCACTATGAGAAAAATTTACATCACCACCATCGCAGCACTCCTACTCTCATCTGCCTCATTTGCTCAACAGTATGAATACAAACTGACTGAGATGAACTCAAAAATGGTGCCAGACAACTGCAAGTACATGTATGACGAAGAAAACGGCCGGCTCGACAGCACGAACCACTACTATGAGCTTGACGGATACGTGTACGACTGCGCCTATAAATACGTGTATGACGAGAACGGCAACGAGATACTCGAGAAGGGCTATCAGAAGTTCGAGGGCGACGACTTCTACACATACTCAATGCAGATAAGATACACATACGACGAACAGGGACGACTGGCAAGCCGCACCAACTTCAATCTCGACTTCGACCGCGTGAACTTCATGCTCGGCGGTGTGTATGAGTATGTTTACGAAGGCGACAGACTCGTGCAGCGCAACACATACTGGGACGAGGAACGTACAGACAAGTTTGAGGAAGTAATATACACCTACGACGACAAGGGAAGACTGGCGGAGGAAAACTACTACTCATCATTCTTCGGCGGAGAGATGGAATTCTCAAACGGCTACAAATACGTCTACGACGACCAAAACAGAGTAGTCGAGAAGCTGAGCACTATGTTAGACCTCATGACTTATGAAATAATCGAAGCAGGAGGCGAGGTGTACAATTACAACGAGGACGGCAACATTGTTGAATGGTTCAAGTACAGCGACTCAAAAGACGACCCTACACAGCGCGAGCTTTACACTTTCGACACTACTCTCGAAGCCGCAAAGACGCTCTATCCGATTGAAAACGAATGGCAGGGTACCGTTTATCTCAACTCAAAGAACGCCATCCTTAGCGACACAATCTACGCAAGCGACTGGTTCACAGGCGAACTCGGACTTTATGACATCTTTGAAATGAAATACGAGCCGGTAATAACAACAGGCATCAACACCGTTCGCCCTGGCACACAGACAATGATGCAGGTAAGCTATGACAACGAGACCGTACGTCTGACAGGCGTAAAGGACAACGAGCAAGTACGCGTCTACAACGCTTCAGGACTAATGATGAACATGAAGAACTACAGCTCTAAGGACGGCATCGACCTGAGCAGCATGCCAAGCGGAGCATACATCATCTCAACAAAACACGGCTCAGTAAAAGTCTGGAAGAAATAAAGATTCTCTCATAACAGTAAATTAAGATTAGCGTCCGCAGACGTTCCATAACAATGGAACACGTCTGCGGACGCGATTTTCATATTTACACAATATTGTAAAAATGTTTTTCTTGTATCTTAATCCGTTACAATATAAACGCTTACAGAGCCTCAACAGGCACGCTGAAGCGTATTGTCAAGTCTTAAACAGACTGACGCTCTGACGCCTTAATATAGGCCTGGGCGAAGTGCCAGACCACTATTCCGGCAGTAACCGACACGTTGAGCGAATGCTTAGTGCCAAACTGCGGTATCTCAATGCAGCCGTCACAGGCGTCGACAACATCCTGACGCACGCCCTTGACCTCATTTCCCAGCACCACGGCGTAGCCTGCACACGGCTCCGGCTCAAATCCGTTGAGCATCGTGCTGCCCTCACACTGCTCCACAGCCATCACCCTTACGCCGCGCTCCTGAAGTTCCTTGACAGCATCCAGCGCCGAATCGAAGTATCGCCAGCTTACGCTGTCCTCGGCTCCGAGCGCCGTTTTGTGTATCTCTGGATGCGGCGGTACGGCCGTTATGCCGCAAAGCCAAACGGCCTCAACGCGGAAAGCGTCGCACGAACGCAGCACCGAACCCACGTTGTACATACTCCTGACGTCGTCGAGCACCACCGTCAGCGGCATCTTCTCCGAACTCTTGAACTCGTCGACAGTAAGACGGTTCATCTCCGTAACCTTTAATTTACGCATAGCACATTCGTGAATTAAAAATTAAAGATTAAAAGTTAAAATTCCACTTCACAATCTCCGAATCATAATCCATTAATCATGGAATCGTGAAACGAAGTTCGGCGCAAGCCAATTATGAATTATGAATTCTTAATTATGAACTATAAATTGTAATTTATGAATTCTTAATTGTGAATTATGAATTAAAAAAATTACTTATTTCCCATTGTGCTGAACGCCACGGCATACACCCTTATCTGCTTAATCATGGCCAGCAGACCGTTTGAACGGGTTGGTGAAAGATGATCTTTCAGACCGATGCGCTCGATGAAATAAAGGTCGGCGTCGATAATCTCCTTAGGAGTATGTCCGCTCAACACGCGGATAAGCAGCGCGATAATGCCTTTAACGATGAGCGCGTCGCTCTCTGCCGTGAAATAAATCTTGCCGTCCTTATAGTCAGCCTGAAGCCACACACGGCTCTGACAGCCGTCAATAAGATTGCTCTCGGTCTTGTATTTATCGTCGAACGGTTTCAGCTCGTTGCCCAAATCTATAAGCAACTGATACTTGTCCATCCAGTCTGTGAAGTCAGAAAACTCCTCAATGACTTCGTCTTGTGCTTCGTTTATTGTCATAATATATTATTCCCGATTAATTTTCAGTTATCAATTTCTGATTGTTAATTATTCAATCCTTGCTCTCCACCTTGACAATCTTGAAGAGCTTGTCGCTCGGACGCACCTTGTCAGGCACTTTAAACGATACGCGGGTGCCCTTCTGCGCAGTCTCTACGGCGTGCGTGTCGTCGTGTATTTCTTCCACGGTAACATAAATAACGCCGGTTGTCGGCCCTGTGATGAGCATCTTGTCGCCGACAGAGAACTCGCAGGCCTCGCATGAGAACTCGGCCACACCGAGCTTTGAGAAGTATTTCACGCCACGGCCTACATACACTTTGCGCTCGGTAGCGTTAGAACCGTAGTTCTTGTTCCACTCGCCCAGGCGCTGTCCCTGATAATATCCGTCCCAGAATCCGCGGTTGAACACGGTTGCAAGCCGCTTGTCCCAATCGTCTTTCTTCTCGTCGGTGAATGTTCCGTCGAGCACGCTCTGTATGGCTTCCTTGTAACATTTCACCACGGTGTAGACATACTCAGGTCCGCGCGCCCTGCCTTCTATCTTGAACACACGCACTCCTGCCTTCATCATACGGTCGATGAAGCGCACCGTCTTCAAGTCTTTCGGACTCATGATATATTTGTTGTCAATCTCAAGCTGAGTGCCCGTCTCGTTGTCGGTTACGGTGTATGAGCGTCTGCATATCTGCATACACTCGCCGCGGTTGGCAGAGCGTCCGGCGTTGTCGAGGCTCATATAGCACTTGCCGCTTACCGCCATGCACAGCGCGCCGTGGCAGAACATCTCTATCCTTATCTGCTGTCCCGACGGACCGCATACGTTGCGCTCGGCTATCTGCTCATGAATCCTGGTTACCTGGTCCATGTTCAGCTCGCGCGCCAGCACTGCCACGTCGGCAAACTGGGCGTAGAACTGCAACGCCTCTATGTTGCTTATGTTGAGCTGAGTTGACAGATGCACCTCCACGCCCACCTTGCGGCAGTAGGTTATTACGGCCATGTCGCTCGCTATTACGGCCGAGATGCCGGCCTCTTTGGCTGCATCAACAATCTCGTGCATGTCGTCAATGTCGGCGTCATAGATTATCGTGTTCACCGTCAGGTAAGTCTTAATGCCGTGAGCGGCGCACGTCGATGCAATCTCGCGCAGGTCGTCTATGGTAAACGTGTTGGCAGAGTGCGCTCTCATGTTGAGCCTGCCTATGCCGAAATATATCGAGCCTGCGCCTGCCTGTATGGCTGCCTGCAAACTCTCGCGGCTGCCCACGGGCGCCATTATCTCAAAGTCGTCGATAGTCTCTTTCATCATTCATCCTACGGGTGGACTCCACCCACTCTTTTTAAGTAAAACTAAAAAATCCCCGCCGTTAAAGGACGACGGGGCAACCTAATGTCTTCACAACGGAATAATCCTTATTGTGATTTGCTTAAAATTCTGTCCGCAAAGATACGAATAAAATGCTTATACTCAAACAGTTTTTTATATTTTTATCATATTTAAGCGATGTATGCGCCGACGGTCAGACTGCTTATCACTGCAATCGTTCTGCCATAACGCAGACAGACGGGTATGGCTTTGTAAAAAGCGATACCGTTAAAGCCAATATACTGCGACAACTTATTCTCTGTTTAAGGCCAAGCCGTGCCGTCAGTCAGCCTTATGTAAAGAGAAATACACAACTGCACGAGTTCCAACTTACGGCATACGACTGCGCTGTAACCACTCCTTTCAATCCATCGGCAGGCCGATTATCGCGCCTTTGAAGTCTTCTTTCACTCCTACTACGGCCTCGGCCTGACTCACCATCTGTTTCAGATTGTCGTTCTGCTCTACTTTTGCGGCCATACTCAGAAAAGTCCTGTAATAGGCTTTTTCCTTGTCGTGCCAGCCCACAAGACCGTAGGCCTGCGCCGTGTTGAATATTGTCGCCATGCTGTTGCGGTTCAGTTTCAGCGCATCACGCCATTCGTATATTGCCGACCAGTAATTACCCTGCTTGTAATAGCCCTCGCCCAAGGCGCGCTTCACAATGAACATTACAGTATGGTCGGGCTCCAGCAGTGCGCAGGCTTTTTGCAGATAGCCTATGCCCTCGGCCACGCTGTCCATGTCGACGCACACGATGCCAAGGCGGTAAAGGCATCCGGCATACTTCATCTTGCTCTTCCGTGCAGCCGCCGTCAGCCACTCGCGCGCCTGCGGAGCATCGCCTGTCTGCATGTAAGCCATGCCGAGCGAATAGACAACGTTGTAGGTAGAGTCGCCAAGCTCCAGCAGTCTGCGGTACGACTTTATCGCCTTGCCGTAGTCTTTCAGCAGAAAATTGGCGTCGGCATATTCGCGCAGCACGGGAATACACGTCGAGTCTGTCTGCAAATACCTGGCAGTAAGGTCGTAAGCCTTTTGCGGCTGATTGTATTTCTCGCCGTTGTATATCTTCGCGACGTAAGCCGTAACCGTGCCGTCCATCCTGCATCTGCCCAATATCGCCTTGCCCCATTCTATCTGTTTCGCCATGTTGTCCAGACAGCCGTAGCTGTCAAACAGGCAGCGCATCTGCTCAATGCTCAGACTGTCAGGGCTTTTCCGTGCCGTACTTTCAAGCAGAGAAACGCATTTGCGGTATTCGCCACGCATAAAATTGCACTTCGCCATTTTCGCTTTAAGCCTTGCCGAACTGTCTGTCCGCAGAGCCTCGCCGTAATATTTCATCGCGTTGAACGTATCGTTCAGCTTCATGCAGCTGTCGCCCAGCGCTTCCGTCACGGTGCCGTCAGCCCAGGCCGTGCCAGCCGTCAGAATCAAAATAAACAGTATAAGATTTATCCTTTTCATGCCATAAATGTTTTTCTATTTAACAATCAGTTGCCTGCCTACCTGCCGACAGCCGTACATTAAGCTGACGCCTGGCGTATTTCACTGAAAAATTCAATACCTCAGACATTACTCCTGCCGTCATTCTCACGCCTGTCTGGCAGAATAATCATCTCCGTTTTTACCACAAACGGCGACAGGCAGAAGCGGCGCAGCACATCAAACAGTTATCGCATCAGCAACGCCCGGCTGCATCCGGCATATTGCAAAGATAGAAAAAATATAATCATTCAAGGCTAAATTTCATATATTTAACTAAGTATTTTAGTTATAAATACCTTTAACGCTTAATTCAAAATCATTCATCAGAAAAATCTGCTATCATTTTGCACGATAAAGTTTACAAATCAGCCGACAATAAAGCGCAAACAATCAAAACCGCACGAAAACTGCCTTATAGGATTACACATTGACATCCGAATCCTGTAACGACCTATTTGGACATATCATAAAACACCTCTTGTCCTCACCTGCAATTAATCCTGCATTCACATAACTATCAGAACGGCAATCCGCTCCACACAGTTACGTTCATAGCCTCCCAAATTAACCTAAAACCAAGACACAACCGACATACATCACGACGGTAAAAACTTATGACAAAAACATTTTCCAATTCAGAAAGGCAAATTTAAACGAACGTTAAATAACTGATAATTTCAGCGCAACAAAATTAATATTAATTCACAAAATCACCTGAAAACCTCCCTCACTCCTGCCATTTCATCGCCTCAAACCACAACTTTCAGCCCATGAAATGCCATATTTACACACTGAAACCACACCGTTTTCCGCCCATTATCGGCACAATTAACCTCTTTTTCACATTCAATATTAACCACAAACCACATCAACTTCCTGTCAATCAATGCCTTAACAAATCCCCGACTTTTCCACGTTTTTCGTACCCGAACACAAATATGCGGACAGCAAACACATTCTAAGAGCATTAAATAATCGAAAAACAAGAAAAAAGTTTACAATATAGAAGTTCCGAAACTTATGCTCAAGCCATAACAGAAAATCTCATTCTAAGACTTTGTATACAACTATTTTCCACATAATCATAAAACAACGTTGTTCTCAAATAAAAACAACAGGCAGCATAACGCCTAAGTTTCACAACCTCAAACACTTACACCAACAGGCACGAAAGCGACAAGCACAAATCCTTTAACTTTTCACCTCTTTACCTTTTTACTCTTTTACCTTTTTACTTTTATACATTTTTACCTTTTTACTTTTTTTATTATCTTTGTAATCAGAACTTTGTTATCGCACAAACACGCAGACTGAGAATAAATAATAAATATGAAGCCAGCATCCGCATGCTTCAATATAAATAACAAACTATGAAAAGAATACTCGGATTAGACCTCGGCACCAACAGCATCGGCTGGGCTTTGGTAAATGAAAAAGAGAATGACAACGAAACCGTAAACGACAACATGATTATTGCTTCCGGAAGCAGAATAATACCTATGGATGCGTCTATTCAAGGCAATTTTGAGAAAGGGAACTCTGTTTCTCAGACTGCCGACAGAACCACAGCAAGAGGTATAAGACGACTGTTGGAACGACACAAACTGCGCCGCGAACGTCTTAACAGGGTACTCGATGTTATGGGATTTCTGCCGGAACATTATTCGGCAGCGATAACACGATACGGCAAATTCAAAGACGACGACGGATGCAAGATAGCCTGGAAAAAAGACGAAAACGGCAAATTGACTTTTGTTTACAACGACTCGTTCAATGAAATGCTAAACGATTTCACCTCGCATCAGCCCGAATGGCTGGCAGGCGGAAAGAAAGTGCCATACGACTGGACTATCTATTATCTGCGCAAAAAGGCTCTGACACAAGCACTTACAAAGCAAGAGCTGGCATGGCTGCTGCTTAACTTCAACCAGAAACGAGGATACTACCAGCTAAGAGGTGAGGAAGACGAACAGTCAAATGAGAAAAACAAACTCGTTGAATATTACGCGCTGAAAGTAACCGGAGTTGAAGACACCGGCGAGAAGAAGGGCAAAGACACGTGGTTTAACATCACTCTTGAAAACGGAATGGTTTACCGTCGCACAGCCTCAGAGGCTCCCGACTGGATAGGAAAGACAAAAGAATTTATCGTAACCACTGACCTTGAAAATGACGGAACGCCTAAGAAAGACAAGGACGGAAACGTGAAACGCTCGTTCAGAATGCCTAAGGAAGACGACTGGACACTGATAAAAAAGAAAACCGAGAACGATATAGACAAGTCGGGCAAGACGGTAGGCGAATATATTTACGACGCTCTGCTGGCTAATCCTACTCAGAAGATAAGAGGTAAACTCGTAAGGACGATTGAGCGTAAATACTATAAAGACGAACTGGAAAAAATTCTGGAATCGCAGACACGTTTCATTCCTGAACTCAACGACGAAAAACTCTATTACAAATGTATAGACGAGCTTTACCACAGCAACGACGCTTACAGGCAGTCTTTGGATTCATACGAATTCACGTATCTTTTTGTCGACAACATTATTTTCTATCAACGGCCGTTGAAAAGCAAGAAGTCGCTGATAGACAACTGTCCGTATGAGGAACATACTTATACTGACAAGGAAACAGGCGAGGTGAAAACTGCTCCTATAAAGTGCGTAGCCAAATCTAATCCGCTGTTCCAGGAGTTCCGCCTGTGGCAGTTTGTGTACAACATTAAGATATTCGAGCGCAAAAAGATGGTCAACGGCAGTCTGAAAACAGATGTAGACGTAACTGACGAATTTATCAGCGATGAGGACAGTCTTGTAAGACTTTTCAACTTTCTTAACGACCGCAAAGACATAACGCAGAACGTTCTTCTCAACACATTTTTCAAAATAAAGAAGCCAAAGGGTAAGGACAGCGAATATCCCTACCGCTGGAACTACGTTGAAGACAAGACTTATCCGTGCAACGAAACCCGCGCTCAGATACTCAAAGGACTGAAAGATGCCGGCGTAAAAGAAGATTTCCTCACCAAAGACAAGGAATATCGCCTGTGGCACATTCTTTATTCTGTTGAAGACAAACAGGAGATAAGAAAGGCAATGAACAAGTTTGCCGAAAAAAATGGTCTTGGCGAAAAGTTTGGCGAAGTGTTCAGCGCAATGCCGCCGTTCAAGAAAGACTACGGTTCTTACTCTGAAAAAGCCATAAAGAAGCTGCTGCCGCTTATGCGTACAGGCAAATACTGGAGTGAGGACGCAATAGATAAAAACACGCTGGAACGCATCGGCAAGATAATAAACGGCGAATATGACGAAAGCATAAGAACACGAGTAAGAGAAAAAGCGATAAACCTGACCGACGTATCACACTTCAGAGGTCTGCCGCTCTGGCTGGCCTGCTATATAGTCTACGACCGCCACAGCGAGGCAAAAGACATAATACGCTGGAACAGTCCGGCAGACATTGACCTTTATCTCAGCCACTTCAAGCAACACTCTTTGCGCAATCCTATTGTAGAACAGGTAATTACAGAAACGCTGCGCACAGTGCGCGACATCTGGAAACAGTACGGAAAAATTGACGAGATACACATCGAGATGGGCCGCGACATGAAAAATCCGGCTGAAGTAAGGGCTAAGATATCAAAGCGTATGACCGAAAACGAGAACGCCAATATGCGCGTAAAAGCCCTGCTCACCGAATTTATGAATCCGGAATACGGCATAGCCAACGTGCGCCCTTACTCTCCGTCGCAACAGGAAATACTGCGCATATATGAGGAAGGCGCACTGCAAAGCGTGGAAGAAGTGCCCGACTATGTCAGCGAGATAATAAGCAAATTCAACCAGACTGACATAAAAAAGCGGCCTACTCACAGCGAGATAATGAAATACAAGCTCTGGCTCGAACAGAACTATCAGTCGCCTTACACAGGACGCACAATATCTCTGTCGCGCCTGTTCACAGACGATTATCAGATAGAACACGTCATTCCGCAGTCAAGATATTTTGACGACTCGATGTCGAATAAAGTAATATGCGAGGCTGAGGTAAACCAGCTAAAAGACAGAATGTTAGGCTATGAGTTTATAAAAGCCCACCACGGCGAGAAAGTAAACATCAGCATGGGCGAGCCTGTAACAATACTCTCGGTAGAGGAGTATGAGAAACTGGTACAGAAAAACTTCAGAAAGAACCCTGTGAAGATGAAAAAACTGCTTATGGACGACATCCCTGACAAGTTTATCGAACGACAGATGAACGACAGCCGATACATAAGCAAGAAGATAAAATCGCTGCTCTCAAACATGGTGCGTGAGGAAGGCGAACAGGAAGAGATTTCAAAGAATGTAATAACATGCAACGGAACGATAACCGACAGACTGAAACACGACTGGGGAGTAAACGACGTATGGAACAATATAATACTGCCACGATTTGAAAGACTCAACGAAATAACTGGTTCACAACAGTTTACAACAACAAGCAGGAACGGACATACCATACCAGACATGCCGCTCAACCTGCAAAAAGGATTCAGCAAGAAGCGCATTGACCACCGCCACCACGCAATGGACGCAATCGTTATAGCCTGCACTACGCGCAACCACGTAAACCTGCTGAATAACGAGGCAGCCATGTCAAAGAACAACGCCAACCGCTACCAGCTCTCACACAAACTGCGCCGGTATGAAGACACCGTAGTAACCAGAAACGGAGAACAGCGCACAGTCAGCGTGGCACGCGAGTTTCTGAAACCGTGGCCTACGTTCAACGCCGATGTCGAAAAGGCACTGCGGAACATAGTTGTAAGCTTCAAGCAGAATCTGAGAGTCATAAACAAGACCACAAACAAATACCAGCATATAGAAAAGGGCAAGAAGAAAACCATCGCACAGACAAAAGGCGACAGTTGGGCAATACGCAAGCCTATGCACAAAGACACTGTATTCGGCGAAGTTAATCTGAGGCGCACTAAGGAAGTCTCGCTGAAAGAAGCCATGGCAAAACCGAAAGCCATTGTTGACAAAGACCTAAAGAAGAAAATAATGGCAATGAAAGAGCTTGGCTACAATCTGAAACAGATGACCAAGTATTTTGAAGACAACAAAGACGCATGGCAGGACGTAAATCTCAAGAAAATAAATATTTATTATTTCACCAAAGAGACAAACGACCGATACTTCGCCACACGCTTCGGCAACGACCTTGTATCACTGTTCAGCAAGACAATAAAGGCCGAAGACGCAGAAAAACTGATAGACAAAATAACCGACACCGGCATACAGAAAATTCTGCTGCGCCATCTTAAAGCCAACGGCGGTGACTGCCAGAAAGCATTCTCGGCAGACGGTATTGAAGAGATGAACCGTAACATAAAACAGCTAAACAACGGAAAAAATCACCAGCCAATATATAAGGTAAGAATATATGAGAAGGCTGACAAGTTCGCAATAGGCACGAAAGGCAACAAAGCACACAAGTTTGTCGAAGCGGCCAAAGGTACAAACCTATTCTTTGCCGTATATCAGAAAGAAATAACTGACAGCAAGACAGGCGAAACAACAAAGAAGCGGATATTCGACACCATACCTTTAAGAACTGTTATTGACAGACAGAAAAAAGGACTGTCAGCAGCTCCAGAGGAGAAAGACGGAGCCAGACTGCTGTTTGTGCTTTCACCAAACGACCTTGTATATCTGCCTACAGAAGCAGAAGTAAATAGCGGAACAATAAAGCAGCCATTGGATAAAAGCAGGATTTATAAGATGGTAAGCTGTACAGGCGCAGAATCTTATTATATTCCATTTACTGTTGCATCAACCATTGTAGATAAAGTCGAGTTTTTCTCTTTAAATAAAATAGGAAGAGCCATTACAGGCGAAATGATAAAAGAAACATGTATTCCAATTAAAGTTGACCGCTTAGGAAATATTACAGAAATAAACAATGAAAAGATATGATAAAACGCACACTGTGCTTCACAAATCCGGCCTATCTCTCGCTAAAAGACGGACAGCTCGTAATAAAACTGCCCGAAGTAGAGAGAAGCAACCTGCCTGAACGCATGAAAAAAGACAGCACGAGAACCATACCGGTGGAAGACATCGGTGTGGTAGTGCTGGACAACAGGCAGATAACTCTCACGCACGGACTGCTCGAAGCTCTGCTCGAAAACAACAGCGCCGTAGTAACCTGCGACGCGCGCAGCATGCCCGTAGGACTGATGCTGCCGTTATGCGGCAATACTCTGCAAAGCGAACGGTTCAACAGGCAGATAGAAGCATCGCTGCCACTGAAGAAACAGCTGTGGCAGCAGACCATAAAGGCGAAGATAGACAACCAGGCGGCCGTGCTCAGACTAACGTCTGAAGCCGATACAGGCTGCATGGGCCGATGGTCGGCAGATGTGCGCAGTGGCGACCCTGACAATCTGGAAGCGCGTGCTGCGGCATATTACTGGAAAAACATATTCAGCAACATCGTTGATGCTGACACCTTCACACGTGGCCGCGACGGCGTTCCACCCAACAATCTGCTAAACTACGGATACGCCATACTGCGTGCGGTAATAGCCCGCGCGCTTGTATCGGCCGGACTGCTGCCTACTCTCGGCATACACCACCACAACAGATACAACGCCTACTGTCTGGCTGACGACATAATGGAGCCTTACCGGCCGTATGTTGACCTCCTGGTCTGCAACATTATAAAAGAAAGAAACGCGGAGGAATATGCCGAACTGACAAAGGACATCAAGATGAGTCTACTATCCGTTCCGACGATCGACGTAACCGTAAACGGGCGACGAAGTCCGCTGATGATTGCCGCCACGCAGACCGCAGCATCGTTATGCAAATGTTTCAGCGGTGAACTGCGACGCATAGCTTATCCTGAAATATAACATCACATCACGCCGGGCAATTATTATGACTGGCTAAAGCGGCCGTAACAAAAAAATTTGATTAACGATGAACCGATTCAGCGAATACCGCATTATGTGGATACTTGTATTTTTCGACCTGCCAACCGATACCAAGAAAGACAAACGGGCTTATGCTCTGTTTCGTAAAAATCTGCGTAAAGACGGTTTCACCATGTTTCAGTTCTCAATATACGTCCGCCATTGCGCCAGCATGGAAAACGCCGAAGTACACATAAAGCGTGTAAAATCGTTTCTGCCTGAATACGGCAACGTAGGCATACTTTGCATAACAGACAAACAGTTTGCCAACATACAGATATTCTACGGACACAAACCTTTGGAGCCTAACGCACCCGGCCAGCAGTTGGAACTTTTCTGAAAACAAATAGGATATTATCCGTCGTAATACAAAGAGGCTGTCTCAAAATAGACTTGAGATGGCCTCTGTTTGTTTCATCTCAGAT
>CABUHE010000024.1 GCA_902491375.1 uncultured Prevotella sp.
ATGATCCCCTGATTCCGGGGCTTTTTGATTAATTGTTTAACTCGTCCCATTTTAAAGGGACACTAATGTGGCAACCATTTAAATTAAAATAGAGATGAATATGAAAAAACAAGTAGTGGCTAAGCTTATATTTGGTTACGATGTCGAGTATATGTATCAATCACCGAGCCTTATGCCCGGTCTTTGCGATGTCTGCCATAATCGGTTAGAGGACGTACCCAACATGGCTTATAAGATGCGGAAGAAAAAAGGTGACATGTTTTATACATACGATCATTATTGTATAGTAACAGAAAAGTTTAAGTCTTTCTGTGATGAAAATCATTATCCGGGATTGAAGTTCACAGCAATAACGGCATCGCCGGGGTTCTATCATTTCATGCCGACAATAGTGTATAAATTGGATTGCGTTCGCGGTGGAACTCGATTCATGAATCATAGGGAGTGTTGTGGATCTTATGATGAGGTTATAGGCATACCGGAATTTAAGGAGGTTGATTTTTTTATGCCGAATGATGATTTTATTTGCCGTTCAGAGCATTTGTTTGGCACGCGTGAAAAAAAATCACCTTTAATAATTATCGGGCTTGATACGATGAGGAAGATGAAAAGTTATGGGCTTCGTGGAATTTGTTATTTTGATGTATATGAATATCCGCAATCAACCTAAATACATCTAATTCCACATCCACTACTTAAAGGAAAGTGAAAACATTAGGTTGATTGAGGATATTCAAATTGATGTATATGAGTGAGATCCCTATAGTCAAACGGAAATATATTGCGAAGAGGTTCTTTAGGGGTAACAGCTTGAATTTCAATCGCTATTCGGTAAAAGTTTTTACAAATCAATTCTGATTGGCTGTATTTCGGATAAAATGAATTATCTTTGCGTTGTTTTTATGCTGTGCAAATGAAATTATGGCAAAGCGAATAGTTACAAAAATCGGTTATGTGTTTTGTGTTGAGATAGACGGTCAATACAAATGTTATTTTCAGTATGTTGCTAACGACTTGACGCAGCTGAACAGCTCGGTAATCCGCGTGTTCAAGACGCATTACCCAATGGACTATGTTCCCGACATAGAGGCAATAGTCAATGACGAGGTTTATTTTTATGCCCATACGATACTCCGTGTGGGCATAGACGCCGGCGCATGGTATAAGGTAGGTAAAAGCAAGAATATAGGCGAACCTGATAAAATCATGTTCAAGCTTTTCAGTGAGGGCGATTATAGTCAAATGACGAAATCATACAGGTGGTATGTATGGCAGCTGAACAAGGAGCATGTGTTCATAGGTGAGCAGACCGATGCCATCCGTGGCTACGACCTTGGTTGGGTGGTTCCGTATATAGATATTGTAAGTAAGATAAAAACCGGCAAGTTCGCCATCCGGGTATTGGAGTGAGCGGTGAAAATGGCTATGATCCCGGTTGTGGATTTGTTGAATTTACAACCGGGATTAAGTTTAATAGAGAGTTGTATGGCAAAGCGAATAGTAACAAAAATCGGTTATGTGTTTTGTGTTGAGATAGAGGGTCAATACAAATGTTATTTTCAGTATGTCGCCAACGACTTGACGCAGCTGAACAGTTCCGTAATCCGCGTGTTCAAGACGCATTACCCAATGGACTATGTTCCCGACATAGAGGCAATAGTCAATGACGAGGTTTATTTTTATGCCCATACGATACTCCGTGTGGGCATAGACGCCGGCGCATGGTATAAGGTAGGTAAAAGCAAGAATATAGGCGAACCTGATAAAATCATGTTCAAGCTTTTCAGTGAGGGCGATTATAGTCAAATGACGAAATCATACAGGTGGTATGTATGGCAGCTGAACAAGGAGCATGTGTTCATAGGTGAGCAGACCGATGCCATCCGTGGCTACGACCTTGGTTGGGTGTACCCATATATGGAAATTGTTAATAAGGTTAAGACAGGTAAGTTCATCAGCCGTGAAATGGAGTGAATTGTGACAATGGCAATGGCTTCAATTGTGGATTTGTAGAATTTGCAACCAGGATTAGTCTTATTGCAGAATAAATGGCAAAGTGTACGGTTGTTTTGTTTAAAGATTTGTCATAATCTTTCTTTTTTCGGATAAAAAGGATTATCTTTGCATACAAAGAACGGAGAGCCACGCGGCTTCCGGATATAGGATCTAAAAGTTTACACCTTAATTATTATATATAAGAATGGAAAATAACAATAACAACAAGCCGGGACAGTTGCAGATAGAACTGCCCCAGGATGTGGCTCAGGGCGAATATGCCAACTTTGCCATCATAACACACTCAAGTTCTGATTTCGTACTCGACTTTGCACGCATACTTCCCGGTGTGCCCAAGGCTACGGTGAAATCACGCGTTATTCTTGCTCCTGAGCACGCTAAGCGTCTGCTTATGGCGTTGAAGGACAATATCGTAAGATACGAGAACGCTTTCGGTCCTATTCAGTTGCCACAGCAGGAAAAGGGCACGATAGCTCCCTTCAATATAAACAAGGGCGAGGCTTAAAACTTGAATATCCCATCATTCATTATAAGTCCATTAAGGCATTGCCTTAGTGGACTTTGTCTTTCTATTTAGGTGTTTTATCTTAAATGTTCTGCTGTATGGCTTCATGCTGGTGTGCATGAGTTTTCCACAGTAGTATATTTCACTGATACTTCGTGGTTATAAAGATGACACCTTATTTATAATATATAAGGCATCGTGTGGAATATAACTTGGGAAGGTTTAAAAACAGATTATTTAAGTTAAAATATTAAAATGAATATTATATTAATTAAATTTAATTATGGTGTAAGCGATTTGTAATTCTTATAATTAGGTGATTTAAATAATTATTCGTACCTTTGCAGCCCAAAAAGGTCTGTGTTCCAGATTGTTGCTTGAAGATAGAAAATAACAAAACAATATATAACTAAAAATTAACAACAATGCCTACAATTCAACAATTGGTAAGAAAAGGTAGAAAGGCGCTTGTTGACAAGAGCAAATCGCCGGCTTTGGACTCATGTCCTCAGCGTCGTGGCGTTTGTGTTCGTGTGTACACAACAACCCCGAAGAAACCTAATTCGGCAATGCGTAAAGTTGCCCGTGTTCGTTTGACAAACCAGAAGGAAGTTAACTCTTACATCCCTGGAGAGGGACACAACCTTCAGGAGCACTCTATCGTGCTTGTACGTGGTGGTCGTGTTAAGGACCTCCCTGGTGTACGTTACCACATCGTTCGTGGAACTCTTGATACAGCAGGTGTAGCTAACCGCACACAGCGTCGTTCTAAGTACGGTGCAAAACGTCCGAAGGCTAATAAGAAGTAATTTATTCTTAACAGGACACAACAGACATTTTATTTAAACGTTTTGCTGGAGATATGTTATAAAGGTTGAGTAAGTAGTCCCGGAGGGGACGCTGAAGGACAGATGAACAGCCCCATGCAGAATTAATTTCAAAAGAAATGAGAAAAGCAAAACCAAAGAAGCATGTGATCCTTCCGGATCCGGTTTACAATGACCAAAAGGTCTCAAAATTCGTTAATCATCTGATGTATGACGGAAAGAAGAATACATCTTATGAGATTTTCTACAAAGCATTGGATACCGTAAAGGAGAAGATGGCAAACGAGGAGAAATCAGCTCTTGAGATATGGAAGACTGCCCTCGACAACATCACTCCGCAGGTTGAGGTTAAGAGCCGCCGTATCGGTGGTGCGACTTTCCAGGTGCCTACGGAAATCCGTCCTGACCGTAAGGAGAGCATTTCTATGAAGAATATGATCAGCTTCGCACGCAAGCGTGGCGGCAAGACTATGGCCGACAAGCTCGCAGCAGAGATCATGGACGCTTACAACAATCAGGGTGGTGCTTTCAAGCGTAAGGAAGATATGCACCGTATGGCAGAGGCTAACCGCGCATTCGCTCACTTCAGATTTTAAAATTAGTTAGGTAAAAAGAATCATGGCAAAGCAAGATTTACATTTGACCCGCAATATCGGTATCATGGCTCACATCGATGCCGGTAAGACGACAACTTCTGAGCGTATCCTGTTCTACACAGGTAAGACTCACAAGATTGGCGAGGTTCATGACGGTGCCGCTACAATGGACTGGATGGCACAGGAGCAGGAGCGTGGTATAACCATTACTTCTGCCGCAACTACTTGTTATTGGCATTACAACAACAAGCAGTTTAAGATCAACTTGATTGATACTCCGGGACACGTTGACTTTACAGCTGAGGTTGAGCGTTCTCTTCGTGTGCTCGACGGAGCCGTAGCAACTTACTGTGCTGTGGGTGGTGTCCAGCCGCAATCTGAAACTGTTTGGCGTCAGGCCGACAAATATAATGTTCCGCGTCTCGGTTACGTTAATAAGATGGACCGTTCGGGCGCTGACTATTTCGATGTTCTCCGTCAGATGAAGGAGATCCTGGGCGCAAACCCTGTTTCTCTGGTTATCCCTATCGGTAACGAGGAAACATTCAAGGGTCTTGTTGACCTGATTAAGATGAAGGCTATCTATTGGCACGATGAGACTATGGGTGCTGAGTATGAGATAGACGACATCCCTGCTGACCTCAAGGATGAGGCTGATGAGTGGAGAGGCAAGCTCCTTGAATCTGCAGCTGAGTTTGACGAGGCTCTCATGGAGAAATACTTTGACGATCCTAACTCAATCACAGAGGAAGAGATAATCGCAGCTATCCGTAAGGGTACTCTTTCTATGCAGTGTACTCCTATGCTCTGCGGTTCTTCATTCAAGAATAAGGGTGTGCAGACTCTGCTTGACTATGTTTGCGCATTCCTGCCTTCACCTCTCGATACTCCTAATATCGTAGGTACTAACCCGTCAACCGGTGAAGAGGAAGACCGTAAGCCTTCAGAGGACGAGCCTACTTCAGCTCTTGCGTTCAAGATTGCCACTGACCCGTATGTTGGCCGTCTGGTATTCTTCCGCGTTTACTCTGGTAAGGTAGAGGCTGGTTCATACGTTTACAATACTCGTTCTGGTAAGAAAGAGCGTGTAAGCCGTCTGTTCCAGATGAACTCTAACAAGCAGGTTCCTATGGAAGTTATCGACGCTGGTGATATAGGCGCAGGTGTCGGTTTCAAGGATATCCGCACTGGTGATACTTTGTGTGACGAGGCTCATCCTATCGTACTTGAGTCAATCACATTCCCTGACCCTGTGATCGGTATCGCAGTTGAGCCGAAGAGCCAGGCAGACGTTGACAAGCTGGGCATCGGTCTGGCTAAGTTGGCAGAGGAAGACCCGACATTCACAGTACATACTGACGAGCAGAGCGGCCAGACCGTTATCTCTGGTATGGGTGAGCTCCACCTCGATATCATTCTTGACCGTCTGAAGAGAGAGTTCAAGGTTGAATGTAACCAGGGTAAGCCTCAGGTTAACTACAAAGAGGCTATTACTAAGACTGTCAACCTGCGCGAGGTTTACAAGAAGCAGAGTGGTGGTCGTGGTAAGTTCGCTGACATCATTGTTAATGTTGGTCCTGTAGACGAAGATTACAAGGAAGGCGGACTTCAGTTCATCAACGAGGTTAAGGGCGGTAACGTTCCTAAGGAATTCATCCCGTCAGTTCAGAAGGGCTTCGAGACAGCTATGAAGAGCGGTGTTCTCGGTGGTTATCCTATGGACAGCCTCAAGGTTACTCTGCTCGACGGTTCTTTCCATCCCGTTGACTCTGACCAGTTGTCATTCGAAATCGCAGCCATCAACGCTTACAAGAACGCTTGTGTTAAAGCAGGTCCTGTGCTCATGGAGCCTATCATGAAGCTTGAGGTTGTAACTCCTGAGGAGAACATGGGTGACGTTATCGGCGACTTGAACAAGCGTCGTGGTCAGGTTGAAGGTATGGATGAGACTCGTAGCGGTGCACGTATCATCAAGGCAATGGTTCCGCTGGCTGAAATGTTCGGATATGTAACAGCTCTGCGTACCATCACTTCAGGACGTGCAACAAGCTCAATGGAGTATGATCATCACGCACCTGTATCAAGCTCAATCGCTAAGGCTGTGCTTGAAGAGATTAAGGGCCGCGTTGATCTGGTATAAACCGTAAACTATAAGGAGAATGAGGCGTCACGTTAGCGAATGACTCTTAACGGACGTACCTCTTCTCTTGTTGATTTAATATTAATAATAAAAAGTCAAAACAAAAATGAGTCAGAAAATCAGAATCAAGCTGAAATCTTACGACCACAAATTGGTTGATAAGTCAGCCGAGAAGATTGTGAAGGCTGTAAAGGCAACAGGCGCTATCGTAAGCGGTCCTATTCCATTGCCAACACACAAACGTATTTTCACTGTCAACCGCAGTACTTTCGTTAACAAAAAGTCACGTGAGCAGTTCCAGCTGAGCGATTACAAGCGTCTTATCGACATTTACAGCTCTACAGCAAAGACTGTAGACGCTCTTATGAAGCTTGAATTGCCGAGCGGTGTAGAAGTTGAAATCAAAGTATAGTTTAATTTTTAATATTAATTGAAATGCCAGGATTAATTGGAAGAAAAATCGGAATGACATCCGTTTTCAGTGCCGACGGTAAGAATGTACCGTGCACTGTTATCGAAGCTGGTCCTTGTGTTGTTACCCAGGTAAAGACCGTTGAGAAAGACGGCTACAAGGCTGTACAGTTGGGCTTTGGTGATGCAAAGGAAAAGAACACCACTAAACCTATGCTGGGCACATTCAAAAAGGCAGGTACAACACCTAAGAGACACTTGGCCGAGTTCAAGTTTGACGAGGAATACAACCTTGGTGACACCATCACTGTTGACATTTTCAATGATGCAGCATTCGTTGATGTTGTCGGCACATCAAAAGGTAAAGGATTCCAGGGCGTTATGAAGCGTCATGGTTTCGGTGGTGTAGGCCAGAGCACTCACGGTCAGGATGACCGCGCACGTAAACCGGGTTCTATCGGTGCTTGTTCTTACCCTGCAAAGGTCTTCAAAGGCATGCGCATGGGCGGCCAGATGGGTGGCGACAGAGTTACAACTCAAAACCTCAAAGTGTTAAAAGTAATACCGGAGCATAACCTCATCCTTGTGAAAGGTAGTGTTGCTGGTTGCAAAGGTTCAACCGTTTTAATTGAGAAATAATGGAAATTAACGTATTAAATATCAAAGGTGAAAACACTGGGAGAAAGGTTACGTTAAACGAATCTATCTTCGGAATTGAACCAAACGACCACGTTCTTTATCTCGACGTAAAGCGCTATATGGCAGCTCAGCGCCAGGGAACGGCTAAGTCAAAGGAAAGAAGTGAGCATGCTGGTTCTACTCGCAAACTCGGTCGCCAGAAGGGCGGTGGCGGTGCTCGCCGTGGTGATATCAACTCACCGTTGCTCAAAGGTGGTGGTCGTGTATTCGGTCCTACTCCTCGTGATTACAGCATTAAACTCAACCATAAGGTAACTCTCCTTGCTCGTAAGAGTGCGTTGTCATACAAAGCTAAGGAAGATGCAATCATTGTAGTTGAAGATTTCAATCTTGACGCCCCAAAGACTAAAGATTTTGTAAATATTACTAAAAATCTTAAAGTTGAAGGCAAGAAATTGCTTTTCCTTTTGCCGGAAGCAAATAAAAACGTATATTTGTCGGCTCGTAATTTGCAGCGTGCTGTTGTTATGCCTGCTAAGACTCTTAATACCTATAAGGTGTTGGATGCTGATGTAGTCGTAATGACAGAGAATTCGCTGAAGGCTATCGACGAAATCTTAAACAAGTAAAAAGGAGAAAAGTATATGGCATTTATCATAAAACCATTGGTCACTGAGAAGATGACCAAGATTACAGACAAGTGGCCTAACCGCTATGGCTTCATTGTACGTCCTGAGGCTGACAAACTCCAAATTAAGCGTGAAGTCGAAAGTCTGTATAATGTTACGGTTGAAGACGTAAATACAATGCGTTATGCAGGTAAGCGTTCTGCCCGTTATACAAAGGCAGGACTTATCAAGGGCCAGAAGAACGCATTCAAGAAGGCAATCGTTACCCTGAAAGAGGGCGACACAATTGATTTTTACAGCAATATTTAAAATAAAAGATGGCAGTACGTAAATTTAAACCGGTAACTCCGGGTCAAAGACACAAAATTATTGGTACGTTCGAGGAGATTACTGCATCCGTACCAGAGAAGTCTCTCGTTTACGGTAAACGTTCTACCGGCGGTCGAAACAATACAGGTAAGATGACTATGCGCTACCTCGGCGGTGGTCATAAGAGAAAGTATCGTTTCATCGACTTCAAACGTGAGAAAGATGGTGTTCCAGCTGTAGTTAAGACAATCGAATACGATCCGAACCGTTCGGCTCGTATCGCTTTGTTGTATTATGCTGATGGTGAAAAACGTTACATTATTGCTCCTAACGGACTGCAGGTAGGTGCAACCCTGATGTCTGGAAAGGACGCGGCGCCTGAGATTGGTAACGCGCTTCCTTTGGCAAACATCCCCGTCGGTACTGTGATTCATAATATTGAATTGCGTCCGGGACAGGGTGCGCTGCTCGTTCGTTCGGCTGGTAATTTCGCTCAGTTGACTTCTCGTGAAGGCAGTTATTGCGTAGTTAAGCTCCCTTCTGGCGAGACTCGTCAGATTCTCAGTGCTTGTAAAGCTACTGTAGGTAGTGTAGGAAATTCTGATCATGCTCTTGAGCAGTCAGGTAAGGCTGGCCGCTCTCGCTGGCTCGGCCGTCGTCCTCACAACCGTGGTGTTGTTATGAACCCGCACGATCACCCGATGGGTGGTGGTGAAGGACGTCAGTCTGGAGGTCACCCACGTTCACGTAAGGGCTTGTATGCTAAGGGTCTCAAGACAAGAGCTCCGAAGAAGCTTTCTAACAAGTATATTATTGAAAGAGCTAATAAGAAATAATCAAGTTAACTAAGTGTAAATTATGAGTCGTTCATTAAAAAAAGGTCCATATATTAACGTATCACTCGAGAAGAAAATTCTCGCGATGAACGAGAGTGGCAAGAAGAGTGTTGTTAAGACATGGGCCAGAGCATCGGTGATTTCTCCTGATTTCGTAGGTCACACCGTTGCAGTTCATAACGGAAATAAATTTATTCCTGTTTACATTACTGAGAACATGGTCGGCCACAAGCTTGGAGAGTTTTCTCTTACTCGCCGCTTCGGTGGACATGCCGGTAACAAGAAGTAACAGGCAAACCATTGAAAAATAAAAAGACAATATAATGGGAGCAAGAAAAAAAATAGCGGCTGAAAAAAGAAAAGAAGCCCGTAAGACATTGTATTTCGCAAAGCTCAAAGGCGTGCCTTCTTCTCCGCGTAAGATGCGTTATGTCGTTGACATGATTCGTGGCATGGAGGTAAACCGCGCTCTTGGAGTCTTGAAGTTCTCAAAGAAAGCTGCATCAGCTGACGTAGAGAAACTTCTTCGCTCTGCCATCGCGAACTGGGAAGTTAAGAATGACCGTAAGGCAGAGGAAGGCGAACTTTATATATCTAAAGTATTCGTAGACGAGGGTGTTACGATGAAGCGTATGAGACCGGCACCTCAGGGACGTGGTTACAGAATTCGTAAACGCAGCAATCACGTAACCTTGTTTGTTGATGCCAAAACTAATGACGAAAAATAAGAAGCAGAATGGGACAGAAAGTTAATCCAATAAGCAACCGTCTCGGTATTATTAGAGGTTGGGATTCAAATTGGTTCGGTGGAAAGAACTTTGGCGACAACCTCGTAGAGGATATGAAAATCCGTAAATACCTGAACGAACGTCTGGCAAAGGCCAGTGTATCTCGTATCGTCATTGAGCGCACATTGAAACTCGTCACTATCACAATCTGTACTGCTCGTCCGGGTCTTGTTATCGGTAAGGGTGGTCAGGATGTTGACAAATTGAAGGAAGAGCTGAAGAAGCTTTACGATAAAGAGATTCAGATCAATATCTACGAAGTTAAGAAACCTGAGCTCGATGCGTCAATCGTAGCTAATAATATTGCACGCCAGGTTGAGGGTAAGATGGCTTATCGTCGTGCGATAAAGACGGCTGTAGCTAATACGATGCGTGCAGGGGCAGAAGGAATCAAGGTGCAGATTACCGGACGTCTGAATGGTGCTGAAATGGCACGTAAGGAAATGTATAAAGAGGGACGTACTCCTCTGCATACTTTCCGTGCTGATATCGACTACTGTCAGGCAGAGGCTCTCACTAAGGTCGGCCTGTTAGGCATCAAGGTTTGGATTTGCCGCGGTGAGGTTTACGGAAAGCGTGACTTGACCTTGAATTTCGCACAGGAAAAACAGGGCGGTCGCTCTAACGGCAAGTCAAGAGTAAACCGTAAGAGAAACAATAACCGTTAAAGAAAGAAGCTATCATGTTACAGCCAAAAAGAGTAAAATATAGAAGACCTCAAGACGGACGTGGCAATAAAGGCAACGCCCACAGAGGTACACAGTTGGCTTTCGGATCATTTGGCATCAAGACTCTTGAAGCCAAATGGTTGGATAGTCGCCAGATAGAGGCAGCCCGTGTAGCTGTCAACCGTTATATGCAGCGTGAAGGTCAGGTTTGGATCCGTATATTCCCGGACAAACCAATTACTCGCAAGCCTGCTGATGTCCGAATGGGTAAAGGTAAGGGAGATCCCGCAGGATGGGTTGCTCCTGTAACTCCAGGACGTATTCTCTTTGAAGTTGAAGGCGTTTCTTTTGAAGTTGCTAAAGAGGCTCTTCGCCTTGCTGCTCAAAAGCTGCCTGTAAAGACAAAATTTGTTGTTAGACGTGATTACGATAAAAACGCTTAATTATGAAGATTAAAGAAGTAAAAGAGCTTGAAACCAAAGACTTGGTAGAGAGACTTGATGCAGCGGTTGCTAGCTATCATCAGATGAAGTTGAATCACGCAATCACGCCGCTCGAGAATCCATCTCAGATTAAGGCTGCTCGTCGTGACATAGCACGCATGAAAACAGTTCTCCGCGAGAGGGAGCTTAATAAATAACAATGGTTCAGATGGAAAAGAGAAATTTAAGAAAGACTAGAACGGGTGTCGTTATAAGCAACAAAATGGATAAAACCATTGTTATTGCCGCTAAATTCAAGGAGATGCACCCTATATATGGTAAGTTTGTCCAGAAGACAAAGAAATACCATGCACATGATGAAAAGAATGAGGCAAATGTAGGTGATACAGTCCTCATCATGGAGACTCGTCCTTTGAGTAAGACAAAGAGATGGAGATTAGTTCAAATAATTGAAAAAGCTAAGTAATTATGATACAGGCAGAATCAAGACTTACAGTATGTGATAACAGCGGCGCGCGCGAGGCTCTGTGCATTCGTGTACTTGGTGGTACGCGTCGTCGTTATGCAAGTGTTGGTGACGTTATTGTCGTTGCTGTCAAGAACGTCATCCCGTCAAGTGATTTGAAAAAGGGTGCAGTATCTAAGGCTTTGATTGTTCGCACAAAGAAAGAAATACGCCGTGCCGACGGTTCATATATACGTTTTGACGACAATGCGTGTGTTCTGCTGAACAACGCAGGCGAGCTTCGTGGCAGCCGTATTTTCGGTCCTGTGGCACGTGAGCTTCGTGCGGTCAACATGAAAGTCGTTTCTTTGGCACCGGAGGTTCTTTAACCATTAAAAGTGAAGAAGTAATGAATAAGTTACATATAAAGAAAAATGACACGGTTATTGTCTTGGCCGGTGAGGATAAAGGCAAGACTGGCAAGGTGCTTAAGGTTTTAGTTGAGAAGCAGAGAGCCATTGTTGAAGGCGTTAATATCGTGTCTAAGAACATGAAACCGAGCGCAAAGTATCCGCAGGGTGGTATCATCAAGCAGGAAGCTCCTATCCATGTTTCTAATTTGAGCCTTATTGACCCGAAGAGCGGCAAAGCTACACGTATCGCTATCAAGAGAACTGAAGACGGCAAGAAGGTTCGTATCGCTAAAAAATCAGGGGAGGAAATCAAATAATGAATACAGCTGAATTAAAGACAGTTTACACTGAGACTATCGCTCCTGCACTTCAAAAGCAGTTCAACTATTCTTCTAAGATGCAGATTCCTGTCCTGAAGAAGATTGTTGTAAATCAGGGTCTTGGAGAAGCAACTCAGGATAGAAAGGTAATTGATATCGCTATTAACGAGATTACTACCATTACTGGCCAGAAGGCTGTTGCTACATATTCTAAGAAGGATATCGCAAACTTCAAGCTTCGTAAGAAGATGCCTATCGGTGTGATGGTTACTCTGCGTCGTGAGCGTATGTATGAGTTCCTTGAGAAACTTATCCGTATCGCTCTTCCGCGTATCCGTGACTTCAAGGGTATTGAAAGCAAGTTTGACGGACGTGGTAACTACACTCTCGGTATTCAGGAGCAGATCATATTCCCTGAGATTAACATTGATATGATCAATAAGATTCAGGGTATGAACATCACTTTCGTTACGTCTGCTAAGACTGATGAAGAGGGTTATGCTTTGCTCAAGGCATTTGGTTTACCTTTCAAGAACGCTAAAAACGATTAATAGATATGGCAAAAGAATCAATGAAAGCCCGCGAGGTTAAGCGTGCGAAGCTTGTTGCACGTTACGCTGAGAAGCGTGCGGCTTTGAAGAAAATCATCGCAACAACCGATGATCCAGCTGAAGCTTATGAGGCTGCAAGGAAGCTGCAGAGCATTCCTCGTAATGCCAACCCAATTCGTCTGCACAACCGTTGCAAGATAACTGGTCGTCCGAAGGGTTATATGCGTCAGTTCGGCCTTTCACGTATTCAATTCCGTGAGATGGCTTCTGCGGGTCTTATCCCTGGTGTAAAGAAGGCGAGCTGGTAAAATCCTAAGAAGGAAGTTTTCATTTAATATTGTCGGGGCAGTCCCGATTAATTAAACATTATATTTTTATGACAGATCCAATAGCAGATTATCTGACGAGGTTGAGAAACGCAATCATGGCTCATCACCGTGTTGTCGAAGTACCAGCTTCAAACTTGAAGAAAGAGATTACTAAAATCCTCTTCGAGAAAGGTTATATCCTGAACTACAAGTTTATTGAGGACGGTCCTCAGGGTACAATCAAAGTTGCGCTTAAGTATGATCCCGCAACAAAAGAAAACGCCATCAGGTGTTTGAAAAGAGTGTCAACCCCGGGTTTGCGTAAGTACACAGGGTATAAGGATATGCCGAGAGTAATTAACGGATTGGGCATCGCGATTTTGTCTACATCCAAAGGTGTAATGACTGACAAGGAGGCAACCGCTCTTAAGATCGGCGGTGAGGTTCTTTGCTTCGTATATTAATTGGGAGGATTGAATATGTCAAGAATAGGTAAATTGCCAATTAGTATTCCTTCAGGAGTTACAGTTACTCTTAACAATGGAGTCGTTAACGTAAAAGGTCCTAAAGGAGAACTTTCTCAGAAGGTAGATCCTTCGATAATTGTTAAGGTTGAGGACAATCACATATTGTTCGAAATTGATGAGAACAGTCCTGTCAATTACAAGCAGAAACAGGCTTTCCACGGTCTCTATCGCGCACTTGTAAACAACATGGTTGTTGGTGTAAGCGAGGGTTACAAGAAAGTTCTTGAGCTTGTCGGTGTAGGTTACCGTGTTTCCAACCAGGGTAACATTATTGAGTTTGCTTTAGGATATACTCACCCGATATTCATCCAGTTGCCTAGTGAGGTAAAGGTTGAAACAAAGTCTGAAAGAAATCAGAACCCTATTATAATATTGGAATCTTGCGATAAAGCGTTGCTCGGACTTATTTGTGCAAAAATCCGTTCTTTCCGTATGCCTGAACCTTATAAGGGCAAGGGTATATTGTTCCAAGGCGAAGTCATTCGCAGAAAGTCTGGTAAGACTGCCGCTGCTAAGTAACTTTAATATTTTACGATTATGACAACAAAGAAAGAAGAAAGACGAATTAAGATAAAGTTCAGAATTCGCAAACGTGTGAATGGAACTGCTGAACGTCCGAGAATGAGTGTTTTCCGCAGCAATAAGCAGATTTATGTTCAGGTTATTAACGACTTGACCGGTAATACTTTGGTTTCTGCTTCATCACTCGGTATGGAAGCTATGCCTAAGTGTGAGCAGGCTGCTAAAGTTGGTGAGCTTATCGCCAAGAAAGCTGTTGAAGCAGGAATATCTAAAGTGGTGTTCGACCGTAACGGCTATCTTTACCACGGTCGTGTAAAAGAACTCGCTGATGCAGCCCGTAAGGGAGGACTTAATTTTTAAACGATTATGGCAATGAACAAAGTAAAGATAAATAGTGACGTTGAATTAAAAGACAGGTTGGTTGCTATTAACCGTGTCACCAAGGTTACAAAAGGAGGTCGTACCTTCACATTTGCAGCCATTGTTGTAGTCGGCGACGGTAATGGAATTATCGGTTGGGGACTTGGTAAAGCTGGTGAAGTCACTGCAGCCATCTCAAAAGGTGTTGAGGCAGCTAAGAAGAATCTTATTAAGGTCCCTGTGCTTAAGGGTACAGTTCCTCATGAGATCGAGGCTACTTTTGGTGGTGCACAAGTATTTCTGAAGCCGGCAGCTCCCGGTACCGGACTTGTAGCCGGTGGTGCTATGCGTGCTGTGCTTGAGAGTGTCGGTGTAAAGGATGTGCTTGCCAAATCTAAAGGCTCATCTAACCCTCACAACCTGGTGAAGGCTACGATAGTTGCATTGAGCCAGATGCGTGATGCTTACACAATAGCAAAGACCCGTGGTATAAGTCTTGATAAAGTATTTAGAGGATAAGGAGAATAATTATGGCAACAATAAAGATTAAGCAGATTAAGAGCAAGATTGGTGCTCCCGTTGACCAAAAGCGCACGCTTACCTCACTCGGCCTGCATAAGGTATCACAAGTTGTTGAGCGTGAGGACACTCCTGAACTTCGTGGAATGATTAGGAAGGTTCATCATTTGGTGACTGTTATCGAGTAACTTAATTACATTAAAAGGAGATAAATTATGAAATTAAATAATTTGAAGCCGGCTAAGGGATCTACGCATTCACGTCGACGTTTGGGCCGTGGACCAGGTTCTGGTCTTGGTGGCACATCAACCCGTGGACATAAGGGTGCAAAAGCTCGTTCTGGTTACAAGAGAAAGATTGGATTTGAAGGTGGTCAGATGCCTCTGCAGCGTCGTCTTCCTAAGTTCGGATTCAAGAACGTTAACCATAAGGAGTATTTTGCTGTGAACCTTTCAACGCTTCAGACGCTTGCTGAGTCAAAGAATCTTACTAAAATCGGAATCAACGAGCTGAAGGAAGCTGGTCTCACTAACGGAAAGGAACTCGTAAAGATCCTTGGTAACGGCGAGCTTACTGCTAAACTTGAGGTTGAAGCAAATGCCTTCTCAAAGAAAGCAGAGGAAGCTATTAAAGCTGTAGGTGGTAACACAACTATAATCTAAGTAAATGAAAAAGTTTATTGAGACACTGAAGAACTGTTGGAAGATTGAGGATTTGCGTCAGCGAATCCTCATCACCATTGCGTTTGTAGCCATATACCGTTTCGGATCGTTTGTCGTTTTACCTGGCATCGATCCTTCTATGTTGCAGAAGCTTCAGACGCAAACTAGTGGTGGTCTTATGTCACTGCTTGATATGTTCTCCGGTGGAGCGTTTTCTAATGCGTCTATCTTTGCATTAGGAATCATGCCTTATATCTCTGCTTCCATTGTGATGCAGCTTCTTGCTGTAGCGGTGCCATACTTCCAGAAAATGCAACGTGAAGGTGAGAGTGGACGTAAGAAGATTAACTGGTATACTCGTATACTAACAGTTGCTATTCTTCTTTTCCAGGCACCTTCTTACCTCATCAACCTTAAGATGCAGGCTTATGGAGCTTTGTCATCTGGTGTTGATTGGTCATTGTTTATGATTGCTGCAACAGTCATTCTTGCTGCTGGTAGTATGTTTGTTCTCTGGCTAGGCGAGCGCATTACAGACAAGGGTATAGGTAATGGTATTTCTTTGATAATCATGATTGGTATCATCGCCCGTCTGCCTCAGGCTTTTGTGCAGGAGGTAAGTTCACGCTTCACAGCAATTTCTGGTGGTGGTCTAGTAATGTTTATCATTGAGATCGCAATTCTTTATGCAGTCGTTTGCGCATCTTTGCTGCTTGTACAGGGTGTCCGCAAGATACCTGTGCAGTATGCTAAACGTCTTGTCGGTAATAAGCAATATGGCGGAGCGCGCCAGTATATCCCTTTGAAGTTGTTCGCTGCAAACGTTATGCCTATCATCTTTGCTCAGGCTTTGATGTTCATTCCGTTGGCTATCGTACAGTATTCAACAGATCAGACTGGTTTTGTCATTCGCTCTTTGATGGATCATAGAAGTCTGCTATACAATATTGTCTTTGCAGCACTGATTATCGCTTTCACATTCTTCTATACTGCGATAACTTTGAATCCGACTCAAATGGCAGAGGACATGAAACGCAACAATGGCTTTATTCCCGGCATCAAACCAGGAAAAGATACAGCAAACTACATTGACACCGTTATGTCTCGTCTTACTTGGCCAGGATCTTTGTTTATCGCTTTCATTGCAATAATGCCAGCCTTGGCAGGTCTGCTTGATGTACAGGATGCATTCTCTCAGTTCTTTGGCGGAACGTCATTGCTCATTCTCGTTGGTGTGGTTATTGATACACTTCAGCAGATTGAGAGTCATTTGATGATGCGTCATTATGACGGATTGCTTAACTCAGGCCGTATCCGCGGGCGAAACGCAAATGTTTCAGCATATTGATTAAGCGACATTTCTGTACTGAATGAAGATATTTCTAAAGACAGAAGATGAAATAGAACTGATGCGCAATGCTAATCAGTTAGTAGGTAAAACACTCGGGGAGATTGCTAAGCATATCAAGCCGGGTGTTACTACGCGTCAGTTAGATAATATAGCAGAAGAGTTCATTCGCGACAACGGAGCCATTCCGACGTTCAAGAACTTTCCTAATCCTTTTGGTAATCCTTTCCCTGCTAGTATATGTACATCGGTCAATGATGTCGTCGTTCATGGAATACCTGACGACAAGACAATTTTGAAGGATGGTGATATAATCTCGGTTGATTGCGGAGCAATGCTTGACGGTTACAATGGAGACTCATGTTATACGTTCTGTGTTGGTGAAGTTGACGAAAGTGTCAAGAAGCTGCTCAAGACAACGAAAGAGTCTTTATATTTAGGCATCAAACAAGCTGTAGCAGGAAAACATGTCGGTGACATTGGCGAAGCTGTTCAGAAGCACACAGAGTCTTTTGGTTATGGAGTCGTCAGAGAGTTGACCGGTCATGGTATAGGGCGGGAAATGCATGAAGATCCCTCAATTCCTAATTACGGTAAGAGTGGTAGCGGTGTGCTCTTGAAAGCTGGAATGTGTATAGCAATCGAGCCGATGATAACAATGGGTGACCGTTTGATTTACATGATGCCTGACCGTTGGACAATACGGACACGTGATGGCAAGCCAGCCGCCCATTTTGAGCATACGATAGCAATACGTAGGGGAGAGGCTGAAATTTTATCTTCGTTTGATGAAGTAGAACAATTAGAAGGAAATTTATACTAAACAATATGTCAAAGCAAGACGCAATAGAACAAGACGGAACAATAGTAGAGGCATTGTCTAATGCAATGTTTCGCGTAGAATTGGAAAATGGCTGTCCTATCACGGCACACATCTCAGGAAAGATGAGGATGCACTATATCAAGATTCTTCCTGGCGACAAAGTCAAGGTCGAGATGAGTCCTTATGATTTGACCAAAGGCAGAATAGTGTTCAGATACAAATAATTTTATAGAGATATATGAAAACGAGAACATCAATCAAGAAGCGTACACCCGATTGCAAGATAGTACGTCGTAAAGGTCGTCTGTACGTTATCAACAAGAAGAACCCTAAGTACAAATTACGTCAGGGCTAAAACTAATTTTTTAATTTATCAATAACAAAAATGGCAATAAGAATTGTTGGAGTAGATTTGCCCCAGAATAAGCGTGGCGAAATCGCATTGACTTATATCTATGGTATAGGTCGAAGTAGTTCAGCAAAGATATTGGATAAGGCAGGCGTAAGCCGTGACCTGAAGGTCAGCGAGTGGACTGACGATCAGGCAGCTAAGATCCGTGAGATTATCGGCGCTGAGTACAAAGTTGAAGGTGATCTCCGTTCTGAGATCCAGATGAACATCAAGCGACTCATGGATATTGGTTGCTATCGTGGAATTCGTCATCGTAACGGTCTTCCGGTTCGCGGTCAGAGTACTAAGAATAACGCTCGTACCCGTAAAGGTAAGAAGAAGACTGTTGCTAATAAGAAAAAGGCTACTAAATAATAATTAGTTATGGCAAAGAAATCAGCAACATCTAAGAAAAGAAATGTGAAAGTTGACGCTATGGGACAGCTTCATGTTCATAGCTCTTTCAACAACATTATAGTGTCTTTGGCAAATAGTGAAGGCCAGATTATCTCTTGGTCATCTGCCGGTAAGATGGGATTCCGTGGCTCAAAGAAGAACACTCCGTATGCAGCTCAGATGGCAGCAGAGGATTGTGCAAAGGTAGCTTACGATCTCGGTCTGCGCAAGGTGAAGGCTTATGTAAAGGGTCCAGGTAATGGTCGTGAGTCTGCCATCCGTGGCGTACACAGCAGTGGTATCGAGGTTACAGAAATCGTAGACGTTACTCCGCTGCCGCACAATGGCTGCCGTCCTCCGAAGAGACGTAAGGTATAATCTTCCTGCTATCAATAAAAGTTACATCAATAAAAAGCATTTTATAATATTATGGCTAAATATATAGGTCCGAAATCTAAGATTGCGCGTCGTTTCGGTGAGCCGATTTTCGGCGCAGACAAAGTTTTGTCCAAGAGAAACTTCCCTCCTGGACAGCATGGCAACAACCGTCGTCGTAAGATGTCTGAGTACGGTGTCATGTTGGCAGAGAAGCAGAAAGCTAAGTACACTTATGGTGTATTAGAGCGTCAGTTCCGTAATATGTTTGATAAGGCTGCTAAGGCTGATGGTATTACTGGTGAGGTTCTTCTTCAGAATCTCGAGTGCCGTCTTGATAACGTTGTATTCCGTCTTGGTATCGCTCCAACACGTGCTGCTGCGCGTCAGTTGGTTGGTCACAAGCACATCGTTGTTGATGGTAAGGTAGTTAATATCCCTTCATTCGCAGTTAAGCCTGGTATGGTTGTTGGTGTTCGTGAGAAGTCTAAGTCTCTCGAGGTTATCGAAGCAGCTCTTGCAGGTTTCAATCATAGCAAGTACCCATGGATTGAGTGGGACGATAATTCAAAGAGCGGTAAGTTCTTACACAAGCCAGAGCGTGCCGACATCCCAGAGAATATTAAGGAGCAGTTAATCGTTGAGTTGTACTCTAAATAAATCATTAAATTAATGGCGATATTAGCATTTCAAAAACCTGATAAAGTTGTAATGTTGGAGGCCAATGACAAATTCGGCAAGTTCGAGTTTCGTCCCCTTGAGCCTGGCTTCGGAGTTACTATCGGTAACTCTCTTCGCCGCATTCTTCTTTCATCACTCGAAGGTTATGCTATCAACACCATCCGTATAGCTGGTGTTGAGCATGAATTTTCATCAGTACCGGGTGTTAAAGAGGATGTTACCAACATTATCTTGAACCTTAAGCAAGTTAGGTTCAAGCAAGTAGTAGAAGAATTCGAGAACGAAAAAGTTAGTGTCACCGTAGAGAATTCTACCGAGTTCAAAGCTGGCGACATCGGTAAGTATCTGACTGGATTTGAAGTGTTAAACCCTGATTTGGTGATTTGTCATTTAGATGCCAAAGCCTCAATGCAGATCGACCTTACCATCAACAAGGGACGTGGTTACGTTCCTGCTGACGAGAATCGCGAATTCTGCACTGACGTAAACGTAATTCCTATCGATTCTATTTACACTCCGATTCGTAACGTGAAATATTCAGTTGAGCCGTATCGTGTCGAGCAGAAGACCGACTACGACAAGCTGGTTATCGAAGTTACAACGGACGGTTCCATTCACCCGAAGGACGCTCTTAAAGAGGCTGCCAAGATTCTGATTTACCACTTCATGCTGTTCTCTGATGAGAAGATTACTCTTGAGAACAATGATGTTGAGGGCAATCAGGAGTTTGACGAGGAAGTTCTCCACATGCGTCAGCTGCTCAAGACTAAGCTTGTTGACATGAACCTTTCAGTTCGTGCGCTCAACTGTCTTAAGGCTGCTGATGTTGAGACTCTCGGCGACTTGGTACAGTACAACAAGACTGATCTCTTGAAGTTCCGTAACTTCGGTAAGAAATCGCTTTCAGAGCTTGATGATTTGCTCGAGAGTCTGAATCTGTCGTTTGGAACTGATATTTCAAAGTACAAATTAGACAAAGAATAATCCTGTTTGTGTCACGCCGGAACAGAATCCGGCGGACACTTAATAAGATTTTCTTTCCAAAAGAATTAACAAAAAATGAGACATAATAAGAAATTCAACCATCTGAGCCGTACTGCATCTCATCGTAAGGCTATGCTTGCTAACATGGCAGTTTCGCTGATCATGCACAAAAGAATCACTACGACTCTCGCAAAGGCCAAGGCCCTCAAAATGTATGTTGAGCCTTTGATCACACGTTCAAAGACTAACACTACAACTTCACGTCGTGTTGTTTTCCGTTACTTGCAGAACAAGTACGCCGTTACAGAGCTTTTCAAAGAAGTTGCTGTAAAGGTTGCTGACCGTCCCGGAGGCTACACTCGTATCATCAAGCTCGGTACACGTCAGGGCGATGCTGCTGACATTTGTTTCATCGAGCTTGTTGACTTCGATGAGAACATGGCCAAGACTCCGAAGGCAGCTAAGAAGACTCGTCGTAGCCGTCGTGCTAAGAGCGCCGAAGCTGCTACTGAAGCACAGGTTAGTGAGGAAGCTAAGGCAGAAGCAACCGCTGAGGAAGCTCCTAAGGCTGAATAATCTGAATCGAAAGTATATCTCTATTATAAATTGGGCATGGTGTAAGACATCATGTCCAATTTTTATTATTGCTTATGTGTGTAAGATTAATGTATTTTTTTTGAACGTCATATAGCGAACTTGTATAACGTATATTCCGAATTCACATCGCGAATGTATATTATCGGCTTATTCACGCCTGACGGGATGACGTGAGTGGTGTTATCGGCCTATTATCTTATACGACGTTCCGTCCACATTAACGACAAACAGACCCTTACCCGGCAGCGGTATCCGCTCTTCCGTTCCGACGGCCGTCTTTGTTAATAACGTTTTGCCGTCGGCTGTCAGCAAGGTTATGCGTCCGCCGTTTACGGCGTTGGTTATAATCACCCTTCGTCCGTCGCAGCTTACGGCCGTCTCATTGCCGGTAACGTTGCTTATACCGGTAGTTCCTTCTATTTGGGTCGAGCTTCTCTTGTTCACCACAACGTCGCCTTCTGCCGACACAACAAGCCCCTCGGGTATCACGACAACGAAGCCGTCGTAGGCCGACAAGTCGAGTCCGCCGAATCCGGCTGTCAGGACCCATTTGTCGTTTTCCGTGCTTACCGTAGGCTCAGCCCCGGCTATCATCGGTCCGTCGTCGCTCTGCCATAGCGAAATCTCCATGCCGGGAGTTGCCGTTATGGGTATGTCGTAGTAGAATTTCAGGTCGTTGATGTTGCTGAAGTCTTTCATGCCGAACAGGTTGCACCACGTAAAGTCTACCGTAGGCAGTGGCTCTGTGTAGCCGCCCGTGAAGGTGATGCATGCTTCCTCGTTCACAATGTCGTCTCGTCGTAGCGCGCTTATAGTACCTTCAGGTATTACTATCTGATACTCCACTCCTTTTTCGAAGTGCATTTCTTGTTCGAAATTTACGTATGCCTGCCCCAAATCCCAGTCGTAAGTTACTTTTAGTGGTAATGTTCTTACTTTAATCCATTGCCCGTTTGTATTTCGGTAGAGCATGGCTATGGGGTTGGTGGCGAGGGCTTTGGTCTCCACCTTGTAATAGAACGTTATCGACATGGCCTTTTCCACCGTGTCGCCGTCTTTTATCGAGTGTTCGGCTACGGGCAGACAGGCAGGTATGTTGAAGACAGAACTCAGCTCGCCGTTAGTTACCGTCGGGTCGCTTTCAAGCGCGAGCATACCCGCAGGTACGTTTACCTTGTAGTCTTGTCCTTTGGGCAGTATCAGCGGCTCGTCGAATGTCATTTTAGCCCAGCCCTGTCTTTTCCCGTTTTTTATGGTTATGGCCTTTTCCACAATGGTGTCGCCGTTGCACGTTATATATCCTTTTATACCGTCTTTAGCGGTAATCTTTCCGTCGAAGCTGAAGCCGATGTCTTCTATCGGGTAACATACGGGGCGGCCGTCTATTCCAATCGTGCACTGCTCGGGTACTAATGTGCCTTGCGCCATTGCCGTGTGCGCCGTTGCTATCATGAACGGGCTTAGCGCACATGTCATTAAAAGTCTTAGGTGTTTCATGATTCTCTGTCGTTTGTGATTGAGAGTTTTGATTTTGTAAAAGCGCAGTTCTATAAACAATTGCTTGTTTTAGCGAGGAGTATTCAGTACGGACTTATAAGCGTCAATTAGGCCGTATCCGTAATGTTCGTTCCATGTACCGAATTCTTTAGATTGATAATATCCGCAATAGCCTATTTTCTTAGTGTTTTGGGCTATGATTTTACGTACTTGGTATGCAGTAAGGCTTGGATTGCGTTCTAATATTAAGGCTGCTAAACCAGCTACGTGAGGGGCTGCCATTGATGTGCCGCTCATATAGGCTGTTGAATTGTTTAAAACGGTTGAAAGGATTTTTACTCCTGGGGCTGTGACAAAAAGATTGTCTCCGCTTGCAGATGAGCTGGCGAGAGTTCCATTTATGGCCATGCTTGCTATGGCTAAGACTTCTTTCCGATAACTTCCAGGGTATGATATTGCGCCTGAAGTGTTCCCTGCCGATTTCACGAATACGCATCCCTTACCGTCTCTTCCCCTTGTTACTGCAGAGTCGATAGCTTCTTCCATGGCTTCATTAGGCATACACCACCACGAGCACGAAATAACATCCGCCCCATTCTTCCATGCCCAGTTTATACCGTCTGCTAATTTTATTGTTTCTTCTTCTGATAGGCTAAGCCTATTGCTTATTGGCATTATTTTTGCGTCAGGTGCTACGCCGGCGATTTGTATCCCGTTATTTCTTACTGCTGCAGCAATTCCCGCGCAGTGGGTCCCGTGGTTGTTGTTGTAGAGCTTGCTTGGAGAAGAATGTGTTTCTGTATCGTAGCTTACCGGATGAATGTTAGCTGCAAGATCTTGATGCGTTGTCTCGATACCGACATCAATGATTGCAATATTAATACCGCGTCCTGTCGCATAGTTCCACGCTTCGCTTATAGATATGTCAAGACCTTCATATTGGCTGTTGTATAATCCCCATTGATGGATGTTGTCAGGGTCATACGAAAATTCAAGAGCATCGAAAGCAAAGTCTGGTGAAGAATATTGGAACAGGCCGGTTTCATATATCTTGTTTGCTATTTCTATTGGTGACATTCCAGTTGCGTCGGATTGTCGCAGCGAGTACCATAACGGCATGAATCTATTTTGTTCAAAGATTTCAAGACCGTATTGTCTGGCTGTGTTTTCCAATGTTTTGCGGTCGTTTTCTGATAATAGTTTAACATGGATATAACCTGTCGGTATAAGCTCTTTCCCATACTCGTTGATGTAGCATGATGTTACGGATATGTTTCCGCTTGCACTTTGTACTGCCGATTTTAGTTGTTTTGCGTTCGCCGTAGATGAAACTGTTTCGTAAACGCGAATTTTGTTTTTCGTGCCGTTTATAGACTTGGCAAGAGTAAGCCCCGCATACGATTCCGTGCTTGTGTTATTTTTACTTATTATCACAATCTTTTGTGGATTTTCGGTCAGTTGCAATTTTGTTCCACGGTAATAGTAGAAAGAGTTTTGTGCTATTGCCGTAACACATACGCACAAAGCAATCATTATTATAAATATGTACTTTTTCATGATTGAATGTTTTAGTTGATAATTATCTTTTGCGTTTTTAGTATGTGTTCACCACTTTTAAGCCTTACCACATATATCCCGGGATTGATTCCTGTTGCGTCGATGCTTTTCGGCGGATTCACTATCGAGAGAATTTTTGAGCCGTTAATGCTCCATGCCTCTATCGATTTTACGTTGTTCGTTTCGGATAGGATGGTGATTATGCCGTTTTTATAGATTACGCAAGCATCTGATTTGGCCTCGATGTTTACAATACCTGTTTCACTCCGTTTGATTACAGGGCGGATCACACAACCTACAAATCGTTGACCGTAAAGCACCCCCATCCCTCCTGTGTCAAAATAGAAATTGTATGCATTCTGGTTGTTATTCTCAGCGTCGTCATCAAATCGTTGAACGCTTCCGCTCCAGTATAATCCGTCGTTTGGGAACTCATAACCTCCACCGATACGATAGCCGTTTGTGAATGGCATGAATATGCTGTTTTCGTTCGGTCCGTAAATCCTATAGCCGAGTACGCCGTCTTCCGTTGTCAGCAACCACCAGCACTGACGTCGCAATTCCTTTATCTCTGAATAATGCGGCATGCGCCATGTGCCGCCCCAATGCACCCGTGCCGCATCGTGCTCAGTTCCGCAAATGTCGTCGTCCGTGCCAACGCAAGCAGCATAGGTGTTACCATATTGGTCTTTCTCGTATCGGTCGAAAAACTTATACGTTTCCCATGTGTATATGTCTTTCTGCTCCGTTTCACCCCATGCGAAGTAGTAGCCTATATCGCCTTGTCTTTCGGCGCCCACGTTGCATGTTGCCCATAGGGTTTTGCTGGGCAGTCCGAGGTCCGCGTATTCGTGTCCGTATACTTCGCCGCTTATGTGCGGTTCTGGCGGCGTTTGTCCGTAGGCTGCAATTGGCGGTAAGATAACCAATGCGGCGGTTATGATAAATTTTGATGTTTTCATATTGTTTGTATTAAGATTATTGAAGATTAGGAGCTGTTTGCCGTTAGCTCCTAATCTTTCGGTTAGTATATTTTTAGTATGCGGTTATCTTTTGCGATATTGTGCCGTTCTCGGTTTCAACGTTTACTATGTATATTCCGTTATTATTGATGTTCATTTCAGATAATCGGATGTTTGACGAATAATCGTTGACTGTGCAATCGGCAATTTTTACACCCGACATGTTGAATACTTGTATCTTCTTTATCATGTCATTTGACGATATCGTTACGGAAGACGATAATTCAGCCGCCTTCGGCGATATTGAAACTGATTCCTCTAAGAAAAGATTGCCCGATGTCTTTTCCGTTTCGTTTTTTCTTGCGTTGGCAATGGCTTTGGGCGCTTCCTGGCTTTCATAATAATCTGGAATTCTTCCGATTATGGTACATGCCGATTCTGGGTCTTTTGAGCTGTAACTGCAAACATGCAAGGCTTTTGTCGGGAAAAAGTATACTTGTCCTACGTAAGAGTCGTTATATCTTAAATTATAGTCTTGCCTCGGTTCAGCCGGCGCGTCGTCATTATATCCTACAATTTTAAAACTTCCTCCGCCTTCAACGAACAGCATTGGGTCATCCCCATTGTTATTACTCATGGCTAATGCCCCGTACTTTGTACCTGCAGGCATCTCGCAATCGACTTTATAATAATATATAGGGACATTTTCATAAAAATAGTCACCATTTACGTTTACGTCTGCCACACCTAGCGTCCTATTTTGTGTGCTTCTAATCTTAATCATGTAATATCCTGTCTTGGGAATTGTTACCAACATTGTGCTTACATGTGCCTGAGGAGTGTTTAATGTTAGTTCGGAGGGGCTTCTCCAATTGATTCCTTGTATCTCTTCTGGAGCGGCTGGTGTGTATGTGTATTTTGCTCTACCTGTTATAAAGTCTTCTTCTGACTGTGGACTGGAAGGAGTGTGGCCGATATGCTTAGATGCTATCAAAATGGCCGTGTCGCTTACGTTGAAATTCTGATACTTTGTTCCGTAAAAGAACATGTCTATAGAGTGTTCTGTTTGACTGGAGGCCGTTATGAATATTTCTTGTCCTTCCGTGAATTCGTATGTTTGGAAGAAGGAATACTTGAGTGGTATGTTATGCCTAATTATCATACCGTTCTCGATTGCAGCAGGCTCAGTATCTGACAGAGAGGCAACTCCGTTTACGTTTGGACTCATAGCCTTTGAGAGATAGTTGTCATATTCCGTAGAAGAGAACGCTGCGGCATTTGCGTTTTTCGATATGCGTATAGACTCAACATTAGGAGTTTCGGGCGCATTTGTCGAGATGGAAACAATGTTGTTACCCTTATTTAGTCTTAACGCTTTGCCGCCATCGAGAGGAAGCGATTGCCAATTGTCTTTTTGCGGAGTTATCATGCCGGCGAAAACGTTGTTCACATATACATTGAATTTGGTGAAACTTCCGTCGCCGTATTTTGCGGGCAACACCCAGAACTGTGCATTGTAAGAACCGGTTTCGTTTGCTTCGATTTCAAAGTTCTTAAAATTTTCAACATCATTTGCAGTTAGCGACACGCCCTTTACGGACAATACATTGTTGGAGGCTAAAACTGTATTAGTCTCATTTTGCGCGGAAACGTTGCCGTTGACAAATGTCAAAGACATACCGCACAATACTGAAAGTAATAAAATGTGTTTCATCTTACATGTGTTTAAGAGTTAATAATAATCTCCTCCCCCTTTTTTGTTTTTGTAAGCGGTGGCAAGAACTTCAAGGGAGGGAGAGGTTGCGTTCTTGCTTACTTAGGTTTCGTAATGACAGTTTGGGGCGGTGTTGTGTTTTTTAGTTATTTGAATGGTCTGTGTAAAAAAATATGAGAGGATGCTTGTTTGTTTACAAGCCGGATCACAAATCCGTGTTTACGTGGCAAATATAGATGATTAATTTATAATTTACAACTTTTTTGTTATGTTTTTTTATTTTTACGATTTTGTGTGTTGATATTTGCTTAAATCCAAATTGGTAATTAGAACATTTGTGCCTGAACAAACCCTTGTTACACGTACTCTTCGGCCTGCTTATGCGTTTCCGTCGGTGTCTTGTCCGCTCGACATTAACGCATAATCAGATCAGAGCGTCTAACTCCTTTTTGATCCTCTTACAAGGACAATGTTTTGTGCATGGGCTTTATATGTGTCTTTTATTTTATTCTCATCCAAATAAACAGAGGATGAACCCGGCAATGATGAATATTCTTTTCAAATTCTTTTATTCGTGTCTTATTGGTTGCTAATTAATAAAGTTTATGTCTTTTTTCTACCTCTCGTAAGTTAGTCAACAAAATTAAACTGCATGATATTTAAAGTTAGTCATCAGTCCGTCTCCTATAGCAGCCAAAGCCCGATTGGCAGCGTAAAAGAGGGTGCCTGCCGTAAGATAATCTTTGTGTTGAAGCCATTTTCCCTTGAGCATCCACCAAAGAATCTCGGCGATGTTAAGTTGTGGAGAATACGGCGGCATGAAGAAAAGATGCAGTCCTCTTTTCTCCCATATGTCACGAAGTGCGAGCAGTCTTTTTGCCTGGTGTATGGGCGCATTGTCAAGCACGACCACGGTCTTGCGCTTAACGGTTATGGAGAAGTCGTCAAGAAAACTAATCATTTTGTCAGAATCGATGCTTCTTCCGGTTGTACCCCAATGGGTATGGCTATGGCGGTCAATCATGGCGAAGCAGTTGAGCCTGGCCCCTCGTTGGGACGGGATATAAACGTCTTCCTTGGAAAATTTCCAGCCATACGGCACATACGCCTCCTCACAAATATGGGATTCGTCCCCATAATAAAGGTCTATGGAAGCGTTTTGCCACAGCCGTTCAAGCTCTTGCAACTCCCACAGCTTATATTGGTAAAGTTGTGGCGATGGTTTGCCCTTTGGACGTTTCCTTATACGTCCAAATCTTGCGCCAATGCGCTTAAAAAACGCCTGAGCGTCTCCTCGCAGGCCGTCTTCCCGGTTGCGGCCTCCCATTGTGCCTTGGCTGTCAAGACACTTGAGCGGTCTTTCTCGATGGCACGCCGGATGATTTCCTCGTCTTGCGTACCGATAATGGGTTTGCGACCACGGCCGGGACGGGTGTTCAGACCTCTGATACCTTCCTCCTCAAAGCGTCTCGCCCAATTGTTGACCGTAGTCTGGTGCATTTCCAAACGCTCGCCTATTGGGGGAGAGCTTAGACCTTGTGACTTCAACAATACCGCCTTACAGTGCATACGGAAGGCGTGCGATGAACCGTTGCGATATCCGTCTTCCAATGCGGATTACTGCATTGGACTCAATTTTATTTCCGTGATTTTGCCCATATGGAATGTTTTCTCGTTTATGGGGATAACGGATTTTTGGCACAAACATTATCATTCAAACTATTTTTGTGGATAAACTTATATTTCGCAGATAACGGAACAGGCTGTTGGTATTGCTATACATCCATATTGTTTCTTGTAGAGCTTGTGCATGTCTGGCATGTTCAGATTTTATATATAATAAAGGGATTGCCATTAAGGCAATCCCTTGCTTGTAATAAATTCAAGTTCTATGACTTTTATCTTGCGGCATAAACTTTTGTAACCTTATTTCCAACTTTTACAATGTAGATGCCTGGATAGGGGATTCTAGTCTTTACAACAGTATTACCGGATTTGTTTTCCAATAGTTTCACGCCCTCAGCGTTGAACACCTCGACATTTTCCGAGTCGGGATTCTCAACATACAGTTCATCACCATTGATCTTTACCGTTGGCTTTGCTGACATGTTAATGTCCTTTATTGAAGTTGCGATATCAACATACATACGGTCTGACTTCGGAGACTCAACATAAATCTCTTCAGTTGAAAGAGCTGCTACGACGTCGTATGAAAGGCGGTCGTTTGCGCCGATTTCGATGTTGTCTACAGCAAATTTCTGCTCGTCAGTCGATTCTGTAATCTTGCTGTCAAACGGTATTTCTATCTTGCTGCCCTCTGGCATGTCCACTGTCAGCTTCAGATCCTTAATATAGAGGTAGTAGCCCAGGTCGAAGTGGATAAGCACGCAGCACTGTTTTGAACCTTTGGTAAATTCAACGTGCTGTGTTGTCATTTCCTTGCTTACAGGTACTTTGAAAGTCTCAATCTCGTTCAATACGTTTCCTGCGCCTATTTCAGCCAGTGAGATTGTAGCCATTGTAGCGTCGTCGCTTGCCAGAGTGATGTCGAATGAAGCCTTTCCGCCAAACGGAGTCAGGTCATACAGCGGTGAGTACATGTAGCCGTAGCCCAGCACGTGAACCAGTGAGTTGTCTATACCGATGCATCCGTCCTTTGTAGCTACATAGTTGATGTACCACATTCCGGCGCCGGTCTCGCGCGGCAGAGTCAGGTTTGAGGTCTCGTTTGTAGTGTACGATTCAAAGTTTCCGTCAGCCAGTGCGTATGTCTCTTCAGCCGTAGCTGTATGCTCTTTGTAGACTGTTGCGAGATACTTGTTGGCTCTCTTTACAGTGCCCCAGTTTGCTACGAATGAAGTTGAGGTTACGTCTGTAGCCTGCATCACCTCAGGAGCGGCGATGTTCGGTTGAACCTGAAGCTCTTTTGAAATCATGGTTATTTCGCCGTCCTGCATTGTTCCCTGTACGGTATAATAATAGATCGTATTTTCGTCAAGGCCGGTTACTAGGAACGAATTGGTTGAAACTGTCTGCTCCAGGAAAGGCACTCTTTCTTCGTAATAAGTTCCTCCGTTGATATATGAGTACACGCTCAGTTTATATTGGCTTCCCTCACCCAAGTCTTCCCAAGATGCAGTAAACTGTGTTCCGTCGTAGTCAGTTGGCTGGTATGTCTCCGGCGCCTGTTTGGTTATCTTTATTGTTGACTGGTCCGAATATGCTGACTGCATACCGTCTTTTACTGTTGCCACTTGCCAGAAGTAAGTCTCTTTGCTGTCGAGTCCGGTTACGGTTACAGTTGTGCCGTCTACTCTCTCGTCTTTCTTCAGATATTCATATTTAAATGTGTCCATGCTGAAGTAGTAGAGGTTGATTACATAATAGTCGGCGCCTTCTACCGGGTTCCAGCTCAGCTTGGCTGATGTTCCTGTATATCCGCTTACGCTCAGTCCTTCAGGGCAGGGCACACCGTCGCAAGCCACTGTTATGTCGTCAACAAGCCAGTCGCCGTTCTCAGCAGTCAGCTGAATGTAGCTTGTTGCAGCACCTGCGTTCATCTGCACGGTATATTCCTTCCATTCGTTTGTGATGCTTACTTCTGATGACGACTCGTCAAAATAAGCGCCGGTCAGGTAGTTCTTCACCGTAATCACGTCGCCGTCGGCGCTTGTCGACTTTGCTCTGAACTTCACGGTAAAGAATCCGTTGTTTGCAGTAAGATCCATCTCAGGAGTCTTCAGATAGCCCATCATGTCTGATGCGTCAGTACCGATATATGCTACCCCTCCTGCCTGATACACACCTGAGCCTTTCCAGCCCGGTGTCTGTGTGTACTCATCGGGTATTGCTCCGTTGTTGCCGATGTCTTCGTTGTCGGGAGCTGCTTCCGTACCTTTTGTGAATTTTGAGAAATCTTCTGACAGTAATGCTTCTGCCTGACTTCTCGCAGCGCTCCTCATTTCAGTCTGCTGTACGCGCTCAAGCTGGTTTGCATACGTTGCCTTGAATGGCTTTGCATCCTGTGCAAACGTCATACTTGCACACACAACACATGACAGGAATAGAGTTGTGAATCTTTTCATAAATATTAAATTAACGTGAGTTCGGTATAATAATCTTATGCAATAAGCCTGCTTTTATCAATGA
>CABUHE010000025.1 GCA_902491375.1 uncultured Prevotella sp.
GCTAAGACTCTTTGCGCTTCACGATTCGTCCATCCAACTGAACTGCGGATGAACCGTATATTAGAATCAAAGCAATAAATACTTATATTACACTTCTTTATGATGCTTGTACTGATTAGCATTTGTAGTCACTGCTTGGATAATCATCCGTCAGTACTGTCAATACTAACTGACGCGAAGACTTACGGTAATTTTACTGCTCTTATTCTTTTATTTTTATATCTTATTGTCGTTAAAACGATGTAAAGTGTTCCTGTGTTTTATTCGTAGTTAAAAGTGTTGTGTACGTTTGCCATTACCTGTATAATCGAATGGTATGGGCTACTGATAAATGAAATACATGTATCTAATGTCAATGCAAACGCTTTTTTGTTGAAGAATATCGTCATACTGCAACTTTTGGGCCGTCAGTTGCGTCAATAAATGTAAAAGGGAATAATTTAATTGAATTATATGAATACTTGTATAAGATTAATAGTCATGTGCTGTTTGGCGTTCATCTTGCAGCAGACTTCCGCCCAAAAAGTTACTGGCAGAGTGGTTGACGACAACGGAAACCCCTTGCCTTATTCTAATGTAATAGCCCTTTCGCTGCCTGATTCGTCTTTTGTTGCAGGTGTTATGACCGATGTAGACGGCACGTTTACTTTTGTTCCGCCGGTTGATGGCAGCCTGCTGCGTTTCTCTTCGGTCGGTTATAAAACGGTTTTTGTTGAAAGAAAAAACGATGTAGGCACGGTTGTGCTTGCTGCTGAGCAGAGAATGTTGGGAGAAGTGGTCGTCAGTAGCGATTTACCGACTACGAGGTTGAAGGGTGAAAGTATGGTTACTGGAGTGAGCGGAACTGTTCTTGAAAATGTAGGGACATTGGAGCGGTTGCTCGACAAGATACCAAACGTGTCGGCAGAAAAGGGCGAGATTGTTGTATTCGGGCGTGGAAAGCCAGAGATATACATAAACGGCCGCAAGATGAGAGATAACTCGGAACTTGACAGACTTGCTTCAGATAATATAAAAGAAGTGGAAGTAATTATGAATCCCGGTGCTCGTTACGATGCCAGCGTCACGTCGGTTATAAGGATAACGACTAAAAAGGCTGTTGGCGAGGGTTTCGGTTTTGACAACCGCTTGTATGGTGAACTTAATGATTACGGTTATCTTGTGGGCGGAGACAGGCTCAATATGAGCTATCGCAGGGGCGGTCTTGACATCGACTTATCGCTCCATGCATCGAAAAAAGCAACCCCTGACCCAAAGAAAAACGAGCTGGCGACCTATCTTGAGGATACTTGGAATCAGGATTTGGTTATTGACCAGGTTGGTAAGCGTGAAAATTATTATGCCCGTCTTGCCGCGAGCTATATGTTCGACGATAATCACTCGGCAGGCGTGAGCATCAGGCTTAACAGCCTGCCGTGGTACCGCGGTTCGGGCTACATGAATTCAACGCTAACTAAAAACGGGGAGACCGTAGAGACGCTTCGTAGCGACTATATTTACAGCAGGAATGAAACCGGAGTGCAGGGAAACGCTTATTATGTAGGAAAAATAGGCGAATTTACTATTGATTTCAATACGGATTGGATGTGTGGAACGGAGGATGCAGATATGAACACAGTCGAGTCTTATACTGAAGCGGAGCATGGAAACGGAAGCAACGACGTCGACACAGAAACTGATAATAACAACATGTTAGTAGCTTCAAAACTGGTCGCAACGGCACCGTTATTCGGTGGCACTGTGTCATTAGGCGGAGAATACTCATATTCAGAGCGTAAGACACTATATTCAGTCAAGCCAAAAGGCATAATTGATGACGACAAAAGCCGCATAAAGGAAGGTATGGCCATGGCGTTTTTAGAGTACTCACGTCTGTTTGGTACGCTTGGGGTGCATGCCGGACTACGATATGAGAACGTGGATTTCGATTATTATGATGCCGGAACATACATAGTAGAGCAAAGCAAGGCATACGGCAACTTCTTTCCGTCGCTCGCTTTATCTGCCATGTTAGGCAAAACTGCGTTTCAGCTCGGATATTCGGCTGGCATACACCGTCCTGGTTATAATCAGCTTCGCAGCAGCATACATTATGATAACCGCTATATTTACGAGGGAGGAAACCCCTTCTTGAAACCGTCGAGATCGCATGACGTGAACTTTGCAGTATCATATAAGTGGCTGATGTTCAGTGCTGTATATTCACACTTGATTGATCCGATAATCCAGACGTGCGAGACTTATGACGACAATCCGGCCGTGGCACTGTTTAAACAGGTGAACGGCAGGGCTTACGACAAGGTATCTGCATCTGTAAATATCCGTCCTGTGTTAGGCCCATGGCATCCAACGGTTATGTTGGGTGTACGGAAACAGTGGTTCAGAATGGGCGTTTATGGTCATAGTCCGTTAGACAATCCTATTGTAAACCTGCGTTTCGATAACACGCTTGACACCAGACTGTGCCGGATTTCTCTTAATATGGAGTGCCTTACGACAGGAGCCGATGAGAATAACTATATGCGAAAGCCGTCGTTTACGGCAGACTTGTCGCTGTATAAGGCTTTTCTTGACGACCGTTTGAGCGTTCAGCTGTATGTAGACGACATATTCAAGACAAACCGTAAAGATGTTATTTGTTATTTCGGAGCTATACGTAAGGCACGTTATACATCTCCAGGACAGCGCGAAATAAACCTAACGGTGCGTTATAAGTTCAACGTCGCGCGTAGCAAATACAAGGGTACGGGCGCAGGACAAGGACAGAAAGACAGATTCTGACAGGTGTAGAACAGAGGAACAGTAGCCTGTCAGACGTGCAAAGGCAATGTTTTTATGGCGTTTTTACAGATTTTGTGCCTTTAATTCTGCATTATTTCTTATCTTTGCGATAATTAATCAGTGAAAAACATTATGCCTTGAACTACGGGCTGTGATAATTCAGATTATTAGGCTTTTAACCTTTCGGATTATGGAAATTGTGTCTAAAATAGGCAATTACGGGCTTATGAAGCAAGAGAAGACGGCTTTCGTATGCTCACGTAAGACGCCAGACGGACTTGAATATCTTGTCGGAAAATGGATGCTCGGTCTGTCGGCTGAGCGCGACTGCGTTATGTGCGGCAGTCAGTCGCCTATGGAGCGTGCGGTATTCACAGTGCTGTTGCAGCGTAAGATACCGGCTGTGCTTGTGCTGGCAGAGGCTATGCACAGCCAATGGAATGAAGAAGTAAACGAGGCTTTGCGTGAGAACCGTCTGCTGATAATAACACACTGTGATGCGAGTGTACACAATGTTACTGCTCGTTCGGCGTTCGACCGTAATGTTTTCATGATGTCGCTTGCGCAGAAAATTGTTGTCGGATACTGCACTAAAGGTGGAAAGCTGGAGCGTGCGCTTGCCGGTTTTGACAATGTTGAATACCTTGAGAACGGTCAGGTATGGCTGAAAATGCCGGGAGAGCCTGTTGTCGAAGACGTTGTAGAGAAACCTGTGCAGACACGATTGGGCTCATGGGAAAGACAGTTGAAGCTCAATCGTGGGCATATTTTTCTGGATTTCAACGACAGCGGGGCTGAAACGTATTTTAAGATAACATACAGCATAAAAGGCGATAAAGGTGCGTATGAGCGTGAAAAACTGTTTTTTGACCGCAAGGAGCTTTCCGAATTCTTGCCGGCCATACGTAAGGTAAATGAGAATTTGGTCAGTGGCAGTGCTGATTGGCAAGGTATTACTGTGGCATCATTGAGCGGTGAAATCACATTCAGTGATGATAAGAATAACGGTTCGGAAGTCTTGAATATTATCCAGACAAAAGAGTATAATGGCGGCAAACTCCGTATAAACACAGTTGCGTTGGCAAAAATAGAGTTACCGATGCTTATTAAGGGTGTGGAAGAGGCTTTGGCTGAATGGAAATAATTAGGTAGTGCATGTGCGGAAATAATGACTGAAAATGCTGTTAAAACAGTCGGTGGTAAACAACAGCTTCTTTATTTTTTGTTAATTTAAGGTTAAGCAGCCACCATAAAGAGACATTTTGGCTGAAATGGCGTTATTTTTGCAATAGAATAAGATGACAGACTACGGTAACAGGAAAGTCCTTTTTAACGTGTGTTTGCGTGTGATTTTTCAAAATTAGATAATATGTCAGCAGGAAAATGGATAGGCGGAATACTCGGCTTTATGTCGGGTGGAGCACTTGGCGCGCTGGCCGGAGTGGCTCTTGGCGCATTGTTTGATTATGGGTTGAAAGCTGTAAATAAAGACGGTGGAAACGAGTCGCAAGGCTTTTCTGGCGGAAACGACGCCTGGGAGCAGAGTAGAAGACGACAGTATTATGAAGGACAGCGCAACAGCTTTCTGTTTTCATTGCTTGTTTTGGCTTCGTATATTATAAAGGCTGACGGCAAAGTGATGCACAGTGAAATGGAGTTCGTACGCAATTTCCTGCGTATGAACTTCGGCGAGGCAGCCGTAGAGCAGGGCAACAGGATACTTCTGAAACTTTTTGATGAGCAGAAACGTATGGATGCCAACCGTCCTGGAGCGTATAAGGAAACTATAAGGCAGAGTTGTATTCAGATAGCTGCGAATATGGATTATTCAGGACGTTTGCAGTTGCTGAACTTTCTTGTGATGATAGCTCAGGCCGATGGTAGTGTGCCACGTGGCGAGGTTGATGCTCTGAAGGAAGTGGCACGCTATATGGGACTGTCGGAAAGTGAGCTGGACTCTATGCTTAAACTGAAAGGCGGCAGTCTTGATGACGCCTATGCTGTGCTGGGTGTATCGCCGGACGCAACAGATGATGAGGTACGCAAGGCCTATCGGGCACTTGCTCTGAAGCATCATCCTGACAGAGTGGCTGCTCTTGGTGATGATATCCGACGTGCGGCAGAGAAGAAATTTCAGGAAATTAACGAGGCTAAGGAACGCATATATAAGGCAAGAGGACTGTAAGAGGCAGTTGATTTACAGAATAATATTTATACAAAAGGCACCAAATCGTAATTCGATTTGGCGCCTTTTGTCGTTTAATATGCCGTTGTTATAAGCTTAATCTGGCGTAATTTGCAATAGGCTGGGTGCCTTTCTGTTGTTTGGGTTGTTTTAGATACGTTATTTTTAATTCCATTATCAGCATTAAATGCTTTACAATTCGTTGTTGTCAGGAATTTCCGTTAGAAACGTATATGTATGGTTGTTATAATCCATTCGGCAGCAATAATGTTGCAGCCCGTTGCTGACTATCAGATAATCAACGTGAAGCAGCATGTTATAGACCGAAATCTGGTCGAAAACCTTTTGTGAAAGGGCTATTGTTGGGGCTTTATACTCAATTATCATTACAGGCTGTGCGCTTCTGTTATAAAGCACGCTGTCGCAACGGAGTTTCTTGTCGCCGACGTGTAGTTCAACCTCATTGGCCAGTAAAGATGAAGGATAGCCTTTATGCTCGGTCAGAAAATGGACGAAATGCTGGCGTACCCATTCTTCTGGTGTCAGACTTACATATTTGCGGCGCAACGTGTCAAGAATGTAGGTCTTACCGTTCTGTTTGACGGTTTTTATTTCATATTGTGGTAGGTTTAATCGATACATTTTATTAAATTTGCATTCTGATAGCATTGTTTACGACTACAAAATTAATCAAAATTGCCGTAAGGGCGTTTCCTTTGGCAATTTTTGTCGTAACATTGTGATAGAAAATGTCTGATTATGGCTGAAAAGAAGATTGCGACTTTTGAGAGCATTATGCGCGACTTGCGTGAAGGTAAGTATGCGCCGGTGTATGTTTTGATGGGCGAAGAGTCTTATTATATTGACAAGATATCGTCGTTTATCGAGAATAACGCACTTGCACCCGAGGAAAGGGACTTCAACCAGTCGGTCGTTTTTGGAGCTGACGTTCAGCCGAATCAGATTGTAGACATGGCTCGCCGTTATCCGATGATGGCTGAAAGGCAAGTGGTTATTGTCAAAGAGGCTCAGAATATAAAGAGCTGGGACCGTCTTGAACGTTACATGGAGAAGCCTATGCCGACAACAGTGCTCGTAATATGCTATAAAAACGGCTCAATTGACGGACGTAAGAAGATCTTGGCTAAAGCCGCGGCCATTGGAGTTGTATTTGAAAGCAAGAAGAAACGCGAATATGAGTTGCCTGCATTCATTGAACATTATCTGAAACTGAACGGACGGGCGACCATAGACAACAAGGCAGCCCAAATGATAGCTGATCATATCGGGGCTGATCTTAACCGTTTGACAAGCGAACTTGACAAGCTGATTCTTTCGCTTTCAGATAATGACAGACGTGTAACTCCCGAAATTGTAGAGGCAAGGATCGGAGTAAGCAAGGATTTCAATGCGTTTGAACTTCGCAGTGCTATTGTTAACCGTGACGTTGTCAAAGCTAACAGAATAATCTATTATTTCAACAGCAATCCCAAAGCTGGAAATGCATACATGCTGGTGCCTATGTTGTTCTCATATTTTCAGAATTTATTGATTGCTTTTTATGCTCCTCAACCTAGGACCGAGGATAGTGTTGCACACTGGCTCGACCTCAGGGGAGGGTGGGCTGCAAGAGATTATATCGCCGGCATGAGAAATTATACAGGCGTAAAAGTAATGCAGATAATTTCTAAAATTAGAGAAACAGACGCCAAAAGTAAGGGTTTAGACAACCCAAATACGCCAATTGGAGAGCTTTTGAGAGAGCTGATTTTCTTCATTTTGCACTAAAAAACGACGATTTTTACCGTTATTTTTTCTATTTTATCATTTTTCCCGAACATAAAAAATAGGGGTAAAACCGTTAAGAATCAGGCAGTTTTATGAATTTTGACGCTCTGAGAATCGCATATTTTCAGGCGTCTAGACCATCGTTCAGAAATATTAAAAAAAACGGTAAAACGGCTCAAAAAGTTTTTGTAAAATTTAGCGTTAGCATTTGTTTGCATTTAATTTGCTAAAGTTTAAGAATCTAAAGCTTTGTAATTTGTATATAAATTTGTAAATTTAAATCATTGATGTTATCATTTTATACTTTATAATTGGTTGATATATATAGGTTTGTATATTTAAAACTTTAAATCAATAAATATAAATGAATATTTATGCATATCGTATTTTTATATGTAAGTTGCTGATTATCAGTTGTTATTTATTGTTTCATGAATATATAACAAGCCAAACAAGTCTGTTTTTACTGTCTATTGATGTATAAATGCCAGAAATGCACTATTGTAGCGTAGATAACTCATTTATAATGAATTAATTAGAGTAAAATTAAGAATAATCGGTTAATACCATATTTAGGAATATATATTTAGATTTTTATTATTTTGAATAAAAGTATTGTATATCTAAATTTAAATTTAAAAATATAAATTCATAAATTAAAAATTTATCTTTCAAAATATTTTTTAGATTTGTTGTGTATATCAGAAAAATGCTTTACCTTTGTAAAGTCTTAGAAAAAACGGCTAATAACAGCTTAAGCATACAAAAATGACAGAAATGAAAGACAGAATCAGGCAGATAATGGAGGCTCAGCACATGAGTCAACAAACGTTTGCCAACTTCATAGGGATCAATGCTGCTTCGCTTAGCAGTATATTCAACAACCGTACCAAACCGACTCTTAACACGGTTGAGGCTATTAAGAGTAAGATACCTAACCTGAACACCGACTGGCTGATGTTCGGTCATGGTTCGATGTTTGAAAGTGACAACAAGGTAGAGGCTGGTTTAACAGATGATAATGATACAGGTCATGGAGGATTTTTCTCACAAAGTGAAGGAGCGGTTCCCGATTTATTTTCTGATAATTCTGATGCGGGAATCCAGAATGTTCCGCATCATCAACGTGAAACTGTTATAAGGCCAGAGGTAAGATATGTAGAGCGTCCGCAAAGACAGATTACCGAGATACGGGTGTATTTTGACGATCAGACATACGAAAGTTTCGTACCTAAGAAATAATCTTTTGTTATTGTGGCGGTCTTGTATTGTAATGCAGGACCGCATTTTTTATGTTTAATAGGTTTTTCTTTGGAAACAGTAACCTTATTTTGTAATTTTGCAAAATGAAGCTCACATTGCTTATATTAAAATCAAAGAAAAACAGTTTTTGAATGAAAAAATACGTTTCTGACTTAAAAGTCGTTTCAGTAGAACATATTAATGATAAGTATGTTCTTATTAAACTGACTCAGAATGAGGCTTTGCCGGAGATTCTTCCAGGGCAGTTTGTTGAAGTTAGGGTAGACGGTTCGCCTACTACTTTCCTGCGTCGTCCTATTTCAGTTAATTTTGTTGATTATGATAAGAACCAGCTTTGGCTTCTTGTTGCGGTTGTAGGTGAAGGTACAAGACACATGGCTTGTTTGCAGGCTGGTGACGTGCTTAACTGTATGTATCCGCTTGGAAACAGTTTTACAATGCCTTCATCAAAAGATGAAAAGGTACTTTTAGTAGGCGGGGGAGTTGGTGTAGCTCCTTTGCTTTATTTGGGCAAGAAGATTTGTGACGCTGGTGGCGAGCCTGTTTTCTTGCTTGGAGCGCGCTCAGAAAAAGATTTGTTGATGCTTGACGAATTCAAGAAGTACGGGCGCGTATGTGTAACGACAGAGGACGGAACGGCCGGTGAGCGTGGCTTTGTAACGAATCACTCTGTGCTTGAGGAGATAAAATTTGACAAAATATCTACATGCGGCCCGAAGCCTATGATGGTTGCAGTGGCAAAATATGCTAAGGCAAACGGTATTGAGTGTGAGGTTTCATTGGAGAATAAGATGGCATGTGGTGTAGGTGCATGTTTGTGTTGTGTTGAAAAGACTGATGAGGGCAATGTCTGTGTATGCAAGGAAGGCCCCGTAATGAATATAAATAAATTATTATGGCAGATTTAAGCGTTAAAATAAAAGATTTGCGGTTGAAGAATCCGGTCATGACTGCTTCCGGAACGTTCGGATATGGACCAGAGTTTGCCGATTTTGTTCCACTAGACGGGATTGGAGGTATAATCGTTAAGGGTACGACTCTAAATCCGCGTCAGGGAAATGATTATCCACGAATGGTTGAGACTGCGTCTGGAATGTTGAATTGCGTAGGTCTTCAAAATAAGGGTGTGGATTATTTCTGTGAGCATATTTATCCTGAAATAAAGGATATTGATACTAATTTTATTGTCAACGTTAGTGGCTCTTCACCTGAAGATTATGCTGAGTGTGCTGCCCGTATAGGTCAACTTGACAAAATTCCGGCTATTGAGTTGAATATTTCTTGTCCTAATGTTAAGGACGGTGGAATGGCGTTTGGTGTTACTTGTGCAGGTGCGGCAAGTGTAGTTAAGGCTGTAAGGGCAAGATATGACAAGACTCTTATTGTTAAATTATCGCCCAATGTTACAGATGTAGCTGAGATTGCGCGTGCTGTTGAGGCTGAGGGTGCTGATAGTGTGTCGCTTATCAACACGTTGATGGGTATGGCCATAGATATAGAAAAACGTTGTCCGATGCTTAGTATCGGTACAGGAGGATTGAGTGGGCCTGCTGTTAAACCTGTGGCTTTACGTATGGTTTGGCAGGTTGTAAAAGCCGTGAAAATACCGGTTATTGGTCTTGGCGGTATTTGTAATGCTCATGATGCAATAGAGTTCTTTATGGCAGGAGCTACAGCTATAGAAATAGGAACTGCCAATTTTATTGATCCTACGGTTACAATTAAAGTGCGTGACGGCATTAATGAGTGGCTTGATAATCACGGATGCAAGTCAGTAAGCGAAATAACAGGCGTATTATAATAATCAATAACATAATCTTTACTAACTAATCTATCAGTCATTTAAATGAAAAAACTTTTTTCAATAGCACTTGCAACCTTGATCTACATACCTGTGACAGGGCAGCGGTTGCCTGCATTTCCTGGTGCAGAAGGATTCGGCAAGTATGCCACTGGAGGTCGTGGAGGCAAAGTGTATTATGTTACACGTAATGACGACTGTGCTGACAATAATCTTGTTGAAGGCACATTGCGTTGGGCGTTAAGGTCTGGAGACGATTCTCCACGAACGGTTTTGTTTAAGACATATGGTAACATATATCTTACTTCAAAGCTTAGTATGGCTCATCCGAACGTTACTATTGACGGTTCAACGGCTCCCGGCGGCGGTGTCTGTATTTCCGGCTACAAGTTTTCGGTATCAAAACCCAATGTCATTATCCGTTATATGCGTTTCAGAGCAGGCGATGTTCCAAATGAAAGCAATCCGGCTGTTGACATTGAGAATACCAGCAATGTGATAATCGACCATTGTTCGATTACCTGGTCAATGGAAGAATGTCTGACAATGTACGACTGTGATTCTACGACTGTGCAGTGGTCGATAATAGGTGAGGGACTTTATTCTTCAAAGAACCATAAGGGTGCCCGTTCTTACGCTACGCAATGGGGTGGCGAACACAGTTCTATGCACCATTGTCTGATAACAAATTGCAACAACCGTTCGCCACGTTTCAATGGTGTACGTAATGAAAGTAAGAATCCAGGTGACCACGATCAGTTTGTTGACAGCGAGTTTTTCAATAACGTTGTATTCAACTGGGGAAAGCCAAATTCGCTTTATGGTGGCGAATGTAATAAGTCAATCAACAATGGAAATAATTACAACCGAGTCTATATGGTGAACAATTATTTCCGTCCTGGACCTGCAACTGCTGCTAACGTAAAAACAGAAAGATTTTTTGTCGGAGCTTCTGATAAGAACGGACAAGGACAATGGCTGATTAAAGGCAATAAGTTTGAAACTGGAAACAAGTTTGTCGATTCTTCCAGTTTATGCTGGAGTGATGATGTGTTGGTAAAAGTCAATGCTGACAACTGGTATGGTTTCACTTCAAACAGTACTGACCGTGCAGTCAATATGGCCCTTGGCAATAATAAAGAGAGCTACAAGAAATATGTCTTAACATCTCAGGATGTGTCTAGCGGAATTTCTTTACAGGCAGCTGATGAGGCTTATCGTTCTGTTGTCAATGGCGCCGGTGCATCGCTCCCGAGATATGATGAGGTTGACAGACGTTTGCTTGACGAGGCTGCCGGTAAGACTGATCCGAAGTTTGCAGGCTATAGTAATGGTAAAATAAGCAGAGGATTAGGCATTATCAATTCTCCTTGCGACATCAAGTTGTCTAAACCTGATAAGTTCAAAGCTGGCAATGTTACTGTAACCTGCTATCCTTATCTTGGAATGGAGAAAGGTGAAAGGGTTATGCAAGACACAGACGGAGACGGCATTCCAGATAAATATGAGCTTAAGAAAGGTCTAAATCCAGATGATGCTTCTGATGGCTGTGCTATAACATCTTCCGGCTATTCTAATCTTGAACTTTTCCTGCATGGTATAGCTGACGGCTCAATTGATAAGGCTGATTATTGATAGATATCCGTAAATGCGTATAAAAATGTCTTTCTTGGCAGAATATTCCTTTTTAAGAGGTTCTAATGCAATAAGACGTTGCATATAGGCGATGCTGAAATAAATACGCTGGAACAAACATAAAAGCCTTGAAACGGCATTTACTGATGTGACATTATATTCGGTTAATAATAAAATCCCGGACATCCTTTATTGTTTTGCAGTTTAAAGGGAGTCCGGGATTATTGTTGATTGATGATTAATATGCTGTTATTTCACGCCTTCAACAGTATATCCGGCTTTCTTTAGTAGTGTCAGTACGCCACGCTCTCCTGGCAGATGGCCTGCTCCGACAACGAATAAGGTGGCCTTTTGCTTCATGATTGCAGGCATCTGTTTAATCCAGTTATCGTTACGTTTATAGATGAGTCTTTCGTTCTCTTCCGAAGTTGCATCGCACGAGTTGTTCATTTTTATTTCAATTACTTTCTTGATACCGTCAAGATTCTGACTAAAGTACGCCTTCAACATATCTTCGACAACATCTTCGTAAAATTCCTGATTGTCTGCTAAACATAGTAGGAGTTCCTTCTGGCGTTCCATTGTTGAGCCTTTATACAATAGTTCAATTTGTTGGTCGATAGTCTCAAATGCTCCAATTATTTTACCTTGAGATTTAGCCTGTTGTTGAAAATAGCCGTCAATACTCTCGTTTGGGTTGAACCCAGGATTCTTCTTTAGATACATCATTGCAGAAATTTGAGCTTGCAATGCCTCAGGTGTCATTCTTCCAATCTGCTGTGCGGCAATAGGGTTGGTCATGTCCACGCCTAATACGTTTTTTAGAAGTGCGTTGACACGTGTCATTTCTTCAGCTGTAAACAGCTTGTCAAGTGTCTGTCCCTCTGGAAGCATCATTGCAGTCTGCATTTTTTGCAAGTTCTCGGGTTGCATTATGTCAGCCATAATTATTTCTCCGTAGACTTGTTCAGATGTGTTCATGGCTGCTTTTAGACCTTTTATGCTGTCAGTAAATGATACTGGTGCATAATGGTATGTGCCGACTATGTACGAAGGTTTTTGCAGCCCGTTGCCTGATATTTTCCAAAGCAGTTGCGCCTGTGCCGCAATCGTAAGCAGAAGCAGGACAAGAAGTGTGAACGTTTTTTTCATGATAAAGTTTTTAGGTTAATGATAATAATATAATCAAGCTACAAATTTAATAAAAAAATTGGAGATTGAAAGTAAAAGCAGTTTAGAATATTATGTTTTGTTCGTAAATAAAAGAGAGCGGCCAATTGACCGCTCTCAACCAACACAAAAACTAAACTAGACTTAATTTGACGTAATTGGGATTTTCACAAACCCCTAATAGTCGATGCAAAATTAGAAAATAAATTCGGATTATGCAAGATATTAATGCTCAAATTACCCCCCCCAATTGTTAAAATTCTATAATCGATTTGCCTTGTTTAATAAATACATATCAAGTAAAGTCATGGCAGTCATAGCTTCAACAATCGGCACGGCACGTGGCAATACGCATGGGTCATGTCGTCCGCGGGCTTTTAGTGTAGCGGTATTGCCTTGAACGTCAACTGTCTGTTGTGCCTGCAACAATGTCGCGACAGGTTTGAAAGCCACTCTGAAGTATATGTCCATGCCGTTGCTTATGCCTCCTTGAATGCCTCCGCTGCGGTTTGTTTTGGTTGCAATGTGCCCGTTATCGTTGATGAATATGTCGTTGGCTTGGCTTCCGTGCATTGTTGTAAGACCAAAACCTGCGCCGAACTCAATGCCTTTAACGGCATTGATGCTTAGCATCGCGTAGCCCAAGGCTGCATTGAGCTTGTCGAATTCAGGTTCTCCCAATCCGGCCGGACATCCTTTTACTACACATGTTATTGTGCCGCCAACGGTGTCGCCCTTGGCTTTTACTTCTTTTATGAGCTTTGCCATTTCTTCAGCTCTGGCTGCATCAGGACATCTTACGATATTGTTTTCTGTCAGTGACAGGTCGTATTTGCGGTAGTCGTTGTCAAGTGTTATGCTGCCGACCTGCGATGTGTATGCCTGTATCTTTATGCCGATCTGCCTTAACGCAAGCTTTGCAAGCGCTCCTCCTACGCAGCGACTTATGGTGATTCGTGCAGACGAGCGTCCGCCACCGCGGTGATCGCGAATACCGTATTTGTATGTGTATGTATAGTCTGCGTGCGACGGACGGAACATCTGCCGCATCTCTTCATAATCAGACGACCTCTGATTTGAGTTCCTTACAATGAATCCTATCGGGCATCCTGTCGACTTTCCTTCAAACACTCCACTAAGTATTTCTATGCGGTCGGCTTCCTTACGGTCGGTAGTAATTGCACTTTGTCCGGGGCGCCGTCTGTCAAGCTCTTTTTGTATGAAGTCCATGTCTATTTCTATTCCGGCAGGATAGCCGTCTACGACTCCGCCTACTGCTTCGCCATGACTCTCGCCGAATGTCGTCAGACAAAATATGTGGCCGAATGTATTGCGCATAATTATTAGGAAACTGAATATAAGTGCTTGTGTATAAATAAGATAAATACGCCGGAAAGGCGTATAGGTAAATAATTAAATGATGGGAAATGAAAAGGTCAGCCAGATGTTTCAGGTATTTCCATTTGCTGTCCGTTTTTCATTTCCCATTATTTTTTATTCAGACAATGTCATCAATTGTGATGGCAGCATCCGCCTTCACCGTGTCCGTGGTGTCCGCATCCTTCCCCATGTCCGTGATGCCCGCAGCATCCGTCTTCATGGTCGTGATGATGTCCGCAACATCCTTCGCCTTCACCACAGCAGCATCCTCCGCCGTTGAGACGGTTTATGAGTCCCTGAATCTCGTCGTTTGTTGCCTCGCGGGCTTCAATAACATGCCCCTTGAAGTTCAGTGTCTTGCCAGCCAAAGGGTGGTTAAGGTCAACGGTAACTTTATTCTCGTCAACATTCAGGACTTTTGCGAAGAATCTGTTGCCGTCGTCGTTCTGTAGAGGAACTATTGCGTCTTTGTAAATATGTTCGTGGTCGAAGTGCCCGTTGATGCAGAATACCGACCTGTCCAAATCAATCACATGCTCCTGCTCGTAGTCGCCGTAAGCATCGTCTTTTTGCAGTGTGAAGTCAAATTCAGCACCTGTTTCCAGTCCGGCAACTTCTTTCTCGAATGCGTCGAGAGTGATGCCGTATCCGCTGATAAACTGGAACGGCTCTTGGTCGGTAGCCTCTTCAACAAGTTCGCTTTCACCGTTTCCTACGGTGTAAAGTTTGTATGCCACCGCAATGTACCTGTTAAGATTGTTCTCCATTTTATTGTTTCGGTTTGTTTTTGACTACAAAGGTAGTGTAAAATTTTGATTAACCGAAATAAAACGGAGACAGATTTGTATTTTCCGGCTATGCCGTTGTTTTTGTATATTGTCTGTGCTTGTTTTTTCATGAGAGATAAGAGCTTCTGCGAAAGATGCCCTTTTATGTCGTAAAAGACCATCTTTTATGTGATAAAAGAGCATGTATTACAATCTGAAAGATGCTCTATTGCTAATTGTCTGGTTTACAGTCGTTTATCTGTCTGTCATAGCATGTGTGCTTGGGCCTGTTTATTTGATTGGACATATGAAGATGTCGGTTAATTCTATATGTCTAAGTCTATTCATATCTTTATTCTGTTTCAGCGCAATAGTTGCTCTGGTGTGGTGTATGAGTTGTATTACATTATTATATATAATCCTTGATTCAATTATATTACAATATCAATACAATTTGTGACAGAATCATGTATATAACTGACATATATTTGCATAATAGTAGCTTATTTGTTGATTTAAGTCAAAAAAGTAAGCTGTTAACGCAAACAGTGTAATGTTTTTTATTGCCGGATGAAAGAATGTTCGTATCTTTGCACTGTCGAAAGACAAATAGAGTTAATTAAAAAAGGATAACGGGCAGAGGTTATTCGTGAGAAGAGAGCCTCGCTAAATGTAACAAAGAAAAATTTAAGGATTATGAAAAGATTGTTTTTGACCGTTGTAGCTGTGCTTAGCATGACTATGACATTTGCGGAGAACGAAAAGTTGAACAGCGTAGAGAACGCCAACGCTTACAACATGGCTGTAAACTATGACAGACTTGCTGACTGCCTGGGTCTCTCACTTGATCAGTCAGAAGCTGTACAGGACATCCACACTTCTTTCTGCGCAGACATGATGAACGCCGCAGGTGCTAATGCTGATGAGCGTGAAGGCATGATCAAGAAGGCAGTTGAGAAAGACCTTAAGTACATGCGTTACGTATTGACAAATGAGCAGTATCGCAAGTATCTTATGCTGCTTAACGCTACATTCAACAACCGTGGCTTGAAAAAGTAAATTCTTTATTTATCTATACGGAGGCCGCTATGCTTTGAGCATGGCGGCCTTTTTTGTGGTTAATCATTTTCAGGTATTGCCATAAAACCCTATTTTTAGGTATTGTGCGGTTTGCAGTTTTGTCTTAATTTTGCAAATGTTCAATGATGGACAGAGTCAAAATAATTATATGAATGAAAAATATGTGTATTGTTTAAGGTTATTCTGTTTTCATGGATCAGCCTGTTGTTGAAAAGACTATTGGCTGGCAGGAGCTTTGCTTCATATTAGTTTGATGTTTTCAGAATGGAATAAAATATGTTTATATAGGAATCTTGTTCGCCAAATAATATTCATAATGTTTTTGTATTTAGTATGGGGAGCCGGCTGTGAAGTCGGCTCTTGGTTTATTTGTAGGGTGAAAATTACAGTCATTGTTTATACAGATACAATGTGAGATTTATTCAATAAAAATAGGATAGGTTACATAATGAAAAATATTATGTAGCTTTTCTTGCATCAATAAATAAAAATGTTTATCTTCGCAATTAAATAATAATGTCGTTGCTGTATGATTGTCAGGTATGTCTGTGTATCATAAAACGGCATGACGGATAAACCTTTAAACCGTAAAATATAATATTATGATTGATTATTTTGCTGCCAACTTATGGCAACTTTGGGCTCTTGTAGTCATAATCTGCCTGATTCTTGAAATTACTTCAGGCGATTTCTTCATATTGTGTTTTTCTATCGGTGCGTTGTTTTCAGCTGTTGTTGCTGCATTGGGAGGTGGTTTTACAGTTCAGTTGGAAATTTTCGCAGTTGTGTCAGTATTGTCATTGTTTTTCGTAAGGCCACGTTTGGTCAAGCTTCTGCATGGTAAACGGAAAGAGCGGGTAAGTAATGCTGATGCCATTATAGGGCGTGTAGGTAAGGTGAGCGAGGCTATCGAGAGCGGAGGCTATGGTCGTGTGGCTATTGACGGAGATGATTGGAAGGCTGTTTCAGCCGATGGTTCGTATGTTCCACTAGGACAGAATGTGCGTATTATAGGCCGGGAGAGCGTTATAATAACGGTTGAAAAGGTCTGAGAGCATAAACTTGTGCGTTTGTTCGCGGCTGTTAAGTCTGTTATTTTCATATAAATTGGAAGTTCATTCAGTGCAAAATTAAATTAAGCATACAGTTCTTATTTATTTAGTCAGTCAACTATAACATTTTAGAATATGGACATCTTCATTTACGTACTTATCGCGCTGGTTGTCTGCGCATTGGTGTTGGTCAAGAAAAGTCTTGTCATCATTCCACAGTCTGAAACCAAGATTATCGAACGTCTAGGTAAGTATTATGCCACGTTGAAGCCTGGTATCAATATCATTATTCCTTTCGTAGACCGCGCGAAGGAGATTGTCACCGTGCGTCGCGGTCGGTATATCTATACCGATTCTATTGATTTGCGAGAGCAGGTGTATGATTTTGATAAGCAGAACGTAATCACAAAAGATAATGTTCAGACACAAATCAATGCTTTGCTGTATTTCCAGATTGTTGATCCGTTTAAGGCTGTGTATGAAATAAACAATTTGCCCAACGCCATTGAGAAACTTACTCAGACTACGCTGCGTAATATTATAGGCGAGCTTGAGCTCGACCAGACGCTTACTTCACGTGACACCATAAATACAAAGTTGCGTGCCGTGCTTGACGATGCCACCAACAAGTGGGGTATAAAAGTCAATAGAGTAGAGCTTCAGGACATCACTCCGCCGGAAAGCGTTCTTCAAGCTATGGAGAAACAGATGCAGGCTGAACGTAATAAGCGTGCCACAATATTGACAAGTGAGGGTGAGAAGGCAGCAGCCATACTTAAGTCAGAAGGTGAGAAGACAGCTATCATCAATAAAGCTGAGGCAGACAAGCAGATGGCTATACTTAATGCTGAAGGAGAGGCGCAGGCCCGTATTCGTAAGGCCGAGGCTGAGGCGATTGCTATTGAGAAAATAACTGAGGCAGTAGGTAAGAGTACCAATCCGGCAAATTACCTTTTGGCACAGAAATATATACAGATGTTGCAGGAGGTTGCGACGGGCGATAAGACCAAGACTGTATATCTTCCGTATGAGGCTACAAACCTTATGGGCAGCATAGGAGGCATAAAGGATTTGTTCAAGTCTGAGTGATTTTAATTGATTATTGCTGTTTCTGTATGGAAAATAATGATTACCTTTGTCGTGTTTAACTTCTGAACAGGCAGGGGATAGATATTCCCGGGTTACAGAAAGTTGGTTGTCAATATAAGAAATAAGAAGAAATGTTGAATATATGTATCGTTGCAGGAGCAAGACCTAACTTTATAAAGGTAGCTCCATTGGTACGGGCAGTTACGGCTGCGAATGCTGACGGCAAGGCCGTAGGCTTCAAACTGGTTTATACAGGGACAGAGAACGACCCTACAATAGAGCCTTCTCTATTTGATGATTTGGGCATAAAACGTCCTGACGTGTATCTTGGTGTAGACTGCCAGAATCTTAATGAACTGACAGGACGGGTGATGTCAGAGTTTGATAATTATCTCGACACGACTCCGACAGACGTCGTCATAGTTGTTGATGACCTTGCATCGACAATGGCTGTAGCTATTGTAACAAAGAAACATGGCCTGACGCTTGCACATCTTGTGGCCGGAACACGTTCTTTCGACATAAAAATGCCGAAGGAAATCAACCGTCTTGTCATTGATGGGCTGTCCGACCTGCTTTTCACTGCAGGCATGGGCAGCAACAGTATAGTAAGCCGTGAGGGTGCAGAGCTTTCCCAAGTCTATATGGTCGGCAACATTCTTATGGACACGTTGCGCTTCAACCGTTCACGGTTGGTTCGCCCGGCAGTTCTCGATGAATTGTCAGTCAAGGAGAAAGACTATATTGTTTTCACGCTTAACCGTAAGGTTCTGCTGGCTGATGTTGACAATCTTAAGCGTATGCTTACGTCGATGTGCCGTGCTGCTGGTGATACTAAGATTATAGCTCCGTTGCGTTCGGCTGCGTCAGATGTGGTGAAATCTTTGGTCAAAGATTATGATAATTTCTTCATTATCAATCCTTTGTCATATCTTGAGTTCGGTTATCTGACGTCAAATGCAGAGGGAATTGTAACCGATTCGGGCAATGTCGCAGAGGAAGCGACTTTCAACGGTGTGCCTTGTGTTACTCTTAACAGTTATACTGAGCATATTGAAACAGTCAAGTACGGCTCTAACGAACTTGTAGGAGAGGATGCTGACAAGCTGGGTGAGGCTGTTTTGAATATAATAAAAGGTCAATGGAAGAGGTGTTCGTTGCCTGACCGCTGGGACGGACGTACAGCAGAACGTATTTTGCAGATACTAATGGATCTGAAATCAAATCAGTAAGCAGCGTTTAAATATTATTTTATTTATGATTGCCGTTTTGTTCTGATATTTATTCGGAACTGCTAAAGCGGCAATCATAATTGTTTATGAATTTATTTATTTTCCCCAATTACACAATAAATATATGGAAAGAAAAATTGCATTTATAACAGGTGCTACAAGCGGAATAGGCGAGGCATGCGCCAGGAAGTTTGCTGAGGGAGGATACGATCTCGTTATTACAGGACGAAATGTTGAGAAACTTAAGGCCGTTGAGCTGCAGGTCAGACAGCTTGGAGCTGATGTTTTGACTTTGGCATTTGACGTCCGCGACCGCAAGGCGGCGACCGCAGCTGTTGAATCGCTTGAAGGTAGATGGGCAACAGTCGATGTGCTGATCAACAATGCAGGTCTTGCTTTAGGTCTTGATAAAGAGTATGAAGGTAATCTTGACGACTGGGAGGCAATGATTGACACTAATATTAAAGGTCTGCTTACCATGACACGTCTTATTGTTCCTTCTATGGTAAAGCGCAACAAAGGTCATGTTATTAACATTGGTTCAGTAGCTGGAGACGCTGCTTATGCCGGAGGAAGCGTATATTGTGCCACAAAGGCGGCTGTTAAGGCAATTTCTGACGGCTTGAGAATTGACGTTGCCCACACTGCTGTGCGTGTGACCAACGTTAAACCCGGACTTGTCGAAACGAATTTCAGCGTAATCCGTTTCCATGGTGATAAAGAGCGTGCTGATAATGTTTATAAAGGCATACAGCCGTTGACCGGTGATGATATTGCAGATGTTGCTTTCTACGCAGCCAGCGCACCTGAACATGTTCAGGTTGCAGAAGTACTTGTGCTTGCAACTCATCAGGCCAACGGTACTGTGATTGACCGTAACCACGACTGATTACCGTCATGCTGATATTACGTAGCTGTTATTTCACTACGTATTTTTTATTACCAATGATGTAGACTCCTTTATCCAGGCCTTCTGTTGCCTGGTCGGGAGCTACGTCAGATCGAACCTTTACACCTGTTATTGTGTAAACATCGACATCTTTAATGTCTTTTGTATCGACCGTTACAGTTATTCCTGTAGAATAATTATCATAACTGAAGGCAATATCTTTCATGTTTCCCCACACATATTTCTCCAGTCCTGGGTAGTCTACGTATGGGTTACGGTTGCCCTGTATGCTGTATACTGCATTGTTGCGGTCAATCTCTTTTTTGCTTACCGGGTCTTCTTCGGCCCAACGCAGCAGCATGCCGAGAGCCCAGTCGGTAAAGGCCGGGTAAGAGGTATGGTTGAGCATGTCGCTTTCCCATGTCGATACTTTGTTTTCATAACAGGTTACCATATAGAAATAGATACGTGCGAAGTCGCCTTTGTATTCGTCGTTAGGTTCGAAAACTGTACCTGAATATCCCTTAACAGACGATGGTCCTAGTTTGCTGAAACCTTCAGCTGAGCTGTATGTAGGCGAGTCCGTTTCGCCGAACGGGTTGTTCCCGCGTCTGCCATTTACGTATCCGTCTGTCGGTACGAGGTGTACCAGGTCGGTATACATCGGCTTTTCATCGTTAAACCAGCTTTTGGGCATGGAGTGTTCACGGTTGTAGCAGTCGCCTTCTTTCTTATAATTGCTTCCGGATGTAACAAAGTCATAGTCGGTTATGCCTGAATACATATCCCACACTTTACCGTCATCACGTGCGTCAGTTGTCTTAAACGCCTCCCACAAGTCGTTGTATTTTAGCTCATTATGGTCTTTTATGATTTCGTACATGGCGGTTTTCAGAGCCTGTCCTTTTGTTCCGTCCGCATGCTGATAGTATGTGCCTGATTCGTTTGGACCTTGTGCGTACATATTTACGGCTGTCAGTAGCAGCACGTTAAACATTATCAATGATTTAATTTTGCCCATATTCTAACTGATTATTAGTTGATGATGTAATAGCTTGATATTCAAGAAGTTGTAAAAGAGCTCCTTTTGGAGGCTAAAAGACGGTCTTTTGCATTATGAAAGGTTATGTTTTATACTGCAAAAGACCGTCTTTTGTGAAACGAGTGTTTATGATGTGTTTTTTTACCGTCGTATGACAAGACTTTTAAGATACTGTCATGAAATATCCGCGGTGTATTTATTTGTCGGTATTTTTACCACGGGCTTGCCATTCCAGTATGCCGCCGTCAAGGTCGATAACCTTAAATCCCTCGGCAGCCAGTCGTCCTGCTGCTTCAGCACTGCGGCGTCCGCTGCGACAATATACAGCTATTGTCTTGCTCTTGTCAAGTTCTTTTTTTGCACGCTCCATAAAGTCTGGCTGCTTCATGTCAATGTTCTTAATATTGTCTGAACTGATATGAGCTTCTGCAAACTCGTCAGCTGTCCGTACGTCTACAAGTTGTACACTGTCTGTTGAGATTGCTTTTTCAAACTCATCTGCGTCAATTGTCCTGAATCCGTTTTGTCCGTAAATGCCGGTGCATGATGTAACTAAACTCATTATTGCCAATGTCAGTTTATTGATTAATCCCATATTTATTTTATACGTTCGTTATTTGTATGTTGCAAAGATAAGTTTTTTGATTAAAATACGGGAGTTTTATATGCTTTTTCAGACTATTTTTGAGTCTGTTCATGTGTTTCTCATCTTAAATTAAAGCGTGCTACGAGTGGCAGATGGTCGCTGTATGCGTTACGGTATTTCCATGCTCTGTATGTTCTGAATGGCTGCACTCCGCCGTATTTATCGTCTTTTTCAAGCATGAACTTGCTGTCGTTCACTTTACAGTCATACAATTTGAGAGCTATGTTCTGACTTACAATTATGTGGTCAATGCTTTCCCATTTGCCTTTATATTTATATGTGCCTTTGGCTCCGTTGTTACCTGTCGCTTTTATAGATATGTCTTCAAGATTCTTTTCTCTCAACATAAAGACCGTTTGGCCGTCAGCTCCTTCATTAAAATCGCCAGCAATGATTATTTTCGGCTCATGGCATGTAGCTTGTAACGAGTCTATTGCCTCACAGAGCCTTTCTGCTACAAGTCTTCGGTGCGGTCTTGTATGTCGTTCTCCTCCATAACGGCTTGGCAGATGTACGACAAATATGTGAAGTGTATCGCCTGTAATAATTCTGCCGGAGACGTATAGAATATCACGTGTCGGGCGCATTCCTTTCATCGGCGTGACGCGTAGCGGATAATGTCTTATAGGTGCGAAGCTGCCCGGATAGTACATAAGAGCGACGTCTATGCCGCGAATGTCGGGCGATGATGTCATAATGTATTCATAATTTGCGTTTCTCAGCAGCGACCTTTTGGTCAGGTCGTGCATCACACTGTCGTTTTCTACCTCACACAAAGCAATCAAGTCAGGCAGATGCCAGTCGTATCCGTCTGTGCCGCATGATATCAGGCTTTGCGCAGTGTTGTTCAGCTTGTTCCAGTATTTATTCTCAGTCCAGCGACGTTCGCCGTCTGGAGTGAATTCCATGTCTAGCTTCAGACTGTCGTGTCGGCAGTCAAACAGGTTCTCGCAGTTTAGTCCTACAAATGTGAACAGCGATACGAGCAATAGCTGAATACACATAAGCTTGAAGATTCTAGGTTGATGTTGCTTTTTGAGTTAGGGCAGTTCCTCTTTTAGTTTCCTTTTAATTCAGTCAGAGATTTGCTTTAAGGTTGCTGCGTATTCTTGTGAGATATGTTTTCATACCTTCTTCGTCCTTTCGTTCAATGATGCCTAATAGGTCTTTAAGTTCGGTGCGTATTTGCTCAACCTGTTCTGATGTGTATGGATTAAAGAGAATTTCCTGTAACAGATAGTCGTCTTCGCTAAGTACACCTTTGGCTATATTCATGTGTCGTTTGAATGTTGTTCCAGGAGCATCCTGGTGCTTCATTACTGCTGCAAACACAAATGTACTGACGAACGGAATACTTAAAGAGTATGCGACGGTCTTGTCGTGTTCTTCAAAAGTATATTCGTATATGCTCAGTCCTATGCGACTGTACAGGTCTTTAAAGAAAATGCGTCCCATATAGTCACCTTCACTGATTATTATTGCATTCTCATGGCTGAGCTGATTGAGATTGGCAAACGTTGGTCCGAACATCGGGTGAGTTGACACATAGCGGTGTCCGCAGTTAGCATAGAATTCCTTTAAACCAGTCTTTACTGACGCAATGTCGCTTATAATGCAGTCAGCCGGCAGGTGGGGTATTACTTCATTAAAGGCACTTATAGTGTTTTTTACGGTTACGGCATTTATCAACAGCTCAGGTTTGAAGTCGTCAATCTCTTCCATTGTTGTAAATCTTAGCGTGTTGAATGTGAATTTTAACCGTTCAGGTATTTTTTCGTATACGGCTGTTTCATGCTCAAAACTTAGCAGATCGAGGAAAAAACTACCCATTTTGCCTGCTCCCAATACAAGTATTCTCATAGCTTAAGTTTGTTAAAGTTGATTATATGAGCTTATAGACAGAACCGAAGATGATAAAGCCGAATGGCGTTTTTTATGCCTCTGTACGTTCAGTTTACGTATATCCGGGCTTTATCGTCTTTGGTGTTGATTATTTTTTATCTGACAGCAAGATTATTTGTTTACAATCTCCATCTGCTGTCTGACAGACTCTTCGTGTACTGCTTCAAATACAGTCTTGACGAATGACGGATCCATTCCGCACAAAGAGCCTTGAGCTCCACGCTTGTCAAGAATCTCATTGTAACGTGATGTCTGCAAAACGGTCATGTTGTGCTCTTTCTTATATTTACCTATTTCGCGGCATACACGCATTCTTTTAGACAGAATATCCATCAACTGGTTGTCAAGTTCGTCTATTTGGCGACGCATTGTGGTTATTCCCTCTGTGTTGGCTGTTTCGTCACGGATGACAAGCAGACTGAGAATATAGTCGAGCACGTCAGGTGTTACCTGTTGTTTGGCATCGCTCCATGCCTTGTCTGGGTCGCAGTGGCTTTCTATAATCAGTCCGTCGAGACCTAAATCCATAGCCTGTTGGCACAACGGGGCTATCAGTTCACGGCGTCCTCCGATATGACTTGGGTCGCAGAATATCGGTAGTTCAGGTATGCGTCGTCTCAATTCGATTGGTATTTGCCACATAGGCAGGTTGCGGTAAATCTTCTTGTCGTAGCTTGAGAAACCTCGGTGTATTGCTGCAAGCCTCTTTATTCCGGCCTGATTGAGGCGTTCCATTGCTCCGATCCATAGCTCAATGTCCGGATTTACAGGGTTTTTCACTAATACAGGAATATCTATTCCTTGCAGACTGTCTGCTATTGCCTGCATTGCGAAGGGGTTAGCTGATGTGCGTGCGCCAATCCAGAGAATATCGATGCCGTACTTAAGAGCAAGCTCTACGTGCTCAGGGGTAGCAACTTCAGTGGCAACAAGCATTCCTGTTGTTTCCTTAACACGCTGCATCCACGGCAGAGCCTTCTCGCCATTGCCTTCAAATCCACCTGGTTTAGTTCTCGGTTTCCATACTCCTGCGCGGAATATATGGCATCCTTTTGAAGCCAGTTGCATGGCTGTTGACATCACCTGTTCTTCTGTTTCAGCTGAACATGGGCCGGCAATAACAGTCAGTCGTTCGTTATTGCTCGGCAGATTAAGCGGTTGTAGTTCAAGTTCCATTTTATATCTTATTTTTATTTGTTATTTCTGAATACGTTTCTTATTCGTTCGAGAGCTTCTTTTATTTTCTCGTCTTTGGCGCAGAGAGATATTCGTATGTAGCGTTCGCCGTTGCTCCCGAATATGAATCCCGGAGTGATGAACACCCTTGCTTCATGTAGAACCTTTTCGGTAAGTTCCTCTGCGTTTGAATATTTATCAGGAATCTTTCCCCAAAGAAACATTCCTACTTGGCTTTTGTCGAACTTACAGTCGAGTTCTTGCATTATCATCTCAGCTTGGATGCGTCTTTGTCGGTAAGTTTCTATGTTTGCCTGGCGATGCCATTCTGCGCTGTTTTTATATGCTTCGGCAGCCGCAAGCTGTATTCCGCGAAATGTTCCAGAATCAATGTTGCTCTTAATCTTAAGAATCCATTGTATGAATGTCGGGTTTGACGCGCACATTCCTACTCTCCAACCGGGCATGTTGTGGCTTTTGCTCATAGAGTTGAACTCTATACAGCAGTCTTTTGCACCGTCTATTTGCAGAAGAGAAAGCGGATGTTCGTTGAGAATGAACGAATATGGATTGTCATTAACTACCACTATGTTGTGTCTGCGGGCAAAGCTGACGAGCTTGCGGTATGTCTCTAATTGTGCAGGAGCTCCTGTCGGCATGTTCGGATAGTTAGTCCACATAAGTCGTACACCGTCAAGATTCATGTTCTCAAGTTCTTCGAAGTCAGGTTGCCATCCGTTCTCTTCTCGAAGATTGTAGTTCACTATCTCTGCACCTAGAATATTGCTGAGTGACGTATAGGTAGGGTAGCCGGGATTTGGAACCAGTACTTTTTCGCCGGGATTTACAAAAGCAAGGGTTACATGCAGGATTCCTTCCTTTGAGCCAATCAGCGGTTGAATCTCGGTCTGTGGGTCGAGGCTTACTCCATACCAGCGTTTGTAAAAGTCAGACATTGCCTGACGCAGTTCGGGTATGCCCATTGTCGGCTGGTATCCGTGTGCTCCGTCCTGACGTGCAGTCTCGCACAGTTTGTCGATTGTTGCTTTCGACGGTGGCATATCGGGGCTGCCAATGGCAAGACTTATTATGTTTTTGCCTTCAGCGTTGAGTCTTGCTACTTCTTTCAGCTTACGGCTGAAGTAGTATTCGGTTACTGCTGAAAGTCTTTCAGCTGGCTTAATGCTGATTGATTGGTTGTGTTCCTGCATCTTTATATTCTCCTATCACTTTAAGCTCTCTTGTCAAAGGAATTATCGCATCAATGCTCTGGCGGTAACGTGTAAGATTGTCGAAGGTTACATCTACGTAGAACATATATTCCCACTCATGACCGATTATAGGCAAAGACTGTATCTTCGTAAGATTTATTTTGTAGAAATAGAGTATGCTCAATACTTGTGACAGACTGCCTTCTTCGTGCGGAAGAGAGAAAACCAGACTGGCTTTGTTTGTAGATTCAAGGGGTCTGAGGAAGTCTGCTTTATTAGGGTTGCTTACCACCAAAAAGCGTGTGAAGTTATGTTTGTTGTCTTCGATTGACTCTTGCAGGACTTTCATTCCGTACAGTCTGGCAGCTGATGCGTTACAGATAGCTGCCCAGCCTTGTTTCTTCTGCTCTGAAATAAGTTTTGCAGCGCCTGCGGTATCTGTGGCTTCAACAGCTTTCAGTTCAGGATGGCTTCCCAAAAATCCGCGGCACTGCATAAGTGCAACGGGGTGGGAGTGTACTTCGTGTATTGTTTCCCATGAGTCTTCAGGCAGGCAGCAGATGCTGTGCTCAATATGAAGTTTGTGTTCTCCTACTATTGTAGTGCCTGAGTTGCGCAGCAGTTCATAGTTATGCAGCAGCGAACCGGCTATTGTATTCTCAATGGCGAGCATTCCTATCACGGTAGGGTCTTGCTTTATGTTGTCGAAAACCTTCTCGAATGTAGGGCAGCAGATAAGTTGTATCTGTTCGTCTTTGAAATACTGATGAGCCGCTATGTCGTGAAATGATCCGATTGAGCCTTGTATTGCTATTCTTTTCATATATCGTTTTTTATATTTTCTATGTAATAAAAAATCCCGCCTCAATATTATTGAAGCGGGACTTGATTGTATCTTTCTTTAAGATATCTCTGTCATAAGTTGAAATTTACACGCAACTTCCCGCTTCGCAATGCCTTGCAAAGTAAAAATAAAAGTAAAAGAAAGATGCGTATAATTTACTTCTCATTTTGATATTTTTTATCTTTATGTGTGCAAAATTAATGTATTTGATTGAAACCTACAAACATTTTATATGAAAATTTTGTAATAAAGTTACATTTTACCAATGCCTGTATAGTGTAGCTATAAGAACCTGCCTGTCTGTTTTATCATCATTTGTTATACAGCCAAGGCATCTGTGTCTGCCGTCGCAGAGCTTTTTATGAATGGCTGATATGGCATTTGATTAATGTTGAACGGCTTGAAGCCCAGTGTCTTAGTGTTTTCAGAACACTCCGTATGGATCCATTGACTTGTATTTGTCCTTTATCTTTCTCTCTATGCCCTCATCACCGTCCGTTTCAGGCTGTTGCGTTGTAAGCTCATTGGCGTGTTCAATGTCTTCGTTGCCGCCTTTTTCGTCTCCAGCAGCGAGTTTCAACTCACCGCGTTCACGGTATGCGTCGGCATGGAACGGATTAACGTCAATCACTTTGCCGTAGTATTCTATAGCCTCGTCAGAGTTGCCCTTTGCTTTTATTATGTGTGCTTTCAGCATCAGTACATCCTCACTTTCTGGGTAGTCTTTTAGCAGATGATTGGCATCTTCGTCTGCATCGTCAATCAGTCCGGCTTCCAACTGTGTCTCACCGCGCAGCAGGTAAGCCTCGGCATAGTCGTCTTTCAGGGAGATTGCCTTAGTCAGCATGGCAATGGCGTTTGTCGTGTCGCCGTGACCTATGCATGCTTTGGCGTAAAGGTATGTTGCTTCGGCGTTGCTGTTGTCTAAAAGTATTGCTTTCTCGCATGCTTCGGCCATGGCAGTATAGTCTTCCATAATGTAGCATACGTTGGCCATACTTATATATACTTTTATATTGTCAGGCTGTGCTTCTGATATTTTCAACAGGTTGTCGTATGCTTCAGGCAGAAGGTCGGCACGTACGAATGCCTGTGAAAGATAGTCGCGTATTTCGAGGTCTTCTTTCATTTGCAGTGCATGTGTGAAGCATTTTATTGCATAGTCATGCTGACCTGAACGCAGCGCACGCACTCCGTCGTATTTCAGTACGTCGAAATCTTTCTCATCCTGTGCCTTCTTCTTGTCTTCGGGATTCTCTTCCTTTCCGCCGAACAGTGCTTTAAAGAAATTCATGTATATTTGTGTTAAGCTTTATATTGAACAATGTTTTTACAAAAATAGTCATTTCCTTAATAACATCCAAATGTTGCTGTGAAATTCTTTTTCTGTATTTTTATATGTGTTTGTATGTAATAAGGATAAATATATCAAAAATCCGTGTTTGCAAAAGATGGCATTTTGCGTTGTAAAAGATGCTCAATCAGAGGCTGAAAGACCATGTCTTGCAGTGCTGTTTGCCGTTGTTTACAGATTGGTATGTAATGTGTTGGAATCCAGCCGGTTGTGAATTAGTCAAAAATCAATGGTCTGAAAGGATAATAAAGGCAAAAAACAGCTGTATTTTTTGTTTTTTACGCTACATAAAGTTATCTTTGCGTTAAGATGAAAAGGTCAGTTTTAATATTTTCATTATTACTTTGTTGCGCGGTTGTGAGCGCTCAGGAAGTAAAAAACGGAATAGTTGCTCCTGACACGGCGACGGTAACTGTGGGCAGTCTTGAGCCAACTTTGATTGGCGGAAGTGATGCCCAGACAGATATGTATGTTTACGATGGTTACCGTGGGGAGCCGTTAGAGCCTGCCGATACGTTGCGTCTGCCTATGCTTAACCGTTTCGGTCAGGCGTATGTGGGAATGTACCCGTACGACTGGTTCGGACTGTATGACTGGCAGTTGCATAAGGGACTCAATGTCAGTCTGGGTGCATCAGTGTTCGCTACGTTTGGTGACAGTCCGTGGAAAGGGGCCGGTTTTGCTCAAAGTATTTCCGCTATGTATGCCGTTCCGATTACCGATAAACTCTCGTTGGCTGTCGGCGGATATATGAATAACCTCTATTGGTCGCACGATGCTTACCGCGACGCAGGTATAAATGCCGTGTTGGGGTATAAGTTTGACGAACATTGGGAAGGCTACATATACGGTCAGAAGTCGTTGGTAAACAAGAATATGCCGTTGCCATTGTACGACATGAACCGTATTGGTGACCGTATAGGTGCGGCAGTGAAGTATAATTTCAATCCGCAGTTCAGCATCCAGGTTACGGTAGAGGCTGAGAAGAGACCTGTGCGCTATTATAACGGATTCTGATTCTGAGCCGGCTTGTCTGTTGTAAAGTTGTGGATGTGAGTGCTGTTTGTCTTTTCAACAGATGTAACCGGATAATATTATAACGTGAGTTCGACGAATTATAAGTCCTTGAAAATTTGGTGATTAGCGAAAATTGTCGTAACTTTATAGTACTGAAATA
>CABUHE010000026.1 GCA_902491375.1 uncultured Prevotella sp.
TTTTAACAGACGTTCACATTTAAACTATCCCAAAATACCACTACACATTATTATAATAAGAAAATAAATGCAAGAAAATTAAGGCAAAAAGATGAAATATTACGATAAACTATTACAGAACATAGATTACTCAAAGAAATTATACTAAAATCATGAATTTTGATTGATTAAATCAGTTGTACCGCACGAACTTCTGTTTATTTTAATGATACGCAAGTACATTATTATGATGTATACAAAAATTATACTTCTCAAAATTCTCAGCATTATTCATCAATATCGTTTATAAAGACGGTATATTACAGAATAACTGCAAAAAACAGATACAATTAAGCGTAGAGAATTTGACTACACGATACAGATAGCAAGAGGGGACAATTTTTACGGTTTTGCAAAAGATGGCCTTTTACAAAGCAAAAGAGCATGTTTTACGATGCAAAAGACGGTCTTTTAAAAGGTAATATGGCACCTCTTGAAATTAGAAAGAATCAGTAATAAAAACAAGTATGTATCTCACAAACAAAAATCAGACTTTATGCTGAATAAAATTATGATGCTGAAGATACAAAAACGGCCGTCTGCAAAAGAATGCAAACGGCCGTATAATGAAAACATATAAAGAAATATTGTTGTTAATATTATTCAAAGACCTCTTCTATTCCACCAGGGGTATAATCATCAAACTCTGACGAACATGGATTGAAATCCTCAGGAACATCAAACTTCTCGTTAGGATCGTAACCCAAAGAGCGGTCGGCAAAGACTTTCTTCATATAGTAAGCCCAGATAGGAAGTGCCATGTTGGCACCCTGTCCCATCCGTGTAGAGTCAAAATGGATGTCGCGATCCTCGCCGCCTACCCAACATCCGCTAACCAAAGAAGGTGTAAAGCCCATGAACCATGCATCGGCGTTGCGGTTGGTAGTACCTGTTTTTCCACCCATATCACATTCAATTTTGTACTTATACCTCATTCGGCTACCAGTACCACCGTTCATTACAGCCCTCAACATCTCAATCATCTTATAAGAGCTTTCCTCACTTATAACCTCGTTCATTCGCGGCTGGAATGTGGCTACGACGTTACCGTCACTATCTTCGATTTTTGAAACAAACATCGGATAACAGTGTATTCCATGATTTGCAAAGGTCGTATATGCGCTTACCATCTCGCAGACAGACACCTCGTTAGGGCCAAGACACAGCACCATTGACGGATAAGCTCCGTAAGTGTTTATACCAAAGTCGTTCAATATCCGCAGGAAATCCTGAGGATTAAGACGACTCATAAGGTAAGCTGAGACCCAGTTGTTGGACTGAGCAAGTCCCCATTTAAGAGTAACCATCTGTCCGTATCTGGCCCGGCTGCTGTTACGGGGAGTCCAGTTGCCGTATGAACGCTGTACGTTTGGAGCAACATCGCATGGCGACATACCGTTAGACATACAAAGGGCGTAAAGGAACGGCTTGATGGTAGAACCTACCTGACGACGTCCTTGTGTAGCCATGTCATAAGTAAAATGAGTGAAATCAACACCGCCCACATACGCCTTGACTGCGCCACTACGCGGATCCATGCTGACAAAGCCCGAACGGAGGAAAGATTTGATATACCTTATCGAATCCAAAGGTGTCATGACAGTATCAACCGAACCGTGATATGTAAAGACTGACATCTCGACAGGAGTGCGGAAAGCCTTCTGAATTTCCGCTTCGGTAGCTCCATACTCCTTCATCACACGGTATCTTTCGCTCTGACGTATTGACCTGTTAAGTATGCCTCTTACCTCTGACGCAGTCAATGCATTGGTGAAAGGAGCATTCGGTTTAGTCCTGTTTTCCTTAGAAAATGCCGGCTGAAGATAATGACCTACATGCTGAAGAACAGCTTCCTCAGCATAACGCTGCATACGAGAATCAATAGTCGTGAAGATTTTCAGTCCGTCGGTGTAAACATTATAATGCTCGCCGTTCTTCTTATAGTTCTTGTTGCACCATCCGTAAAGCGGATCATTAGCCCATGCCGTCGAATCAATAGAATACTGAACACGGTTCCACGAAGGATAATCACTCAATTCCGGCTTCTTAGCCATCATATACTGACGCAGGAACTCTCTGAAATATGTAGCTATTCCGTCCTTGTGGTCAATCCTGTGGAAGTTCAGATTCAAAGGTTCGCTTTCAGCCTTGGCAAACTCATCATCTGAAATGTAACCGACCTTGTGCATCTGGCTGAGAACGACATTACGGCGTTCTGCACATCTCTCAGGATACCTTACAGGATTAAAATATGAAGGATTCTTACAAAGACCGATAAGTGTCGCAGCCTCTGTAAGTGTAAGATTCTTCGGATCTTTCTTGAAATATACATCTGAGGCAGTCTTTATACCCACTGCATTATGAAGGAAATCAAAATAATTAAGATACATTGTTATGATTTCCTCTTTGGTATAAAAACGTTCAAGTTTTATGGCGATAACCCACTCAATAGGTTTCTGCATAAGTCGTTCAACAGTACTCTTGGCCGTTGACGAATACAACTGCTTGGCCAGCTGCTGGGTTATTGTAGAACCACCGCCGGCACTCTTCTGTCCTAATATTCCACGTTTGATTATCGCACGGGTCAATGCAATGAAATCAATACCCGAATGTTCGTAAAAACGCTCATCCTCAGTAGCGACAAGGGCCTGGACCAAATATGGCGAAAGCCCAGCATAGTCAACATGGACACGGTTCTCTCTGTTCATGTTGTAAGTGCCGAGAATCTTGCCGTCAACAGAATAAACCTGAGATGCATACCTGCTGATAGGATTCTGCAAGTCAGCAATGTCGGGCATATATCCAACCCAACCGAACCATATAGAAGTAAACGCTATTGCAACAAACACAAAGGAAGCGAAAAGCAGCCCCCACAATATGCGCACAAATGTTTTTCTCATCCCTAATTAAATAGATACGAACTAATTAGCTGCAAAAATACTACTTTTCTTCCGATTTATCCACCATAAATTAAAAATAATGCTTAACTTAGCAGTCGAATTTGAAATCACTTCAAGAATGGGAAAACATAATTTTGTAACCATTGCCAATTTATCAAAAGAAGAAATACTTTATCTGATAGAATCGGCACAAGAGTTTGAAAAACATCCGAACAGGGAAATCCTCAAAGGGAAAATCGTTGCAACACTTTTCTTTGAGCCATCAACACGCACAAGACTCAGCTTTGAAACAGCAGCTAACAGGCTGGGAGCACGTGTAATAGGCTTCAGCGATGCAAAGGTGACAAGCACAACCAAAGGCGAGACACTTAAAGATACAATCTTAATGGTGTCAAACTATGCAGACGTCATCGTAATGAGACATTACATCGAAGGTGCCGCACAATATGCCAGCGAAGTAGCCCCTGTGCCAATAATAAATGCCGGCGACGGTGCCCACCAGCATCCGTCACAGTGTATGCTCGACCTGTACTCAATATACAAGACACAAGGCAGACTCGACGACCTCGATATATGTCTTGTAGGCGACCTGAAATACGGACGTACGGTGCACTCGCTTATCATGGCAATGAGACATTTCAACCCTACATTCCACTTCATCGCGCCACAAGAGCTGGCCATGCCGGAGGAATACAAACTGTACTGCCGCGAACACGGAATAAAATACGTTGAGCATACTGAATTCAATGAAGAAATAATCAGCAAAGCTGATATTCTTTATATGACACGAGTTCAGAAAGAAAGATTCTCTGACCTGATGGAGTATGAGAAAGTAAAGAACGTGTACATATTAAAGAACGATATGCTCAAAAACGCCCGCGAGAACATGAAGATTCTTCATCCGCTGCCACGCGTGAACGAGATTGAATACGAGGTAGACACAAACCCGCACGCATATTATATACAGCAGGCTAAAAACGGACTCTACGCACGTGAAGCAATAATCTGCAACGTTCTGGGCATAACTCTTGACGAAATCAAAAACGATAAAACAATAATCTAAATAACTGGATGATGAGCAAGAAAGAAAGATTAGTGGCAGCCATTGAAAATGGAACCGTAATCGACCACATTCCGTCTGAAAAGACATACGAGGTAGCCAACATTCTTGGACTGCAAAACCTGGACACAATCGTAACAATAGGCTACAACTATCTGTCAAAGAAGATAGGACGCAAAGGCATCATTAAGATTGAAAACAAATTCTTCACAGATGAAGAAATATCAAGATTGTCAGTTGTTGCGCCTAATGTCGTGCTCAACATTATCAGGAACTATGAAGTGGTAGAGAAAAAGACAGTAGAAACTCCAGATGAACTGAGAGGTATCGTTAAATGCAATAACCCGAAATGCATTACCAACAACGAACCGATGCAGACCATATTCAACGTAATGAACAAGGAGAAAGGTATCATCAGATGCCGTTACTGCGACAAAGAGCAAGACATTAACGAAGTAGAATTGATTTAAGAAACAACATAACTCAGTCTGAATAAAACTTATAATCCATAACACGACATTTTAACCCTATTCCCAAGAATATCACATACATTTAAATATTAACACTATGGAGAGAGACCAACTGATTTTCGATCTTATCGAGAAAGAACATCAAAGGCAATTAAAAGGAATGGAGCTTATCGCTTCTGAAAACTTTGTAAGCGACGAAGTAATGCAGGCTATGGGCTCATGTCTTACTAACAAATACGCCGAAGGACTGCCGGGAAAAAGATATTACGGCGGTTGCGGTGTTGTTGACGAGGTTGAAACATTAGCTATAGAACGCGTGAAGAAACTGTTTGGAGCTGAATTTGCCAACGTACAGCCTCACTCTGGCGCTCAGGCAAACGCTGCTGTACTTCTTACAGTGCTTAATCCGGGCGATACATTCCTCGGACTAAACCTTGCACACGGAGGTCACCTGTCACACGGTTCAAGCGTTAATACATCAGGAATACTATACCACGCTATCGGTTACAACCTCAACAAGGAGACCGGACGCGTTGATTATGACGAAATGGAACAGCTCGCACTTGAGCACAAACCGAAACTCATTATCGGCGGCGGATCTGCATACAGCAGAGAATGGGACTACAAGCGCATGCGTGAGATAGCCGATAAAGTAGGAGCAATCCTAATGATTGACATGGCTCACCCGGCTGGACTCATCGCAGCAGGACTGCTCGACAACCCATTGAAATACGCTCACATCGTAACATCAACAACCCATAAGACTCTGCGTGGTCCGCGTGGCGGTATCATCCTTATGGGTAAAGACTTTGAGAATCCATGGGGAAAGAAGACTCCTAAGGGACAGATCAAGATGATGAGCCAGCTCCTTAACAGCGCTGTATTCCCCGGAACGCAGGGCGGACCGCTGGAGCACGTAATCGCTGCTAAGGCCGTTGCATTCAACGAGGCACTTCAGCCCGAATTCAAAGAGTGGGCTAAGCAGGTTAAGAAGAATGCCGCTGTACTTGCAGACGAACTTATGAAACGTGGATTCGACATCGTGAGCGGTGGTACTGACAACCACTCTATGCTTGTTGATTTGCGTCCTAAGTACCCGGATCTGACTGGTAAAGTCGCTGAAAACGCACTCGTAGCTGCTGACATAACAGTAAACAAGAACATGGTTCCTTACGACTCTAGAAGCGCATTCCAGACTTCAGGTATACGTCTTGGAACTCCTGCCATAACAACTCGTGGTGCAAAAGAAGACATGATGGTACTTATCGCTGATTTGATTGAGGAAGTGCTCAACAGTCCTGAAGACGAGAAAGTTATCGCTAAAGTACGCGAGAAAGTCAACCAGACAATGTCTAAGTATCCTCTCTTCGCATATTAATGTGAAATAAATAGAAACTAAAAAAGGTAGTGTCCGTCATTAATGAACACTACCTTTTTTATTTAATAAAAAATATTTTCATTCTTCTATCAGTTTATTCTCTTTCTCCAAAGCTTTCCATACAGAATAACGTGCCTCGGCATTCATACTCTCCACTTGGCCGAAAAGCTCTTTCATATCCGAACGATGTGAGTCTGTCTCATAAGGACAAAGTTTCACCTGCTTTCTGAAATCTTTCTGTTCAGAATAACAAAGCAAATCAGCTTCAGCTTCAAGACAAAGCGGACGTATTATCGTAAGAGGCATCTTACGCATCTTAAGACGTACAGGCATTGTTGAAAAACTACCCTGAAAAAATACGTTCATCATTGCCGTATGGATTATGTCGTCCATGTGGTGTCCCAAGGCAATCTTATTACACCCCAATGCCTGCGCATTAATGAACAACTGCTTGCGTCTGTTCCACGAACAAAGAAAGCACGGCGACTTACGGCTATCGGTAGAAGAATCAAAACCGGTAACGACAGAATGGAACCTTACTCCCCTACTCTCTGAAAACTCCTGCAAATAAGACAGATCTGACTCGTACTTTATGTTTGACATTCTGATATGCAAAGCCTCAACCGAAAACTCAGGTTTGCGTATCTTCATCCTGTCTGCCAAAAGGTCTAAAAGACATAACGAATCCTTACCTCCAGACAAACCGACGAGTATTCTATCTCCGTCTTCTATCAGATTATATTCATAAATAGCCTTCTGAAAACGGCTCTTTATTCTCTTCTCCAGTTTCTGTTCATCTGTAAGCAATGGCATAGGCTTACTTCATAAAGACCAGATAAACCGCACAGATTATGAGAAGGAACGCAAGGATGTGATTCCAATGCAAGCTTTGTCCCTGAAAAAGGATGTTTATTATTACAGCAAACACACCCAGACTGATACATTCCTGAATCACCTTCAACTGTATCAGAGAGAATGGACCGCCATTGCCCTGAAAACCGATACGGTTTGCAGGCACCTGACAGCAGTATTCAAAAAAAGCTATTCCCCATGAAAATGCAATGACACCTATAATCGGCCATTTTGCCGAAATACCTGAAGCTTGCAACTTTAAGTGTCCATACCAAGCAAGAGTCATGAAAATGTTGCTCAGAATAAGTAAGATGATTGTGTATAATCCGTTCATTTTATTTTAAGTTATTAAATTTACAGACAATAAATGAGCAGACAAGCTGCAAGGAGTCTGTCCAACATGCCTGTCTGCCTATATGTGTCAAATTACTTTCTCAACTGTTTGTCCATGCTGGCTGCCGCATGACGTCCGTCACCCATAGCCAATATGACAGTAGCTCCACCGCGCACGATATCACCACCGGCGAATATCTCCGGACGTGAACTCTGCATTTCCTCATTAACCACAATAGTATTCTTGCGTCCAAGTGTAAGGTCCTTTATCGACTTAGGAACAAGCGGATTGGGAGAAACACCGATTGCAACAATAACCTGATCAGTGTCAACCGTAACAGTCTTTCCTTCAACGGGGACAGGACTCCTACGCCCAGAAGCGTCAGGCTCACCGAGTGTCATAACCTGCAAAACGGCCTGTTTGACAGCTCCGTTCTCGTCAGCAATATATTCAATCGGGTTATGCAGACACATGAAGTTGACACCTTCCTCCTTAGCATGCTTGACCTCCTCTGCACGTGCCGGCATCTCTGCCTCTGAACGTCGGTAAACTATAGTTACATCGGCACCAAGACGTTTGGCTGTACGGCATGAATCCATAGCTGTATTACCGCCACCTACAACCAAAACTTTCTTACCTATGTTAAGAGGCGTGTCAGTTGTAGGATTGGCTGCGTCCATAAGATTTACACGAGTAAGATACTCGTTTGAAGACATTACATTTATCAGATTCTCACCCGGTATGTTCATGAAGTTAGGCAGACCTGCGCCAGAACCGACAAAGATACCTTTGAAACCGCTCTGCTCAAGCTGGTCTATTGTTATTGTCTTGCCTATAATGCAGTCTGTCTGGAAGTGAACCCCCATCTTTCTGAGGTTGTCAATCTCCACATCAACTATGCTGTTCGGCAGACGAAATTCAGGTATTCCGTATTTTAACACACCGCCGATTTCATGCAAAGCCTCAAACACATATACGTCATAACCGCGCTTTGCCATATCGCCTGCGAAACTCAGTCCGGCAGGACCCGAACCTACAACAGCGACCTTTATGCCGTTTGACGGCTCAAGCTCCGGCACTGACATATTACCGCTCTCACGCTCATAGTCTGCTGCGAAACGCTCAAGATAACCTATGGCAACAGCCGGCTCGTTCATCTTCAGGTGTATACAACGGCTCTCGCACTGCTTTTCCTGCGGACATACACGGCCGCAAACGGCAGGCAGAGCAGACGTGTTCTTCAGAACCTTTGCAGCTGCAAGGAACTGTCCGCGCTCAATGTTCTTAATAAACGACGGTATGTTAATATTGACTGGACAACCTTCCACACACGTCGGCTTAGCGCAGTCAAGACAACGCTTAGCCTCGGTAAGCGCCATCTGCTTAGTCAGTCCCTTGTTTACTTCCTCGTAACGGGTCGTTATTCTGTATGACGGTTCAAGCTCAGGCATGACAACACGTTCTATCGCAGTACGTTCCTTTGGTTTCATTGACGAACGCAGAGCCTTGCGCCACTCCGCATTCCTGTCAGTAAGAACCTCGATAGACTCGTCTGTCGGCACCTCATCCATCATCATGGCTTTGCCCAGATGATGTTCTTGCTGCTCGTTTGCTCTGTCATTCACACTTGAGAGATGTTCCTCATAGTGTTCCATCTCCTCTTTTTCGGCACGCTTGAACGTACCCATACGCTTGAACATCTCGTCCCAATCGACCAAGGCTCCGTCAAACTCAGGGCCGTCTATGCAGACAAACTTAGTCTTTCCGCCTATTGTCAGACGGCATGCGCCGCACATACCTGTACCGTCAACCATGATAGTGTTGAGCGACACATCAGTCGGAATATTATATTTGCCGGTCAGCACACAGCAGAATTTCATCATGATCGGGGGACCTATTGCAAACACCTTATCGATATGCTCCTGCTTTATCAGTCTCTCGATACCGATGGTTACAACTCCCTTCTCTCCGTAAGAACCGTCGTCAGTCATTATAATAAGCTCATCACTGCAAGCACGCACCTGGTCCTCAAGTATGACGAGTTCCTTATTACGTCCTGCTATTACTGAGAGAACTCTGTTGCCGGCAGCTTTAAGTGCCTTTGCAATAGGAAGCATAGGAGCTATACCTACACCTCCACCGGCACAAATCACCGTTCCATACTTCTCAATCTTAGTAGGATTGCCGAGCGGGCCTACAACGTCTGTAATATAATCACCTGCGTTCAGGTTGCACAACTTTGTCGACGAGAGTCCTACCTCCTGCACGACTATTGTTATAGTTCCTTTCTCTACGTCAGCATCAGCAATGGTAAGCGGTACACGTTCACCCTTCTCGCCTACTCTGACAATGACAAAGTTTCCCGCCTTGCGGCTTCTTGCTATCAGCGGAGCCTCAACCTCAAACAGGAACACTTTCTCTGAAAACTGTTCTTTACGGATAATTTTGTTCATGATATTAAAATTAACAAGCGACGGGCAGACAAGCAAGCCACGGAGACTTACGCACAGACACAGACGTAAGCATATCTCCGACGGCACATTACTTGCCAGCCCGTCGTCAGGTTTATTTAGAAATTCTTGTCGTCAAGCATTTCGAATCCGCAATACGGAACAAGCACCTTAGGCACTCTTATACCCTCAGGAGTCTGGTTGTTCTCCATTATTGCGGCAACGATACGCGGCAATGCCAATGCAGAGCCGTTAAGTGTATGGCACAACTCTGGTTTCTTTGTCTCAGGATTGCGGTAACGGCACTTCAAGCGGTTAGCCTGATAGCTCTCAAAGTTACTTACTGAAGAAACCTCAAGCCATTTCTTCTGTGCTGCGCTGAACACCTCGAAGTCATAGCAGATAGCTGAAGTGAAGCTCATATCACCTCCACAAAGACGAAGTATGTGGTAAGGCAATTCGAGTTTCTGGCAAAGGCCTTCAACGTGTGCGAGCATCTCGTCGAGTGATTTATATGAGTGCTCCGGCTTGTCGATACGGACTAGCTCAACCTTGTCAAACTGATGCAGACGGTTAAGTCCACGAACGTCCTTACCGTAAGAACCGGCCTCGCGACGGAAGCAAGCTGAGTAAGCGCAGTATTTTATAGGAAGATCCTTCTCGTCGAGAATAACGTCACGGAAGATGTTTGTAACAGGAACCTCAGCTGTCGGGATAAGGTAAAGGTTGTCAAGATTGCAGTGATACATCTGTCCTTCCTTGTCAGGCAGCTGTCCTGTGCCGTAGCCTGAAGCCTCATTGACTACATACGGCGGCTGAATCTCGAGATAACCGCTCTTGCGTGCCTCATCGAGGAAGAAAGCCTCAAGAGCTCTCTGGAAGCGTGCCATCTTGCCGATATACACAGGGAAACCTGCGCCTGTAATCTTAACTCCGAGGTCAAAGTTAATCAGATTGAACTTCTTGCACAGATCCCAATGGCAAAGTGCGTCAGCAGGCAGTTCAGGTATAACGCCGCCTTCCTTCACAACAACGTTGTCTGACGCGTCCTTGCCCTCCGGCACGTCATCGTTAGGGATATTAGGTATCGTGCAAAGCAGTTCGGTCAATTTATGCTGGATGTCGGCGAGCTTATGCTCAAGCTCCTTTGATGTCTCCTTCAGCTTTGATACGCTCTCCTTAACAGCGTTGGCCTCATCGGCCTTCTTTTCCTTCATCAGCTGTCCTATCTGGGCTGCAAGTTTCTTTCCTTCCTGCAAGTCCTTGTCCAGCTGCTGCTGTGTTGCGCGTCTGTCTTTGTCGAGAGCCAATACATTGTCTATGGCTTCTCTTGCTCCATCAAAGTGTTTCTTCTCCAGTCCTTTAATTACACGTTCAGTCTCTTCACTGATAAGTTTAAGTGTAAGCATAATATTTTAATATTTTAATTTGACGGAAACTGGCTGTCATCATGTTATATCAGGCACAAATATATGTACTGACCGCACATATACAAAGCCATAAAACAGCAACAGACACAGACCGGTACGTCGGTCTTGACCCGCAGTTCACGTCTTGCCTGCAAAATTACAAAATATTCTCCAAGCTCATACACAAATAACGGCAAAAATCCCAAATCTCGATAGAGAAATGGGATTTTTGTTGTTTGTTTGGAATAAGTAAATAAAAACTCTTGTTGTTAAGCTTCAGTCTCCGGAATTACAGACACTACGCTTCTGTTTCTGCGGCCCTTGTGGAAGTTAACCACGCCGTCTACCAATGCGTAGAGAGTGTCATCCTTACCGATACCTACGTTATTTCCCGGGTTGTGTCTTGTACCACGCTGGCGAACGATGATGTTGCCGGCGATAACCTTCTGACCACCCCAAATCTTAACGCCTAATCTTTGAGAAGCTGATTCACGTCCGTTCTTCGAACTACCTACACCTTTTTTATGTGCCATTTCTTGTTCCTCCTAAAATTTAAGCGATTACGTCTTTGATTACAACTTCGGTGAACTGTGCGCGATGACCGTTCTTCTTGCGGTAATCTTTTCTGCGCTTCATCTTGAATACGATGACCTTGTCACCTTTAACGAGAGGGTTGACAACCTCACACACAACCTTTGCGCCGTCAACTGTCGGGGCGCCAACTTGTACTGAACCATCTTTGTCGACAAGCAGTACCTTGTCGAACTCAACAGCCTGGCCCTCCTCCACATTCTTCATGTGGTTTACGAACAGTTTCTTTCCCTGCTCGGCCTTGAACTGCTGACCGTTAATTTCTACAATTGCGTACATTAATATTATAATAAACGGGTTTTTCCGTAAGGCGCATGACACCCTGTCATGACTTGCTCAAGCCTTTGCGGACTAAATCGGCTGCAAAATTATAACAAATTATCCAAACCTCCAAATTTTACTAACGTAAAAGAGTTAATAATGAATAAAAGTAAATACCATAGGGCAACAGCTGTCAACCAAAACTCTGATTTACGTTGCATCATGATTTACGTTAACGCTCCTAGAACTGCATCGTTGCAAAAATTTCCGCCATAGCATCTGTATAAGCCGCTTTTTCGTGTGCATATATAACATTCTGTTATTATGCATTTTACGCATTATTATATTACTTCTGTGCAATAATTATCTTATTAAAACACTGCCAAATGATACTTTTTTTGATATTAAAAGCCTGTTATACGCCACCGAAAGGCCACCAAACAAGGTGTAAAAGGTTATCTTTCGCATCACAAAAGGGCATATATTGCATTGCAGTTTACCCTGTTCGACGTTGTAGAGCATGGCTGACCATTCACAAAAGACGACAAACGGCGTGCCTTAATTTCTATTTTGACAGAAAACAAGAACGTTTACGGTTTGACATTCTGGCACCGAATACATCAGAAAAATTACTTTCTGAAAATATTGATGAATGTAAAAAGAATTTACACTGACATCATAATATCTGAGGCCAAGCCTCAACACACGCTCTTGCATGAATCGTAATTGTATAATACAGATTGAAAATAATCATGCTTACAGACACGTGTTTCAAAAAAATATTGTAAGTTTGCAGAGAATAACGGTTGCCTTGCGCCTAAGGCGCAGGCACGCAATGGGTAACATCACATCAGTGTGGAGATAAAGAACATCATCAACAACACCATAAAGATATTGCTTCCGCTGGCATTCGGCGGAGCTATTCTGTATTGGATGTACCGCGACTTCGACTTCCGCAGCATCGACGACATTCTGTTGCATGGCATGGACTGGACGTGGATGTTGTTGTCGTTTCCGTTCGGCATACTGGCACAGATGTTCCGCGGATGGCGCTGGCGGCAGACACTTGAGCCGATAGGCGAAAGGCCGAGATGCTCAACATCCGTCAACTCCATATTCCTGTCGTATGCAGCAAGTCTTGTAGTGCCACGCATTGGCGAGTTTACAAGATGCGGTGTACTCAAGAGATATGACGGCGTATCGTTTCCAAAAGCTCTCGGCACGGTAGTAACCGAACGCGCTATCGATACATTGCTTATGGCTGTCGTTACTGCTTTCACCCTGCTTTTACAGATGAACATATTCTCAACGTTCTTCAACAAAACGGGAACAAGTATGGGAACGATATTAAGCAGCTTCTCTCTGACAGGCTATCTGGTAACAGGAGCATGCGCAATAGCAGTACTTTTCCTGCTGCACATACTGCTGAGAAAGCTCTCAATATACAATAAGGTGAAAGCAACGCTCGGCGGAATATGGCAGGGAGTGATTTCTCTGAAAAAGGTAAAAAATACGCCTTTGTTCATATTCTACACTCTCGGTATCTGGGTCTGCTATTTCCTGCACTATTACCTCACGTTCTTCTGCTTCGACTTCACAGCCGGCTTAGGTATCGACTGCGCGCTGGTTACATTCGTGGTCGGCAGCATTGCCGTGATTGTTCCTACCCCAAACGGTGCAGGGCCGTGGCACTTCGCAGTGAAGACAATGCTGATACTCTACGGCGTGGCTGACAACAATGCACTATACTTCGTGCTGATTGTCCACTCCGTGCAGACTCTGCTGGTCATCGCTTTGGGCATATACGCATGGGCAGCGCTGGCATTCACCCGGAAAATAAAGAATCAACCTGACGGGCAACAGTAACATCTGCGCCGTTAAGTCATAAGTTCATGACGACAAGAGAGCATACAGTCAAAGCCCGTCAGAAATAATATTAATTAATTCCAGACAGTAAAATACAAACCTTTAAATATTTAGTTACTATGAGTGAAATCAAAAATCTGAAACCAGAATGTATCTGGAGAAACTTCGACGCACTGACACAGGTTCCGCGTCCGTCAGGCCATCTTGAGAAAGTACAGCAGTTCCTGCTCGACTTCGCAAAAGCACACGGTATTGAGGCATTCAAAGATGCAGCTCAGAACATCGTAATGCGCAAGCCGGCAACTCCCGGAATGGAGAACCGCAAGACCACCATTCTACAGGCACACATGGACATGGTACCGCAGAAGGAGAAGGACAGCACTCACAATTTTGAGACAGACCCTATCGAGACATACGTTGACGGCGACTGGGTTAAGGCTAAGGGTACTACCCTCGGAGCTGACGACGGACTCGGTGTTGCTGCCATCATGGCTGTAATGGAGGCAAAAGACCTGAAACACGGACCGCTGGAAGCACTCATCACAGCCGATGAAGAGACTGGCATGTACGGTGCTAACGATCTGCCGGAAGGCGAACTTGAAGGCGAGATTCTGCTCAACCTCGACACTGAGCAGGAAGGCGAACTGATTATAGGAAGCGCCGGCGGAGTTGACATCACTGCAACACTGGACTACAAGGAAGAGGAAAGCGACAAGGAAGACGTTGCCGTAAGAGTTACCATTAAAGGACTCAAGGGAGGACACTCAGGCCTTGAAATAGGCGAAGGACGCGGCAATGCCAACAAAATGCTTGTCCGCATAGTACGTGAGGCAATCGCTGACGACGAGGCATGTCTGGCAAGCTGGCACGGAGGCAACATGCGTAACGCCATTCCGCGTGAGGCAGAAGCTGTGCTTACACTGCCGAAGGAGAACAAGGCTGATCTCCTTGACCTTGTAAACGACTACAAAGAGACTTTCAACGAAGAATATAAAGGTATTGAGGAAGGCATCGAAGTACTGGTTGAAGACGTTGACCTGCCTGCAAACATCGTTCCGCAGGAAATTCAGGACAACCTCGTTGACGCTATCTATGCTGCCCACAACGGCGTATGGCGCAACATTCCGTCTATTCCAAACATTGTTGAGACATCTTCAAACCTCGCAATCGTCGACATCGAGAACGGCAAGGCTGCAATCAAGATTCTTGCACGCAGTTCAAGCGAGACAAAGAAAGACGAGCTGTCAACATCTCTTGAAAGCTGCTTCAACATGGCAGGCATGAAGGTTGAGTTCAGCGGAGCTTACGGCGGATGGGATCCTAACACCGACAGCGAGCTTATCAAACGCATGCGCAAAATTTACAACGAGCTCTTCAACGAGGAGCCGACAGTACAGGTTGTTCACGCCGGACTTGAGTGCAGTATCATCCTTTCTAAATATCCAGGACTTGACATCTGCTCATTCGGACCTACCCTCCTGTCACCTCACACACCAAGCGAGCGCGCTTACTGGCCGTCAGCAACCAAGTTCTGGAATCTGCTCGTCAAGACTCTTGAGGAGATTCCTGAGAAATAAAAGTAATGCCTAAGCCTTTATCAGGCTGATAAAATAGAAAAGCCCGAACCTGTTTTTAATATAGATCCGGGCTTTTTTATATCTTAATACTACGTTTATTCCTTTACCGTAAATATCATTCAGAATTGTTACGGACGGCATAACGCCCCACAGACACGGTCCTGGAATCTTCTACCTGACGATGAATGGCGAATGCCCATGTTGATTATCGAGAAGCAAAGTTTGTGTCCGTTAGCAGCCGTACAATAACCTGCCAACGAGCTGACTCCCGTTACCGTGCCGGTCTTTGCATGTACGTTGCCGTCGGCATAACCACGGCGCATACGGTCGTCAAGCGTTCCGTCCACACCTGCAACAGGCATATTCTGATAAAGCGGCACATAGATTTTGTCTTTACTGAATGCATATTTAAGGAAAGCCACTTCCAGTTCAGGCGATACATAATTATAAAGCGACAGTCCGCAGCCGTCGGCTATATAATAATTAGACGACTTGAAGCCGAGCTTCTCTATCAGTTTGTTCATAATCCTACGGCCTTGTTTCGCACTGGCAGGTGCTGACGAGCCTGACGAAGACGCAATCTGATAGAACACGGACTCTGAATAAAGGTTGTCACTCTTCTTCATCATGCGTGGTAAAATGTCGTCAAGTCTGCGCTTTACCACACAAACTTCACGTGCAGAACGTGGCACATCATCGGTCTTTATATCTCCTTCAACCTCTATTCCTGCCCTATGCAGACGTTCGCGGAAGCGTTCCATAAAGTTATCTTTACGCGATAACAGCAGCGGAGAAAGTATCGGATTGTCGTCATCCCAGCACCAGCCTTCACCCAGACGGTCTGAATCCTTCATCGAAAGGTCGGCATAAAGATTACCGCGTATGGTGTCAATACCAAGCCGACGGACACTGTCGACAAACACATTGAGGTCAGAATCGTCAAAAGCCGGGTCGAAACCGCCTTTACAATAAAGGTTTCCGTCAAGCACACGGCCCTCAATATCTCCTGTGCGCAGCAAACTGGTTTCATATTCATAATCGCTGCCAAGACGGTCAAGCGCCGTAACTGCGACCATCATCTTCAACGTACTGGCCGGGCGCATGAGCTGACGCTCATTGTGCTTGAAGATTACCGAGTCAGCCGTAAGGTCATAAACCATCATTCCTACGGTTGAAGTCTCGAACATATCGTTCTGCAACAGTTCCTCAAGTCTTGCCTGAACGTTCTGCGGCCATGGCCTGTCATCTTCAGAAACAAGTACATCTACATCAGAAGTATCAGTCTTCGCCGTGTCTGTAACAGCACTTTCAACAGAATAAATATGGTTTCCACCACCTAAAGCAGTGCTCCATGATGAAGCCGCAAACAACAATACTGATACCAATGCCGTGGCAACAGTGCGGCTATATTGTATTTTTATCATTTTGAGTTATCTGATATTCTTTTTACCTTTCCATTTCTTCAGCCTGTGTCTGCCTGCGCTTTATCTCACGGATAAAAGCCTCTTCATTGTCAGGCTGCACCGAAACCTCATGCCCGGCGCCATATTTAATCAGCACATATCTCACAGGCAAGACACCGGCACGCACCACCTCTGCTGACAAAATATCGCTCACACGTATAGACAGAGAGCGTGAAAAGCGCCCATTGTTCACAATGAGCAGCCCTTTGTCCGTAAAGACGTATGCTGTATGGATAATCCTTTCTACCATCAGGATGATGACAATCATCAGCGCAACGCCGACAACAGCATTGACCGCTGACCTGTGCCAAAACACAAGCATGGCACCGACAGCCACCACAACGACGGCTACATAATTGAGAAATGACGCTTTATAATGGAAAGTACGGTTCATATTCTGAGTTGCAAAATTAGTCATTTTATCAGTAAAATGCACATTTTATACTCTTAAAGATACATTTAATATGTCAAAAACGGCTATTGTCATGACCAATATCAGAATTTCTTATTACTTTTGCAGGCAAATCACAACAGACAAGAAACAAGCAGACAAGCAGGCAAGTCATAACCCACTACAACCACAACAGGCAAGAGAGACGTTTTACCTTGTCAACTAGTCAGTCATCGGACTTGTCAATTTAAATTTGTTTTTATGGTATTCAAATACGACTTTTTGATTATCGGCGCAGGCGTTGCCGGTATGAGTTACGCCCTTAAAATAGCAAGAGCGCACAAGGGAAAAATCTGCATTATTTGCAAAACCACACTTGACGAGGCCAACACTGCGTTCGCACAGGGAGGCGTAGCATCAGTAACAAACCTTGAGGTAGACAACTTTGAGAAACATATCGAGGACACAATGATTGCCGGCGACTACATAAGCGACCGCAAAGCTGTGGAACAAGTGGTACGCAACGCACCTGCACAGATAAAAGAACTGGTACAATGGGGTGTAAACTTCGACAAGAAGGAGAACGGCGAATACGATCTTCACCGTGAAGGCGGACACTCAGAGTTCCGCATACTGCACCACGCTGATGACACCGGAGCAGAGATTCAACGAGGACTAATGGCTGCCGTAAGGGCTAATCCGAACATCGAGATAAAGGAAAACCACTTCGCTGTGGAAATCATCACACAGCATCATCTCGGCATAGAAGTAACCCGACGCACTCCAGACATTGAATGTTACGGAGCTTACATACTGAATCCTGAAACCCAAAAGGTTGACACTTATCTGAGCAAAGTTACACTTATGTGTACTGGAGGTTGCGGAGCCGTATACCAGACAACTACAAACCCGATAATATCTACCGGCGACGGAGAAGCTATGGTTTACCGTGCCAAGGGTACAGTGAAGGACATGGAGTTCGTACAGTTCCACCCGACAGCACTCTACAACCCGCACGAGACTCACCCGGCTTACCTCATCACCGAAGCCATGCGCGGCTACGGCGGCATTCTGCGACTGCCTAACGGAGAGTCGTTCATGGAGAAATACGACAAGCGACTTTCTCTTGCACCGCGCGACATAGTAGCACGTGCTATAGACAAGGAGATGAAGATTCACGGACTTGACCACGTATGTCTTGACGTAACACACAAAGACGCGGAGGAAACAAAGCACCACTTCCCCAACATCTACCAGAAGTGCCTGTCGCTCGGAATTGATATAACCAAAGAATACATACCTGTACGCCCGGCGGCCCACTATATGTGCGGCGGTATCAAGGTTGACCTTAACGGCGAGTCGAGCATCCACAGACTTTACGCAATAGGTGAATGTTCATGCACAGGACTGCACGGAGGCAACCGTCTGGCCAGCAACTCGCTGATAGAGGCTGTTGTATATGCCGATGCAGCGGCAAAACACAGTCTTGCGCACGCAGACGAATACGACTTCAACACTAAGGTTCCAGAATGGAATGACGAGGGAACAATGACCAACGAGGAGAAGGTTCTCATCACGCAAAGCGTCAAGGAGGTTTGCGAAACAATGAGCAACTACGTCGGCATAGTAAGAAGCGACCTGCGACTTAAACGTGCATGGGACCGTCTTGACCTGCTTTATGAAGAGACCGAGTCGCTCTTCAAGCGCGTAAAGGCAAGCCGCGACATCTGCGAACTGAGAAATATGATAAACGTAGGTTACCTGATTACGCGTCAGGCAATCGAGCGTAAGGAATGTCGCGGACTACACTTCACAATCGACTATCCGCTGCATGCCTACGACAAGAAATAAGACATAGCGGCCTACGCATAAACTTTTATGCCATGACTTATAACCTTACATGCTATTAAAGGTTACAGGTCATGGCATTTTTATTTATTCATCATAAATTTTTTCCTGTCTTCAAGTATGTCGTTCATATTTGATATGGCCCATTCCATAAGATTATTAAGAAGCGGAATGAGAGTCATTCCACGCTCCGTAAGCCTGTATTCAACACGTGGCGGCACCTCGGCATAAACCTTGCGGGCTATCAGTCCGTCAGCCTCAAGAACCTTCAGAGCCGCAGACAGCATCTTTTTTGATATGTCAGGAATATAAAGTTTCAGGTCTTTAAAGCGCAGCACACCATACTTGTCGAGCGTATAAAGCACAAGCATGGACCACTTGTCGCCTATGCGCGACAGCACATTCCTTATCGGACAACCTGGAAACTGAGCGTAATCAATATTGGTATTAAGCATAAGACTGTAATCTTTTCAGTCTACAAAAGTAACCATTGAACAGCATACGACAATCTTAATTGAGTTAAACTTTGTAAAACATAAAATCATAACACACTGAAAACCACCATTGGTAACAATCAGGTAACCTGATTACGCGAGCTTAACTTCTTGCAGAACATTCTGATTATCAGTATCTTTGCACCGCAAAACAGATAAAAGACAACCACAATGACAGCCCTGCAAAGGGTCTGTATGTAGGACAAAAAAACTATTGAATATGAAAGAATTAAAGAAATTAGGCGAAGGAAGCAATTACACTGCCGTATCAGCAGGCAAGTTTGATGATTTGAACGAGTTTGTATTGCCGATGGGCAATGGCGTTGAAATCAAGGGAAAGGTATTCACAGGCGCAGCCCTCAAGGCTACAGGCATGGAAATGTCATTGCAGACAATGGCTCCGGGCGAGGCAAGTCCGTTCCTGCACGCACACAAGAAGCACGAGGAACTTTACATGATTATAAAAGGCGAAGGCGAATTTACCGTTGACGGCGAGACTGTACAGGTAAGCGAAGGCAGCCTTGTCCGCGTAGCACCGGCAGGCAAACGTGGTCTGCGCAACACTGGAAAAGACAACATGGTGGTTATGTGCATACAATATATGGCCGACAGCTTCGGAGCAAGCGATACTCCTGCTGAGGACGGAATATTAATGTAACGCGATAAAATAAAATCATACCAATTTACAAAAGACGGTCTTTCAGCGTATAAAAGACCGTCTTTCATACGCTAAAAGGTGGCCTTTCGCAAAGCAAAAGACCACCTTTTACAATTATATAGAATAAGTGCTGATAATCAGGTGTTTACATGCTGTCTGCCAATCAGACAGCCTCCGCATCATCACCGCATCTTAACCTTACTTTCCAAGCCACTTGAACATACGGTCAGGATAGTTGGTTATGATGGCGTCAACGCCTGCGGCTGCCACACGCTGGGCGTCGGCCTTGCTGTCTACAGTATAAGGAATGACACGCAGACCGTCCTTGTGGGCACGTGATACGAAATCAGAAGTGATGAGTGAGAAGTCTGGGCTTATAGCGTATGGCTTGAATCCGAGATTCTTCATGGCCGTATCATAAGAGCCTGACGACTTGTCTATGAGATAGAGAAGGCGGATGTTAGGATACTTCTCATGAACATATTTCAACGTGCGTATGTCGAAACACTGCAACAGCAGACGCGAACCAAGACTGCGCGAGCTAAGCGCACGGACACAGGCATCGGCGAACGTCTTATAGTCAGGTGACAGCTTGCCGTCCTTGCCAACGGCTGACTTTATCTCGACAGTATAGTTTACAGGACCAAGAGAGTGAGCGTGGCAGTATGTCTCGACAGAGTCAATCAGGTCAGTGAGAAGAGGTATATACGTAGCCACGTTCTTACGGCCGGGGTATTTACTGTCAGCCTTGTTGCCGATGGTAAGTTTCTTCAGGTCGGCATAAGTATTGGCATAAATAGGATACTTCTTATCGTAGCCTTTAAGATAAGGATCGTGTGACACAACTACCTGTCCGTCGCGTGTTACATGCAGGTCAAACTCAAGGTCGGTAACGCCTATTTTCACAGCGTTAAGCATTGCCGGAATAGTATTTTCAGGATAAAGTCCGGCTCCTCCGCGATGAGCTATAACCTCTACCGAATTCTCTAAGGTTGCTGAATACTTCTCGCCGAAACGGTTGGTAAACACAACACGTATGCTCTTGTACTTCCCGACCGGACGACAGCGGAACAGGTGTGAGGTCTCAGAACCGTATGCACGCTTTGCCGAACGCGAAGCATACATCTCGTCAACGTCGGTGAAACGCTGCATCGCACCCATGGCCTTACCGTCCTGATACCACTCTACACGGCAGTTCTTGTCGTAATCCCAGACGTTGGCAACAACATAACCGGGCTGTGTCTTGAAGTCGCCCTGCTTGTAAATGTAAATCTGATGAGACAGAGGATAGCCGGTAGACTTGTAATGCCAGCGCACATTCTGACCGTCAACGTCGACAATCAGATAACCGTTGGGCGCACCGCAACGGTTAATCCATCCTGTCCACCATGCTCCGCAGGCTGCTCCGATGTTATGCTGATACAGGTTCGCGTTAACCTGTATGTTCTGATAGAAATGTGTGTGTCCGCAGAACACATGGACACGGTATCCGCTGAGTATCTTCTCCAGCTGTGCTGCATTGCGTATGTTGCCGGCAGGTCCGTCTACATTCCAGCCCGCAGCGTGCATGTTAAGTATAACAAGTGAGCCTTTCGGCACATATCTAAGGTCTTTTTCCAGCCACGTAAGCTGCTGATCGGTCAGTCTCTCCACATACTTCGTGTTGCCTACATAGTCGATACTCTTAAGCGTTATGACGTGAGCCTTGCCTATGTTGAACGAATAGTCGGTAGGTCCGAAATAGCGGTTGTACTGTATTTCACCGTAAACAGGCGTACCCTGCGGCATGTTGTGAAGGTCTTTCCAACGCTTGTCAAAGTCGTGGTTGCCTATACACTGGAACATTGTCATGCCTGTATTCTTAACAGACTTGATATAAGATGTGTACAGCGGCATGTTGTCGAACACCATGTCGCCGAGCGCAATGCCGACAACCTCAGCTGTGCGGCTAAGTGAATCGACAGTATGGCGTATGTCCGGCATGGATTCTGAGTTCCAGCGGCGCATATCCCCGGCCGTTCTTACCTGCGGGTCAGATATGGCTATATAGTGGAAACGGCTGCTGTTGTCCCTTCTTGGCTCAAGCACGAAGTTGCATCCTGAAGCTATCGCCTGATTGACACGGCGGTAGAAGCCGGATGCGATGCCCTCCTTTGCAGGCAGACGGTAAGCTGCCGGTGTCGAGATACTTATGTATTTGCTCACCAGTGTGTCAATACGTAAAGCCCAACGGCCCTGCGCGTCTGTCTGTGTAAAGTTTACTCCGTCGTTTACTACGACACCTTTGATACCACGGCCAGAGGTGTCCTTCACTGTGCCCGAGATGTTGAATATCGCAACCTGGGCCACACCGCTGCTGATGAACAACGTGTTCAGCAACAGTGCAAAAAGCACTTTCATCTTCATTTCTGAAATTATTTTCATCTTACAAGTTCAACTTTCTCAAACAGTCTGACAACATCCTCGCCGGTCTTAGCCTGCTTGGCGGCGTCTTCGATTTTCTTGGTATCATCCTCAAAGCAGATTACATTTGCGCAATCCAATATGTGCGACATTGTGTTTACGGCCTCGGCCTTAGTCATAGCCTTGCTCTTCAGTGCCTTCTTTACATATTTGTTGGCACGCTTTACAGCATTGTATATTGAAGGTTTTACAAACTCATAACCAGAATTTGACAAACCTACGCTTACAGAATATTCATGAGTATAGTTTGCTAAAAACGTATTCCATTTCTCCGTTACATCTCCGCCAAGATAATGTTCTTCGCTGAATGTTCTCTTTGCGACAGGAATTTCACCGTAGGTATGAAAGACAAAAGCCTTAGCCTCAGTGTTTTTTGCTGTTGCAGCAGCAGCTGTATTGTCACCGGCCTTATTGCTGTAATTCATTGCAAGGTCTTGTGCTCCGGCTGATAAAGCCACAAACATCATGATTAACGTTAACATCTTCTTCATCTTTTACATCCTTTCTTTTCTTTAGCTTTCAACATTATTAATCACCGTCGCCACCCTCTGTAATAACGGAGGATGGCCACGTTAAATTTTAAAATTACTTCAAAAATCGTACCAAAATCATTATTTTTGCCAAATAAGTTTGTTATAAAAATCATCACCGCCCATCGACTCCTTGGCCGCATCATAGTTAGCTTTGTTTGTACGTTGCAGTATTGACGGATACTTGAAGCGTTTCAACATGTGCTTTGTAGCGTCAACACCAGGGCCGACAGGTATTTCGGGATAACCTGTGCGGTTGTGTTCAAACCACTGCTGGTAGTCGCAGAAGAACAGTGCGAAAAACTTCTGTTCGATTATCCTCTTGAGAGTTCCGTCGTAAGCAGTTGCAGGATTGTCGAAATATCCGGCCGGAACCTCTGCGCCCCACTGCTCTATTGCAGCAGTAACGGCCTGCTTATAAAGTTCTGAAGCATCTTCTGAGATTATTCCACGCTGTGCAAGTTCGGTCTTTATAAATAGAACTTCTGGATAAGTCATCAACTGAAGGCGCATCGGAGCTACAGCAAGGTTGTCTGTATTAGGCAAAGATGCCGAGATTGAAGGCAATACCTGATAACCGCTCTGCATTCCGTAATAGCCTGTAACGCCGTCATTTGTCGCTGTCTGAGCGAATATCGGAAGGCGCGGATCGTTCCATTCTTTAAGAGTATTTACAAAGAACTCTGACAAAACAAGGTAAGAAGTAAAGTCTGACGGACGTGCCAGAGGAGCTTCCTCAGGAGCTACTCCACTGATTGAAACCATTGCAGACTCGTCATTTGACTCGAATACAGGATACTTGTCAGGATTATCAACCATCTCTTTCAACTTGCTTGCAGCGTCAAGTTCAGGCACATCGATAATACGGAGCAATGCTCTCATACGCAGAGAATTGGCGAACTTTCTCCAAAGTATTACGCCTTTGGTGTCTTCATCTGATGTACAATAGAGCATATCGCCTGAAGAATTGAACTGCAGTCCTTTTGATGTGTCATACAGACTGTTAGCCTCGTCAAGCATTTCGATAATCTTAGAGTAAACATCTTTCTGCTTATCAAAGCGCGGCTGATAAACTCCTTCCTCACCAAGGCAGGCATCTTCACAAGGAACATCACCGAAAGCGTCGGTCAGAAGTTCAAATATCCAACCCTGCAAAGTAAGCGATACGGCCATGTAATTATTGTCTCCGGCCTGTTCTCCGTATGTATAAATCTTCTTTGCATTAGTCAGCCAATAATAATAATTTGTCCACGTACCGTCGCCCGATGCATCAGTAGCATTGTACCAACCTATACCTGATGTCGAACTTGTTGACACACAAAGCTGCATCAGCTGGAATGTCCATGAATTGTAACGGTTCCAGTTGTATGTCGACATTCCGTAAATAACTGGGCGCAGGAAGCTGCCGGCGTTTGCCTGACTCATGTGTGTCGGGTCAGTATTAAGCTCGTCGAACGAATCATGACATGAAGTCAGCAGCAATGCCGGTGCCGCAATGGCTAACACAGCGTTTCTTATAAATGATTTCATCGTTTCTCTCCTTTTGTTAGAATGATACATTTAAATTTAAACCGTAAGAGCGTGTGCTAGGAAGACTTCCTACCTCAACTCCGGTAACCATAGTGTTTCCGTCAAGCGATACAGTCTCAGGATCAAACATAGGATAGCTTGTAATGCAGAGCAAGTTGCGTCCGTAAACACCGATGCTGGCTGTTTTGAGGAAAGTCTTCTGAAGCCACTTACGTGGGAACTCGAAGTCAAGGCGAAGTTCACGCAGCTTCAGGTAAGAAGCGTCAAACGAGTTAGTCTCAACGTTTGCGATTCTATATGTTTCCTTGTTGTATTTCTCTACAGTTGTTATTGTTGTATTGGGACTGTAAGTTCCGTCGCCATTGTCCACAACACCCGGTGCAATCATATAAACACCGTCAAGCAATGTGTAGCCTGCGTCGGTAATCTGCTTTGCGATTGCCGGGTCTGTTATATCAAGATAGAACGGTGTGCCGGGCAAACGGCCGTTAAGACTCTCGGTAAGGTGTCCCTGCTCCATCATCTTGTGATGAGACTGTGAATAGATAAGTCCACCGTACTGTCCATCCCAAGACATTGACAACCGCCAGTTCTTATATTTAAGTGTGGTGTTGAATCCGCCTTTCCAGTCAGCATAAGCACAGCCGACATATTCAATTGCGTCGGTACGCTCAGGCAGACCGTCGCTGCCGATGATAACCTGACCGGCATCGTTACGCTTCAACTTATATCCCCAAAGGTCGCCGGTTGTACCTCCGACAGTACCGATTATTGACACGCTTCCACTTACGTATGAGCCGATAACCTGCTGTTCGTCAGCCTCAGGTGACAGTGAAAGAATCTTATTGTTGTTCTTAGACCAGTTCAATGTTACGTCCCATTCCCAATCCCTTGTCTTTATCGGCATTGCATGGAGCACGAGTTCAATACCTTCGTTACGTACACAACCAGAGTTTATAGTACCTTTTGTATAGCCTGTTGTCGGATCAAAAGGCGCATCAAGAATCTGGTTCTTTGTTCTGTTGTAATAATACGTAGCGTCAAGTCCTATCCTGTTGTTGAACATACGGAAATCAAGACCAATCTCATAGTTGTTTGAAATTTCAGGTTTGAAGTCTGCGTTAAACAACGTTGAAGATGTAACGAGTGAACCGGCAAACGGACTTGTCTCATAATATCCAGATGTTTTGTAAGGATCTGTGTCGTTACCTACCTGCGCCCAAGAAGCTCTCAGCTTGAGTAAGCTGATCTGTTTAGGCATCGCAATCATCTCGTTAAGCACTCCACTGACGCTAACAGAAGGATAGAAGAACGAGCGGTTGTTCTTAGGAAGTGTCGATGACCAGTCATTACGTCCCGTAATATCGAGGAAGAGTTTGTTTTTATAAGCGAAGTTGGCAGTGAAATAAAGACTGTTTACCTGTTTTCTGTAGATAGTCGTGTTAACCTGAGGGTCTGAAATACCGTTTGCCAGACTGTAAACGCCCGGAGTATTAAGACCTATTACTGCTGCAGAAAGCAAGTCGTAATAAGAATACATGATGTTTCCACCTACTGCCGCGTTCACGTTCAGTCCGTTAGTAAAACTGTTGTGATAAGTGAGCAGAGCGTCACTGTTTATCTCATAGTCGATAATATTCTGCTTCTTGAAGTATCCGTTAGGGAACACTCTGTCGCTCATCGGCCTGTGCTGTTCCTGCATTTGAGCTGAAAGCTGTATGCCTGAACGTACCATAAAGTCGAAATGACTGCTAAGCTGTGCAGTAGCCGAGGCTGTAGATATTACGCTGTGCTTGGTCGAAGGGTTCTCCGATTCATAAAGAACGACGTAGGGGTTAGGCAGATATGAGCTGAAAGGACGTATCTGATTGACATTCTCCTGTCCCTTATACCACATCGGCTTAAACCAGTCAAGGTTAAAGTTAGGATTCTGGAAGATAAGGAAGTATGAGATAGAGTTGCTGTTGTAGCTCAATGACGGAACGTTTGCAGCGTCGCGGTATGTATAAGATGTCTTGAAGTTGAGCTTAACCCTGCGCGACAACTGCTGATTGGCAGATACTGACGCTGTAATACGCTCGTAGCCAGTATTAGGCAAAATCCATTCGTTCTTTGAATGAGTGAACGACACACGCATGCTTCCTCTATCGCTCTTGCCTGTCAAGGCTACAGAGTTTGTTCTGGTATAACCTGTCTGGAACAAGCCTGAATGGTTGTTGCGATAAGGCACCCAAGGCGTCGGCGACTCGCCACGTCCTTCCAGTTCGGGGTCATACTGATAATAGCTCTGTCCGTCGAAGCGCGGACCGTAAGCGCTACTTGTACCTGATGTGCTTGAATTTCCGTCAGCTGCCGCACCATACGAATAATACAACTGGCCGGCATACTCTGTACCCGCTTTACCTATATAAGAAGGGAGTCCCTGGCCGAACTCATACTGATAATCTGGGAAATGGGCCGCAACATCCCATGAATTGTTGAAACTGTAAGTAACGCCCCAACCCTTATCGGCGTCAGCACCCGACTTAGTGGTTACCATTATGACACCGTTGGCAGCGCGCGAACCGTAAAGTGCGGCTGCGCTTGCGCCTTTCAGTACCTGTATGCTCTCTATATCGTCAGGGTTAAGGTCAGAGAAACCGTTACCGTAGTCAACTGAGTTCTCACTGTTGTCGCCTGCTCCATAAGAAGTTCCAGGGTTGTTCATAGGGCTAGACATAGGCACACCGTCGACCACGATAAGCGCGTTGTTGCCGTTAGGATTAAGTGAAACGTCGCCACGCAACGAAATTTTCGTTGACGACAGCGGTCCACCGGCAGAAATCACATTAAGACCAGCAACCTCGCCCTGCAAGGCCAGCGACCAGTTGGATGGCATTGAAGCCGTTATCTTTGAGCCGTCGACAGTCTCGGTGGCAAATCCCAATCCTTTTTCCTCACGCTTTATACCCAGCGCAGTTACGACGACATTGTTCAGTTCAATAGTTCCGTCTGTCAGCTTGGCGTTAATCTCGCTTTTGCCGTTCCATGCAATAGCCTTTGGCGAATAACCTACATAATTAAAAGTAAGTGAGTCTGTCTTTGCCGGAGTCTTGCTTACGGTCAGGGTGTATCTTCCGTCTACATCGGTAATGACTCCACTCTGCTTCAAACTATTCATCCTCACGGTCACACCAATGAGCGGCTCGCCTGAGTCGTTGGTCACCTTTCCCGTGATTACACGGTTCTGAGCGTAAAGCGACGAAGGAACGAGCAAAACAGCTCCAGCCACACACGCCTTGGCAATTGAAGTAAAATCAAACATATAAATACCTATTAAATTTGTATAATACAACGTGACTCTGACGATAAACCGCAAAGCATGCATAAGCGATACGCCTCATCACAATTAATCACGCGCAAAGGTATTTACACTTTTTTACAAAGATAATACGTAGAAAATACAAAAGCGTTAATAAAATAAAGACAGAATTCAGGATTCAACATACCAAGCAGTTGATTTTAAGAATTATAAACTAATGCCACACCAGTATACCATCCGCAGAACATCTTTATAATCAGGCATTTACAAAAGAGGCCTTTTCACAACGTGAAAGAGCACATATTATAACACAAAAGAGGGTCTTTTGCGATGTAAAAGACCCTCTTTCGTAAAACGTTCAGAAATAAATAAGTAAAAACATGGTTGCAACCTCGTCTGCTATCAGCAAACCGACTGAGATACGTATGCAACCAGAAGCAACACCTATTTATATAATAAGAGGCTGTCTCAAAATAGACTTGAGATGGCCTCTGTTTGTTTCATCTCAGATT
>CABUHE010000027.1 GCA_902491375.1 uncultured Prevotella sp.
CGAGAACTCTTGACACACAGCTCGCTTTGTTTTGAATTCATCGAACTCACGTTATATTACTGACAATCAACACATTATACAACTTTATACAGAAAAAAAGATACAACACTAAATCAATAGCTCCTGTCCTTTTATTCTCACAGACAAAGTGTCTGCCATAGCCTCAACATCAACCGTAGCAAAATCTACCCTGCCGTCGGGAGCAATCAAATAATATGTAGGAATCCATTTGATATTATACTCATCAGCCACTTCACTCTCTTTCCACGGTTTCTCTTCAATATGCTGAATCCAGTCAAGACCATTTTCTTCTATATATTCCTGCCACTGCTTTTTATCATTATCAAAAGATACTCCAAGCATTACAAGACCCATTGGAGCATAAGTTTCATATATCTGTTTTGTCATAGGCATGGCTTTCTGACAGTCAGGACACCATGAAGCCCAAAACTCAATAAGCACATAGCTGCCGCGCAAGCTGCTTAGTTTAAAAGATACAGAGTCTGAACTTGACACAGTAAAATCAGGAGCAACGGTACCACTCTCCAGTAATCCGCTTCCATAATCATCACTTCCACTGTCAATTACGCATGAAACCATGCATAAAGATACTACTAAAACAGTAAATATACTTCTCATTAATCAGACTAAATCATTAAAAACACAATAAATAAACATGCAAATATACCAGGTAACTTCATGAATGGCGTGGTCTGATGCGTTTAAGTAAAACTGTAAGATTGCTTTGTATGCCTTTATTCAGAATAATAAGCACAACTGCTGTTAAAATAAGTACGATACCTATAAACTCACTCCACGTAAAGGCTTCGCTAAAAACAAGTGCGCCTATACATACGGCCGTAACAGGCTCAAGAGCACCAAGTATGGACGTAAGCGTTCCTCCTATGTTCCGCACGGCAAGCAATAAGGTTATATTTGAAATAACAGTCGGAGCAACAGCCAGCAGAATTATATTAACGGCAGAGCCTAAATCAGGTATCGGCTGTATACCGCTACAGGCTATGTCCTTAATAAAAAAGACAAGCATAGTGAAAGCAAATACATAAAAAGCGAGCTTGCGGCTGTGTAGATTCTTCAAGCGTGATTTGTTTACAGCAATGATATAGCTCGCATACCCCAAAGCCGAAAGAAGCACAACAATAACCCCTGTGGGATTAAGCCTTAACGTCGTTCCGTGCAACGACAGTTTTGCCACACCTCCTATAGCCAATAAAATAGCCAACATTGTAACCAATGAAACCTTTTCGCGGAACAATATCAACATCAGCAATGTAACAAATACAGGATAAGTAAAATGTATTGTAGTTGCAACACCAGCTCCCATCACCTCATATCCGTAAAGAAGAAACAGAGCCGATGCTGTATAAAACAATGCAAGTACGAATATTATAGGCAAGTCGCGAAGACTTATTGAAAATGACTCATGCTTAATAAGCATTACCAATCCTAAAGCTATTGTTGAAACGAAAAAACGGTAAAACAAAATTGAGTCTGACAACATGCCTTCACGCATCAATGGCAACGTAAAAAGAGGTATCAACCCAAACGTTACAGAAGTAACTACGCCATAAATAAAACCCTTAAACCGTGGACTCATATCAATCATGTTTTAATTTCAGCTTTGCAAAAGTACGAAATTAAGCTGATAATCATACTTCCATAACCGGACAAATGCGAACAAGCTGTAAATATTTCAGTTGTACATTCAAAATAAAATAAACCGCATATAAACAAAAAAATAAAATTCTGACAATATTATGACATTGTCAGAAACAATTACTATCTTTGTAAACACAGGAGATAAAATAAAGATTTTAAATAATACTACTATGAGAAAAAATTTCGGTGCTAAACCATGGACCTATCCACAGCCTGTATTCATAATAGGCACTTATGACGAACAAGGGAAACCTGACGTTATGAATGCAGCCTGGGGCGGTATAGACTATGACGACAGAATAAACCTATGCCTAAGCGCAGGCCACAAAACAGTAAAGAATTTGTTGGCAACAAAAGCATTCACTGTGAGCATGGGAACTGTTGACAAAATGGTTGAATGTGACTATGTAGGAATTGTATCAGCAAACAACGTTGCTGATAAGTTTGAACGTGCAGGTTTCCACGCAACAAAGTCTGAGTTCGTAAATGCTCCACTGATTGATGAACTGCCGATGACAGTTGAATGCGAGCTTGTTTCTTATGACGCTGAGACTTGCCACCTGGTAGGCCGTATCGTAAATGTATCAGCAGACGAAAGCATCCTTGACGATAAAGGAAAGATTGACCCGGCCAAACTGCGTCCGATTGTGTTTGATCCTGTACACAATGACTATCTGGCTGTCGGTGAAAAAGTAGGCAATGCCTTCAAAGACGGCAGCAAACTTAAATGATAAATGAAAATAGCGTAAATGTAAAGCCTTAGCTACAGGTTAAGAAAAAGAGGACTTGCTTAATACATCAAATCGTTTTCTACTGTGTATCAGATATATTTTTGATTGATTGCAGTTAGAAAACGATTTGATCATTTTATTCTAATGAAGATTCATTTACAACTTTTGCGTCAGCCAATTTCTTATTCAATGCTTTATAAGTCTTTATTACTTCACGTCTGTATAGCAGACAAGTGATAAAGAAATAGACAACAGTCTGCCCCCATAGAGCTATATACTCAGTCCTTACATCTCCCAGCAAAGCTCCCATCGTATTCATTCTGACAAAGCCACGTACACCAAACGTCGACGGGAAGAGCCATGAAAACCACTGCCAGAACTCAGGTATTGCACTCTGAGGCCATGATACACCTGAGATAAACAATAACGGCACAGACGTAAATACCACTAAAAGAATTATGTTCTCACGATGACGCACCGTGCATGAAACTATCATCGCAAAGAATATGCACGACAAGATGTATGGAAGCATGAAACATGACAAGTCTCCAGGATCAAGTAAGGACGTAAAACTGAACATCCTAGGCACAACTAGTGTAATATAAGATGCCACCACAGCATAAATCATAAAATAGCACAAAGCACGGCCAAGCACGGTTCTGAACACACCATCATAATAACTGTCGTCAGGCAAAAACGACCCCGTAGTACTGCGTTCCCTCGCAGTACCGGCAGACAAACCGATACCAAGCAAAAGTGTCTGTTGTAAGATCAGCATCAAAACACCTGGAATAATGAAGTTTCCGTATCCTCCAGTTGAATTGAATATCTGCACTTCATCAAAATTAAGAGGCTTCGTTGCAATTTCATCTTCACGCTCAGTCCAGTTACCGGCACGTTCAATCTGTATCTTTGAGTTTATATTACCAGCGACAGCCGTTGCAGTCTGATATATTGCTTTATAATAAAGCATGAAGCTCATATCACAGAATACACTTACACTGCTTTGATCCATTCGCATGACATTCACCTGAAAGTCAGCAGGAAAATACAACACGCCAAAAGCTTCCTGATGCCCGATCAGATCTCTTGCCTCTTCCAGGTTATTACAATAATATGCGACACGGGTGTCAGGTGAAGCGTCAAACTGACGTATAAAGTCACGACTCATCTGGCTGTGTGATAAGTCAACAACAGCAACAGGAACTTCGCGCACAACCTCGTTAGTGTAAATCCATGAATAAAGCAACGGATAAAGCAATGGAACTAAGATGAAAAAGATAAGCACTCCCTCATCTTTCCAAGTAGTGCGCATCTCGTCAACCCAAATATGGCACAGGTCACCAAAACCTTGTTTTATTCGTTCAACCAATCTCATTTTTAATTCTATTTGATATACACAACCAGCCCTTCATATTTTATTCTTAACTATTAAGGCAGATACTGATATGTAAGAACGTTCTTTTTTATTCTTGATGAAACAAGAATTGGTAAAGCAGCAAATACCACCAGTGCCACGACATAAGGCCAAGAAAAATCTATCGGATATCCGTTAAATATATTAAGCTGGTAAATCATATAATAATGACGCAATGGGAACAGAAGAGCTATGGCTCTTAATTCTGAGTCCATCGCAGAAAGAGGGAACGCTGTTCCTGAAAGCGAATAACTGAGTACTGCCCAAAGACAACAGATACTTAACGACATTCTAAGCGACGGCACAATACCGAATACAAAGATACCAAACCCCTGTGACGAGAGTACAGCTAACAATCCTAACAACACAACATAGCCAACTCCACCAGGATGAGGGAAATCCAATATGCCGAAAACATAAAACATGTAAGCATACATAACTGCAAGGAACATCAAAGTTTGTGGCAACATCTTACCGACAAGAGCGACAAAGATATTGTCACCAGACGTTGAAATCCATTCACGCGCAGTATTAAATTTCAACTCTGTGCCTAAAGAATATGCTGTAACAAGGAATATAAAGAGCATTAAACAGCCAGGAATAAGCATCGTGTTAAGATAAATGCTATAATTCACCATCGGATTATTGACTGTATGCAAATCTACCGCAATAGGTTGAAGAAAACTCATAATCTGTCTTTCTGACAGACCTTTTGCACTTAACACAGATGCCCCGACACTAGCTGAACCTAGAGTCGAAATTGTCTTCAGATCTTTAAACAGCAATGCTCCGGCTGTATAAGAAGCTGTGCTGTAATAAAATGATATTTTCGGCTGGCGCATTGACAACAATGCATCAGTTGTTCCTGCCGGAATATACAAGAAAGCGTAAATCTTGTTACGCTGAATAGCACTACGGGCCTCAGACACGCTTGTATAATGTCCGACAACTTCTGTTGACTGAAACGCATCAAGCTTACGGATAAGTGTACGCGTAGTAGGAGTATTGTCAAGATCAACCACACCTACAGGCATGTCTGTCGGTTGACCGTTAGCCATCAATGAAGTAAAAAAGATTGTGACTATCACAGGAAACACGACAATACAGAATAAGTACATTCTGTTCTTGCGCAGAATGCCGCACTCACGACGTGCGACATCACCAATCCGTTTAAACACAACCAAATCCATTTATAAAAAATGATTCAAGCTTTAATACGTATTTTATTTCTTTATAATCAAAGACATTCCAGGACGTAATCCATCAATCTTGTCAATCGGACGTGCCTTGACTTCAAACGTCTTCAAATCATACTGTCCGTTGCTTTTTGTTGCCTTCCATACAGCATAACTACCTTCGTCTTTAATATAATAAATCTTCATTCGTATATTCTTGTTAAATGCAGGACAATATGCAGTAAACACATCTCCTACCTTCATTCCATTAAGTTGGTCTTCACGAACATTAAAAGTACCCCACAAGTCATTCATTATTGAGATGCTCATTATAGGTGATCCAGACCCCACAAGCTCACCCAGCTTAGGATAAACATCGCTTACCTCACCTTCCATCTGAGCTACCTGTACGGTTTCCTTAACATAAGAATTAACTTCCTGCACAGCACCTTTAGCCCTGCGTACCTGTGCAGCAGCAGCCTCACGTTCCTCACGACGTGCACCTGCAACAGCCATGTCGTATTGGCTCTTTGCAGCCTTGGCCTGAGCTTCCATTGCTTTATAATTAGCATAAGCCTCATCTCGCTTCTGCCCAGTCATAACTCCTTCATCATAAAGACGCTGTACACGGCCATAAGACTTTTCTGCAATATCAAGTCCGGCTTTAGCCTGTTGCCAAACTTCATATGCTCCGCGTATCTGTTCACGTCTGGCACCTCTATCGGCCATTTCACTCATTGCCGATGCTGCATCCTCTGCACCCATAGCCTGAGTCTTCTTAGCCTCTATATCAGGAGCGTCAAGAATTGCAAGTGTATCACCAACCTTAACATAATCACCTTCTTGCACACGAAGTTCAAGAATACGTCCTGGCACTTTGCTCGATACGCGATATTCAGAAACCTCAATCTCGCCCTGTATAACATCTGGAGTGCGACCAAACGTTAAGAGACCAATAGCACCCACAACTACTACAACGGCCGCAAAACCTATTGTTGCTAGAAGTATATTATTACGCTGTGACTTCTTTTCCATATTATTCTTTATAAAAAGTATATATTTTTTAGTTCCTAGGACTCAATTCAAAATCCATCAGCATGAAGAATTATTATCTATTCTAAATCTAATGCGAACTTATTTTCAATAATCAGTATAATGTTTCTCCGAGAACCTTCTTCAAATTCGTTTGCGTAAGTTTCACATCAATGTCAGCGTCAATCTTTTGTGAACGAGCCTGCAACCATGCTGTCTGCGCAGCCATTACATCTGTAACTTCCATCACACCTTCTTTAAAACCAAGATTGGCGCAACGCAAATTCTCATCAGCCAATTCTGTGTTCTTCTTGGCCATTGCCAGCTTTTTCTCAGCTTCCTTAACCTTAAATTCACTCTGACTTACCTGCAACTCAATTTTCTCACGAGCTTCATCAAGTTCAAGTTCAGCTATTGTAGTAGCTGTCTTACTTGCACGTATCTTATACGTACTTTCAAACCAGTTCCAAATAGGAACCCTTACCATAACACCTACATTCCAAACACCAGAGAACTTACGTTCAAAGCCATTGTAAAGAGAAGGATTTGTTATAAGATATCCTCCTGTAAGTGCTACCTGAGGAAGGTACGCAGCACGTACTATCTTTGTAGACTGCCGGCTCATATCAACTGTATTTTCCAACATTTTCAACTCAGCCCTATTCTCAAACACAGACTCAACGTCAACAGGATGTAATTGAACAGCAGATGAAATATTCTCCTTATCCTCATCTTCAAGAACTATGCCACTGTTGACAGGCAAGCCACATAGCTGACAAAGTAACATCTTTGCAAGCGCTAAACCATTATTAACCTGGGTAAGCTGCATCTCGGCCTCATTAACCTTAACGTCCACCTTCAACCCGTCGGCTTTAGTCGCCACACCTTCATCAATCATCTTAGAAACATCTGAACTTAACTTCTTTACAAGTTCAAGATAACTGTTTGCTAAGGTCCATTTATGTTTCAGCGACACAACTGTCCAATAAGTATTATCTACATCGTAAACAATATTCTGACGCTGGTTATCCAGATTGTTGGCAGCCAACTGCTCTCCTATCTCAGCAATCTTATTTGCCGCAATAATGCTTCCACCCATATAGATAGGCTGCGTCAGCGAAACTGATGCAGCAAAAATATTACGTGTGTCAGTCTTGAATGCGTCTTTTACGGCATCACCAATAGAGTTACCTACCTGCTGCATACCTGCACCCAACTTCCCGGCAACATTTCCAAGAGCCTCACCGACATCAGGAGTTATGACACCTTGACCTACCATTTCGGTAATTACAGACGACATAGTATTGCCAAGCTGCCCTGCCGCATTAGTGCCAAGACTGCCTAGCGCACCTTTCTGCTTATCGTTCAATAATGATATCTCACGACTTGTAAACTGATAACCGCCTATAACGTCTACATGAGGCAGATACTTTGTCTTAACGGCCTTACGGACATCACGCGCAACGTCTTGCCTGAACTTGGCTATATTCAATTGTTTGTTATTGCGAAGCGCCATTGCACGGCAACTGTCAAGCGACAATACCCGCTGAGCCATTGTGGGCAGAACCGGAAACAGCAAACAAGCGAACAGCACTGAACATATATGAACACTGCCATTAAACTTTAAACGTACACGACAGACATCTCTCGGAACATGGCTGTTATTTAATTCCATGATTCAAAATATTTGTTTGTTTCTAAACCCTGCTACTAAAATAATAAAGAATACAATGTCATACCTGAAAGTAAAGAAACGGCTCCGACTGGTTGCCAATTAACCAGTCGTTACAATACGAGCCAACGCATTTGTTCCAGGCAAGTATCAGACTCTACTTGAATGTGAAATTCCTTGAGCCTATCATATTTCCATCAGCGAAAATACTTACATTGTAAGTACCTTCACCCAAAAACTCGTTCACGTTCCAATATGTCGTTACAGGAGTTTCATTACCAGTATATTCAATAACCTTACGCATTGAATATGGCAGACTTCTATTCTCATAAGCAAACGAACCTCCACCTGAAAGTACTGTACCAGCCGGGGTTGTTATACGCACATACACCGTCTTGTTACCACTTGCAGCCGTAACATTCTTTGCTATACTGAAATTTACCTGAATACTCTTGCATCTCTTTATACGGTTTGTAGCCTTTCCCCTTTTGTTCTTAAGAGTCATGCTTATACCAGTAGCATCAAGCTGGGCGGCAATAGCAACTTTCTCAGACAGTGACTGTTTGTCGGCGTTGAGTCCTTGAATCTGACGTGTTGCCTCAGCATATTGTCCCTTAACGCGGGTATTCTCAGCTGTCAGATTCTGATTAAGGCGGTTAAGAGAATCTATCTCAAGAACATAACTGCGTATGACCGCACGACATGTAGCCAACTCTTTCTTAAGTCTCGCTATCTCTCGTGCATCTGTTGCTTTCACATTCTTCAGCTCCTGCAAAAGCTTCTCTGTCTTCAACTGCTCCTGAGTCAGCTGTTCAATAATAGAATCATTATTAATCTGAGTCTTCAGCTCACTATACTGGTCGGAAAACATCTGATACTCGTTTTCCATTTCTTTCTTATCAAGCTCTGCAAGTTCCTGCATATCCTTGTTTGCACGTTTCTGATCGTTAAGGTTTATTGCTAGATAAACAATTCCGCCAATCAACAACAAACATACAATCACCAAAGGAATAACGAATTTCTTATTCATGATTTTTTACTATTTATTTGACAATATATTTTAAATTTCTACTCACTTATTGATACATAATGCAAAATTAGCCTATTTCCACTAAAAGGCGCAAAAATTTAATCAAGTATAAATAATGAAAATGCAAAAATTAGCAATTTTACCGAATTTTTGAACAAAATTAAAGACATTTGCATACTACGAGCCACTAAATGAATATTAAAGATAAAAATCTCCAGTCAGTTCCTGATACCATTCTGAACGTGTCATGTCATCATTATTAAGACAATATTCACTTTCCTCGACCACATCTATACGAGTATTCCCATAAGCAAGAAGCCAACGGCTCACCGGCTTACGATTCACAGTATGAATACCATAGGCTCTCAATGGCCACAACCCGGCAAACGCCGCCTCTGTATCAAAGCTATTACGATATGCAGTCGGAATAACTACCGAGAACACACCATGTGAAGACAAGAGTCTTGAAGCATGCCTGAACAAATCAGAAAAAGGCAGAGCTACAGCCGAACGTGCAAAAGTACGCTGAACAGTCAGGCTGTCAGGAGACGAGGCGTAAAAGGGCGGGTTACAAACTATAGCATCATACTCAGCAGAAACGTAATTCTGTAATGATGATTCCACCACGTCTATTCTCCCGTTGAATTCAGAACCGGCGACATTTTCCCGAGCCTGAAGACATGCTCCAGAATCAATATCAATAGCATCAATATGCGCATGCTGAAACCGTTGAGCCATCATCATTGCTATCAACCCCGAACCTGTACCGATATCCAATATCCGTTTACCGCCAGTCGCCCATGCACCCAGCAACACTCCGTCCGTACCGACTTTCATAGCACATTTATCATGATTCACAACAAAACGTTTGAACCTAAACCCACTTGACATAAAAAAATATTATTGCCATTAATAAAGATTTTTATAATACTTTACAGATTGCAAATATACTTAAAATTCAGCAATAAAACAAGACTAATCTAATGTTATCTTATTTGTAGCTAAAAAATAACATCAAACCATTATAATAACAAAAGATAAACAAAAACACTCACTTATCCTAAATGACAATATTGAGAACTAGTCCACACATCAACGTAAATATTTTTCAAAAATACATTTACAATGCGCAACACTATTCAGACCTTATAGTAAAGATATAAATTATCCGTCTTAAATATAAGACAATCAATATTTTACGATGCGTTGTATAAATATAGAATAAAATCGGACATTAATATATTTCCCAAACAGGCTCTTTTAGCGTTTCATAGACCATCTTTTGTAATCTGATATATGGTCTTTTACTTATCAAAACGCCATATATTGCAAAACAAGTAATCTACGTATGAACCGTTAATCAAGAATCATGACAAAAACAAAAAACAGAATATGCCCAAAGAAAAGCTCCTTCAACAATCGACAAAATAGTAAATTAACCCGTATTCACAAGAATCGTCAACTGTACAACGTTATTTAAATAAAAATAATCATGCCGTCTAAACGTAATGTCAATTAAAATGAGTAAATTTGCACCCCAATAAATTAATGTGAATTTAAGGTAAGAAGTAACCAACACCCCGACACCCGGGATGAACATTTACGATTCTAAAAACGATTATGAGAAAAGATACAAATAGCGCATTTTCCATGATAGCAGACTACGAAGGAGATATCACAAAGCTTTTTGAAGGCAATGAGAGCGGAGAGCAACCTATCTTGGCCACACGCAACCTTGTGTTGTTTCCAGGTGTAGTATCGCCGGTCCTTATAGGACGAACATCGAGCCTCAACCTCATTAACCAACTGAAGGAGACACCAGATCAGGCTTTTGCTGTGTTTTGCCAGAAGAATGCAGACGAGGACGCGCCTACCAAAAAAGATCAACTTTACGACTACGGTGTACATGCTAAAATAATCCGTGTACTCGAAATGCCTGGACAGTCTGGCAATGTTACCGTAATACTGCAAGGATTGGGACGCTGTAAGCTTAATGAGATTACAGGCATAAGCCCGTTCCTGAAAGGTGTTGTTGAAGTAGCAACTGAAAAAATACCTGACGAAAAAGATAAAGAGTTCGCGACTGCCATCGAAGACTTACGCAACGTAACAATTGACTATGTCAAGAAGAACGACGACATACCGGACGAGGCACAGTTCGCATTGCAGAACATCAATAATGCCGTAATACTGCTAAACTTCGTATGTACGAGTCTGCCGTTTGATGTTAAAGAGAAAATAAAACTTCTTAAATCAAACTCGCTCAAAGATCGTCTTTTCAAGCTGTTGAAGATATTGCACCGAGAGATGCAGCTGCTTGAAATCAAGCACGACATTCGTACAAAAACACGCGAGGATATAGACGAGCAGCAGCGTGAATACTTCCTGCAACAGCAGATAAAGAACATCAAGGAAGAGCTTGGCAATGGTGACAGCTATCCTGAACGCAAAGAGCTGCTTGAAGCAGCAAAAGACAAGAAGTGGCCTGAGGAAATTGCCAACACGTTCAACAAGGAACTCGAAAAGCTTGACATCCTCAACCCTCAAAGTCCAGAATTCAGCGTGCAGCTTACATATCTGCAAACACTAGTAAACCTGCCGTGGGAAAGCTATACACAGGACGACCTTAACCTGAAACGTGCAGAAAAAGTGCTCGATAAAGACCACTACGGCATGAAGAAAGTTAAAGAGCGCATACTTGAATACATGGCTGTATTGAGCCTCAGGCACGACCTGAAATCGCCGATTATCTGCCTTTACGGCCCTCCTGGAGTCGGAAAGACAAGTCTCGGCAAGAGCATCGCCGCAGCCATGAGGCGCAAATACACACGCATGTCTCTTGGCGGTGTGCATGACGAGGCTGAAATCAGAGGCCACCGCCGCACATATATCGGTGCTATGCCGGGACGAATAATAAAGAGCATACAGAAAGCAGGCTCTTCAAATCCGGTATTCATACTTGACGAGATTGACAAGGTTACGCAGAACACGGTTAACGGAGACCCGGCTTCAGCACTGCTCGAAGTACTCGACCCGGAACAGAACTTCGCTTTCCACGACAACTATCTTGACGTGGACTACGACTTGTCTAAAGTACTGTTCATTGCAACCGCAAACGACCTGAACACCATACCACGGCCACTGCTCGACCGTATGGAACTGATAGAAGTCAGTGGCTACATAACAGAAGAAAAGGTTGAAATAGCCAAACGCCATCTCATACCTAAAGAGAAGGACAATACCGGACTCGGAGATGAGAAGAAACTGATTTTCACAAAACAGTCTATTGAGAAAATAATTGAGCAATATACACGCGAAAGCGGTGTACGCCAACTTGAGAAACAGATAAACAAGGCATTACGCAAACTGGCTTTCCTAAAAGCAAAGGACGGCGAGCTGCCTTATTACAAAATAACACCTGAGGAAGTGACCACGCTTCTAGGCAACCCGCCATTCTATCGTGACATATATCAGGGCAATGAATATGCAGGCGTAGTAACCGGCCTTGCATGGACAAGTGTAGGCGGAGAGATTCTTTTCATCGAAACAAGTCTAAGCAAAGGTAAAGGCTCAAAGCTTACCCTTACAGGTAATCTTGGTGACGTTATGAAGGAGTCGGCAATCCTTGCGCTTGAATACGTCAAGGCGCATGCAAGCATACTTGGAATTGATTACCGCATATTTGACCATTGGAACATACACATTCACGTACCCGAAGGAGCCACACCAAAAGACGGTCCATCAGCAGGTATAACAATTGCCACGTCAATAGCATCGGCATTGACACAACGCAAAGTGCGCACTAAGACTGCAATGACCGGTGAAATAACTCTTCGTGGAAAAGTGCTTCCTGTCGGCGGCATCAAGGAAAAGATACTTGCCGCAAAACGTGCCGGCATTACAGAAATCGTAATGTGTAAGGACAACCAGAAAGACATTGAGGAGATCTCAAGCGAATACATTGCCGGCGTAAACTTCCACTATGTTGAGAACGTACAGGAGGTATGGGCATTTGCACTTACTGACGAGAAAGTCAAGAATCCAGTAACATTCGATATTGAAGACTAAAAACATGTTTTTCGAGCTACAACACACAGACGACGCAAGCGACGCACGTACCGGGCTGATAACAACAGCACACGGACAGATACGCACGCCGATATTCATGCCTGTGGGCACATGCGGCAGCGTGAAAGGCATACATTTCAGTGAGCTGCGCGAACAAGTAAAAGCACAGATAATATTAGGTAACACTTACCACCTATATCTCCGCCCAGGCCTTGATATACTCAAGGCCGCAGGCGGTCTGCACAAGTTCAACACATGGGACAGACCCATCCTGACAGACAGCGGAGGATTCCAAGTATTCTCTCTGACAGGCATAAGAAAGCTCAAAGAAGAAGGATGCGAGTTCCGTTCTCACATAGACGGTTCAAAACATTTCTTTACCCCTGAAAACGTTATGGACACCGAAAGGGCTATCGGTGCAGACATCATCATGGCATTTGACGAATGTCCTTCCGGACAGAGCGACTATCAATATGCTAAAAAGAGCCTTACACTTACGCAACACTGGCTTGACAGATGTATTAAGCGTTTTAACGAGACAGAACCACTATACGGCTACAATCAGACACTGTTCCCGATTGTACAGGGCTGCACGTTCAAAGATTTGAGAAGAGAAGCAGCAAAATACGTTGCAGACAAAGGAGCAGACGGTAATGCCATAGGCGGTCTTGCTGTAGGCGAACCGACAGAGGTCATGTATGAAATGATTGAAGTTGTAAACGAGATTCTGCCGAAAGACAAGCCACGTTATTTAATGGGAGTAGGAACGCCACAGAACATACTTGAAGCTATTGAACGAGGAGTTGACATGTTCGACTGTGTCATGCCTACAAGAAACGGACGCAACGCCATGCTCTTCACGTACAACGGAACGATGAACATGCGCAATAAGAAATGGGAAAAAGATTTCTCACCTATCGATCCTGACGGATGTGATGTTGATAAGATTTATTCAAAAGCATATCTGCACCATCTTTTCAAAGCCCAGGAACTACTGGCAATGCAGATTGCCAGCATACATAATCTGGCTTTCTATCTGCGTCTTGTTACAGATGCACGCACACACATCGAAGCAGGAGATTTTGTAAGATGGAAATCTTCCGTAATAGACCAACTGGGGAAACGGATTTAACAGAACAAAATGAAAAGAAAAAACATCAGGAGATTCAGAAAGGTGCTGAAACTGACAAGATGGATGAAAATTCACTTTGCATGGCTTATATCAGCATTGAACTGGCTGGGCAAGAAGCTTAGATGGATGAAATATCTGAATCCGACAAGATATCTCAAGATATTAGATTGGTACATTATAAAGAAATTCATCGGAACCTACTTCTACTCTATTGCCCTTATTATCTCCATATCAATAGTCTTCGACATTAATGAGAACCTTGCTAAGTTTACTCAGTATCATGCTCCATTGAAGGCTATTGTCGTAGACTATTATATGAACTTCGTGCCATACTTTGCCAATCTGTTCAGCCCGTTGTTCGTTTTCATTGCTGTAATATTCTTCACATCAAAACTAGCTGGAAATTCTGAAGTAATATCAATGCTGGCTGCAGGTGTAAGTTTCAAAAGACTGATGCGCCCATACATGATTTCAGCTGCGCTCATTTCTATCATGACTTTCTTCCTTGGAGCATACGTTATTCCAAAAGGTACGATAATAAGACAGAACTTCGAAACGATGTATAAAAACAAAAAGAAAAATACATCAGCTGAGAATGTACAGTTACAAGTAGGAAAAGGAGTAATAGCATACATCCAACATTATGACAACAATCTGAAAAAAGGCTACGGATTCTGTCTTGACAAGTTCGAAGAAAAGAAGCTGGTAAGCCACATGACGGCTTCAGAGATTCAGTACGACACAATCTCAGACACAAAATATCATTGGAAAGCGCGTAACTGGCGAATACGCCAATTAAAGGGAATGCGCGAGACGATAACAAGCGGTACAGTAAAAGACACTACTATTATGATGGAACCTACTGACCTTGTATTCTCAAAAGGACAGCAGGAAACATTTACAAGTCCACAACTGAAAGAATATATCAGCAAACAGATTGACAGAGGCTCAGGCAATGTTGTTCAATATGAAGTGGAATACCACAAACGCATTGCGACATCATTTGCCTCATTCATTCTTACAACTATCGGCCTTTCCTTGTCATCAAGAAAGCGTAAAGGTGGTATGGGAATGTACCTCGGCATAGGACTTGCGCTCAGCTTTACATACATTATGTTGCAGACGGTGTCGTCAACGTTTGCAATTAACGCAAACACGCCTCCAATGCTGGCCGCATGGATTCCGAACATAATATTCACGGTAGTGGCATATTTCTGCTATCGCAAAGCACCCAATTAAATATATGGATTTTTACGATTTAGATTTAAGTGACAACACTCTCGACGCAATAGACGCCATGGGATGGACTTCCTGCACTCCAATACAGGAAAAGTGCATCCCTGAAATAATTAATGGTAAAGACTTACTTGGAATAGCACAGACAGGAACAGGCAAAACAGCTGCATATCTTTTGCCTATACTTAGCATGCTTGATGAAGACAACTTTCCTGAAGAATCAATTAATTGTGTAATAATGAGCCCAACGCGTGAGCTTGCACAGCAGATAGATCAGGCAATGCAGGGTTTCTCATATTACATGAACGACGTGAGTAGCGTAGCTGTGTATGGAGGAAATGACGGAAGCCGGTATGACCAAGAATACAAGAGTATGAAGATGGGAGCCGATGTAATTATTGCAACACCTGGCAGACTCATTAGTCATATCAATATGGGAAATGTCGACCTAAGCAATGTTTCTTTCTTTGTTCTTGATGAAGCTGACCGTATGCTAGATATGGGATTTCATGAAGATATCCTTTCAATCGCAAAGCTCTTACCGTCAAGCTGTCAGACAATCATGTTCTCTGCAACAATGCCTGAGAAGATTGAAGAACTTGCAAAAAACATCCTTAAAGATCCGGAAATCATTAAACTCGCTGTCAACAAGCCTGCTGAGAAAATAAAACAGTTGGCATGTGTATGCCATGAAAATCAGAAACCAGGCGTATTGAAAGAGATATTCAATACTTACGGACAAAAACGTGTCATCATATTCTCAAGCTCAAAACTCAAAGTTAAAGAGATAAATAAAAATCTGAGAATGCATAAGATAAACAGCGGAGAAATGCACTCAGACCTGATGCAGAGCCAAAGAGATGAAGTCATGTATGCATTTAAAAGCGGGAAGATTGACGTTCTGGTTGCGACCGACATTGTTGCCCGTGGTATTGATATTGATGACATTTCAATGGTAATAAACTATGATGTTCCTCACGATTCAGAAGATTACGTACACAGAATAGGAAGAACAGCAAGAGCAGATCACGACGGAATAGCCATAACGCTTGTACGCGGCAAAGAAGTCGGGAACTTCATGCAGATAGAAAAATTCCTTGAATACGAAGTAGAAAAAATACCATTACCCGAAGGGTTAGGAAAAGCTCCTGAATATAAGGTTATAGAACCTAAAAAGAATAAACATACCAAAAGAAAAGGTAAACACTTTAGAGGTAAAGGTAAGCCTAAAAAACACAGCGATAAGTCTAAAGAACAGCGTAAGTAAGAACATATCCGTCAAAGATACGATATGTAACGTTCAACGTTTCACGGCGTTGAACGTTTTCTGCAACTATAATCCCATTAATCGAATCACCTTCAACTGACAACACACGCATATCAGATAAGGATAAATGTTCTTCTGAATAGAACTTATACAAAGTTTCCTTTGTACACCAATATAAAATCTTCTCAATCAAATTTTGTGGATTTTCATCTTCTCGCAGCAATCTGCTTACAACACGCTCCACTCTCTGACTAATATATTCAACATCAATAGCGACCTTTCTTTTCGGTGAAACTATGACTGTCGCAATATCTTTACTATGACTGATACTTATCTTATATCCATTTTCAAGATAAGGTTTACCATCTTTATTATGATTTAATCCAACGTAATGACCAAATATGTTGTTCAATAAACAACGTACCGCAAGAACCTCGCGCTTACGTTGCATAGAAGTAAACTCTGCTATTTCCAACTTCAACGAATCCGGCAATAAAGCAATGTGAGAAAACTCATTAATGTCCTCATCGATTCTCCACATGCCCAACATTACGTCTTCTTCAACTTTTTCCTTGAAAATCAGCGGCATAATATATTAATCTCTTTATTAAAAAAATAATAAAAGCACCGTTATTAAAACGGTGCCTTATCTATTGTAGAATCAGTCATATCTGTTGTACGTGTCTCATCCTGTCCTGCATTTCTAACCGTCGGCTTAGGCGATAATAACTCCATATTATCCGCATATACCTCGGTAACATAATGACGTATACCTTTCTGATCATCATACGTACGGTAATGTATACGTCCCTCAACATAAAGTTTATCACCTTTGTGCACGTATTTTTCAACAACCTTTGCCAAACCACGATACAACACAATATTATGCCAATCAGTTCTGTCCGGTACCTGTGTACCATTAGGCAAAGTATATCCGCGCTCTGTTGTTGCAAGTGAGAACGTTGCCACAGCCTGATCATGATCGTAATATCTTACCACAGGTTCTTTGCCTACGTTCCCAATAAGCATTATTTTATTCATAATCTATTAAAGTATGAAACACATACAACAACCATTAAAATCTATACCGGTAAATAAAATTATAGTTTCAAAGACATAGTCACAGCTTCCATTGAGCATATAAAATACAGCTATATCTATGAATATTCTATTTCCACATTCCTAAATACTTGAAGTGGAAGTTCTTACCTTTAGCTGACGGGAACTGGCTGCGACTGTCAACACGACCACGCAAATGCTCAACCATACGGTTATAACAGTCCAATCCAGACATTGCCTTACAATTAACCACAAAATGCGTATCGCGGTATTCATGCTTTCCGGTAACAGGTACCAACACAACACGTTTGAAATCAAGCGTACCTTCATACCAACCGGGACGATCTTCTGTAAGACGTGCTACTGCAGGCGAAACCTCATCACGCTGTTCACCTGACTGAAGATTAGAACGGAGAGCCTTCTTCTGCTTGAAATCAAGCATAGTAGCTGCCTCTGTCTTTATTATAATGAAATAAACTCTTGGACGAATTTTATAACGCTTAGGATAATAAACGCTACTTGCAGCATATTCCCTTATATCACGTTCCAAATCAGGATTCATCCCAATTTCGTCAATAGAAGCCAGAAATGCTATAGCATCATCGACATTAGTTACTAATGTCTCTTTATCAAAATATCTTAAGTATAGGTTCATGATTGTATTTTTCGTTTGAAGATGAGCGGCAAACGGGACTCGGACCCGCGACCTCGACCTTGGCAAGGTCGCGCTCTACCAACTGAGCTATTGCCGCAACAAAGAAAACAATTAAACATTGTTATGTGTGAAGAGGAGGAGACTCGAACTCCCACGAAACAATTTTCACTACCCCCTCAAAGTAGCGCGTCTACCAATTCCGCCACCTCTCCAACATAAAATCCATTCTGAATAAATTGTGCCCAGAACAGGACTCGAACCTGCACGTCGTGAAACACACGCACCTGAAACGTGCGCGTCTACCAATTCCGCCACCTGGGCTAAAAACTGGAGATCAATCTCCATGACGCCATCTATCCAGAATGTACGAGCGGCAAACGGGACTCGGACCCGCGACCTCGACCTTGGCAAGGTCGCGCTCTACCAACTGAGCTATTGCCGCATATCCCTTAAACTTCAGTAGTTGAAAGGAGCATTTCTCTAAATGCGGTGCAAAGATACGGCTTTTTCTTTAACCTGCAAAACTTTTCGATATTTTTTCTGTTTATGAGCAAATTTTATTCGTTTTGTTATATAATAATGTGGTAACCTATTTTTGATGAAAAATACCCAAAGAAAAAGGCAAACCCGATTATAAACAGATCTGCCTAAATAATTTGCATAATACAAAATCAGTCCATACGGCAGCGATAATCTTCATAATTAAAGACACGCAGCAACTCCAACGTTCCGTCATCATGAGCAAGAGCTATTGACGGATGAGTTATTCCGTTAAACATGTTCGTCTTTACTGTAGTATAATGAAGCATGTCTTCAAAAATGACATTATCACCTACTCTAAGACTTTTAGGGAAGCGCCAATACCCCATAAAGTCCCCTGAAAGGCAACTATTGCCTCCAAGTCTGTAAACATTATCCTGTCTTATTGTTTCCTCATCAGCATCCTCCAAAGTCTCAGCACCTCGCACAGCCGGCATATAAGGCATCTCAAGACAATCCGGCATGTGACAAGTAAAACTTACATTAAGAATAGCTGTCTTTATGCCATGGTCCTCCACAACATCTACAACCTGTGACACAAGCGGCCCCGTCTGCCATCCGAACGCGCTGCCAGGTTCGAGTATAACCTTCAGATTGGGATGCACCTTGCGGAAAGCTTTAAGCGTGTTTACAAGCAGAGGTATATCATAATCCTTACGGGTCATAAGATGTCCGCCGCCGAAATTTATCCATTTTATCTGGTCAAACCATCTCTCGAACTTATCTGTAATATGCTCCAGAGTCCTTACAAACACGTCTGAGCCACTTTCACAGTGGCAGTGGCAATGGAATCCGTCTATATCGTCAGGAAGCCTGTCAGGAAGTTTATCTGCCGTTATGCCGAAACGTGTCCCAGGTGCACAGGGATTGTAAAGAGCCGTGCCAACCTCTGAATATTCTGGGTTGATTCTCAAGCCTAAACTTATTTCAGAATTGGCTGCATTCACTCTGTCATGTAGTCTTTCGTATTGTGAAATGGAATTAAATGTGAGATGACTGGAACAGCGTGCTATTTCATCAATCTCATAATCTGTATAAGCCGGCGAAAACGTATGCGCCTTGCTTCCGAACTCCTCACAGGCAAGCCTTGCCTCATAAAGTGAACTGGCAGTTGTAGCGCCTATATATTCTCTTATTATAGGAAAAGTCTTCCATAATGCATAAGCCTTAAAGGCAAGAATTATCTCTACACCTGCTGCATCTGCAACATTCTTAATCAGTTCAAGGTTACGCCGCAACAGTTTCTCTTCAAGAACGTAACAAGGAGTTTTCAACTCCTCAAATGTGTCTAAATTAACTTTCATTGTTTACCTAATAATATTTTGCTGCAAACTTACACATTTTTTGTCACAAAGAAACATTCTTATGTCACGATTTAGCACAAACATAACTGATACAATAAAAAAGCCGGCGGGAACTAATTGTTCCCGTCGGCTGAATTATAAATCAAATGCGACTGTGCGGATTAAAGATTAAGAGATTTCTTAATTGCCTCAATCTTTGCAGCTGCAGCTTCACTGCAACGCTCATAGCATCCGGCACATTTCATTGTATCCTTAACCTCAATATAGAACTTAATCTTCGGCTCTGTACCTGAAGGACGCACACTGACCTTTGTTTCGTCATCACAGAACCACTGAAGTACGTTGCTTGTTGTAGGCATGTCAAGCTTAGTAACATTGCCTTCTGCATCACGCTGCTCAAGAGACTCGTAATCTTTCCAAAGAACCACTTTGCTGCCGCCGAGTTCCTTAGGAGGATTGCTTCTGAAGTCGGTCATCATCTGCTTGATTTCATCAGCACCGGTCTTTCCAGGTTTAACAACATTTACAGTGAACTCCTTAGAGAAACCATACTCAAGATAAATGCCCATCAATACTTCATAAAGAGTCTTGCCCTGGTCTTTTGCCCAAGCACAAATCTCTGCGAGCAAAGAGCATGCTGAAACCGCATCCTTATCACGTACGAAGTCTTCAGCCAGGAAGCCGTAGCTCTCCTCACCGCCACCGATATACTGCTGCTTGCCTTCAGAAAGAGCAATCTCGCGGGCAATCCACTTGAAGCCTGTATAGCAGTCACGCATCTCGATGTGCTGTTTTTCAGCAATCTTACGGATAACCTCAGTTGTTACGATAGTCTTAACAATAAAGTCTGTCGGTTTCATCAAGCCCTTAGCCTGACGGTTCCTTATTATATAGTAAAGGAACAAGAGGCAGGTCTGGTTACCGTTGATGAGAATCCACTCGCCCTTGTCATTTTTGCAAGCCATACCGACACGGTCAGCATCAGGGTCACTGGCCATTACAATGTCAGCATCAAGTTCTTTTGCGTCACGCAGCGCAAGTGTAAGAGCCTCACCGTTCTCAGGGTTAGGACTTACCACTGTCGGGAAGTCGCCGCTCTTAACCATCTGTTCCTTCACGCAATGTACATTCTCAAAGCCCCACAGTTTAAGTGAGCGCGGAATCAGCATCATACCAGTTCCATGAAGCGGAGTGTAGACAATCTTAAGATCTTTCTGTCTCTTGATGACTTCAGGATCGATTGAGATTCCATGAATAAGATCAAGATAAACCTTATCAATTTCCTCGCCGATTATCTGTATAAGTTCTTTGTTTCCGTCGAACTTAACATCCTCAACCTTAACTTTGTTAACCTCGTCGATTATGCCTGTATCATGAGGAGCAAGAACCTGAGCACCATCTTCCCAATAAGCCTTATATCCGTTGTATTCCTTCGGATTGTGGCTCGCTGTAATGTTGACACCGCTCTGGCATCCAAGGTGACGGATTGCAAACGAACATTCAGGTGTAGGACGCATATCGTCAAACAAGTAAACCTTAATACCGTTGGCTGAGAATATATTTGCTACAGTCTCTGCGAAGAGACGGCTGTTATTACGGCAGTCGTGACATACTACGACAGATATCTGCTCACGGTCGGCAAAGTTCTTCTTCAGATAGTTGGCAAAGCCCTGTGTTGCCATACCGACAGTGTAAATGTTCATCCTGTTGCTGCCGGCACCCATTATACCGCGCAGACCGCCTGTACCAAACTCAAGATTTTTGTAGAAACTTTCAATTAAGTCAGTCTTGTCTTCTTTGTCAAGCATTTCCTTTACGGCTTTCTGAGTATCTGCGTCAAAAACCGGTGTGAGCCACTGCTTGGCTTTGGCTTCACACAAAGCAATCAATTCTGAGTTATTTTCCATACTATTTTAAAAATGTTAGAGATTTCGTTTTACAAGTATGATGATAAAGCCTAAGGTAAATGCGTTGCCGCCTACCCTATTGTTGCGGCTTATCTTGCTACAAAGATAACAAATAAAATCAAAACAATAAAAAGGATGTAATATTTTTTTCTTTTTTCACTGAATTTTCACAGCAAATACATCCGACCTACATTTAATACAACACAGCAAAACTCATGCAGGAACGTAACCAACCAGCCTAACGTCCTACAAAGTTTTATACAAAAAACATAAAATCTAATACATCAGACCGTACATTTAAGCGTCTGAGAATAGGGACTTCGCACAGACAGACACAAAATACTCTGTTAACCGTTAAATATTAGGCGAAAACATAATACGCTATTTATCAACAACTTACAGCACGAGGCTATAAGAATTATTCATAATTAAAAAAACAAAAGGCCATATATCAGACTGTAAAAGATGGCATATCGTCAGTCAAAAGAACGCATATTGCGATGCAAAATTACGCTTTCAGCAAAGTAAAAGACCATCAATAACAATAAAAACAGATAAAATACACCTGAAAAATGATATAAAACAGGTAAAGAAAACACTTCTGATAAATCTATTTGTGATTTTTCAATTGTAATATTTTATTACTGTATGAATATATTTTTAACATTGTATATTTGCACATAAGAGTAAATGTACAACATTATACTCATGCAAATAGACATTATGAATAATTCTTCAAGTTTTCAGGAACTTTATGGAAAGCAAATTAACAAATTCACGCTAACAAAATCGTTCACAAACAAAGAGAAACATAAACAATTTTTATTTTGCAATTATAAGGAATTTTATTACCTTTGCATAAACTATCAAACAAATAAAAAACAAATACGATGGGACTATACTTCACAGGAATAATCATAGCTGTTTCATGCTTTCTGATTATAGGCCTGTTCCACCCCATAGTTATAAAGACTGAATATTATTTCGGTACAAGATACTGGTGGGTATTCCTTATTGTCGGCATAGCATGTCTGACAGCTGCCCTATTCATAGAGAATTCGATAATCTCCGCATTGTTAGGAATATTCGGAGCTTCATCACTTTGGTCGATCAAGGAGCTGTTTGAACAGCGCGACAGAGTGAAAAAAGGCTGGTTCCCAATGAATCCGAAACGTACAAATGAATATTGAATACCCAACAACTTATGAAAACCACATTGATACTGGTCGGCAAGACTGCTGAAAAGTTATACGCACAGGGCATTGAAGACTATGCGAACCGCATAAACCACTATATGCCTTTCAGCATAAAGGTTATTCCTGAAATAAAAAACAGCAAGAATCTCAGCGAAAACCAGCAGAAAGAAAAAGAAGGCGAACTCATACTGAAGAATATTGAAGATAAAGACTTTGTTATACTTCTAGACGAACGCGGAAAAGAAATGCGCAGCATAGAGTTTGCCTCATGGCTTGACAACAAACAGCAGACCGTGCGCAACCTTATATTTATTATAGGCGGCCCATACGGATTCTCACAGTCTGTCTACGACCGTGCAAACGGTAAGATTTCGCTTTCGCGTATGACTTTCTCACACCAGATGGTGCGACTTGTTTTTACAGAACAAATCTACCGGGCATGCACGATATTAAAGAATGAACCTTATCATCACGAATAAGACAAACATAATATACTTAAAATAACAACTGACATTATGGAAAAGACATGGAGATGGTTCGGCAAAAATGACAAGATAACCTTATCTATGCTGAAACAAATCGGAGTTGAAGGAATAGTCACGGCACTACATGACGTACCCAACGGTGAAGTGTGGACGCGCGAGAAAATACGCGATCTGCGCGAATACATTGAGAGTTATGGTATGCGCTGGTCTGTAGTTGAAAGCCTGCCCGTATGTGAAAGTATAAAATATGCCGGCCCGGACCGTGACCAACTAATAGAGAACTATAAGGAAAGCCTTAAAAATCTTGGTCTTGAGGGTGTACACACTATATGTTACAACTTCATGCCTGTGCTTGACTGGGCACGTACAGACCTTGCCCACCCTAATCCCAACGGTACTAGCAACCTGTATTTCAGCCACGCACAGTTCGCATATTTTGACTGCTGCATTCTGAGACGTGAAGGTGCTGAGAAAGATTACAGTCAGGAAGTGATGGCTGAAGTTGAAAAGCTGAAGCAGACAATGACTCCAGCCGACAACCACAAGCTGGTAGAAAACATTATAGTCAAGACTCAAGGATTCGTGAACGGCAACATTACAGAAGACGACGAACATCCGGTAGAGCTTTTCAGGCAGTTGCTTGCCCTATATAAAGGAATAACCAAAGAGCAGCTCAGAGAGAACATGCGCTATTTCCTTTCTGCCATTATGCCTACGTGCAACGAGTACGGAATGTATATGTGTGTACATCCTGACGATCCACCGTTCCCCATACTTGGCTTACCTCGTATAGTTACTTGCGATGAAGATATAGAATGGTTCCTCAAAGCCGTGGACGACCCGCACAACGGACTGACATTCTGCGCTGGCTCTCTATCGGCCGGAGCACATAACAATGTACCCGAACTGGCACGCAAATATGCCGACCGTACATGGTTCGTACACATGCGCTCATGCAAAGTATTCCCCAACGGCGACTTCACGGAGGCCTCTCATTTGGGAGGACGCGCTGACCTTATAGAGCTGGCACGTATTTTCGAGAAAGCAAATCCGAAACTGCCGATGCGAGTAGATCACGGCCCCAATATGCTCGGTGATGAAGACCGCGGATACAATGCAGGCTACACATTCCTAGGACGTATGTTTGCAATGGGACAAGTACAAGGCATTCTGGCTACAGTTGACAGAGAACTCGGCATAAACCAGGAATAAAATACACCGACAGACTCTTAAAAAAGTCTGCCGGTTAACAACAGACTTAAAAACAATAGAATAATATCATTTTTATCATGAACGAACTATTTAACATCAAAGACTACGTTGTAGTAATTACTGGCGGAACTGGTATTCTCGGCCGCACAATAGCAAAATATCTTGCTAAGAACGGAGCTAAAGTCATTATCCTTGGAAGAAAAGAGGAAGTCGGCAAAGCCATTGTTGACGACATTGTAAAAGAAGGTTATCAAGCCGAGTTTATGAAAACCGACGTCATGAACCAGGAACTTGTACAGAAAAACTGTGACGACATCATCGCAAAATACGGACGCATAGACACATTGCTCAATGCTGCCGGAGGAAATATGCCAGGTGCTGTTATAGCTCCAGACGGAAACATATTTGATCTTAAAATAGAAGAATTCCAAAAAGTACTTGATTTGAATCTTACCGGAACAGTAATACCTACACAGATTTTCCTCAAACCTATGGTAAAACAGGGTAAAGGTTCAATAATCAACTTCTCGTCAATGGCAGCATTCAGACCAATCACACGAGTATGTGGATACGCAGCAGCCAAAGCCGGCATCAGCAATTTCACAGCTTTCATGGCTACCGAGTGCGCCAAGAAATTCGGAGAAGGAATACGTGTCAACGCTATTGCGCCTGGTTTCTTTATCACAGAGCAGAACCGTACACTTCTGACCAACCCGGACGGCTCATATACCAAGCGTGGAAACGACGTCATTCACCAAACCCCGTTCGGACGTATGGGTGACCCTGAAGAACTCTGCGGAACAATACATTACCTGATGAGCGACGCCGCAAAATTCGTAACAGGAACAGTTGCAGTAGTTGACGGTGGATTCAACAGCTTCGCAATGTAATATAAATAAAAAAATAAACTTGCGATAATGCATACTTTAGAACTGACACATTAAGTATTTAAGCTATCATACGACAAGTTTATCCAATGCCTGTGCGAACGCAAACCTTTACGTGTAAAATTCATCACAGTAAAGACACAACATATTAAATAATAATATAACTTTGCATCAGATATAAGAAAAACAAATTTAGTAAACAAATCATGAAAAAATTACAAGCTCTTAACAAAAGGACTGCGCCTAAAAGCGTAATGCCAGAAAAAATCATTCAGTTTGGCGAAGGTAACTTCCTGCGTGCATTCGTAGATTGGATTATTTACAACATGAACCAGAAGACAGACTTCAACGGTTCAGTAGTGATAGTACAGCCTCTTGCCAAAGGTATGATTGACTGGCTCAACGGTCAGGACTGCCTCTATCACGTAAATCTCCAGGGACTTGAAGAAGGCAAACCAGTAAACAGCCTGACACGTATAGACGTTGTAAGCCGTGCTCTCAACCCATATACACAGAACCAAGCTTTCATGGCTCTTGCAGATCAGCCTGAGATCCGTTTCGTCATTTCAAACACTACTGAAGCTGGTATCGCATTTGATCCTAGCTGTAAACTTGACGATGCTCCAGCAAGTTCTTATCCTGGTAAACTTGTTCAGTTGCTATACCGTCGTTATCAGACTTTCAACGGCGATCCGACAAAAGGTCTTATCATCTTCCCATGTGAGTTGATTTTCCTTAACGGTCATGTTCTTAAAGACTGCATATATAAATATATCGAGCTTTGGAACCTTGGCGATGACTTTAAGAAATGGTTTACAGAATGCTGCGGTGTTTACGCTACATTGGTTGACCGTATCGTTCCTGGATTCCCGCGTAAGGAGATTAAAGACATTCAGCAGAAGATATGCTATGAGGATAATCTTGTTGTTCAGGCAGAAATCTTCCACCTTTGGGTTATCGAGGCACCGAAAGAAATTGCAGAAGAATTCCCGGCAGACAAAGCAGGACTGCATGTTCTCTTCGTTCCGTCAGAAGAGCCGTACCACGAGCGTAAGGTTACACTGCTCAACGGTCCTCACACAGTATTAAGCCCTGTTGCATTCCTTAGCGGAATCAACATTGTCCGCGATGCCTGCAAAGATCCTGTTATCGGCAAATACATCCACAAGGTACAATTTGAGGAACTCATGGAGACACTTAATCTCCCGAAGGATGAATTGCAGAAGTTTGCAAGCGATGTACTCGAGCGTTTCATGAACCCGTTCGTTGACCACCAGGTTACAAGCATTATGCTTAACTCATTCCCGAAATACCAGACTCGCGACCTGCCTGGAGTAAAGACATACTTGGAGCGTAAAGGCGAATTGCCTCAGGGACTTGTATTTGGTCTTGCTGCAATTATCACATACTACAAAGGCGGAAAGCGTGCTGATGGAACAGAAATCGTTCCTAACGACGCACCTGAAATAATGGCTCTGTTGAAGGATTTGTGGGCAACTGGCGACACTCAGAAAGTTACAGACGGTGTTCTTTCTGCAACCCAGATTTGGGGCGAAGACCTTAACAACATTAAGGGTCTTAACGCTCTCGTTAAGAAAGACCTCGACCTCATACAGGAGAAAGGTATGCTTGAGGCTGTAAAGACTATCCTGTAAACAAGAATAAAAAGCCAATAGGCTGATTTTAATACACAAGCAAACAGAGAGAAAAACTTCAAGTTTACATCTCTTTGTTTGCTTGTCTTTTTAGTTGTTAGATAGTATTTCATTTATGGAAAACGTTGACTTGCTTTTAAGGCAGTATGCCGAGCAATATGAAACTGAAGACTTTCTTCCTGCTGACCCAAGCTGGTTTATGCATCAGGTACAAGGACAAAACAATCAGGAGGTTACTGCATTTATAGCTTCATGCCTTAGCTATGGCAGCAGAAAGCAGTTTATGCCAAAAATACAATACATATTGGATGTTTCTGAGAATGATATTGACAAATGGGTAAGAAACGGATGCTATAAAGAAGACATCCCTGATGATGATAAATCGTGCTTTTACCGACTTTACACAAAACACACAATGCACATACTTCTAGCAGCACTACAACAGATGTTGAATGAGTATGGAAGCATTGGTGAGTACATTAAAAGTAACGCATCAGACGGCTTTACCGCAGTAAAAGCTATAACCGATTATTTCTCAAACAAAGGAATTGAAACAATAATACCTAAAAACACTACATCCGCATGCAAACGTGTTTGTATGTTTTTAAGATGGATGGTACGTGATAACTCGCCTGTTGACCTTGGTCTATGGAGCGATTTTATTGACAAACGTACTCTCATTATACCTATGGATACGCACGTCTTACAAGAAGCAAACAGATTGGGATTGGTTAACAGCAAAACCGCATCAATGTCGGTTGCCCACAAATTAACACACAGGTTGGCTATGATATTCCCTGAAGACCCGTTAAAAGGTGACTTTGCTTTATTTGGATATGGCGTAAACCATTAAGCAATAATAAACAAATTATAAAATGACCCGTTGGCGGAATTAGATTGATAAAAGATTTATGTATAAAAAGTTGTGCATATTATTGATATTTAGTAAATTAAAGGTGACCAAACTTTTA
>CABUHE010000028.1 GCA_902491375.1 uncultured Prevotella sp.
AAAAATATCTCATTCCCACAACTTTTTCAATCGTTTTCTTATACCGAACTCACGTAATATTAAAATCAAATAATACGAACTCTAATTCTTTTTTACAAGTTAACTTCCTGTGTACGCTTAGCCCAAGAGAGGACGTTGATGTCAACAGAAATGTAATAATTGACCTTGTCGACAGGGTCATTAGTCACCTCTGTTACGTTAGGTTCTCCAAGACCTTTAATGCTTTTTACTTGGATATCGTACCAGTTGTTGCGTAAAACGCCATAACGACCTAAGAAGTTTGCATCTGAGTCATAAGTTTGACCGTTAGTATTTGGAGTAGTCCATGGAGTCAAATCATCGCCGAAATGCTTGATATAGATAGGATAGTAAGCAATACCGTCTGCATAGTAATACAAATCGATGAGGGTATTTGCAATTGTTACAGCCTGATTTGCAATATTAGTCTCGAAATCTGTTATTGCGGTTGTGCTTTTTAATTTGTCTTTACCTGTGTCAGAGAGAGCTACACCTGTAACAGTACGTTTACCGGCTGTTTCGTCGGAAAGCGTTATTGTGAGGTCTTTAGAGTTAAATACTGAATCTGGTTTAACATTTTCCTTTACCCAATCATAGAGAGTATTTGGCCCCTGAGTGAGCAGACGGTATGCCACTTCAGCCTTGACATCTTTTTCTGCCCAAAGTGTATCACGCTCATCGTCAACAGTATAGAATGCATTACCTTTATTGAACTGGACTTTCAAGATAACTCTTGTAAGGTTGCGTTCTGTCATACTGCTAAGGTCAGTAGTATTTTCATAGCAATATCCAGGAGTTGTTCCGTCAGCTGATATAACACTAGTAATAGTATTATGTGGACCTCCTAAAGTAGAAAGTCCTGTTGAAGTAGCAGATTGCGGTGTGTTATAATTGTAGTCTTCATCCCAATATGTTCTATATAAGTCTGTTGCAATAGGTGTTCCGCCAATCATGCGGTAATTATTTTGGGCTAATTTTGAAGACGTAAAAGTCTTCCAGTTGTTAAAGCCCTCACCACCAGTGCGAACAAGTTTTGATGTGGTATTGGTATTGTCAAGAGCCCATCCAACTATCTCATATGATAATTTATTCTCTTCGGTCTCACCTGCTGTTAATTTTCCATCATTTGCCATTACTGTTACCTTAGCTGCAGCACGCTCTACATATATGCTTGCTGCAGGCTCTGCTTCTGCCTCAGCTTTTGTTTTTTTTATTTTATCGCGGTCGATGTTAACCAGTGGTCCAACTAATTTTGCGTCTGAAGGAGCTGTAGTAGCTAAACCACCTTGTTTATTAGCCATTACGGCATTAGCCATGAGAAGACCGGGACCATCTTCATTAGTATTTTTAATAGAAATATTGTTAAATTTATCTTTTAAAGCAGTATTCAATTCAATGAGTTTACCACTAAATTCTTTGTCGTCTATAAGAAGTTTATTTGTTGTATTATTAACAGTGAACAATCCATTGTTGTTCAGCACAACAAGTGCTTTAATAACAACTTCTTTTTTATCTGGATCAGATGGGGCAATCTCATTGATCTCTTGGGTAATTTTAGTTGTAGTGGTGATCTGATCTGTTGTGCCTTCTGTATAGAAGTTCAGATTCATATTGTAGGCACTATTAAATGTCAACTCTGTATCTTCTATGGTTCCACCTTTATCTGTTTCTCCCGTAAACAGAAGCAGAGTTGCATTCTTAACGTCATACTCAGCCGGTGTGCCATCATCAAATTTGTCATTGGCACGAGTACTTGGCTGCGTAGGAAGCTGTATAGCAAGGTTTATGTAACCTTTACCTTGACTGTTCCATTGCGGCTTTCCTCCGGTGTCGATGACATCTTCGCTTGTACAAGCTCCCAGCATCAGCGTCGCCAATGCGAAGGAAAATAGTTTTACTTTTTTCATAATTTAAAAATTGAGTTGGTTAAAAAATAATTGTTGTTTAATTTATTCTCGTTTTATTACATGTCGAGTATTTGCAGGTTTTTGTCTACGCCCTGTGCTCCGGCTTCTTTAGCCTGTTTCAGCAGTCGGCGAGCCTCCTCATTGTTGCCCTCGAGCATAGCCATAACGCCGCGTGCGTGTATAGCTTCTGGCAGATTGCCGGCCTTGCTGAGGTAACGCTTGGCGCCGTCAAGGTCGCCCTGCGCCATGCGGGTGCATGCAGCATTGATGTTAGCCGTAGGGTTGTCGGGATACATACGTACGGCTGTCTCCATAACCTCGTTAAACTCTTGAGAACCAGGCTCGTAGGTCTGAGCCACCATGAACATTTCTTCAAGCGACAGCTGCTGTGGCTTGGTCTTCATTATCTCCTTAGCCTCCTTGACAGAGAAGGGGCGCACGCTGTAGCTTACTACATAGTCAGAGTGGCGCAGAGCCGGATACCAGAGGTCGAGCATGAAGCGGTAGTCGTCAGGATATGTCCTTTTGATTTTCCACTCTTTGTCGTCAAGGTCGAGGGTGGTGTCGTCGATAAGTTTAAGAATAGCGTCGCGGTTTTGAAGATTGCTGTTTACAACGTATGCGCGCAGTCCTTCCCAGTCTTCAGGTGTGGATGTTACAGAGAACACTTTGTCTTCAATGTGTACGAGCTTGCGCACGTAATCCTTGAGTGTCTTAGCACGGTTTTCGGCAAGATAGGCGTTGTGCTCATAAGGCGACTCGGGCGATGCGTATCCGTGTATTTCGATATTTGTTATTGTGGTGTTCTTGTCGTTCTTTACAAGATTGATTGTGTTGATAATCTTTTGTAGCTCGCTCGGGTTGTTGCGGTAGTCAGGATAGAGCGTTATCTTGTCTACAGGGAAGTCGATGAAGGCCCGTCCCTGCTCATGTCTTACCTTCAGCGCTTCGGCCGCAGGGCGCATATATGGCATGAACGGTGTGCGCAGCCGCTTCAGCTCGACGGTGTTCTGGTCTTTTATGTCGCCGCATCCGCACAGGTCTTCAGCCACGATTACGTTAGAGTTTTTCATCCAGTCCTCGTATGGCAGCACGGCGCTGTAGTGGAGAGTCTGCTCGGTGTCGTTCTTACGCCTTACTACGACAGCGTCGTCGGCAAATTTCTTGTATCCTCCGCGTTGGTAAGATATGTATTGCTTTCTGCCGTTTACGACAATCTGCGGCATGGTTCTTTGTTCTGTCTTATTAGTAATAATAGGTGTAAACACGAGCCGCATGTTTGATGCCAGTTTCAGTGAGTCCATGTTAAGGTCGAGGTCGACTACCATGGTCTTGTCGGTGCTTTCAACCTTGACGTTCTGCACCTTGACAGTCTCGTCGGCAAGTTTAGGCTCCGTGCTTTGTGCCTGCGACGCCAGCGGTGCTGCCAGCAGGCATGCGCAATATATAGAGAATCTTTTCATACCCATAGTATTGTTTATTGAATCAGAAGATGTAAATAAGACTCAGCGCGGCTTTGGTAGGGCCGATGTAGTTAGTGTGAGATGACTTGAGCTTCTCGCCACAGGTTCCGCATTTGAATTTTTCGTATTTAATGTAGTCGTAGCCCAGTCCGACGGATGCCTCGAAGTTCCAGTGCTTTGACAATACCCACTGGTAGCCGGCGGTTATGCCGCCTCCAGCGTACCATCCTTCATAGCGGTGGTCTTTAAGTCCGGGGAATATTCCTAACGGCAGCTTTACGCTGCTGGCATTGAACTGACCGCCCATAAGATGAGCTCCGACAAACCATCCGTTGAAGCTTTCGCAGAACCAGTAGCGGTATTCAGGCATGAGTACCCAATGGCGCAAGCTCGACTGATCGCCGCCGGACTGCTTCCAGGGGTTAAATCCGTAGAACAGTTGCAGCGTACTTCTGTTGCCTACTGAGGCTTCAATTCCAAGATTAGGAGTTGTCGTGGCCCAATATAAGGCATTAGTCTTCAATGCCACATTCTGCGCCTGTGATATTGTTACCCCTCCCCATATGGCAAACAATACCAATGATACAAGGTTTTTTCTCATAAAATATTCTGTTACTTACTTTATTAACTGTTTTTGCTCAACGCTGTTTCATAGCTATTCCCATGCAGAATTTCAGTAATCCGTCATGTAGTTTTTGTGGCACTCAAGCCATCACAAATTAAGTAATTTTATATTAATCCGAAATAGATGTGGTTCAATGGTATATTGTTATTAAGTCCAAGGTGTAAAATTAGAAATATTTTTTTTATTTGTCAAAATTTATATATGAAAATATCATTTTTTATTGTGTATTAATTTTTTTTATATTAAAATTAATTGAGGATTATTTTACTTTTTATAAGATGTTTGTTGGAATGAGAATTTTTCGGTCGTATTATGAAATGTTTAATAATGTATTATGCGTAAAACTTATGTTAATTTTTGGTAGGTCTGCCGGTTTATATTTTTTCGTACCGAGATATTTAGAAATGGTATTGCCGGTATAGGTTCAGGCTCGTTATGTGAAGGCTGAGTCTGTATTGCTGTGTAGGATAGGGGAATGTAATTGCAGACAGATATTGGTGGTACTAATTTGTAAAGATATGAATGACCATGTTTTGTATCGTAAAAGGTATCTTTTTATCATGCAAAAAGCCACCTTTTGAGACGCAAAAGGTGGCTTTTTACGATTGTGCCGTAAATCATTATAGATATGTCTTGTCAACATGTTGTGTTTCAGCAGCTTACGTGCTGTTGTTGTTGGGTGGTGATATGTTTGCTGAAAGTCGTGTTTGTAAACAGCTGTCAGAATATGTTTTTCAGGTGTTATTATATAATAAATAAGGTGTGCACAGTTCAGCTTGATGCACACCTTGATTATTATAGTATATTTATGTTGGTCTGTCAGTCGTGACGTACGTTGAATGTCAGTTCTTCTGTCCCGGCGTTCTTGTCGACAGATATTGTGTCGCCTGCATTCAGCTTGTTGTCAAGCAGAAGCTCGCAGACACCGTCCTCGATGTAGTTCTGTATCGCACGCTTCAACGGACGGGCGCCGAACTGTACATCGTAACCTTTGTTTGCGACAAATTCTTTTGCGCTGTCTGTCAGTTCAAGACGGTAACCCATCTCCTCAATACGTTTCCTCAAGCCGAGGAGCTCGATGTCGATGATTTTCTTTATCGCGTCAAGGTCGAGCTGGTCGAAAGTTATAATCTCATCGAGTCGGTTAAGGAATTCAGGACTGAACTGCTTGCTCAGACTCTTTTGTATTATGCTTCGTGCATATTCTTTGTCACTTTCGTTGAGACTGAGTCCCATGCTTCCTCCTGCATTGAAACCTACACCTCGTCCGAACTCCTTGAGCTGACGTGTTCCGGCGTTGCTGGTCATGATGATAATCGTGTTGCGGAAGTCTATCAGACGGCCGTTGCCGTCGGTCAGCCGGCCTTCGTCGAGCACCTGGAGCAGCATGTTGAACACGTTGCCGTGAGCTTTCTCAATCTCATCGAGCAGAACGATAGAGTAGGGATGGCGGCGCACTTTCTCGGTAAGTTGTCCGCCTTCTTCATAACCTACGTATCCCGGAGGCGCTCCTACGAGTCTTGACGTGTTGAAGCTCTCGCTGTATTCGCTCATGTCTATACGTATTAGGGCATCGCTGCTGCCGAACATGTATTCAGCAAGTTTTTTCGCGAGATATGTCTTGCCGACACCGGTAGGGCCGAGGAACATGAATGCTCCGATAGGATGTTTGGGCTCTTTCAGACCTACGCGGTTACGCTGTATGGCCTTGACAACTTTCTCGATGGCCTTATCTTGTGCCACGACAGACTTCTTGAGTTCTTCACCCATGTTCTTGAGTCGTGCTCCTTCTGACTCAGCAATTCTTTGAACCGGGATGCCTGAGATTATTGATACAACATCGGCGATATCTTTTTCAGTAACAGTGTCGCGGCTGCCGAGTTCGTTGTTAGTCCATTTATCCTGAAGATCCTGCAATTCTGCCTCAAGCTCTGTCTGCTTGTCACGGTAGTTTGCAGCCAATTCGAAGTTCTGGTTTTTGACCGCTGCCAGTTTCTTCTCCTTGACGTAGCTTATCTCTTTCTCTTTCTCGTTGATTTCAGGCGGCATCTGCGCGTGTTGCAGGTGAACTCTTGCGCCGGCCTCATCGAGAGCGTCGATAGCCTTGTCGGGGAATGCTCTGTCAGTGATATACCTCTCTGTCAGTTTGACACACGCCAAAATGGCATCTTTTGAATATTCTACATGGTGATGATACTCGTAACGCTCTTTGATGTTGTTAAGTATTTCAAGAGTCTCATCAGCCGTTGTCGGTTCAACCATTACTTTCTGGAAACGACGTTCAAGAGCACCGTCTTTTTCAATGGAGTTACGGTATTCGTCGAGCGTTGTCGCACCGATGCATTGTATTGTACCTCTTGCGAGTGCCGGTTTGAGTATATTCGCGGCATCCATTGAGCCTGGTGTAGATCCGGCTCCGACCAAGGTGTGTATCTCGTCGATGAATATTATTACGTCAGGATTCTGTTCTATTTCCTTTATCAATGCGCGGATGCGTTCCTCAAACTGGCCGCGGTATTTCGTTCCGGCAACAACTGCGGCCATGTCAAGGTTTACTATTCGTTTATTGAAAAGGACAGGCGACGTGCGGTGTTTGCAGATAAGCTGTGCCAATCCTTCAACGATGGCGCTCTTACCCACACCCGGTTCTCCTATGAGAATAGGGTTGTTCTTCTTGCGTCGGCACAGAATCTCAGTTACACGCTGTATTTCCTTCTCACGGCCTACTACCGGGTCGAGTTTGCCTTCGGCAGCTGCCTTTGTAAGGTCTGTACCGAAGTTGTCGAGAACAGGGGTCTTGCCGGTAGGTCTGTGAACACTTGTTGCCGTGTTTGCAGAGTTCTGCTGTCTTGACTTCTGCGAATTTCCGCCGTTGATGTTTAGCATGCCTTCATCGTCTTCTTCTTCCTCTTTGTCAGGTATGCCTATTCCGTTTTGAGTCTGACTCGCTTTCTTTTGGAAATATGTCAATGCGTCTTCGTAGTTCATGTTGTTAAATTCAAGTACTTCTTTTGCTCCGTTGTTTACGTGGTCGTGCAGTATTGCTAAGAACAAGTGCTGCTCGTCAACCATTTGGGTTGACTGTATGCGTGCCTCAAGCACTGCGAGTTTTAGAATGTTACTGGCTTTTTCGTTGAGAACTAGTTCATGGGTGCGTAATGGTTGCTCGATATCTTCCTCGCGCACTTTCTGTTCAAGTTCGTCCTTGATGGTCTGGAAGTTGATGTCCGATTTTACGAAAAGCTCATGTACTGGCCCTGTCTTGTCGCGGAGAATACCCAGCAACAAGTGTTCAGGCCCGACAGAACGGCTGGCAAGTCTTGCCGCCTCTTCTCTGCTGAACGCCAGAATTTGTGATACTTTCGGTGAAAATTGACTGGTCATGTATATTATTCCTTCTAGTTGAGTCTGTTTGACTGCCTGGTAATCGCATTTCTGATTTGAATGAAAATGTCAAATCTGACTTATTTTCTATACTTAATGCAATTTGTTGCTGCAAAGATAATGCAAATTGATAGCAGTACAAAACAATTATTTTAGTTTTTATAACATAATGTTTATCATTAAGTATTTATTACAAAAATTGTGCCATATTTTCAGGTATCATAGTGATATGTGGCTTTTTTCTGTGTATTTGAGGATGAATAAGGAAATCAGTTTTCCGTTTATCGTTATGTATTTGTGTTGATATAATAAAAAATGTCGGGCGATAATTTTCGTCCGACATTTTATCTTTTGTGTTATCTGAAGATACTATTCTTCATTTTTAGTTTCTTCAGCTGTTGCTTTGTGAGTTGTAGTCTTTGTTGTCTTCTTTACTGTTGCTTTGGTCTTTTCAACTTTAGCCTTCAGTTTAGCTTCAGCAGCTTCCATCTTCTCTACTTTAGCTTTAAGACGTACAATCTCTTTATCTTTCATTTCAATCTCATCGCCCTGGTTCTTGATGGTAGTGAGGAGAGAGTTAAGTTCATCGTTGTCGATGTCTTCAGGATACAGTGAGTTGACACGGTTGATAAAGTCACCAAGGATATTCATGTAGTTAGTAAAGGCATCAAACGGAGAACTGTATATACCTCTGTCAAGTCCAACGTGTGAAGGCTTTGTTGTCATGAAACGGAAGTTGTTGCTTGCCTGGAGATAGTCCCAATCCTGATTTATTCGTGGATCGTTGGCGATGCGTACACGGTCGGCAACGCTGTACAGTTTGTTGAAAGCCTCACGCTGCATCGGATTTCCAAGCCAGCTGCTGACATCGCGTTCCTCGTCAACCCAAGACAATGTATCTGGTACATCAAGATTTCCGACACTGTTCATCTTGAGACATATTTCTGTAGGTGTTGAGAAAGTGATGCCTTTTTCTTTTGCGTATGCCGGCAAAGCTTTGATAAATTCAAGAATGTTTGATGACAACGGTTGTGCAATACCAAGAGCTGAAAGTTCCATGAAGATATTGATAACCTGTTCATTGTCCGGCAATTGCGCTATGCGGTTAATATAGTTGTCTGCAAACAGAGGATAACCAGGCCAATCGCTGTTGTTGAAACGGAGACTGATGTCGTCACTTAATTCAACATCGCGCAGTAACAGCTTCAGGTTTGGAGCAATTGAGCAATTGTATACATAGTGCGGAGACTTCCAGCCCAGGACATGTTTTGCTCCTTCAGTAAGCATTCCTTTGAATCCCATGGCTGCTGCCTGTCCGCCTATATCGTCACTGTAGATGAGTGAAGAGTTTCGTAGAACAGTAGGTTTCTTTCCGAAGTATTCCTGCATCTTGGCAGCTTGTTTCTTAACGTCTGCCGCAAAAGCCTCCTCATTGACGAGTGATGACAAGCCGTGTGAATATGGTTCAGCCAAGAACTCGACGCATCCAGTATCATTAAGTTCCTGAAGTTTTGTTATTACTTGTGGTGCGTGCATCTCTAGTTGCTCCAGACCTACACCGGATATTGAGAATGCTACTTTAAAGTATTGACCGTTGTTCTTGATCATTTCAAGAAACGTGTTCAGTGCAGGCATATATGAACGTTCAGCTATGTCGCTGATGCTGCGCTCATTCTCGTAGTCGTCATAATAGTAATGGTCTGTGCCTATGTCGAAGAAGCGATAGCGTTTGAGATGGATTATTTGGTGAATCTCAAAATATAAGCATATTGTTTTCATTGCATTATTCCTTTTTGTTAATTAAATTGATTTAAAGTTGTCTTTGTCTGTTTATTTTCTTAAGCCTAATGTGCGTTCGTATAATTCGCGAATCCATAAACCTACTTTTTCCCATGTGATTTGGTCAACCTCATGTTTTCCTTCGGTTTGCAGATATTTGAATAAACTTTCATTGTGGCAAATAGAATATATAGAATCAGCCAAAGCATGGATGTCCCAATAATCCACTTTCATGCAGTTGGTAAGAATTTCAGCGCAACCACTTTGTTTGGATATGATAGTCGGAGTACCGCATTGCATCGCTTCAAGAGGTGAAATACCGAATGGTTCGCTGACAGACGGCATTACATAAACATCTGAGTCTTTCAGACATTCATAAACCTGTTTGCCACGCATGAATCCAGGGAAGTGGAAGCGATCGGCGATGCCACGTTCAGCAGCAAGGTAAATCATAGCGTCCATCATGTCGCCGCTACCTGCCATACAAAAACGGACGTTACGTGTGCGGTGAAGTACCATATTTGCTGCTTCAACAAAATATTCAGGTCCTTTTTGCATTGTGATACGACCGAGGAATGTTACGACCTTTTCCTTATTCGTATGGTCAGGACGTGGTATATCCTGCAATTCCTGTCGTAATGGATAAACAGCATTGTGTACAGTGAAGCATTTGCGTGGATCCTGATGGTAGTGATTTATCACAGTCTGACGAGTCAGTTCGCTTACACACATAATACAGTCTGCATTATCCATACCGTCTTTTTCAATAGAATAGACAGTCGGGTTTACATTTCCACGACTTCTGTCAAAATCAGTGGCATGAACGTGTATACATAGAGGTTTACCACTTATTTTCTTTGCATGAATTCCGGCCGGATACGTTAGCCAGTCGTGGGCATGAATTATGTCAAATTCTTGCTGCCTAGCAACAACTCCTGCGACAATTGAGTAATTATTTATTTCACTGTGAAGGTTGTCTAGGTATTTGCCTGAGAATTCGATACAACCTAAATCGTTAACCAACATATAGTTAAAGTCTGCGTATATCTGGTCACGAAGACTATAATACATCTCAGGAGACATGACATTACCGATTCTTTCTTTTACGTAATCATAATTTACGTCACGGTAAACGATTGGAACAGCATTCATTGCGATGATGTTCATAAAGCTCTTGTCCTCGTCACCCCATGGTCTAGGAAGACAGAATGTGATCTCCATATCTCCCTGTTCGGCAAGACCTTTTGTTATTCCATAGCTGGCAGTACCCAGACCACCAAGTATATGAGGAGGAAACTCCCAACCAAACATTAATACTTTCATATTTTATTGCTCCTCCTTTATTTTACGTATGAATATTTTTCAAGTAGATTCGATGTCCTAAGAATTTCAGCAACATTCATTGCAAATGATATTGCTCCTCTTGCACGGAAAGGCGGGTTGCCGTCAGACAATTCAGGAATTGTACCGAGACAGTTGATAAGCATTTCATCTTCATAACCTACCATTTGTCTTTCAATGAAGCTTAGGCGCGTGCGTTTATATAATTTAAGGCATGCTTCCATATAGAATCCGCCGAGCCACGGCCATGCTGTACCCTGGTGATAAGCACAGTCACGTTGGCCTCCGACATACATCGGATTGTATCCGCCGCTTTTTGGTGATAGTGAACGCAGGCCTTTAGGAGTGAGCAATTCTTTTGTACATACGTCAAGAACGCTTTTCTTCTGGTCTTGTGAGAGTGGTGAGTAATCAAATGCTACAGGGAAGATCATGTTTGGACGCACGCTCCAATCCATCATATTTCCGTCAACATAATCAAAAAGATATCCGTAATCGTTCAAGAATGTCGGGATGAATGATTGTTTGCAAAGTTCTGCACGTTTTTCCCAATCGTTCATTGTATCTGTATCTTCTTTCAATGCTGCAAGTTTAGCTCCGAATTTGAGTGCATTGTACCAAAGTGCATTGAATTCAATTATATATCCTGTTCTTGGAACCACGGGGCGTCCATTTATGGTTGAATTCATCCATGTTACAGGTTTTTCACGTCCGTCTGAGTAAACCAGACCATTGGGATCAAGACGCAGGTTCGGATGCTTGCCGGCAATGATATATAAAAGGATGTCTTTTACAAGTTTGCCATACATATCCAGACATTTTTCATCGCCAGCAGACTTAGCATATTGTTGGATTGCCCATATTGCCCATAAAAATACGTCCGGCTGGTTCATTTCTGTTATCTTGACAGTCAGTGGCTTTTCAGCCATAAACTCACGGATACCTCGCTCGGCAGTCTTCATTACAAGTTCAAAGTAGTCTTGTTCATCTATTGCCAGCGTGAGTCCTGGAAGTGCAATGAAAGTGTCACGTGCACGGCATTTGAACCATGGATAACCGGCAAGAATATATCTCTCGTCTTTACTTGTTCTGTTGTGAAACTGGTGGGCTGCGTTTACAAGACAATGGAAGAAATTGTCTCTTGGGGAGCGGTCTTCAACTTCTTTATCAAAAAGATGTTTTAATGTACTTGTTTTTATTTCTGAAGTTGATGCTGCAAAGACTATACTTTCTCCCTTTTTGATGTTCATTTCAAAGTATCCTGGAACATAAAGGTCTTCACTGTATTCATAGCCGCTTTCCTGCTCCTTGGGATATTCTATTCCGCGATACCAGTCTGGATTAAATATGAATTCGTTGGTCTTGCTGAACTGCATGTAGAGATCTGGATAGCCTGCATACATGCATGTCTTTATTCCATTGTCAACAAGAGTGTATTCACGGCTGGCTGTAGTGTTTTCATGTGTTACTTCTTTCACACTTCTGAAAGCAAGGAACGGTCTGAAACGTAATGTCGTTTCGCTATGTGCATCGAGTAGAGTATAACGTATCAGGATGCGGTTTTCGTAATGTTGGAAAACTACTTCCTTTTTCAAGAGTACGCCACCTACGCGGTAGATTGTAGTTGGCACCTTGTCACAATTAAATTCGCGGATATATTTATGTCCTTTCGGGCTGTAATTATTTCCTTGGTATTTATGAAGACCAAGGTTGAATTCCGCGCCATGCTGGATTACAGTGATGTCAAGTGAAGAAAGCAATACGTGGTTGTCAGCGTCAATGTTTGGTACGGGCACGACTAATAAACCGTGGTATTTGCTTGTATTGCAATCCACGATTGTTGAGCATGAATAGGCCCCCGAACGGTTAGTACGCAACAATTCCCTTGAAAGCGATTCTTCCAAGTTTGTCATCAGAGTCTTTTCAAATTTAAGATAACTCATGGTATATTATAGAGATTTAAAGTTTCATGTGTCAAAGCTCAGATAAAAGCTTTTAAGTTGGTCATCATCTTAGGACCATTCAAAGGTAATAAATTTATTTTTCATGACAAAAAAAAATCATTATTTTTTCATCATGTATCAGGATTAGTGAATAAATGTATTAAGAAAGAGACCTTTATGTATAGGGCATAAAGTATCCTGGGTTTCTCATTCCGGTATAAGAAAATTGATTACTTCCTGCTCAACGTTGATTTTGTATGGACCTACTGGTGTTCTCATCAGTCTGCCGTCAATACTTACCAGTGCTTTTACTGCGTTGTTTACAATGACCTCATTCGTACGGTACGGGTGTACGCTGTGATGGTTTAGGAATTTACCGGTAATCAGCAGATAGAATCCTTCAAATAGTTGGGTCATTTCTGGGTGATAAACTACAGAAACGTCAAGAAGTCCGTTATATGGTACGGCATTGGGTGTCTGTCCATATCCAGAGGCATTACCTACGCATACAGTCATAACCTTACGGTTTATAACATCAGAGTTTATTTTCAGTGACATTTTGTAGTCGAGCCTTTGGAATATCATAAGTGCCATAGTTCCAACAAATGACAATGTTCTTGAACCGAATACTCGTCTTGTCTGGCGGCGAAGGTTCATTATAGCAGATATAAGTCCTATGTTGATGCAGTTTAGGAAATATCTGTGACATTTCTCACCTTTAGCATTTGTATATCGTATGCAACCGAGATCTATTTTTCTGATTCTGCGGTTTTTAAGCCATTTTACAGTCTGTTCTATGTCATTTTCCTTGAATCCCCAATAATGCGCAAAGTCATTCATAACACCATTAGGTATAAGTCCTAACGCAATGGATTCTCTTGTCTCTTTATCTGTAGACATCAGGCAGTTTACGGCATCGTTAAGGGCAGAATCGCCACCAACGATTACAATAGTCTTGTAGCCGTTGTTTATCAGCATATTTACAAGCCTGACCACTCCTTCCTGTTTCTCGCTTTGTACGAAATCAAAGTCAATGCCATGCGAGCGTAGGCAGTTTTCTATTTTACTCCATCGTTTTTTAGATGAAGGCATCCCATGTTTAGGACAATATAATACTCCCCAACGAGTGTTTGCCGTTACCATAATTTGTTATTGTTGGTTAGAATTGTCGCAATCTTTGTTATATATTTCGTCTATCAAACGTATTTTTTCGTTTATTGGCAATTTCGCATCAATCCAGTTTATCTTGAATCCTCTTCTCTCCATACCTCTGAACCAAGTCATCTGTCGTTTGGCAAACTGATGAATGGCTATTTCGAGTGAGCGGAACATTTCTTCAAAGGTAAGTTTACCAGTTACGTATTCTGTGACATATTTGTACTCAAGACCATAGTAAATTAAATCGTCAGGTGATATTCCTGAATCAATAAGTGATTTGATTTCATCTACCATTCCTTCGTTGAGTCTTTGTCGTAGTCTTTCAGTTATCTTACGTCTGCGTTCATCACGGTCTATGTTTATGCCGATTATAGTAGATTCAATTTTTGGAAATTTGATTGTTTCTTCTGGCTTGTGTTCTTTGTAGTATGTTTCAATCTCTATTGCACGTATTGCCCTTTTGGCAGTGTCGACATCAGTACGGTTGTGCATATTCGAGCCGTTCTCGCGTTTCAACTGTATAAGTATATCCGTAAGTTCTGATAAAGACTTGCCTTCAATACTTGCGCGTAATTCCTTGTTCTCAGGCACGGGCGCAAGTTGGTATCCTTTCAAAACAGCTTCAATATATAACCCGGTTCCGCCACAAAGTATTGGCAGTTTATTCTTGTTGATAATATCGTTGTATGCGGTAAAAAAATCGTTCTGGTACTTAAATACATTATATTTAGTGCCTGGTTCAGCTATGTCAATAAGGTGATAGGGTATAAGTATATTCCCGACTTTGTAGTCATCAAGATCCTTACCGGTCCCGATGTCCATTCGGCGATAGACCTGACGGCTATCGGCACTGATTATTTCAGCTCCTCTCTCTGCCGCAAATGATGCTGCCAAAGCTGTTTTACCTGATGCTGTCGGCCCTAATATAGTTATCATCTTATACATAACACACCGCAAAAATAATAAAAAATAAACCGTCAAGCAAATGCCAGACGGTTTATTTTTATATATACTTGATAATTTTATTTCAATTATCCGTTGTGCTTCTTCATGATCTTGATAAGGTCGATAACCTTGTGAGAGTAACCGATCTCGTTATCATACCAAGAAACAACCTTAACGAACTTGTCTGTCAGGTAAACACCAGCGTCAGCATCGAAGATTGATGTCAACGGGCAGCCGAGGAAATCAGAAGAAACGACTTTGTCCTCAGTGTAGCCAAGGATACCCTTCAGTTCGCCCTCAGAAGCTTCCTTCATAGCCTTGCAGATATCTTCCTTAGAAGCAGCGTTCTTCAGGTTAACTGTCAAGTCAACAACTGAAACGTCCAGAGTCGGAACACGCATTGAGATACCTGTCAGTTTGCCGTTCAGTTCAGGAATAACCTTACCTACAGCCTTAGCAGCACCTGTAGAAGACGGGATAATGTTGCCAGAAGCAGCACGACCACCACGCCAGTCTTTCATAGAAGGACCGTCAACTGTACGCTGAGTAGCAGTTGTAGAGTGAACAGTTGTCATAAGACCAGTCTCGATACCGAACTTGTCGTTCAGAACCTTAGCGATAGGAGCCAAGCAGTTAGTTGTGCAAGATGCGTTAGAAACGATCTTCTGTCCAGCGTATGTGTCAGTGTTTACGCCGCAAACGAACATGTCTGCCTGACGGCCGTCCTCGCCTTTCTTAGAAGGAGCTGACAATACTACATATTTAGCGCCAGCCTGGAGGTGCTTCTCAGCGCGGTCCATAGTCAGGTAAAGACCAGTAGACTCAACTACATATTCTGCGCCGATTTCATCCCACTTCAAGTTAGCAGCATCTTTCTCTGCGGTAACACGGATATGGTTGCCATTTACGATAAGCTCGTTCTTCTCGACATCAGCCTCGATTGTGCCGTCGAACTGTCCGTGCATTGTATCATACTTGAGCATATAAGCCATGTAATCAACAGGCAGAAGGTCGTTGATACCAACAACGACTACATCGTTCTTGTTAGCCTCTTCGAGAGAAGCACGGAATACGAAACGACCAATACGGCCAAAACCGTTAATACCAATTTTAATCATCTTTTTATTTTATTTTAAAGGGTTAAAATAATTCCTTAAATTTATGTACCTATTTCTTTTCTTTCCGGATGTTGTCAGCTTCTGACTCTTGTTAAGTCTTATATGCCGACTGCTTTCCTTTTTCCGAGCGCAAAGTTACAAAAAAATATTTATATGATAGTCTTTGCCGACTATTAAATTATATAAAAATATTGGCTTGTTAGCCATTATCGGCCTTAATATAGTGACCAAACTTTTAAATTGTCAAGTACATGTTTCATTTTAGGGTGTAGGTAATGGCTTATATGGATTTTTTGTAAAGATTTTGAGTTGTGTTCATTGTATTATTTGTGTAAAACACATGAATTCAGCTTAGACCTATTAACTGTTTTTCATTGTAAATTCTAATATGGCAATGTCTTTTTAACACATTTGTAATATGTGGCCTTTCAGCTTATGAAACGTGCCTTTTTAGACAATAAAAGACGGTCTTTGACAATGTAAAAGACCGTCTTTTGAAAATTGATATTTTTATTAATGAATTTCAGAGTTTCTTCGTCGGCTTATTATAACATAAATTATGACAGGCGCACCCATAATAGGGGTTATCGCATTAAGCGGTATTATGCCTCGTTCTCCTGGCAACAGACAAATCGCATTGCATAGCAGTGCGACGATAATACCGATACTTATGGTTGCCGGTAGCAGTTGCCGGTGGTCGTCTGTATTGACAATCATTCTTGCAATGTGCGGGACTGCAAGTCCGATAAACGCAATCGGTCCGCAGAATGCTGTGGCAGAGGCTGTGAGTAAGCCTGTGATTAAAAGTAATTTATTTCGCAGGGCTTTGGTGTTTACTCCTAAATTTTCAGCATATTGTTCGCCTAAAAGTAGAGTATTAAGAGGTTTTACTAATAAGAGCGAGCATATTAAGCCGACAACGGTAATCGTAGTGAAAGTGGGAATGTGACTCATTGGTACACCGCCAAAGTTTCCTAATCCCCATACCATATAAGAATGTACTCCCTCTTCTGTTGAGAAAAAATTGAGAAGAGATATTGCCGACGAGGCTATGTAGCCTGTCATTATTCCGATAATCAGAAGCATTACGTTGTTTTTAACCCTTGTGGCGAACAGTAGTAGTACAGCCATTACCACAGACGCTCCTGCAAATGCAGCTATCAGCACGGCCATGAATCCAGTCAGAGATACGGAGCCGATAGTAAGGCCTCCTCCGAATGCCAGAATAACGAAAGCTGCTCCAAGGCTTGCACCACTGTTTATTCCGAAGATTGAAGGGCCTGCAAGCGGGTTGCGGAATGCGGTCTGAAGCAGCAGGCCGCTTACTGAAAGTGAGCTGCCGCACAACATTGCAGTAATGGCTTGTGGCAGACGTGTTTCCAATACGATGTATTTCCATGATTCTTGTCCGGTGTATTGTCCGGAAAGAATATTGAATACATCGCTTACTGGAATGTCTGCTGCACCTGCCTGCATGTTGATTGCAAAAAGCGGCAGTATGATGATAGTCATTATTATGTTTGACAAGGTTGCTTTTCTCATTTCAAGAGAGTGAAATATTGGGGTTTACCCAGTTTCAGGTCAGGATGTGAGATTATTACAAAATCACGTAACAGCAAATCCGGGTGGAAAGGGGTTTCCTCATAGAAATTTATATAATATGTATTACAGCCGTACACCTGTTTGTCTTTAAAAGCTTTGAAACGTGAGTAGCCTGGATTTTCTGATAACAACGAGTTGTATGTCGCAGCATGTTCGCTATTATAGCGTATCAGCCAGACATCTGCTGCCGATGCTTTTTCAAGTACAGCTTCAAATGTTAACTGGATGCTTCCGCTGCTCTTGTCTGTTGCAAACGGATAGCCTGCATTAGCATCAGCCATCAGTCTGCCGATTGTGCTGTTTCCTCCTGGCATATACCAAACAGAACTGTTTATTTTGTCGATAATCATATTCCGGCGGATGGTTGACTTTGCGGCCTGTGATTTAAGTGCGTTGTAATTCTGTTTTACTTCAGTGAACATACTGTCGGCCTTATCTTCAGCTCCGAACAGTCGTCCGTAGAATTTCATCCATTCAGCTCTGCCGAGAGCAGAAGTTTCCATATAGTCGGCAGCTTCTATTATTGGGCGTCCCCAATTGCTGAGTCTTCCATAACCGCCACTGTTCTGAAATGGAGATATAATTACAGCATCAGCGTCTATTCCTATAATAGTTTCAAGTGTCGGAGTTATTCCGTTTCCGCAGTCTGCAATTGTTCCGTTTTTATACTGCTGCTGAATCCATGGCAGATTTATGTATTTCATGTCGCATACTCCGCGGATGGCTTTACCTTTACCAAGTTGTAGAATCAGTCCGCAGTGTACAGATGTTGTTACAACTGCTCGTTTAAGCGGAACATTAACGATGGTGGCGTTAGGGTAGGCGTTTTGTATTTCTTTAAGCGAACACGTATCGTTCTCAGAAGCATGTGATTTTGAATCGTTTGATACAAGTATATATGTGTGCAGAGTCTTTCCTGCATTCCATGGGTCGGCGAGTGTTGCCACTGTGTAACGTCCGTATTCCACCATTTGAATACGTTTGGCATATTCCATACGGATTGTGTCGCCTCCATTTAACTGAGCCGTGGCTCCTCCCTCTCTGCAAGAGCAAATCAGGGTTGAAGCCACGGTGATTGATAGCAATATGGATTTAAAATATTTCATCCAATTAGTATAATTTTACAGTGCTGTAATTAAGAGCGAAAGCTGTCGGACCGACACCTGCCTCATATTGTTTTACGAATGTACCATTTGAAGTGTACTGATTTACGTATCCATTAGCAGAATAATCCGCATATCCCGTGTCTGCATTCTGCTTGTATGATGCAATATAAACATCTCCTGTATTAGGATTAACTGTTATCGCTGCAGCAGAGAATATGTCAGAGCCTGTTATGAAAGTCTTAGTCGTGCCTGCATTAATGTCGTAAACATTGAATGACGCTGTTGTCGCAGGAGTAGTGTATGGTGCATTGATTGTGTAAATCAGATTGTGCTTAGTGTCGACCGCCATCATTGTTGCATCGGTGACTTTTGTAACAACTCCTGATTTAAGACAATAAACACCTGCCCCTATCTGGTTCCATGATGCATCATAGCTTCCGTAGTCGAGAATGTAAAGATTTCCATTATTGCATACTAGACTTGTCGGATTCTTAATAAGATCATTTTTGAAATCTGTAACCTCGCCTGTTTCAAGATTAATCTTTGAAATTGAAGGGTTTATTCCTTGGCCGTAGTCAGAGTTTGCTACATAAAGGTTTCCGTTGTCACAAGCCATACCTTCAGGGTATGAACCTACTTGATAAATATTAGCTGCGGTGAAATCAGTAGTGTCAATTGCAGCTACATATCCGTCGAATGTTGACAGGTAGACATATTTACCAGCGGCAGCCAGGCGTCGTGGTTGTTTGCCTTTATCTGCCCCCATAAGTTCTGTCGTATTTATTTGTTTTATTGAGTTCAGTGTAGTCTTGTCTACAACTTCAACAGTGTTTTCTCCTGTTACAGCGATGTAGAGTTTTGAACCGTACACGAGTACGTCATTTGGAGTGTTACCTAGTACACGTCCGTTAGCTGTGGCAAATGCGTTTGCTATTGTGTTGCCATCGCTGCCAATATAAGTAAGGCTTCCTGGAATCTGACTACCGCTGTTTCCTGAATTGACAAGAAAAATTCCTTCAACAAGTTGTGAGTCTGTTGTTGGTACGTTTGGTTGTTCATTTTCATCGTCGCTACATGACGTGAATACCGGAATGCAGACTGCTGCAATAGCGGCAATGGTCAAAAATTTTTTCATTTTCATATTTTTTTATTATTAAAAAGGTTTTATATCCTAAGTTTATTCTTTATTATTATCATTTGATAATTAGAATCTATATTTTATAGAAGCCTCCCAACTACGGCCTGGCATGGGATAGTGTGATACAATTTCGTATTGTTTGTTCAATAGGTTTTTTATGTCAGCTCTTACCTCTATCTCGCCTAACCATAGCTTCCATTTGCGGTATGCTGTCATTCCTATTTCTACATATCCGTCAATACGTGAGCCTTGATAGTGTTCGTTGTTTGTAAACCTATGGCTCATACCATATCCATGTATCGTTATGTTAACCCAAGGATTTTCGTAGTTTATGGCTGCGCTGCCCTGATGTTCAGGAGTGTAGGCTATCTGGTTCCCATAATACGGTGAAGCTTTATTTGTTTTGTTCTCTGAACGTTGAAGTCCATAGTTTGCCGTTATCAGTAATGAATGACTTTTATTAAAGTTGTGACTGAGTGTAACTTCAGTTTCAACTCCATGTCCAATAACTTTTCCGACATTAATGTTGGTCCATACAAACATATTGAATGGTACAGCGACAATTTTGTCTTTTACCTTATTTAAATATGTGTCGGCAGATAATTTAATGTATGATGCATGCCCATACAGATGTTTCCATGTCATGCCTATGTTCAGTTGGTCTGTGCTTTCTGGAAGCAAGTCCGTACTGCCGTAATGATAAAAGTATGATTCATTGAATGTCGGTGCACGGAATATGTTCTTATATGACAACCTTATATATAAATCTTCGTCTTTTAACAGCTTATACGATAATGAAACAGACGGTGACATCCTTTTTGCATCACGTGCGCTTTCTCCATATTGTGCGTTGTTGAAATATAGTGAGTACAATAGTCTTGCCATAGCTGTAAAGTTTCCTGTACGGTAACGTGCGGTTACAGATTGCAATATTGTGTGCCTGTATGGTCTCGTGTCTGTCTTAAGGCTGCTGTTCAGATTGTTGAAAATATAATCTGCCGAATAGTCGAAAGATAGTTTTTTACCGGGTGTGTATAGCAGGCAAGCCGATGCATAAGCTTCTCTTTGCCAATAACTGGCATCGTTAATACCGCCTTGGTAGGTTTTGTCGGTATATTCAGATGATGCCCAGTTGTATTTAGCATTTAGTTTTAGTGATAAGTCGTGCCACCCCCATGCTTTGTATTGCAGTTGTGCAAATGCATTGCGGTCGTGCAGATTCTCTCCACTTAAGTTTGTGTAATATCTAACCTGTCCTGGAAGTTGTCTGTCGTTGTCGTAATAATATATTTTTCCGTCAAGGCTTTTGTTCCTGTCTATTTTCCACGATAATGCAGCTTCACCGTGTGCAGAGTTCATCATGTTATTGGTACGCTTCTCATGTGTTTCTATCGTGAGGTTCTTCAGCGTGAAAGGATAATCGTTTTCAGCATAAACGTATTCTCCCGCTACAGTTAAAGCCAGTTTCTCATTAAAGCTTTGTCTGTATCTTATGAATGGACTTACATATCCGAATGAACCGACTTTAATCTGCGTTTCGAGGTGTGGACGTTTGTCTTTACTCGGTACGGTAATTGTATTTATGTGAAGCATTGCAGCATAAGCCGCATTACGTGCAGGTATGAAAATATCATCGTTGTCGCCGACTGTAAGTGCAATACTTTCTGTGTTTTCTAATGAATATCTTGAAACATCTATATCGCCTGTCTGACAGTCACTTAATGCAATTCCATCATAACATACTCCAGTGTGTTGTGTACCAAATCCGCGTACAGATACGGTTTTCATACCACCGGCTCCACCGTAGTCGCGCAATGTGATTCCGGGTATACGGTGAAGAGCGTCTGCTATGTCTGTTACGCCAAGGCGGCTTATTGTTTCTTTATCCAGAATATGTATAGGTGCTGTTGTAGATAGCCTTTTGGGTAAATACACACCTGTTATTACAACATTGTCAAGCGTGTGTTTGCTGGCAATGCTGTCATTGTTTTGCGCTTTTATGGGTAATGCCATAGTTAAACCCACGACACCACATAAGTGTATTAATACTTTATTTCTCAATTTAAATAATATAATACACCACTTTCCTCGAAGCGGTGAATTAAACATCAAGCTGACGGCAGGTCTTCTGACTTTGCTGTCTTAAGAAAGATTACCTTCCCGGCTGAAAAATTGTGCCAGTGGTTTATTTATCTTTCTCAAAAATGACAGCTCACAGCAGCGGGACTGTACGGGATTCTCACCCGTTTCCCTTTTAATCACGATAGTGTGAACCAATCAACGGCGCAAAGATAATTATAATTTATAATATTGCAAAATATTGTTGACTAAAAAAGTTTTTTGCCTTTTATTTAAGTGTGGTTTATAATATACAATAAAAATAAGTTAGAAGTTTAAATTGATGTTGCCTCAATAGAATATTGTTAGTGGCAAGTAGTTTTCAACTTCTAACTTATTTTATTCTGCCTCATGCAGGTGTGGAAGTGAAATGTGCATTTTGACAGCAGTCAGTCTTACTGCAACAACTATAATAAAACACGCGGCAACAGAAATTTCGGGAGGAAAATGAAGACGATTGCAAATGTAATATGCAAGACCACCGATTATGCATGCCATTGCATATATTTCCTTGCGGAAGATTAAAGGTACTTCATTGATTAATACGTCGCGTATCACACCTCCCGCAGCACCTGTAATGCAACCCATAATGATTGCAACCCAAAAAGGGAATCCCTCAATTAGAGTTTTTTGTAAACCTGCAACAGTAAAGAGCCCCAGCCCAAGAGTGTCAAATAAAAACCATGTGTTGGCAAATTTTACTATTGATTTTTTGAAAATAATTACAGTAAGTAGTGCTACCGCTGTACATATTAAATAAATTGAGTTTGTCATCCAGAAAGGTGTTACGCCAAGCATGACGTCCCTTATTGTTCCTCCACCAATGGCAGTAGCCAGGCCGACAACGTAGCCTCCGAACCAGTCGAAGCGCTTGTATGCAGCCCAGCGTATGCCGGATATTGCGAAAGCAAATGTTCCTAGAAATTCGATAACAAGCTGTAGTGTTCCCATCAGCACACAACGTTTTGTGGTGTACCCTGTGCAAATGCTTTTACATTGGCAGAAGCAATGTTGACGAGCCTTTTACGTGCTTCAAATGTAGCCCATGCAATATGCGGTGTCAAATAAGCATTGGGTGCACTAAGCAGCGGATTGTCTGCTTTTGGTGGTTCTTGTGTCATTACATCGGCACCGTAACCACCAAGTTGGCCTTCTTTTAATGCTTTTGCGACATCGGCATCATTTATCAAACCTCCGCGTCCTGTATTTATTAGTATTGCACCACGCTTCATTTTTTTCAGCGTGTCTTTGTTTATCATCTCTTTTGTTTCAGAAGTTAACGGACAATGCAGTGTTAATATGTCGCTTATACCGAGTAGACCGTTGAATGTGGTTTTCTGTATTCCTGCCGGAAGATCTGCTGAGTTTTTGCTTGTGAATGCGAAAACGTCCATTCCAAAATCCCGTGCGACACATGCTACTTTTGAACCAATATTTCCAAGACCGACAACGCCTAGTGTCTTTCCGGCAATCTCACAAAGATTAGTGTCCCAATAACAGAAATCTGGTGATGAGCTCCATTTCCCTTCACGATTCTCACGTGCGTAATGTGCTACACGGTTTGTCATATTAAGAATGTGGGCAAAAGTCATCTGGACTACACTGTTAGTACTGTATGATGGGACATTTGTTACTGTTATTCCACGTTTTGTTGCTGTTTCAATGTCAACCACATTGTAGCCTGTCGCCAATACTCCTATATATTTAAGGTTCGGCAGTTTGCTCATTATTTCGTCAGAAATAACGACTTTGTTTGTCAATATAGCATCGGCATCTTTTGAACGTTCAACAATTTCTTGTTTTTCTGTCCGGTCGTAAACTGTCAGTTTTCCGCATTCCTCAAGCTGAGCCCATGACAGGTCGCCTGGGTTCACGCTGTATCCGTCTAATATAACAATCTTCATATTGTTTTTATGTATATTTAATTTGGATTGTAAAAAATATTCATTAATCATTCTTTAAATCTGTCTCCCCAGCAATGTAACATCCGTTGGTACATTTTTTCTTCACTCGGTGAATGCTGGGCATGCCATATTCTTTCATTTTTTATATTGTCGGGCATATATTGCTGGACAACAAAGTTTCCTGGGTAATCGTGAGCATATTTATAGCCGTCGTGATAACCTAAGTCAGCCATAAGCTTGGTCGGAGCATTGCGTAGATGTAATGGCACAGGTTGGTTGCCTGTCCGTTTTACAAGTGACAATGCCTCAGCTATGCCATTGTATGCAGAATTGCTTTTTGCACTTGTTGCCAGATATACAGTCGCCTCCGCAAGTGGTATACGTCCTTCTGGCCATCCGATTTTATTCACAGCATCGAATGCCGCATTTGCAAGTAATAGGGCATTAGGGTTGGCCAGTCCAATGTCTTCAGACGCACTGATTACAAGTCGTCTTGCAATGAATTTCGGGTCTTCACCTCCTTCGATCATTCTTGCCAACCAATATAGGGCTGCATCAGGATCAGAGCCTCGTATACTTTTTATAAAAGCGGAAATAATGTCATAATGCATTTCTCCGTCTTTATCGTATGCAAGCGGATTCTGTTGCAGACATTCTTCAACATTCTTATCAGTTATCAGTATTGGGTCGTCTTTAGCAGAATTTACAACCAGTTCGAGTATATTCAGCAGTTTTCTTGCATCTCCACCACTATACCTTAGAATGGCGCCTGTCTCTTTTATCTCAATATTGTGTTTCTGTAGTTCTATATCTTCTGTAACTGCTCTGTGTAGCAGTTCAAGCAAGTCTTCTTTCTCTAATGGTTTTAATACATACAGTTGGCATCTTGACAGGAGCGGTCGTATTACTTCAAATGATGGATTTTCTGTCGTCGCACCTATGAGTGTAACAACTCCTTGTTCAACAGCTGCTAATAACGAGTCTTGCTGGCTCTTACTGAATCGATGTATCTCGTCAATAAAAAGTATTGGCGCATTGCTGTTGAAGAATCCTGAATGTTTTGCTTTATCTATAACATCTCTTACCTCCTTAACTCCGCTGGATACAGCACTGAGAGTATAGAACGGAACTTTCAGCTGATTAGCTGTAATGAGAGCCAATGTTGTCTTGCCGACGCCCGGCGGTCCCCATAATATGAATGACACCACTCTGCCGGATTCAATCATGTTCCTTAGAACGGCGTTCTTCCCAACGAGATGTTTCTGCCCGATATATTCATCAAGCGTCTTGGGCCTTAATCTTTCTGCCAGAGGTTTAACCATAATAATATTGCAAAATTAAGAAATATCTTTTATCAGGCAAAAAATATCTGATAAAAACTTGCGGATAGCAGATTATGTATTACTTTTGCAACATTCATAGAAACTTAACGCCCCAATTAGTGAAAATAACCATTCTTCAAACCGACATAAAGTGGAAGGATATTGACCGTAATATTCTTAACGCAGAAAGTCTTATTGATACTGCTCCCGGAGCAGATCTTTATGTGTTGCCGGAGATGTGGGCCACAGGTTTCGTTACATCCTCACCTGAGGATGTTTGTTCTTATGTTCCACTGGATTGGATGAAGAACTTGGCACGTATCCGACAGTGTGCTGTTTGTGGCAGTTTGCCAGTCTTGGCATCTGACGGGAAGTTACGCAATCGTCAGTATTTTGTGTTACCTGACGGTGAATTTTATTATTACGACAAGCGACATCTTTTCGCTTACGGTGGCGAAGACGAGCATTATGTTAAGGGACGTCGGCGTGTTGTGGCAGAATTTAAAGGTATAAGATTCCTGCTTCAGACATGTTATGACCTGCGTTTCCCTGCATGGATGAGAAATCAGGAGGATTATGACGCGATTATTTTTGTGGCTAATTGGCCTGAAAGTCGTAAGGAAGTATGGAATGTTTTAATTAGGGCGAGAGCTATTGAAAACCAGTGTTATGTTATCGGAGCCAATAGAACGGGGTGTGACCCGTCGTGCAGATATATTGGTGGAAGTGCCATTATAGGTCCTAAAGGTAACATCTTGGCTTCGGCCAACGGTAATGGAGCTCAGTCTGTTACTTACAGTATAGATATGGATAGCTTGATTGCTTTCCGTAAAAAATTCCCGGTATTGACAGATCGGGATTTGTTTGACATTCGGCATGATTAATAAAATATCCATTCAGAATATGAAAAGTATTGATAAAAAAGCATTGACCCTTAAAACGTTGAATAAAAGCAACATTTGGGATGTTCAGGAGAATGATGTTTTCAGGATGCTTGAGGCTGCGGAGAAAGACGCAGACATAAAGGACAATATCCGTCATTATGTCGACATAATTAAAAGTGCTTTCGAAGTAGAGGAGATAAAAGTCGACCGTCCTGAAATTATAAGCAAATATGAGGCTAGAGGTTTTAAGGTCGGAACTGTTAACTTACCTGACAGTCCTGAAATGAAAGTAGGAGTCAAGAAGCGTCCTATTATGAGAGTGACTGATCTTACGTATGAGAACATACGCCATATCTCAGCAGAGAAACTGCTTGAAGTTATTGACCGTAACTTTGGAGGCGGATGGGAGTCTTTGTCTCAGAGCATACAGGATATAATCCAAAGTGGATTTGATATCAGCACTACAACGTTACCCAAAGACCGTCTGCACAAGGCTGGAGGTATGTATGAAAAAAAAGTTGCTGACGGATTTTCTGTTCTTGAGATACCTAAAGGTGCATGGGTTGAGGCTATATTTGCGAAGTTGAAGCCAGAAACAGAGAAACCACGTCTCAAATTTGACTTGGATGAGAAAGATGGTTATGACTCTGACGAGAATGAAGATGAGGATTTACCGGAAGTAGAAGATAAATATGATGAGGATGACGACGACGATGCTTTTGATGATGATAAGCTGACAGAAGAGAGTTATCGTACAACCATAGAGGAAAATCCTGAAGACCTCGAACTTAGTGCTGAAGACGTAGCCGACGAGGATTATTGATGAATACAGATCTAAATAAATTATAAAGACATCCGGTTTTTGCCTTATTCGCAAGCTAAAGCCAGATGTTTTTTTAGTTTGTACGGAATTAATAAGAAGAATATTATTCTCAATTATAATATCGTACATTTGCATATTATTAGTATTTAATAATGCGCAAATGTACGATATTAAATTTATGTTCAAGCAGTTTTAATTGGAACTTTTTATTTTGAATAAAATATAATTGATGCCCGGCAGAGTCAACTAGCAAGTGCAACATTACGGAAAATTTTTGAAAAACGCTTCGGTAGGAGTGAGAAAATTTAGTTTTTCC
>CABUHE010000029.1 GCA_902491375.1 uncultured Prevotella sp.
AACAGTCCGGCTTTTTCTTATCCATTGCCCGTTCTCGTGCGAGTTTTATCCAATCTGTTGATAGTCAAATAAAACCTACCTGATTACAACAAATATAATAAAAAGGGTGTAATACGCAAACGTTTACGTAGTTTTTTGTATTGATTTGCTCAGAATTTGCAGTATTTGGTATCACATAATGACATTCTGGTGTGAATGAATGGCTGTAAAGTGCTTTATCATGTGTCTTTATAAGTAAAAATTATTACGGATTAGAAATAATTGTTCTGTTTTTCCTGATAATCCGTTTGATTTTGTAAAATATGCTCTTTCGCAACGTGAAAGATGCCCTTTTATAAAGCAAAATACGGTCTTTTACAATGCAAAAGACCGTATTTTGTAAACTCGTTTCTGATGAGTCTTTTCCTTGCCTTGTACCTAAGCGGTAGGGCAGGGCGTTTATTGAATATTACATTGGCAAAAGCTCGTCGCCTTCAAGGTCGCAGGATGTGAATCCCATTTCGGCAGCTTTGTTTTTGTCGAAAGCAAAATAAGTGGCACGTCCTTCTACGCAGGTCTCGCCTTTAGAGTTTTCTATTTTTACTTCTATTGTAACAAGATTGCGTCGTTGCTCTACAATGTGCCCGCGTACGGTAATCTGCGGTTCGGTTGTCATTACTTGTTTCTTGTATCTCAGTTCGAGCTTTGTGGTCATTCCGCTGGTCTGCAATTTTCTGAATACAACCCAGCCGGCTGTCTCATCGATGATTGTTGCCAGTATTCCGCCGTGCATTGTGTCCACCCAGCCTTGGTATTGCGACTGCGGATTCCAGAAACTTATTATCTCATCGCCGTTCTCGTAGAATTCCATGTGTATTCCGATAGGGTTGTCAGGACTACATCCGAAACAGTTGTAGCCGTCTTTCTTCATCCATGGATTTTTTATTTTTCTCATATTTCAGGTTTTTATTTTGTGTAGTTTTATTGTCCTTGTTAATATGGCTTGCGTTGTTTAGAATGTCAGCCTTAGCATTATTCTCACGCCGTTTCTCTTTGCAGTAGGCAGACTGTTGTAGTTCAGACGGTGGACGAACTGCACGTGGAGCAGTTTGAAAATGTTGTGGATTCCTGCCACAAGCTCAATGTACGGACGTTTGGGATCCATTATGTATGAGCCTTCGGGGAATTGCATGAGCAACGGATCATCAGCATTGCGTTGCAGTGTGGGGTTGTTCTTGTCGGTAAGTGTGCCCCACAGGCATCTCACTCCAAGCCATTCGCGCCATTTGAGCTTCTTAATCAGCGGTATTCTGTTGAATATCTTTCCGTTCAAATCCCAAGAAATGTCAAGACTTGCGTAGCGGTCGTTGAGAAATTCCATATTGTTTATTAGGTTGAACGTCTCGTCTTCAACTATATATGAAAGGTTTGCAGCCGGCATTATCAGCAAGGGGAAAGGCACTTTATTCCATTGTACACCGCCTTTCACTGCAACGTCAATCTTGCCCCAGCTGTTCAGCCAGAAGCGTTTGTATATGCTTGCCTCGGTAAGGTTATAGTTGTAGTCGCCTCCGAGTACACCTTTTACTCCCACAGTGTGACTAAGTGTGAATACTGGCGGGTCAAAGTTCACGCGCAGTCTTCGCTGTTTGGTGTTTACGTAGGTTTCGCCGGGTGAGTATCTCAACTGGAATGATGCTTCAGTTGTGCGAATGCGGCCCTGGCTCATGGCGTCGTTTGTCGCTCCATTCAGCGATAACGGCTTGAAAAACAATGAGCCGCATGCCTCGTTTTCCTCTGTTTTCAGCTTTATGGTTGTTTTCAGTCCCCAGTATTGTTCATATTCAAAGGACAGCTCCTGCCTGTTGTAGAACATCATTTTGTTTACCTCTGTCCATTTGAAAGCGGTGAAGACATTGTCCTTATCGGTGGGCATGAACTTGTCAGAAGGTGAGCATACGTCGTAAGTTGATGTGAATGTTATTGTACGTTTAGGAAACTCCCACGGCATGTACTCTTTCTTGTTGAACGAGTAAACCAACTGCCCTTTATAATAGTTCTTTTTGCTGTCCCAGCCTCTTGCGTAATATCCTGACATGAAGAAATGCGGAAACAAGTGGGCTGTTGTCTGTGCGCTGAGTCGTGTGCGCAGGCCGTCGATGAAGTTTGTGCTTATCATCGTGTTGATCGGTCCTATGTCAACATAGCTTTTCTTGCTTGTCTCGACATAGTTCTCAATCAGGGCTTTCAGTCCGAATAAAATAATCTTGAAGCCTTTCGTGTGTGACAGACTGTTGATGAACGCCCCCATTGACCTTTCGCTGTTTGTCAGATGTACGGTGCGGTTGGCTGCCCAGAAGTCGTCATCCTTCATCTTCGAGTTAGGGTCGTATATTATCTTGGCTTTGCCTTTAAATTCTTTGTCAGGTATCTTATTGAATGCATAATTTGACATTCTGGTAGTTCTTATGACTATGAATTTTGTCATGAATTTCACAACAGACATTTCGACAATCATATCATCGGTGGTAAGTGCCCACTCGCCATTGGGCAGTTGGGTGTATTCCTGGACGATACTTAGATTGTCGGTAAAGTTGACATCTGTCTTTTTAGGCAATGAAAGTTTACACTTCTTGACGTGAAGTGTGCTGTCGGCAAGAATCCAAAGCTCGCCTCTGAATCCAAAGTCCTGCTGGTTGTTGGGCAGAAACTGGAGATGGAAACATTTGTCTTCATCAACGTAAAGCGTGTCGACAATATAGAATCTGTAAAAATCGATGGCGTCTTTGCCGATAGGACTGGTGAACGGATATTGCAGGAGTCTTATCTGGTCGTCATAAATGTCGACATCTGTGAAGACGTCCTTGATTACCGTGTTTAGTATGTCACCTGTCTGGATAAGGTCGTTAACGCCGGTGGTGTTTTGCCCAAGTATTATTGTCTTTTCGTTTTTCGGATCTTTGCGGTATAGATTCTGAGAAACGGTCTCGTCGACAGATAATGGCAATATGAGTTTGTTGTTGTATTGACAGACCTCAATCTGGTTGAGTAGCCATTGCTTCTTTTTGGCTTTTTCGTTTTCGAGTTGAAGAGGATTGATGTCGTTTATCGCGAATGTGAGCTTCTGGTATTTGTTGAACTGATAATAATCGTGGTTTGACAGGTCAGTACGTTTCTTTGCAGCTATAACCCTTTTCATGAGTTCAACTGCCGGATTGTTTTTTCTGCTGTATTTGCTACGCTTTGTACTGACGGTTACTTCCTTTAGCCTTTTAGTCTCAGGCTTTAAGGTTATGCGCATTTCGTCGGGCGTATTTGGCCCTATTAGTATGCTGAGCGTGGTGTAGCCGACAGCGCTGAAAGTAAGATATTCACCGTTGCGGCGCTCTATACTGAAACGTCCGTGGCTGTCGCTGGCGTTAACCTTATTGTCGTTTTTATATTGCACTCCTGTGTAAGGTATTGTGTCTCCGGTCTCTTCATCGACGACAATGCCTTTTATTACTTGCGCTGACAATGTTTGCGTCAGTGTTAAAAGCAACAATATAAAGAGTTTCTTCATAAACTTCGGGTTGTATGTCGTATTAATAATTACTTGATTTTGAGCTATGTAGTTCCTAAATCTAAGTTTAACAGCTGGCTTAAATCTGTTATTATGGCGTCAGGCAGACTTTCATCATATTCTTTTTCCGTCCATCCTTCGCCTTTCAGCCATATCGCTTTGCAGCCTGCTGTTTTTGCCGGAATGATGTCTTTATCGTAGCTGTCGCCTACAACAATAGCTTCTGCTGGATTTATTCCGAGTCGTTCAGCTCCTAGAATGAATATTCTCGGATCCGGTTTGCGTATTCCGACAACTGCTGATTCGATTATACTGTCGAAGAATGTTGTAAGTCCGAATTCTTTAAGTACAGTGCTAATGTTGCCATAGAAATTGCTGACCAGTACAGCCGGGTATTTCTTTCTAATGTGAGAAAGAACTTCGGCACTGTTTGCAGTCTGCTTTTTTACATCTTCATACAGTCCGTCAAGCATGAATTTACGCAGTCGGCTAAGCGTTCCCTCATCACATTCCAAGTATCTTTTAGACTTTAAATATTCCAGTTCAATTGCCAATTTTGTGTCTAATGTCTGGTAAGATGTGAAATCAGACTTGATTATTGGATGTGAGCCAAGTGTCCTTTCAGCATGGACGTAAGCTTCTCTGAACTGTTCTTCTGTTACAGGCAGGTTCTGTCTGGCATACGCCTGCCATAACACTTTTCCCCAGTGTCGTCCTGCTGTATCGAGTGTTCCGCCGTAGTCGAATATGAATCCTTTTGTCGTCATGCTGCTTCTTTTGTTATTTTGTCAATAATTTCTTGGCACAGACTTTCATGCTTTTTGTGCATGTACACGTAAATTATCGTGAATACGATTATTTCAATCATCATGTAAACCCACGGACAGCCGGCAAGACTTGTAATGTAAAGACAGATTGCGCGGGTGTTGAAGGTCAGAATATTTGTATATTTCATTAGCGGTCGGCTTCCTTCCAGGAATCTTTCCCGTAGCTCTTGCGGCATTGCCGATATGTCGCCGTATTTGTCTTTTATTGTTTTTATCAATTTTTGGAAAGCCGGTGAACGGCGTTCCTGGCTTTTGCAATAATTTGCGTAGTTATAGTAAAACATCTTTATTATAAGCAGACTGTGCTTTGGCAGATTGTCGTAAATCTCACGCTGGCTGGCATAAGTATCAAGTTCGCTTCCTGCTTTACCTTTCAGAAACAGTAAGTGAATCTGTCTGTAATAGTCAGACAGTGAGCTTTGAGGTGAATGACATAATATTCCGGCAATGAAAGCAAGAACCCATATCCATATTCCCCAGTTCACGTCTGTGCCCGGCATAGGCTGTAATGTCATTCTTACACAAAGGGCAAAGTATATGCAGAAGAACCAGATGTCTCCTGCAAAACCGTCTAGTACACGGCCTACGAGAGTGCGTTTATTGGCAATTCGGGCCAGTTGTCCATCTGCCGAGTCGCAGAAGTTTGCAATCATCAGCAGTAATATTCCAAGCAGATTGTGGTAAATGTCTGTGTGTGCGAACATCCATGCTGCCCATATTCCGAGGACTATCGAGACTGCTGTTATTGCCGTAGGATGAATTCCGAGCCGTTTTCCGGTTAATGCCATCATCAGTCCTATCGGACGGTTGAAGTGCATGTCCAACCATTCTTCAGTATCCTTTGATTTTATTGATGCGTTGAGTAATTCCTTGTATTTTGTCATTCCTTTTCCTATTTCACCTTTAATGCAATGGCCTTGGCCGCTTCTTCACGACAACGTGCAAAGCTAGGCCAGTCGTTGAAATCAATTATTACATAAGAACCATCTGCTCTTACAATACAGTCACCTCCGTAAACATCGGTTCCTGTCAGGTTTGCCAGCTGTTCGGCGTCGTTCTGCATATTATCAGTATTGAAACTGTAATGCTGTGGAACACCGTTAAGCCGCTCATCACCGAACTTTGAGTATTTATCATTGCCGGCATAAAATGTCTTGAAGAAGCCTGTTGCTCTAACTCCATAAAACTTTACGACGTCGCCTTTTACATGAGCTGTAACGACAATGTCGGTTATTCCTCTGGCTTTAAAAAGCCTTATTGTATTCTCTTTTTCAGTTTCATTAGCTGCAAATATGACGTCATCTTTGCTTTGCGCTGCTTCGTCACCACGCTTAATCCAATATCCGTTTTCGCTGGTCAGCGGAGCGGCAGGCAGTCCGTTGTCTCTCATCAGTCGGTCTGTTGTGCTTCTTCTGCATGCGCTTATGCTGTCAGGGTTGTTTATGACTTGTCTACCTTCAGCCTCTTTCTCTTTTAAAATAGCTAGGGCATGCCGACTTCTTGCCATCGTAAGATACACGTCTGCTTCATGGTTGCGGTTAAGATTGTCCTCGCATATTCCTGTAACGGCAAATCCTTTGTCTGCCAGAATGTTTCCTACGGTGTCTATAATGGCCCTGTCCCTGTCAACTGAATTTGGAGAGAACCTTTCCGCTCTGTATACTTTAAGGACTTTCCTCATTTTGCTTTGTTTAAGAACTGTTCTGCTTTAAGTATGTCAGTAGCGTGGTCTACGTCGAAGGCTTTTCCTATATTGACTGCTTTCAGACTCATTCCGTTTTTCAGCAATGCACGCTGGAAGTTCCTCATTCTGCTCTCGCCTCTATTTATACAGTCGCGTAAGACAGGTATTGCGTTTGGTGTAAGTCCGTAAATTCCGGCAGAAACAAATCTGCATCCGTTATCCTTATCAAGGAAAGCCGTTATGTCCATATCGTCATTTGTAGCAACATATAAAGGTTTTTCGTCGTCAATATAGTCGGTTACGGCCATTACTCCGTCGGCATTTCCTTCCTTAATTGCAGTTTGAAGATATGCAATGTAATTCTTGAAAGCCTTTTCGTTAAATACAGTGTCGACAGTTGTAAGGCAGAAAGTATCATCTTCCAGTCTGTCACTGATTGCCGACATACTGTGCATTGAGCTTGGCGTGTCTACTCCGACACATTCCAGTGAGATTCGTTGCCCGTTTATTCCATTGCGTTTTATCTTTTCCAGATGTTCAGCGACTTCGGTCATACTTTCGCGGTAGGCTACAATGATGCTTTCCGCTTCATTTTCTATAAATATACGTATGAGCCTGTCGATAAGCATCTCACCGTTTATCCTGACTAAAGGCTTAGGTTCTCTTACGCCTTCTTGGTTTAGTCTAGAACCTTCGCCGGCGGCTATTATTGCGTATTTCATTATAAAATCAATAAATCTTTAGCTTACAAAAATAGATATTATAACCGACAATCTGAAAATTTTTATACTAATTTTGGTTTTTTCATGGGTGTTTAATGACAAATTGAACATTGAAGAGCAAAATCTGAATACTAAGCTGTATGTGTTTCCGTCGGCTGAGTTGTTTGTTTAGTTATTAGTCTGTTTGCCTGTATTTATACGTTAATATACAAATAACGGGCGGAAAAGCATTTTGCTTATTCCACCCGTTTTGTTAGTTTATGGTATGTAAATCGTTATTGTCTGTTGTCGAGGAATTTCCTTGCGGCACGCAACTGATGACGCATAATGCTCAGGAATTCCTGGCTCTCTTGCAGAATGTTGAGATACAGCAGTGAGACCTTCAGGTTAGCGTTGTTGTCGCGATACATTATGTCGATTACGCGTTTACGCATTACAGACAATTCGTCTTTACATTCATCGGCGATGTTGAGTGTTTCCTGATACAGGTCGTATCTGTTTGTTGAAATCATCTGTTCAGTATGATTCATCAGTTCGTTTATTTTACGGCGTGTGCCTTCAAACTCGTCTATGAACTCCTGTGGCAACGGATTGAAGTTGTTGTCAACATGCTCCTTCACAGGTTCGAGCATACGTTTTAGACAGTAGACGAACTGCTGGTTACAGTTGGCTCCCAGGTGGAACCATGTGTTGCGCTCGATGGCAATCTGTGCCGGTATGCGGCGCATCGCAAGAAGTTCTTTACGGCGGAACTTCTTGAGTTGTGACTGTTCCTCCTTTAGGGCGTTTCCACAGTGACGTAGCTCTTTGCGGTTTTCGTTACTGATACCGTCAATGATTCTGTTAAACTGCTCAAGTGCAAAGTGAGTAACGAAACTCTGAGTGCGTGCTACGTGTTTTGATAGCAGATCCCAGACAATTTCCTTGTCGCGGGTGCGCATCATCAGCTGGAACACGTCGTCCTTCTTCTCCTCACGCTGTTTCTTGGCGAACTGACGGTTGCTGCGCCACAGCAGGTAAATGTCGAGAATCATGAATGCTACCATGACAGCAATACCGCCGAAGTGCATCAGTGCGCAGACAATAGCGCAGGTAGCGAAGGCCACACCGGCTGTGATAAACCAGCCACCGATTACAGAGATTACACCAGTTACGCGGAACACAGCACTTTCACGGCTCCATGCGCGGTCGGCGAGTGAACTACCCATTGCAACCATGAAGGTTACGTAGGTTGTAGAGAGAGGAAGTTTGTAGTTTGTTCCGAATATTATAAGCATTGCTGCAAGTACAAGGTTGACAGCTGCGCGGACTTCGTCGAATGCAGCACCTTCAGCCAATATAGCCTCTTCCTTGTTGAAACGGTTGTCAATCCATTTCTGCATTCTTTTCGGCATGTATTTTGACATAGTCTCGCTCATATCCTGTGTAAAGCGTACAATGCTGCGTGCTACTCGTGAAGAACCGAACATCTCGTCGCCCTCGTCCTGACGGCTCAGGTCAACACTGGTCTTGACAACGTTTTGTGCTTTCTTAGACGTTGTCATTGCGATGATCATTATAATTCCGGCAATCAGGAGGTAGAGCAGCGGACTTGTTGCTGATGACATGAGTGAAGTCATCATAAATGTGCTGAAGTTTCCATTGCCGTTGGCAAGAAAATCCTGCAAAGAGTCAAGACCGGCAAGAGGTACACCGATGAAGTTCACAAGGTCGTTGCCGGCGAATGCCATTGCCAGTGCGAAAGTACCGGCCAAGACGATAATCTTGAATACGTTGACTTTGAGCAGATAAAACACTTCAGAGAGGATTGTCGTAACAACGAAAGCAACGGCAATCAGCATGTAAGTGTTGCTGTTAATCCAGCTACGCACATCTTCGTGGATGTAAGGTGAATCGCCCAGACCTTTGATGAAAATGAAGTAGGCAAGAGCCGTGAACGCGATTCCGCCGAAGATAGCGATTGTATAGCGCATGTGGCGTTTGTAATTGAACGTGAATATTACACGTGAAATCCATTGCACTATAACTCCGAAGAAGAACGCTATGGCCACGGATACGAATATTGCTATAATCACACTCAACGCCTTGTCACTGTTAAGCAAATCGTAGATTGTGAGCGACGGGTCTGCGTGCATTTTCAGCATTGCCAGTATGAACGTACCTCCCAACAGCTCGAATACGAGTGAAACAGTTGTTGAAGTTGGCATTCCGAGCGTGTTGAACATGTCGAGAATAATCACGTCGGTCACCATTACGGCAAGGAAGATGGTCATTACTTCTTCAAATGAGTAATTCTCAGGCTTCATAATGCCGTGACGTGCCACGTCCATCATACCTGCGCTCATTACAGCACCGATCAGTACTCCTAATGACGCAACGAGTAGTACCGTACGGAATTTTGCGACTTTTGCGCCGATAGCTGAATTGAGGAAATTTACGGCGTCGTTACTTACGCCTACGAATAAGTCGAACACCGCTAATAGTAGCAGGAACGCGACTATCAAAAAATAAATTTCTGTCATAAAAACGTTCTTGTTTTAACTGTTTTGATTCTGGCTGCAAAAATATAGCTAGTATATTTCAATGCGTTTAAACAGATATTTCATTTGTGTTACAATTAAGTCATATCCGTGTTGCAACACCTGTATACAATTCCTGTACAGGTTGATGTAATGTGTTGATATTCTTCACGTTATCCTGCTATTAAGTATCGCTTGCTAATTTATGTAAGGCTCTTTATATACTAGGAATTATTCAATAAAATTTATAATTTTGACTGGTTGTAACGCATTGGGTAGTATGTACAGTCATTCTTGTTTTTGTTTGGTTCGTTATGTATTATTTAATTAATAATGTTAATTGTCATACCGTTTTCCAATATGCCGTTAATTGCATTGTCAAAGATGCTCTTTTGAATGCCGAAAGACCCTCTTTTGCAGCATAAAAGGGCATCTTTTATGTAAACAAGTAGAATGAATGGCAAATTAGTAGTTATTAAATATGAAATTAACTGTATAATTCGAATATTTTCACTATATTCGCATTGTAATTTGTAAAATTAACACAGAAAATTATGTTAATATCAACAACACCAACTATAGAAGGTCACCCTATACTTGAATATAGGGGTGTGGTAACAGGAGAAACTATTGTAGGAGCTAACGTACTAAAAGATTTTATGGCTGGTCTGCGTGATTTCTTTGGTGGACGTAGCGGTACGTATGAGAAGGTTTTGCGTGAGGCAAAGGATACTGCTTTGCGTGAAATGGTCGAACGGGCAACGCAATTGGGCGCAAATGCCATTGTCGGTATTGACCTTGATTATGAGGCTATAGGGCAGAATGGCTCTATGCTTATGGTAACTTGCAGCGGAACAGCGGTTGTCATTTAGCCGGAGGCTAAATGACAATTAACAATTAAAAGTTAAACCACGTGGGTGATGTTATTCAGTTTGTTACTGAATAATAAGTAAGCATTGTAGTTTGTATTAGGACGTATTCTGATTGGATAGTAAATTCAAGGATTAAACCTTGCGATTATTCCTGTTTGGATAGAATAATGAAATAATAAGAATACCGAAGCCTTAATATTTAATAGATGTATAACCTCGTTGTTTAATTTTTAATTGTTACTTGTTAATTTTGTGCGAAGCGTTAGCTTTGCACAACTTAATGTAAACCCTCGTTGTTTAATTTTTAATTGTTACTTGTTAATTTTGGGCGAAGCGTTAGCTTTGCCCAACTCGTATGCTTTGGCTGCCATGCGATTGATTATGTTTTCAGCCGCGTCAATATCCATCTCACCTATTTCCGGATGTCGGGTGTATGATTTAACATGTTCGTCTTCAGTTTCGATGCGCCCGGAAAGCAGGTTGGTAAAGTTTCGGCGGTATTCTTCAACCATAACTTTGAACATTTCGTCGGTGCGGCAGGCGAAACGGACAAGGTCTATTTCTGTGGTTGAAGGCTTAATGAAGTCTTTCAGCAGATTTTCAGCCTCGTCAGCCTCATAGTTCATGCGTGATATTGCGTAAAATGCCTCCTGATTGAACGCCTTTGATATAAGTTCATAATGATTGAGCATCATGCGTTTTATGTTCTTCGGCTCGAAACGTTCTTGAATATCTGTGTCAGTGTTTGATTCGAGAACGGCCGTAACGTAATACTTGAAAAACGCACGCACAAGGGCGGCGAGTACGATGTCTTTAGTGATCATGCTTCTTTATGTTCATTAGTTGTTGCTGCTGTCGTCTGTGGCTGACGCGACAGCATGTATATTTCTAATTAGTCCTTCATATTTTGCCCTTTTTACAGCGCTGCCTTTGAACAGCTGACGGTAACGCTCAACCGAAAGTTGCTGCCAGTCGGCGCTTGTCATTTCAAGAAGTTCGGGCTTCGGAGTCAGTTGTGGGTCGTTGGTCGGTGTTACAAATCTGTTCCACGGACAGGAATCCTGACAACGGTCGCAGCCGTAGATGCAATTACCCATTTTCTTCGCAGCTTCTGTCGGAATGTCTCCCCGGTTCTCAATAGTCAGATATGACAGACATTTGGATGAATTAAACGGCTCATCTTTGCTTATAGCACCTGTTGGGCAGGCGTTAAGACATGCATGGCATGTGCCGCAGCGTGATTTTACAGGTGAGTCGTAAACGTCTGGTTCAGTGCAGATAAAGAGTTCGCCGAGGAAGAACATACTGCCTGCATGAGGTATTATAAGCTGGTGGTTGCGGCCTATCCAGCCAAGACCAGCCTGCATGGCCCAGTAACGTTCAAGTACAGGAGCTGTGTCGCAGAAGGCATGGTATTCGGTTATTCCAAGACGTGAGGCGAGAGTATGAAGTCGTGATTTTACAATGTCGTGATAGTCAAGTCCTAATGCGTATGACGCAAATTGATATTGCCCTTCTTGCAGTCGTCGGGCAGGAGCGTAATTGAGTGCGACGCTTACTATGCATTTTACACCTGGCATGAGAAGTTCTGGATCAAACCTTTTTTCAACATTACGGTTCATGTATTCCATGTCGGCATATCCTTTGACGGTCAGCCAACTGTTAAATGTTGTAGCACATTCTTTGCTTACGGGCTCAGCTTTGACTAGTCCGCAGGCAAAAAAGCCGAGGGCTTGTGCCTCGGCCTTTATGTGTTTACTCGAAAGTCTTAAACTCATATCCTTGCTCTTTCATCCACTTCAGTGCTTCGGGCAATGCGTAACGCAGCTTGTCGATGCTCTTTAGTGAGTCATGAAATGTTATTATCGAACCGTTACGTGTGTATCGTTTTACGTTTTTCAATACGTCTTCAGCTGTAAGCCATTTGCTGTAATCGCGTGTTACGAGATCCCACATAACGATGCGGTATTTTCGTCCTAACCAGAAGTACTGATCCCATCTCATCCAGCCATGTGGCGGTCGGAACAGATGCGCGTTTATAAGTTGATTGGCTTTTTCCGCATTTGCGTTGTATGATTTTGTTGTATGCTTGAATCCTCCCCAGTGGTTGAACGTGTGGTTGCCGACTTGATGGCCTGCATCTACAATCTTTTTGAACAGGTCGGGATATTTTCTGACGTTGTCGCCAACGACGAAAAATGTTGCATGGGCATTATATTTTGCCAGTGTTTCAAGTACGAAAGGGGTAGATTCGGGTATGGGACCGTCGTCGAAAGTCAGGTAAACCGCTTTCTCGTTTTTGTCCATACGCCATGTAGCCCGTGGATAGAGCCAGCGTAGCCATTTGGCAGGCTGCTCGATAATCATCTTTCTTTGTTGGTAGTTTATTGATTTAAAAGCTGAAAGACGATAAAAGGCTTGTCGGCCTTTAACGCCTTTCAACTTCGTATAACTTAATGTTTTTTACTGTGGCATAGCTCCGCCCTTAGCGTGGTAGGTCGCTATATCGGCATTGAACGTCTTGGTGAGCTTGTTTGCAAGATTGCTGTCAAACAGATTTGCTGTGTCAATGCACATATTCATAATGTAAATGTGCATTACGCAGTCTTGCTGTGCCTGTGTGAAACGGCTGCCAGTAAGTGAGTTGTACCACATCATGTATTGGTGCGAGTTCTTGAATACCTCGTTCAGAATCTCTGTCGCTTTGGCTTTATTGCCTAAATGGGCGTATGCCTTTGCAATGTCGAGTCCACCGCTGAGGTAGTTCATAGGCACATTATATGAAGGTAATACTTTATCGGCATAAGCAAGGACTTTCTTTGCTTTCTCAGTCTTGCCTTCAGCAATGAGGTTGAGAGCCAGCTGTGCAAATAGTCTGCGGTGTGTATAGCACATGCGCATTACAGTTTCATCCAGGTAGATACCTTTCTTATCAAGACCGCCATACTTGAAGCGTGTCATCATGTTGGTGTAGACACGTTCTGTATCGAAGTTCTTTGCACCTGCGACGTTTGTCGTGAATGGTGTGATACGGTTGACAAGACCTTCTTGTACAAAGTTATCGCCAAGGTTCATATAGTTTTCTGAACCAACAGTTGTTGCGACATATACTGGGCGTGTCCAGTTACTTTGTGCAATAATTTCAAGCATCATCAGGTCGTTCTTGTAGAGTGCGTCCTTACCTTTGAGAGAAATAATCATGCGGTCAGGTATTGAATCTGCCGCCATCATCATTCCGCTATTTCTTACTGCATTCTTATCGATTGTAATGTAAAGAGTGTCAGTAGGAATGAAGTGGAGGTCAGCATCTTTAGAACGTACCCAGTGCTTCATTATATTCTTAAGCTCGAAAGGATTGTCGCCGAATGCGGCTTTCGCTTCTTTAGGATTGGTCTTGTAGAGTTCAAGTATCTGACTCTTAGCATCCGGACGAACCTCGATATACTCATTAGTACCTGAGCAGTAATCAAGGCGTGGCCATGTTATAGGCAGAGCTGGTGAGTCGTATGCTCCACGGCACATTTGGTCGATATACCAGTCTGTTGCAAGATAGCTGAGGTTGCAGACACGTGCGTCTGTTCTGACACCTTCAACTTCCTGATTGTACCAAAGCGGGAATGTGTCATTGTCGCCGTTTGTGAAGACAATCGGGTTTCCCTTGTCTTGCAGTGACATGAGGTAGTTCTGACCGAAGTCGCGGCATGTGTAACGTCCGCTGCGGTCGTGGTCGTCCCATGTCTGGCTTGCCATCTGAATAGGTACAAGCAGACAAAGTATTGATACGACTGCTGTAACGGCTGTACCGTTAAGTTTGAGATATTTCTTGAGTAGGTCTATTATTGCTGCGACGCCGATACCACACCATATTGCGAATGCATAGAATGAACCTGCGTATGCATAGTCACGCTCACGTGGCTGCATAGGTGTCTGGTTAAGGTACAGAACGATAGCAAGACCTGTCATGAAGAACAGGAAGAATACTACCCAGAACTGACGTATGCCACGCTGTCCACGGTAAGCCTGCCAGAACAGGCCAATCAGACCGAGCAGCAGAGGCAGGCAGTAGAATACGTTATGGCCTTTGTTGTTCTTGAGATCGTCCGGCAGTTTACTCTGGTCGCCAAGGCGGAGATTGTCGAGGAACGATATACCTGTAATCCAGTTACCGTGCTCCAGTTCGCCGTTGCCCTGGATATCGTTCTGACGTCCGGCAAAGTTCCACATAAAGTAGCGCCAGTACATAAAGTTGCACTGATAAGAGAGGAAGAAACGTAAATTCTCCATCATTGTCGGCATCTTCACTGTTATAGGTTCTCCGCAACGGTCGTAAGGAACCTGAGTGCCTTCAACACCACCCATCCAGCTTTCGTAAGCGTCAGCATGGGCTGCGCTCCACATACGCGGGAAAATCATATTCTGTGCGTATGAATAGTCACGTTTGCGGCTTACAATGAAGTAAGAGTCCTTTTCGTCAGGTGATGCCTTCTCTTTGCGTTGGTATATCGGTGCGCCTTCATTCATGTGAGGTTTGCACATACCGTCCTCAATGTCAAGCTTAACCTGTGATGTGTATGCCTGACCGTAAACAAGTGGTGTGTCGCCGTATTGGTCGCGGCTGAGGTAACTGCCAAGAGTGAATATGTCTTCAGGCGAGTTTTGGTCCATAGGAGGGTTGGCAGAAGAGCGGATTACGATAAGCGCGTAGCTTGAATATCCAATCATAAGCATCAGCATGCAGAGCAGAACAGTGTTCTTTATGCGTGCGCTTACAAATGGCTTCTTTGCTTTTCCGCTGACAATCTGACGATTAACGACGAACCAAAGTATTGCTAAAATAACAACTCCGATGAAGAATGCAGACCATCCATATCCGTAGAAGGGTACGCCAAGCATGGCTACCGAAAGAACGAAAGATATGTTGCTGCGCTTGAAACTCTTGTTGGTGTAGCTTTCGTAAATAGCCCAGATAACTGTTGCAACAAGCAGAATGATGTAAATTATCACACCTGTGTTGAAAGGACATCCAAGTGTATTGACGAAGAACAGCTCAAACCAACCGCCTACAGTAACAATTCCCGGCACAACGCCGTAAAGTATCGCGGCAATAAGTACAAATGATATGATTAAAGCTACGAGCGAGCCTTTAAGGTTTGCGTTGGGGAATTTGCGGTAGTAGAACACAAGTACCATGGCTGATACGCACAGAAGATTGAGCAGGTGGACACCGATGCTCAATCCGGTCATGTACATAATAAGTATAAGCCAACGGTCGCTGTGTGGCTCATCTGCGTGGTCTTCCCATTTAAGTATGAGCCAGAATACCACTGCGGTGAATGCTGACGAGTAAGCATAAACCTCACCTTCGACTGCGCTGAACCAGAATGTATCGCTGAATGTGTAGATAAGCGCACCGACGAGTCCACTTGCTTCAATGGCAATAAGTTTTGAGGTCGTGAGCGAACTCCAGTCTTTAAGTATCAGCTTGCGTGTCAGGTGTGTAATTGTCCAAAACAGGAACATAATACAAGTCGCACTAAGCAGAGCGCTCATAGTGTTTACCATGCGTGCAACTTGAGACGGGTCGCTGGCGAAATGAGAGAACAAGTTTGCTGTGAGCATGAAGAACGGTGCTCCAGGCGGATGTCCTATTTCTAGCTTATAACCTGTGGTGATGAATTCAGGACAGTCCCAAAAGCTGGCTGTCGGCTCAATCGTGCTACAATATACAAAGGCAGCAATCAGAAAAGCCAGCCAGCCTACGATATTGTCCACTAACTTAAATCGCTTCATTTATTAAACTTATGTGTGAATTTAATTATATATTCTTGATTTATGATTGGATTTTTATATAAAACGGTGCAAAGATACAAACTTTGTGCCGTGTTACGTTGCGTTTTTTATTTTTTAACGTTGCGCAATTTAATTGGTTCTACATACTTAATGATTGAACGTTGTTATTCTAGATCGACTACTGTTATTCCGGCTCCACCAAATTGTACATGCTCGTCATGGAAAGAAGTTACAGAAGGAACAGTTGCAAGGTATTCGCGTATAAGCTGTCGCAGTATGCCTGCACCGGTTCCGTGAAGTATTCGCACTCTGTGCATTCCGACCAGAATTGCATCGTCTATGAAATATGTTACGGCAGAAATAGCCTCATCTCCACGCATTCCACGTACATCGAGGTCTTGCTTGAAGTTCAGCTTACGTTTATCTATTGCTTCCCTTGTATCTCTGCTTACTGCAACGTATGCTTTCGGTTCTTCTTTTTGTTGAGCTTTAGCACGTTCGAGCCTTTCTGTGCGCATCTTGGTACGCATGTCTCCGAATATAACTGTTGCAGTTTGGCCGTCTATGCTTTCAATCTTTCCGACAGTTGTCAGACCTTTTATTCTTACGGTGTCGCCAGGAGCAAGTGGTGTGTCTATTTTTTGACGTGATGTGTTAGACTGATTATTCTTGTTTGCGTTGTTCGTTTTTTGTCCTTTGTTTTCTTTTTCTTTCTTCCTTTTTTCACGTCTTGCCTTGCGTTCTTGTATCTGACGCATTTTTTTAGCTATAAGCTCATCGTTAGCAGCCGTGTCAATGTCTTTTATTCCTGACTTGAAGTTTTCAAGTTCTTCACGTATTTTCTTAGTCTCAGCTTTTTCCGCCTGACTTTCACGTATTTCCTTGATTGTTTTCTCAATCATGCGGTTGCTCTCGCTGAGCAGTTGCTCGGCCTGTTCTTTAGCCTTTTTGATTATGTCTTTACGGCTTTGTTCCAGCTCTTTGACTTCCTTTTCGTATTTAGCTATGGTCTGTTCAAGATTCTTCTCACGTTGGTGTATGTTCTGACGCTTGTTTTCCCAATAGCGTTTGTCACGAACGATGTCTTGCAAATATTTGTCGCTCTGGATGTAGTCGCTGCCGACTATGTCGCTTGCTTTCTTGATAACAATTTCCGGCAGTCCTATTTTACGGGCTATTTCTATTGCGAATGAACTGCCTGGATTGCCTATTGACAACTGGAAAAGTGGACGCATCTGCTGTCTGTCATAAAGCATTGCGCCATTTGCGACATATTTGTGCGTATCGGCAAAGTGTTTTAGATTCTGATAATGTGTAGTTATTACTCCGTATGCCTTGCGTTCACAGAATTGTTCAAGTACAGCTTCTGCGATAGCTCCTCCTATTTGTGGCTCAGTACCTGTTCCGAACTCGTCGATAAGCAGAAGGGTAGAGTCGTTGGCGTACTTCATCATCTGTTTCATGTTCATAAGGTGACTTGAATACGTACTGAGGTCGTTTTCGATGCTCTGTTCGTCACCTATATCTATAAATATGTTGTCGAATACGCCTGTGTGTGATCGTTCTCCCATTGAAACAGACAATCCGCATTGCAGCATATATTGTGTTAAGCCTACTGTTTTTAGACATACAGACTTACCGCCGGCGTTCGGCCCTGAGATTATGAGTATGCGCTTTTCCTGTGTCAGCATTATGTCAAGCGGTACAATGCTCTTGCCCTGTTTATTTAATGATAGTTGAAGTAACGGGTGAGACGCCTGTATCCAGTCAATATGCGGATGCGGCTCGACAGTTGGCTCTATTCCGTTTATTAGTTGAGCAAACTTTGCTTTTGCGTTTATGAAATCAATCGTAGCAAGAAATCCGTATGATTCAAGTATCGGTTTTACGTGAGGGCGCACGAGTTTAGAGAATTCTGTCAGTATGCGTATAATCTCTCTACGCTCGTCCGATTCAAGTTCTCTTATCTTGTTGTTTGCCTCTACTACCTCACTCGGTTCAATGAATACGGTCTTGCCGGATGCAGATTCATCGTGAACAATACCTCTTATCCGGCGTTTCAGGCCTTGAGTTACAGGTATTACGAGTCGGCCGTCGCGTATTGCTGGCGTCACGTCTTTGTCAACAAGTCCTTCACTTTGAGCTGAGCGTAGTATGCCATAAAGTGTGCGTGATATGTTCCCTTCTGTTCTCGCCAGTTCCCTGCGGATATTGGCAAGTTCAGGAGAAGCACTGTCTTTGATATGTCCGAATTTGTCAAGTATGCGGTCGATAGCCTGTACTAATTGTGGAAATGTAAGAACATCGACAGTTAGTCGGTGAAGGGCCGGGTATGGGTAAGCTTTTTCTTCTCCGTCCTCATCATCGCCGTCAGATCTGTTCAGATAGTTTACAATCGCGCATATTGTATCTAGTGAGCGGCGCAGGTCAAACAGTTCGCCTTCATCCAGATGTGTACCCTCAAGGCGCAGACGGCTTACAGACTGACGTACGTCAAAGAAATAGTGCATTGGAAAATCATCAGATTCTTCTTGCAGACGTCGGAACTCACGGACCTGTGCCAGCCATTCATTTATTTCGCCTGCATCATGACTTGCCTGCATCTCGTCAACCTTTTCTTTTCCTAATGTGCTGAGGCATCTTTCGCGTAGAAGAGTGCGTATTTCGTCGAAGCCTATCTTGCTTTCAAATGTCTTTGGGTAAATCATGCTGCAAAATTACTCATTTTGCCTGTTATGACAAAGCTTATCTGATGGCAAAAACATGAATGTTATTCCCGAAAATGCTCAAAAATGAAAAAAATATGCTTTTTTGATAAAATTTCTCCGAAAAAATTTGGATATATAAAGAAAACCCTTTACCTTTGCACTCGCTTTTGAACACGAAGCTAACCCTTCGGAAAAGGAGAGATGGTAGAGTGGTCGATTACAACGGTCTTGAAAACCGTCGTGCTGAGAGGCACCGGGGGTTCGAATCCCTCTCTCTCCGCAATGAATATTGAAAATCGATATTCGCAGAGTTAAGCCCGGCTTTACATAATATTGTAAAGTCGGGCATTTTTAATAAAAATACAATGAAAGCTAATCCTATTCAACTTTTTAAGTTTTTGCAACGACAAGACACTCAGTTTGTAATTCCTATATATCAACGTAATTACGATTGGAGTGAAGAGCAATGTAAGCAGTTATTGGATGATATTATTGAGGTTGGTAGTAAGCCAAGAGAAGATTCTAAAGTGCATTTTATTGGTAGTATAGTATATGTTTGTAATGATGAATATACTACAGAAGAAGTCGAGCAGCTTGTTATAATTGATGGTCAACAAAGGATAACAACTATAACTTTGATGTTAATTGCATTATATAATTTTGCAAAGAGCCAAAATAATATAGAACGAGCTAGAACAATCTTTGACTATTACTTGATAAATCGTAATACTTCTAATGCATCTTTTAAAATAAAATTAAAGGCAACAGATAACAATGAGAAGGATTTGCGTCTATTATTAGAGAATCGTTCTATTCCATATGAATATTCTAAAATTAAAAATAATTATAATTTCTTTATAAAGAACATAACAAAAGAAAATTATGAAATTATTTATGAAGGCTTTAGACGTTTATTGTTTGTTGAAATAAGACTTGAACGAGGAAAAGACAATGCTCAAAAAATATTTGAAAGTCTTAATTCGACAGGTTTGGATCTGTCACAAGCAGATTTGATTAGGAATTATATTTTAATGGGCCTGGAGCCAGCAGAACAGGAGCGTTTATTTAATAGCTATTGGTCTGAAATTGAAAATAATACTAAATTAAATGGATCTTCATATGTTTCTGATTTTATAAGGGATTATCTTACCATTAAAACAGGGGAAATTCCTAATAAAAATCGTGTATATTATATGTTTAAACATCAGTTTGATATAGAAGATAATTTGGATTTAGATCAAATATTAGGCGAAATTTTAAATTATTCAGAGATTTATAATAAACTTATTTCTCCTGAAAACATAAATGATGTCGAAATACGCAGAGAGATTACTTATATAAAGTATATAGAGATAAATGTCTCGTATCCTTTTTTGTTGCAGGTATTAGATGATTTTATTCATAAGAGAATTGAAAAGCAAACTTTGATAAACGTTTTGAAGTTTATTCAGTCTTATGTATGTCGTCGTTTCATATTAGATTTGCCAACTAATGCATTGAACAAGATTTTCATGAATTTATATAGGCAAATAAATAAGGACGATTATGAAAAATCTCTTTATTATTATATTTTGACAAGAAGTGGAAAAGTACGTATTCCTTCTAATAGTGAAATTTTGAATTATTTACGCGATAAGGACTTATATAATGCTCGCTCTAAAATGAAATTATATATATTAGAAAGGATGGAAAATTATGATAGTAAAGAGCCGGTTTCAATTATTAATAATCCGAATATAACTATTGAACATATTTTTCCTCAAAAACCAGATTTTTCTTGGAGAAAAAGTATGACAGATGATGAGTATAAATTATTTACTGACAAATATCTTCATACAATAGGGAATTTAACGTTATCTGGTAATAACGGAGCTTTAGGTAATAAAAGTTTTTTGGAGAAAAAACAAATGAATAAAGATGGTCATGAACAGGGGTATATTTATAGTCGTTTATGGTTAAATCGTTTTTTGAGTAGTATCTGTTGTTGGAATAAAGAAAATTATGATATTCGTACCAAAATATTGGAAGAACGATTTCTTAAAATTTGGCCTTTACCAATTGTTGAAATTCAAGATATTCCTGAAGTAAATGTTTGTGATATGGATTTAAATATGGTCACAGGCAAGGAAATTGAATATGCTATATTTTTTGGTAAAAAACTACCTGGAGATAAATATAAAGGAATAAAGTTGTATAATTATATTATAAAAGAATTGTTTAATTTGTCTACCGAAGATGAATTTATTCATAAATTTTCATCAATACTTAGATTGACTGAAAATGATCTTCATAGATGCCAACCTCTAAATAGTACATATTTTTATGATACGAATTTAAGCTATTTCCAAATATTTTCTAATTTGAAAAAGATATTAGAAATTATGGATATGACTGATGAATTGTATATAAAAATTAGAAATAAGCATTAATCATATATTTATTTTTGGAATAAAAATTTTTAATAGGAAACTATCTTCATTAAATATTTGTTAGATATATTTTTACCGTGTTGTTCTATTTTGTACAATGCGGTTTTTTATGGTAGTGTTTCACAGAGTGTGTATGTGGCATAATTTGTGATGACTTTATTGTAATAATATTGGGATATTTGTCTGTAATAAAAAATAAAAAGCACTAAATAGATAATTATCAACTATTTAGTGCTTTATTTTGTACGCCTGCAGGGGTTCGAACCCTGGACCCTCTGATTAAGAGTCAGATGCTCTACCAACTGAGCTACAAGCGCGTCACATTTGTTATCTCTCAAATGCGAGTGCAAAGGTAGGCAGTTTTTCTTAAACCACCAAATGTTTTTGAAACTTTTTTCAAAAAATCTTTATTTTTCTCTTGTTCTTGTGGATTTAAGGCTGTTTGGGGCTGTATTTTGTGCTAAAACATTTTTTTGTAGTAAATAAAAATTAGTTACTGAATTTTTTGATGCATGGGTAACTTATTTGTATCTTTGCAATCAAATGGATTAATCTTTCATGATTCCTTCATTGTGCCGCCCTTTTGAATAATTATATATATAAACTTATAAACTAATCAAAATGAAGAAAACTTTTATTTTGTTTTTGGTCGCATTGTTTTCTGTTAATGCGGTCGAAGCTGAAGACTATGGGTCTTATTACAAGAATCTGCCAGTGAATCTTCCTGTCGTGTCTGCTCCGGTTATTCCTGAAAATACTGTTAATATAAAGGATTATGGTGGAGTAGGAGATGGAACGACACTTAACACCGATGCTTTTAAGAAGGCAATCAGTGCTCTTGAGAAGAAAGGTGGAGGTCATCTCGTTGTGCCTGAGGGTATCTGGATGACAGGGTTGATTTCTTTGAAGGACAATATAGACCTTCATATAGAGAAGAACGCTGTGATAATGGCTTCACCTGACAAAAATCTTTTTATAAAGGTAAAGGATGGGAAGAAAGATGATAAGTGTACACCGATGATCAGTGCCAGCAAGCGTAAGAATGTGTCAATTACGGGCGAAGGTGCTATTGATGGCAACGGGGCTTATTGGAGGCCTGTGAAGCGTTCAAAGGTAAGTGATGTTGAATGGAACGAGTACAAATATTTGGGCGGTACAGAGGCCGAAAATGGCAAGCTGTGGTTCCCGTTCAATCTGAAACATTTTGATAATGTTGCAGATACTCCTGAGGCTCAGGAGAAGATGCGTACTCACTTGATTAGAATTACTGACTGTGAGAATGTGTTGGTTGAAGGTGTTACAATTCAGAATTCTCCTAAATTCCATTTGATTCCGACACGTTGTAAGAATGTTATTGTCGACGGAGTTACGATCCGTTGTCCGTGGAATGCGCAGAATGGTGATGCTCTTGATATCAGCAGCTGTCGTAACGTACTTATCGTAAATAACACAATCGATGCAGGTGACGACGGTATCTGTATGAAAGGCGGAGCCGGTGAGTCAGGAGTAAAGTATGGACCGTGTGAGAATATTCTCATCGAAAATAATGTAGTTTACCACGCTCATGGCGGTTTTGTCATAGGTTCAGAGTTCTCAGGCGGAATGAAGAATATCGTTGTTCGCAACAACCGTTTCAGTGGCACTGATACAGGTCTGCGTTTCAAGAGTGGCATTGGACGTGGTGGAAAGACTGAAGGAATATATATCAGCGACATTGTAATGACTGACATTAAGGATGAGGCTGTGGTCTTCGATTGCACTTATATTGATAAAAAGTACAGTGTGAAGGAAGATGACGGTAAAACAACCAGCGTGGTTAAGAACGCTCCTTTTGTGCCTGAATTCTGCGACATTCACATTTCTAATGTTACTTGTTACAATGTCAAGACAGCTGTGTCTGTAACAGGTTTGCCTGGAATGAATTGCGTTCATGATGTAACAATTGACAATTCTAAGTTCTTCTATACAAATAAGGATAAGAAGTTTGTCGATAACCCGGAAATATCAATAACCAATACAACGTTTACTACATTCTGATAGGTAATGGCTGTGCGTGTATTTTGCTTGCACAGCCATTATTTACTGTCTTTTTGCAATCAGATATGCGTTTTTATCGGTGTTAGCTTATAAAACATTAATCCCCAATCTGCAAACGCAGATTGGGGATTAATGTTTTGGTGTGTTATTTTATTGTGATTAATATGCTTTGTCGTCGCCGTGTATTGCGTCAGATATTGTTTTTAGCATAATCTGAATATCGAGCCAGAAGCTCCAGTGTTCTATATACCAGATGTCTTTTTCTACTCTTCGGCGCATATCTTCTACGGTTCTGGTCTCGCCACGCTCTCCGTGTGTCTGTGCCCATCCTGTGATTCCCGGCTTGACGTAGTGTCTGATCGTGTAGTCAGAAATGAGTTCTGAATAGTAGTCAGTATGTGCCAGCATGTGTGGGCGCGGGCCTACAAGGCTCATGTCGCCAATCAGAACGTTAATGAACTGTGGCAGCTCGTCAATATTGGTGTGGCGCATAAATGCTCCCCATTTTGTTACACGTGGGTCGTTCTTTACAGCCTGAACAGTGTCAGAATCTTTATTTACCTTCATACTGCGGAACTTATAGCACCAGAAGTCACGGCCGTCATATCCTGTGCGCTTCTGCTTGAAGAACAGCGGACCAGGCATAGTCAGTTTTGACATGATTGCCACAATTATAAGTATGAACGGGAACAACGTACAGATAAACAGCAGCGCGACGATGAAGTCAAATACGCGCTTCTTTATTCTGTTGCGCACATCGCGCAGAGGCTCTTCATATTGCGAAAGGACATAGATGTCGCCGAACTCTTTGACCTTTGCCTTACGGAACTCACCGTAAATAGTCAGAGGTACATAGAAGACTCTGACCATATTGCGGTCGCAGACTTTCAAGAATTCTTTAAATTCCTGTGGACCTGTTGGAGTTACGTTTATATAAAGCTCGTCTACGTTGTTGTTTTCAATAAAATTTTTTAAATCACTCTTTTTGCCAAGGTAAGGTACCGGCTCATTAGTTGTTGAGTTAATTAATGGGTTGTCTTCTGTCTCTGCAAAATATCCCATCAGGTTGTATCCGTTCCATCCGCTTGTCATGACGTTTACAGCTCTTTGAGCCATCTCGCCTATACCTATAATAATTGCATTAACGCGGTCATGCCCGCTGTTCCTCCTCCTTTTTATTATAGTGCGCAGAAACAGTCGCTCGATACTTGTTGCGCAGAATATTACGAATGTCAATAAGATTGATGTCGTAAAATTAGGAATATCAACATCTGTGAATATTCCCAGGAAAGAGGTGTAAAGTACAATGAACATCGCAGATGTGCGTGATGTGTTGTTCAACACCTTTGCCGGTTGCGACTGCCTGTGATGTAGACTGATTGTCACAAACTGTAGGGCTATAATGTAGGAAATGTTTGCTGTCAGAAAGTGGGTAAGAAAGTCTTCTTCCAAGCAAAAGTATGGGGCAACCTGTAAATAATGTACTAATATAAATACAACATTAAATGTCAGCCAGTCTAAAACTGACAATAATAAGCCTAGTTTAAATGTTCGGTCAAATGCAGATATCATATTTCTTTTTTTCAATAGTCTCCTTAGTCTTGTACATCAAAATGGGAGCATGCCATCGGCATTATTGTAAATTATTGTGGCCAACAGGCAAGCGCCATAAACAGATTGTCATAATTTGGTTTCAGTCAATCTGTTTGTTAAAGAATTATTACAGACGTATGGTCTGCAACCAAATATTCAGTTGCAAAATTAATAAAAATAAATTTCCGGCAAAATATTTTAGTGAAAAAATATTTTTACAATATAATTTATATTTTATCCGCCTGGATGAGGCACCGTAATTTGTTATGTAAAGGCACTAGTGTCCACTAAAAATTAGAGGACGAGTTAAAAATTATAATTACTAAATAA
>CABUHE010000030.1 GCA_902491375.1 uncultured Prevotella sp.
TAGTTCTCAACCTTAGCCTTAGAAGCGTTGTAAACTACGAAGTCAGGCTCGAAGTTTGCAAGCTCTTCTGCTGTAGGACGGATGAACATGTTAGTTACGAAGTGTGCCTGCCATGCTACTTCCATGATGAAGCGCACTGCCATACGAGTGTCCTTGTTGGCACCGCAGAAACCGTCAACTACATAAAGTTTCTTGCCAGAAAGCTCTTTCTTTGCAATTTCCTTAACAGCAGCCCAAGCCTCTTTGCTTGCAGGCTTGTTGTCGTTCTTATATTCGTCAGAAGTCCACCATACAGTGTCCTTTGAAGTCTCGTCCATTACGATGAACTTGTCCTTAGGTGAACGTCCGGTGTAAACACCAGTCATAACGTTTACGGCACCAAGCTCTGTAACCTGACCTTTGTCATACCCTGTAAGACCTTCTTTTGTCTCCTCTTCAAACAATACTTCGTAAGACGGGTTGTGAAGAATTTCTTTCACGTCTACGATTCCGTACTTGCTTAAATCTAAATTTGCCATTTTAATGTAAATATTAAAAAGTGAATTATTATGTTCCTGATACCTATTAATAAAAGGTTTGCCTTAAACCGGGTGCAAAGGTACTAAAATTTAGCATACGTTGGACCGCCATAATGCTTAAAAATGAATGTGTTAAAGCGTTTTTAGGTTAAAGTATTGAAATTTTAAACTGGCCGAAGTGTTTTTGCAATTTGCACTTTGCAAAAGTCGGGAAATATATTTACTTTTGCACCGCAAACCTACACCGGTCTTACCACATGCCGCGACAGACAATCTGACAAAGTCTGAACGCCATGAAACAGCGGCAAGAGCATAAGACGGACAATAAACAATTACAAATGCAGATAATCAATCTAAGTAATCAGAACACTATCCTCAACCAGTACATGGCTGAGATGCGCGACAAGGAATATCAGCTTAACCGCCTGCTTTTCCGTAATAATATTACGCGCGTGGGCGAGATGATGGCATACGAGATAAGCAAGACGCTCAACTATGAGGAGCGCGACGTGGAGACGCCGCTGGGCACGGCTAAGGTCAGCGTGCCGGCCGACAAGATAATACTGGCAACGATATTCCGCGCCGGACTGCCCTTCCACAACGGCTTCCTGCACGTGTTCGACCACGCCGGCAACGCCTTCGTAAGCGCGTACCGCGAATACAAGGACGACAGCCACACCGAGGTAGGCATACACGTGGAATATCTCGCCACGCCGAGTGTTGACGGCAAGACGCTCATCATAGCCGACCCTATGCTCGCAACGGGCGGCTCTATGGAGCTGGGCTACAAGGCTTTCCTCACCCACGGCACGCCTAAGCGCATACACGTGGCGTGCGTCATAGCCGCGCCTGAGGGTATAGAGCATATCAAAAAGACATTCCCCGACGACAAGACAACCGTATGGTGCGCAGCCATCGACCCCGGAATGAACGAACACAAGTATATCGTACCGGGCTTCGGCGACGCCGGCGACCTCTGCTACGGCGGCAAACTGTAAGGCTGAGAGTCATCGCACGGCAAAAAGCGTTTGCCCGCTCTGCACTCATTCCCGATTTTAAGTGTGTCATAACTACGTGTACATTATTTATATTTACCGGCAGTCTGTCTGAACCTCTCAGGCTGCCGATAATACATAACGGCACCCGAAACGGTTACACACTGCAAAACCGGCATATCAGAACATGCTAACCCTAAGTTTGAAATAACACTAATAATACAGATTTATTGATTTTAATTAAAGTAATAGACAATACACCTTTCTATTACACATAAAGTTTTCCTGCGGTAATAAGCAGTCGCGTAATATGGCAGGCTAACGTTCTTTCAAAGTCATTTTATAATCTCCAATAGAAATAATTTTATGAAAATGAAGAAACTTATTCCCTTGTTGATGATTGTCTGCCTGCTCTTTACGGCTTGCGACAAGGATGATATTCTGCCCGGCAAATCAATGGCTTGGGATTATGAAATACTCACGCCCGACAATGTTAAGTTCACGGGTGGAAGTGTAGGATGGGTTCAGACATTCTCGTTTGAAGCAAACAGCAGGGAAGGTGATATCGTAATGACTTGCGGAAACTACGATGTTCTTAATCCAATATCAGGCGATTCTTACACATACGATTGCGGATGGGCGACTGTCAAGGTTGAAGCCAATCAGCTGAAAATCCATTTTCCTCAACAAGAACCGGGCGCTCCTGATGCCTACAAAGAGATTACAATCTCGGCAGATGACGGAAAGAGAAAAGCACGGACAATAATCTGCCTGACAAGAAAATTTAATGACGAAAGTGTATCAGACTCCGATTCTGACACTTTGCCCGAAGAAGCAAAGTTCAAAATGACCATAGAAGGATTCACTCCGCTGATGCACATTGAAAGTCAGTTACCTGCACCGCTCGACTTGATTACGTTCAGAATAACTGACATAAACGGCCATTATACTCCTGTCGGATTTCCTGAGTTTACCCAATATTACGATTCCATTGTATGGAGTGCCGAGAATTATCCTCATACGTTCAGAGTCTATGACAAGAATAAGACAGAAGATACTTCAGAAGCTCACCTTACAGCTCAATGGGCATCACATTTCTTTAAGAGCGGAAATATAAAGAATTATCTTAAAGGCTATCGTAACGGGAAGGTTGAATATGAAACCTCACTCAGTCTGACTCTCTACGAACGTGACTTTTTAGGGCTTGAATGGGGCACAATAGTATTACAGAATCCGCAGAACCTTACAACATATTGCCGTCTGGACACCGACTACGAGTATCAGGTAAACGACATTACGGAAAGGAACGGCCACCCGTTCGCTGAAATCATCCCGGAAAATCACAGACTCATATCAGATTCAGAATTCCTTACAACAGCACAAAAAGCTATCAGAAAACTGATGGAAGACAATGTAGGTGAAGGACAGAATGCCAAAGGGAAGGAAAATCTTTTCAAATGTCTGCCGGAGAATGGCGTCGAAGCCGAGCTTTATTGGGAAAACAACACAACACGTATGATAATGCTGCACCGGCTTCCCAATGAGTCTGACGACTTAACTACTGAAATGTATTATCTGCATATCGAACCTAAATATTAAAGTTATGAATAAAACAACAATAACACTTTTATTTTTATTATGCATAGCGATATCATCTTGCACCACATCAAAAAGTGTAGTATCGCAGAATGTTGATTTATCTAAATATGAATATGCTACAATCATAAACAATGATACTTATCATATCCCGGCTCAGTTAATGGAATATGAGATACAATTGTTTGATGCCGTAGAAGAATCTCGTCTTCAGTTGGTCAATGATATGCGTATAGGCGAATTATCCCCGGCTCAACAATCAAAGCTGCTAATGGTGAAATATGGAGTCGACATTTCAGAAGAGGAATCTATCGTAACTGTAAATTTCATAGATTACCTCACAGGTCGTCCTATAGCATCTTGTCGTGGCGCATATACAACCTTAGGACTCAGTACAGCAGCTGATATTAGAGGTGCGATAAAACGAGTAGCAAAACAAATATCCGAAACATTTCCCAAGAAATAGATTTTATTGTATATTTAAAAGATAATCAAACAGGATGCGAAAGGCATCCTTTTACACGATGAAAGGCCATCTTTTGAAGCTCAAAAGATGGCCTTTCGTATTTTATTGATGCACAACACATTACAACAGTCATTATAAAAAATGTCGTCCCGACACATCTCACGATGTATCGGGACGCGCCCTGCGGCAAATTTGCCGCAGCCATGAAAAGCATGCTAATTATTTTTGTCCTCTCTGATTAGCCTTAATAAATGTTCCACTGCCTCGCTTTCGGGCAGGTTTTTCTCCACACACTGCTTGCCCTTATAGAGCGAAATCTTGCCGCGCCCGGCTCCTACATATCCGTAGTCGGCATCGGCCATCTCGCCCGGTCCGTTCACAATGCAGCCCATGATGCCTATTTTCAGGCCCTTCATGTCCTTCGTGGCCTCCTTTATGCGCGCTATTGTTGAGCGCAGGTCGTAAAGCGTGCGGCCGCATCCGGGGCAGCTTATATATTCAGTCTTGGATGTTCGCAGACGTGCGGCCTGAAGTATACCGAACGCGGTGGCGGTTACGTCGGCAGCTGACAGCGTGCCGTCGTTCATCAGCCACAGTCCGTCGGTAAGTCCGTCGAACATCAGCGCGCCCATGTCGGCAGCCGACTCTATCTGGAAGTCGCTCTTCTCCTCCTGCGAATGGCGGTACATCTGGCAGTAAACCACCGGATTGAACAATCCTGCCGTCATCAGTTCGTGTGTCAGCGCACGCTGCTCGCCCAGCTTGTTCTTGTTGTTGCTCATGCTCACAACCACCACTTCGGGGTGAGCTTTCAGGCAAGCCAGATACTCATCCGAGTCGGCTCCGTAAGGCAGAACGAGGAACTTGGCCTCAGCCTTGACCGACGAGATAAACGGTACGGCATTGTATGGGAATATAGGATAAACTCCGCTCTTGTCGGCAAGCTGCGCATACACGCCGAAATCGACTATGTAACGCTGGCCCGGCAGACGCTTTTCAGGCACGTGCTGGCCTGTATATACGAAGTCGGGCATTATGTCTGCTCCTGCTGAAAGCACCGAGGGGTCGTCGCCTTCGAGCATTGAAGCTATCACTACGGGCACATTTGAGCCGCCTATGCCTGCCGCAGCCACTGTCTTTCTGCGCTCAGGGCGCAGCCAGTCGAATCCGGGCGCCTCAGTGCCGGGTATCGGCGTGTGGCCTGCACGCGCCGTAACATAGTCTACAAGATGGCGGGCTACGGGTATCTCAGCCTCCGGCTCCTCGCTCAGCGATACTCGTACGGTGTCGCCCAGGCCGTCAGCCAGCAGTGCGCCTATGCCTACCGCGCTCTTTATTCGGCCGTCTTCGCCCTCGCCGGCCTCGGTTACTCCGAGGTGCAGCGGATAGTTCATGCCCTCGCGCTCCATCTCGCTTACGAGCAGACGCACCGAGCGCACCATAACGACCGTATTGCTTGCCTTGATTGATATTACAACGTTGTCAAAATGCTCGCGCCTGCATATCCGCAGAAACTCCATGCAGCTCTCGACTATTCCCTCTGGAGTGTCGCCGTAGCGGCTCATTATTCTGTCTGACAGCGAGCCGTGGTTGACGCCTATGCGCAGCGCAGTGTGATGCTCCTTGCACAGGTTCAGCAGCGGCACAAACTGCCGTTCTATCTTCTTGAGTTCCTCGGCATACTCCTCGTCGGTATATTCAAGGCGCTTGAACGTGCGCGCCGGATCGACGTAGTTGCCGGGATTTATGCGCACCTTCTCGGCATACAGCGCCGCAACCTCAGCCACGTGCGGATTGAAGTGGACATCTGCCACGAGCGGTGTCATATATCCGTCTTCCCTCAGCCGTGCGTTGATGTTCTTCAGGTTTTCGGCTTCGCGCACTCCCTGGGTGGTCAGTCTGACATACTCTCCGCCTGCCTTGATTATGCGTTCGGCCTGTGCCACGCACGCCTCGGTGTCGGTTGTCGGTGTAGTCGTCATCGACTGCACACGTATCGGATTGTCTCCGCCCAGCGGTGTGCCGCCTACCTGCACCTCAACGGTCTGACGGCGGCGGTAATTGAAAAGGTCAGTCATAATTTGTCTTATGTTGAAAAATTTTACAGTCCTGCTTGTATTTCAGACTACTGCGCCACTTCTGTGGCTGCATTCCAAGTGCGGACGCAGCCTGTGGCTGTGCTGACGGCACTGCGCCGCCAGTGTTATCAGTTGGTCTTATACTCGTATTTAACCTCGGCCAGGTCTTTGTTGGCTTTCTCGATTTTGGCTCCCAGTCCGGCCTTATATTCTGCCAGACGCTCTGCCACGCTCTCATCAGCCAGCGCAATCATCTCTACTGCCAGGATAGCGGCGTTCATCGAGCCGTTTACTCCGACCGTTGCAACTGGTATTCCCGGCGGCATCTGTATGATGCTGAGCATTGCGTCAAGACCGTCGAGCATGCCTTTGATGGGCACACCGATTACAGGCAGAGTGGTCGATGCTGCTATAACGCCCGGCAGGGCGGCAGCCATTCCGGCTCCGGCGATTATCACCTTAATGCCACGGGCCTTCGCTCCCTTTGCAAACTGCTCCACAGCGTCGGGCGTGCGGTGAGCTGACAGTGCGTTAACCTCGAACGGTATCTTCATGTCATCAAGAAACTTGCACGCCTTCTCCATAACGGGCAGATCGCTTGTGCTGCCCATGATTATGCTAACTAATGGTGTCATAATATTTTATCGTTAAATTATTGTTCTTCTTAAAACAGTACTACCGACACGAACGCGCACACAACGCCGACAAGAAAGCCTGTAACTATCTCGTTGAGCGAGTGCTGACGAAGTATCATGCGGCTTGTGCCTACAAAGCCGGCTATAATCAGCACGAGGCAAAGCCACCACACGGGATTGAACCCGAAGATAAGCGAAAAGCCCGCCAGCGCGCCTGCCACACCGCCTATGGCTGCCATGTGGGTGGATATCTTGACAAAGAGATTGACCATGGCGCAGACTATCTGGATGACCAGCGCGGCTATAAGGATTACTCCCATGAAATGGGGTACGTGGGCAACGGCCATGAGATAGTAGCACAGAAGGTATGACACAATCGAGATGACGTAAGGAATAACGCGCTTCTCTCTGTGTCCAAGCTCAAAGAGCGTCCACCCCTGATAGCGGCGGTAGAGGCGTATGAGCATTGTCGGCACGAAAACCGTGAACACCCAGAATGCCGCCAGCAGCAGCATTTTATACAAAAGCGGCAGCAGACTGAGGTAGGTGAACGCCAGAAGTATGGCGAGTCCCAACAGCGGAAGGTAAAACGGAGTGAATATGACACTGAGTACCTTAGCGGCGAAGATTATCTGTTTCTCTCTCATTTCTTCCTAAGTCTGGCTACGGGGATGCCCATCTGCTCGCGGTATTTCGCTATTGTGCGCCGTGCCACGGGATATCCTTTATCAGTCATCATCGTCTTTATGGCGTCGTCGCTAAGCGGATGACGCTTGTCCTCCTTGTCGATTATATCTTTCAGGGCGGCTTTCACGCTGCGTGTCGACAGTTCCTCGCCCGTGCCGGTCTTCACACTGTCGCTGAAGAAGTGGCGCAGACGGAACGTGCCCCAGCGTGTCTGGGCGTACTTCATGTTGCTGACACGCGACACGGTAGATACGTCCAGTCCTGTCTTTTCGGCCACGTCTTTAAGTATCATCGGCTTCAGGTCGGCCTCATCACCGTCCTGAAAGTAACGTTTCTGTATCTCAATGATTGCCTTCATTGTAACGTAGAGCGTATGCTGGCGCTGCTTCACGGCGTCGATAAACCCCTGGGCACGCTCCACTTTCTCCTTGGCGTAAAGCAGAGCCTCCTTCTCTTTGCGGTTCATCTTGGCCTTGTTCTTCTGATACGCCTTAACCATATCGGCAAACGACTCCGACACATACAGCTCAGGCATGTGTCCGTTGTTGATTGTGAAAGTTACGGTGCCGTCGTCGGCAGTGTCTACAATGAAGTCGGGAGTTATCTGCTGCACTCCCTGTCCTTCGGTCTCGCCGAGGGCAGAGCCGGGCTTCGGGTTCAGCTTCAGGAGCTCGGCGTGTACCTTGGCGGCTGTGTCAGCACCGCAGCCCAGCACAGACGTTATCTTGTCCCAGCGCTTGTTCATGAAGTCGTCGAAGCATTTTGTAACGACCTCGTCCATCAGTCGGCGCAGTTCCGACTTCGGCTTGCGTCTTATCTGCAACAGCAGACACTCGCGCAGGTTGTGCGCACCTATTCCCGCAGGGTCGAAAGTCTGTAGCGTATGCAGCACATCGTCTATCTCCTGCTCGCTCGCGTCAATGTTATGGTATATAGCCAGCTCGTCGCTCAGTGTGCTGACATCCTTGCGCAGCAGTCCGTCGTTGTCGAGCGAGCCTATCAGATACTCCATTATATCGCGCTGCTTCGGGGTGAGGTCTACGTCTACCATCTGCTCGCGCAGTCTGTCGTAGAACGATACCTGGTCGCCGTAAGTGCGCTCCTCATAGTCGGCACTCTGGCTGTCGCCACCCGACGAGCCTACCGCGGCAGGCATCTCGTCGTCCATACCTAATCCGGCCAGAGCCTCGTCTAATGCCGACTCGCGCTCTTCCCGTTCCGTTGCGGTGTCGAAATCCTCGTCGGCGTCGCCCTCCAGAGCGTCGTCGGCAGCGTTATAGGCGTCAGCAGCACTGTCCTCGCCGTTGCTTTCGAGCGCAGGATTGTCGTCAAGTTCGGCGGCAACGCTCTGCTCCAGCTCGGTCAGCGGCATTTCAAGCAGGTGGACCATCAGCATCTGCTGCTGAGTGAGCCTCTGCACCTGTACTTGTTTCTGCTCCTGCGTTTGTATGAGTTTCTGTGCCATAACGATGCAAAATTAATATTTTTCCGTGAAGATGAAAAAGAAAGACGCTTATTTTTTATTGCAGTCCGTAGAAGTGAACATAATTATACCAAAACATCACAAAAAACATTCAACAGCTGAAACTGCCGTAACAGGGGCGTGCATCAGACAAGTGTACACAACAAGAATACACTTAAAAGCGCAACACACTGACAATCAACGCATTATAAAAGGCCGTCTTTTACGTTATAAAAGACGGCCTTTTGTTCAGTAAAACAGTATCTTCTGCTATGCAATATACGGCATATCACTGTTGAAAGGCTTATTCACGGTCTGACAACACGGCTGAACGCCGTGCCCGACGGCGGCAAAACCATGGCTGAGAGTTACTTTCCGTATGCGTCGAGTTTCTTCTGATAATATGCCTTAAAGTCGTTCCAGTGGTAATACGGAGCGCAGTCAGTCGGCACGGGCAGCGTGGCCTCGTTCTCATTGAGCAGCACTTTGACCAGCACATCCTTGTCGGCGGCGTTGCGGCGGTAGAACACCAGCTGTATGTTCGCACCCATAGGGAACACTTTGTAATTAATCCAGCCTTTGTCTACAAGGCTCTCAAGGTCGTCGGTCTCAAGGTCGTAGCCGTTGATGCCGAGCAGGCAAGTAAGCGGCAGAACCATCGTCTCGTGCCCGAAACGGAGAGTTGCTCCGGGATGTTCGAGCGCGATGCAGCTGTCAGCCTGATGTATAATGTTGCGCAGCAGATTGCGCTGTGAGTAAGGCTGGGTGGCTCCGTTCAGCTTGCATGCTCCGTAACCGATATACCATGAGGCGTTGGTGGCAAGCCAGAAATTGTAAAGCTCATCCTTGGTAAATATGTCGAAAAGCGACATTTTCTCACCAAGCGGCGAGCTTTGCACGTTGCCAGCCAGCTTGAACAGCCGGTTGCCGAGGTCGAGAGTGTCGACTTCATATTTCACATAGGTGTCGTCGTTGAAGAGTCTTTTCATCAGCGGAGCACGGCTCACGTGGCGTGCACAGAAGTCGTTCCATGCCACAAGGGCTCTTCTCGGCATTTTCTGTGAAGAGAGCGAAGGGTCGCTCTGGTTCATGTAGTACATGTCGTGCTCGCTGGCATCGTGCTTTACGTCGAGCTTCGGATTGTGGAGCAGAAGCTCCTGAAGCTCGTTCTCCATCGAGAGTATGCAGCGGATGACCACCGTACTCTTTGCGTCTACCGTGACATTGCCCTTGAACACCTCCGGGAAACGCTCGTACATCCTGCGTGCTATCTGCCTGTGCTGCTCGGCTCCGAGCGGAGTCAGCTCGCCAAGACGGCCGCATGCCTCCTCTTTCAGCAGGCGTGCGCGGCGCAGAACGTCGCGTCCGAGCGGTGTCAGTTTGCCCAGACTATCGGCACGGGCCAGCACTTTCACGGGCACGTCATACTCGTCAGGACCTATCAGATAACGCGAACCGTGGCGGCCGTAGTGGCTGATGTAGAACGGGCGGTAACCCTTCGGGGCTGGCGTGAGGCGCTCCTGCACAGGACCGGGATAGGCCAGATGATTGCTGCCCGACAGGCGCGGATCAGCCGAAATCTCGTCTTTCGGCAGTTGGGCCATTGTGACCACTACGACAAGAAATATCGACAAAAAAGTTAAAAATCTTTTAACCATAATGTTGTTATTTATTAAATTTTTATGCAAAGATACTAAAATTATGGGATTATCACCCAACCATAACTAAAATGTTATACCTTTGCAGATTGAATCATGTTTTACATGTAATTCATAAAAAGTGGACTTGAACAACTTTAATTAAACTATATATTATCTAACCGAGAATTAAGACGAACTCTGCTTATGCAACCATGATGCTTATATAGCGTCAAAATATCAAAATACTAACCGTATGCAGATATTCTAAATGATTCTTACTAAAAAGTAAAAAAAAAATGAATATTAGAAAGAAACAAGACAATGAGCACACTGACGCATCTGAAGTCTTTAAGAGAAAAAGCTTCAATTCGCAGAAAAACAGAAAGAAAATGGCAAAAATCCTTATGTGGATTTTATACATAATAGCCTTTATTGTAATTGTCGCAAGTATCTATACATATTTTGCCGGCACACTTTGAGGCCTGCTCAAAATGCCATTAAAACATGTAATTAACCATACTCTTATAAACAACCATAAGGCTCTGCAAGCACAAGCCGGCAGAGCCTTAATTTAGATTTATCCTACAGAAGATGACGGACAACACCTTTGGCGTTGTCCGTTTTTATTATCTTCTTGAGTAACAAAATGTCATTCCTCAACTGAGAAGTCATCCTTACCTACTCCACAAAGAGGGCAAACCCAATCTTCGGGCAGATCTTCAAATGCTGTTCCAGCAGCTATTCCGTTATCAGGATCTCCAACTTCGGGGTCATATACATAACCACAAACGTCACAAACATACTTTTTCATACTTTCAATATTTAAAGGGTTAATAATATTTTGCTTAAAAATATAATGGATGTCAGCCCTTACGGTGCAACACTATCTCCACTCTGCCGATTATTTCCTCAGGCGTTATGCTCTTCATACACACACAGTCACCGCGCAGACATGGCTTATGTCCCTTTATACTGCACGGCCGGCACTCGATGTCAGCCTGCACAACATCGTCAGGATTCTGCCCCCAACCCATGAATCCGGCATAAGGATGCGTGGCTCCCCATACACTCACGACCGGCGCTCCGGCTATCGACGCCATCTGCATGTTGGCACTGTCCATCGAAATCATTACGTCGAGATGGCTCATAAGGATAAGTTCGCTGGCTATTCCGCCTAACTGCGCCGAAGCGTTTACACATCGGTTGAAACGCGCGCTCCACTCATTCAGCGCGGCAGTCTCATCCACTCCGCCGCCGAACAAGAACAGACGGCAGCCCGGATGGCGTGCCACGATGCCCTTAACGACCTTCTCCATCATCGGCAGAGGATATATCTTGCCTGTGTTCGAGGCAAAAGGCGCTATGCCTATCCACTTCTCTCCGTCGGCCTTCGGCACATTGAACGCTGCCGGAAGACGGCTCATGTCGCCTCCGCCTTCGGGGAACAGCGACTTGAAGTCGAGCTTTACGGGATAGCCAAGACGGGCGAACACGTCAGCATAGCTCTGAAACACCGACGGCAGTTTTACCAGTTGTTTGTCTGAATGACTGACAAGAGACTTGCGCGCCGAGCGGTATTTGTCAACATGCTCGACACGGTAGCGGTCGATGTTGAAGCGCATACGCAGATAATCCGAGCGCAGAACACTGTGCAGGTCAGCCACAGCAGTGAAGTTCTTTGCCGTCAGTCTGCGGTAAAGGGCATTGAGTCCCTTCACTCCGTAGTACTCGTTCTTCAGGTCGGCCTCCATGAAACCTACGTTCTGGGGCATGTACTCGAAGAACGGACGCGCAAAGGGGCGGCTAAGCATGGTTATCCTTACGTCAGGATACTGCCTGGCCAAAGAGTCGACAACGGGCACTGTCATCGCAACTGAGCCCAACGCCGAAAATCTTATTATAAGTATATGCTCTGTCTTCATTCATCATTACGGCCGTCTGGCCGGGTGATATTGGCATGGCACAGTATAGCATCGTCAGTTTTTACATATTCTTTTCTTTATGTAGAAAAAGACCGACGCAGGCCACACCTGGTCTGATGTTTAGCTGTAACTACACGAGAACACCGTTACTTAGCATCTTGTGTTAAGATTAAGCAAGGTTCTCTTTAAGTGTACAAAGATATTGATTTATTTTCATTCTGCAAACTTAAACTGGATATTTTTTGTAATTTTGCAGCTCAGGCAGGCTTCCTTAATGGCAACAACTGCGCTACATAAAAGCAGTAAACGCAACGCCACGGCAGCCGGCAGACTAATATCAAGACAAATGAAAATAGTTATCGACGACAAGATACCTTACATCCGCGAGGCCATAAGCCGGATAACCGACAACGCGGTTTACAGGAAAGGCACGGAAATCAGCGCCGAAGACGTGCGCGACGCTGACGCCCTTATAGTGCGCACACGCACAAAATGCAACGAAAAACTGCTCAAAAACAGCAGCGTGAAGTTCGTGGCGACAGCCACGATAGGCTTCGACCACATCGACGCCGACTACATGCGGCGCGCCGGAATAGAGTGGATGAGCTGTCCGGGATGCAACGCCGCATCCGTGGCTCAATATCTCCGCTCCGTTCTTCTGCTGCTGAAAAGACAGAAGGGCATGGCCCTTGAAAGCTCGACGATAGGCATAGTGGGCTGCGGACACGTAGGCTCGAAGGTGAAGAAGGTGGCGGAAGAATACGGAATGCACGTACTCGTATGCGATCCTCCACGGCAGGAGCGCGGCGACGAAGGGCAGTTTGTAACTATGGACGAGATAGAACAGCAGTGCGACGTGATAACGTTCCACGTGCCGCTAACCAGGAACGGCCTTCACCCTACATATCATCTGGCAGATGAAGGATTCTTCAACCGGCTCAGACGCCGGCCGGTGATAATAAACACGAGCCGCGGCGAGGTGGTAGACAACGACGCCCTGCTCAGTGCCCTTATATATAATAAGGTAAGAGATGCCGTAATCGACACATGGGAAAACGAGCCTTGCATAAACCTCCGGCTTATGGACAAAGTATGGATAGCCACGCCCCACATAGCAGGATACAGCGCCGACGGCAAGGTGAACGCCGACAATATGGTACTGGAAGGCCTCTGCCGCCACTTCGGCATCGATGTTCCGTGCCGCATCTGTCCGCCGTCGCTGCCCGAAACGTTCGTTCCTGCCGCTGATGATGACGACCTGCGGCTGCAACTCTACAATCCGCTCGACGACTCGGCGCGGCTCAAGGCATCGCCCGAAAGCTTCGAGGAGCTGCGCGGCAACTATCCGCTTCGTCGTGAGTCGGCAGGATAACTGCCGACAAACGTACCGGCTAATCCATGAAATAAAGCATATAAAAATACAACAATATAATCAGAAGTAGCGCGAACAGGCCAATGGCAACAGCCACGCCCAGCGACAGTTCGAAATTGTTTTCCAACATTCCAAGCAAGCAGAAGCCGAAGAAGGTGAACAGATATATGTCTGCATCGTTGTAACGCTTCCTTATATAACCGACCACGAAAATGACAGCCAACGAAACAATAGTGGCAAAGGGATAAACAGCAGGCGGCAAGATGTCGAACAGCAAGATTGCTGCAAAGAAAAACGGGAGCGGCAAAAACAGCTCTTTACCAACCATAAGCATAGAACGCTTGACACCCTTACTCTTCTTGTTCTTCTTATATATACAGCGAATATCCTACATAAAACAGCGCCAGGAAAATAATTAAGGCATAATACATGGACTACAGACTTATATGGTGAAACTGATGATAAAACTGATATTAACCTAACTCAGAGTCAGGCAAAAATAAGAGCTATATATTGAAGCAACTGCCGATACGGCAGTCTGCATATTTTTCATTTAGAAAAACAAATCAAGGCTTACAACCACAAAGTTAAATCTTTTTTATTAAAGCACAAATATTTCCACAGGAAAAATTCTGTCAGACGTTTCATCGACGCTTCAACGGTTACACCACAAGGTAACGGGCTGCGCGGCAAACATACACTGCGATGTGAACCGTTTACGTAAAGAATTTTTACTTATCACAGACATTTTGCCGTAACTGCGGCTGTAAAAAAGCGAAAGGTGGCATTTTGCCATACAGAAAGCCATATTTTACCGTTCAAAAGGCCATGTTTCAGCTTTTGAAACATGGCCTTTTGCAATTCGCTGTGATACAAGCATTTACAATGACGTTGGCTGACCGGCAGTCAGACGGCAGCCGGAAAAGTTGAAGGCTGTGTGCGCACAAAATGACGAAAGTTGTCATAAAAACGCGCTGAAACGGTGTAAAAAGACAACAAAAGCTGCACACAAATACGGTATGTGTGCAAAAACAAGCACATTTTTGTTTAAAAAATTTGCAAACTTGAATAAAAATTTGTTCCTTTGCAGCGGTTTTTGAGATTCGAATATTATTTTTATAACTATTAAAACATTACAATCATGTCAGAAATTGAATCAAAAGTAAAAGCTATTATCGTAGAGAAACTTGGTGTTGACGAAGCAGAAGTAAAGCCAGAAGCAAGCTTCACAAACGACCTCGGTGCAGACTCACTTGACACGGTAGAGCTTATCATGGAGTTCGAGAAAGAGTTCAACATCTCAATACCTGACGACAAGGCTGAAACAATCGCAACTGTAGGCGACGCCGTTAAGTATATCGAGGAGAACGTAAAATAATAATTTCCTAAAACAACTAAATGGAATTAAAGAGAGTAGTAGTGACGGGTCTGGGCGCAGTGACGCCGGTGGGACTCAATGTCGAGGAGACATGGCAGAACCTCTTGGCCGGTAAGAGCGGCGCAGCCCCAATCACACTTTTCGACAGCTCTATGTTCAAGACCCAGTTCGCATGCGAGGTAAAAGGCCTCAATGTAAACGACTGGATCGACCGCAAGGAAGCACGCAAGCTTGACCGTTACACCCAGCTGGCAATGATAAGCGCCATGCAGGCTGTTGACGACAGCGGAATGGACCTGGAGCACGAAGACAAGAACCGCATAGGAGTTATCTTCGGTGTAGGTATCGGCGGAATCAAGACCTTCGAAGACGAAGTTTCTTATTACGCACTCAACAAGGAGAAGGGTCCTAAGTTCAACCCGTTCTTCATTCCGAAGATGATCAGCGACATAGCTGCCGGCCATATCTCAATCCACTACGGATTCCACGGCCCCAACTACGCAACAACTTCTGCATGCGCTTCTTCGACCAACGCCATAGCTGACGCGTTCAACCTTATCCGTCTGGGCAAGGCAAACATAATCGTCAGCGGAGGAGCCGAGGCTGCAATCTGCGCCTGCGGTGTAGGCGGATTCAATGCAATGCACGCCCTCTCAACACGCAACGACGAGCCGCAGAAGGCTTCTCGTCCGTTCAGCGCAAGCCGCGACGGCTTCGTTATGGCAGAGGGAGCAGGATGTCTGATACTCGAAGAGCTTGAGCACGCAAAGGCACGTGGTGCTAAGATTTATGCCGAGATGGTCGGCGAAGGCGAAAGTGCTGACGCATACCACATTACGGCTTCTCACCCCGAAGGCCTCGGAGCAAAACTCGTTATGGAGTCAGCGCTTGAAGACGCAGGCATGAAACCTGAAGACATAGACTATATCAACGTTCACGGAACATCGACACACGTAGGCGACATTTCTGAAGCCAAGGCTATAAAGGAAGTGTTCGGAGACGCAGCTTACAAGCTGAACATCAGCTCTACGAAGTCAATGACCGGCCACCTGCTCGGCGCAGCCGGCGCAGTAGAGGCTATGGTAAGCGTTCTCTCAGTTAAGAACGACATCGTTCCTCCGACAATCAACCACGAGGAAGACGACAAGGACGAAGAGATAGACTATAATCTGAACTTCACTTTCAATAAGGCACAAAAGCGCACCGTGCGCGCCGCAATGAGCAACACATTCGGCTTCGGCGGACACAACGCGTGCGTCATCTTCAAGAAATATGATGATTAACAACTTTATTGACCGCATAAAGCTCCCTTTCCGCAAGGAAAAGGAGCTTTATTATTCTCTATACGCAATACTCGGATTCTATCCACACAACATCAACTTGTACAAGCAGGCGCTCATGCACCGCAGCGTCACCAAGCGCAACGCAAAAGGCAGACCCGTCAACAACGAGCGTCTTGAATTCCTGGGCGATGCCATTCTCGACGCGATAGTCGGCGACATAGTGTTCCGTCACTTTGAAGGCAAGCGCGAAGGCTTCCTGACGAGCACCAGAAGTAAGATTGTGCAGCGTGAAACCCTTAACCGCCTGGCTCACGAAATAGGAGTAGGCAAACTCATAGTGTCAAGCGGACACATGTCCTCTCATAACAGCTACATGGAAGGAAATGCGTTCGAGGCCCTTGTAGGGGCTATCTACCTTGACAGAGGTTACATGGCTTGCATGAACTTCATGCAGAAACGCATACTGTCGCAGCTTATCAACATCGACAAGGTGGCTTACAAGGAGATGAACTTCAAGAGCAAACTCATTGAGTGGTGCCAGAAGAACAAGGTGAAGCTCGACTTCAAACTGGTGGAACAGAAACGCGACGACGGCAACAGCCCGATATTCATCTACAAGGCTATGATTGAAGGACTTGAGGGCGGACAGGGCGAAGGCTACTCGAAGAAAGAGAGCCAGCAGGCTGCCAGCAAGGCTGCATTGCAGAGCCTAAGACGCAAACCGCAGTTTATCGATGCCGTATTTGCAGCCAAGACCGAGCGCACCAAGATGGAAGAAGAACCAGTAGAGACCGTGCCCGACGTTGACGCAAAAGAGGACTTCATCATTGCTCAAACCGACAGTAAAAGCTCTGACGACAACCAGAAGGTTGCTAACGACACAACGGAAATCAGACTGACGGAGGTCGCAACGGAGCAGAACGGCGAAGAAAAAGACGAGTTTGACCTGTCTGACATCAAGACAATATCGGGCAATATGTCGAAAGAAGACATAATAGCAGCCGCCGAGGCTGCCGCCTTCAACGAGAAATAACCACTCCCGAAACAGGGAGAACGCATATCAAAGAAGCCGTTACAACAGGCCTGTTTTCTGCTTTTTAGCTCAAAAAATATACGGTCCTGTTGTAACGGCTTTTTCTTATATCAGCGCCATAAGGCGCAAATCAGCCTTTTATCACAATTCCGGCAAGGTCGCCGAAGTCGTCAATTATGTACTCAGTACGCTCCGCCTCGAAGTCAGAGCGTTTTCCGTTGCCGTAAGTAACGCCTACGGCTCTCACTCCGGCAGAGTGAGCCATGCGTATGTCGAACACCGTGTCGCCTACGACTATGGCCTCCTCAGGGCGCAGGTTGTTGTCGGCCAGCGTTTTAAGCACCATATCCGGCGCAGGCTTAGCGTGCTCTACGTCGCCCACACTGAGAATGTAGGTAATGTATCCGTTCAGCTTCATCTCGTCGACAAAGGCCGTAAGCGACGGGCGCAGGCGGCTGCTTGCTATTGTAACGAGCAGTCCGGCGTCGTGCATCCGGCGTATTGTCTCAGCCACATGAGGGAACATGGGCACCGCTCCGGGCTTGTTGTTCACCATGAAAATGCGCCCGTAAGTCTCAGCGCAGAGGTCGCCCGTAGCGTCGTCCATAGGTATCAGGTCAGTGAAAGTCTGCTTCAGCGGCAGTCCAATCATAGCGGCACACTCGTCGTCAGTGCGTGCCGGCAGTCCGAGTTCGGCTATTGTCTGCTGCATTGTACGCACTATAAGGCCGCGCGTGTCGCCTATCGTGCCGTCGAAGTCGAGTATGACGGCTTTCAGCTTGTTTTCCATTACGTCATTATGTTTTATCAGCAGCCGGCCGATGCGCGTCGTTCCGCTCACCGCCGGGCCGCCAAGTGTTTATTCAGTCATTACGTTTCATCACCACGGCCACGGTGTTCAGCCTGAAATAAGGCAGCGACATGAACATCAGTCCGCCGTAAGGATTGTCCGTGCCCCATGAGTTTTTGCACACCAGATACAGCTCTCCGTGGCTGTCGCGCGCCGTGCCTATCAGTTCCATACAGTGGTCGTCGGTTACGTCATAACGCTCGAACGCGCGCTGTCGCATCTCCTGCGTAACCTTGACCGGATGCCCGGTGAGCCGTGCAGTACCATGTCTGAACGAGAATCCGGCGTTGCTTATATCGCCTTCCCAGCACACGCTGCGCCCTGAGCGCAGAGCTGTCAACACACGTGAAACCAGCGTATCGACCGGCACATTTAGGAAACGCAGGCCTCGGCGGTTTGCAGGCACGTCGAGCACAACGTTCTGCCAGAACGGCCTGTGCGTATAGCTTGTCATCGGAACGTAGTCGTCAGTCTCGCATACGCTCTCTGCAAACTGTGCCGGAGTGTATTCCATGCCGTACATCCAGATGTGTTGCGGCAGCGGATTTATGGCGGTGTCGAGAGTATATTCAGCCAGTCCGTCAATCTGCTCAATGCCGGCCTTGCGCGCCACGGCGCCGTCGACAACAGCCGTCAGCTTCCGGCAGAGCGTGGAATAGTTACATTCAGAGCGGTAAGAGTCAAACGGCATCAGCCCGTAGTCGGCTATGCAGGCAAGCGCGTCGGCAGCAGTGCCGTCAGCGGTTATCGCCACCTGTCCTTGCGTAAGATACCGCCGTTCGGCCATGTCGGCCAGCATCTGTCGCGCCACGAAGTGCGGCGATATGTTCACAGAGTCGCCCAGCATCAGTCGGTCGCTCTCAATCGTAGCGAGCATGGCGTAGAGCCAGCACAGCGGACTGTTCCCCTGGTCTTTCACCGGCGTAATCTTATTGACCGTCAGTATGGTAAACCTCTCTCCTGTGGCCTTCGGCTTGCCGCATGAGCATACAAGCACTACGACGGCCAACAGCTTTATGAATGTTTTCATGCGCGCAAAATTAGCTAAAAAAGGGGAAACACAGAAACAACGTGTCGCAAAATACAGAAATTTATCCTTTGATAACACACCGTGCAAACTATGCCATTCCGCGCTGCAAAATGCCATCATTCAGGCAGCAAAAAGCCACCTTTTAAACGGTAAAAGGTGGCATATATCTATATAACTGTAAATCAACGGGTTAAGAGTTGTCAGCTGAAATACTCGCGGAGCTGGGCAGCGAGCGACGAGAGTGTTTCCGGATCGTCGTTGCCGTAGCGATGCCATACGTCGCGGCAGGCGTCAAGGAGCGGTGAGCTTTCGGGATGAGGACGGTGCAGATACGGGTCGAGCGTCTGAAACATGGTCAGCACATCGACTACCTGCTGCGGTTTTATGCGCATCAGGCGCGCCAGCTGTATTACTTCAGGCGTGTCGGCCACCATCGTTATGGGCGTAAGCCGGAAGTAAAGGTCGAGCGCCATTACAAGCATGACGGGCTTCAGGTCGCCGCAGCCGCTTATCGTCCGGAAGTCTTTCTCGAACGTCTCGCTGACCTCCACGCCGTCATAAAATCCGCCGTCGCTGCTGAATCCGCTCATGCGGTGCAGCTTCTTAACGTCGCGCGAAAGGCGTTTTGGGTTGACGGCGTATTTGTCGCGCAGCCGCGTCAACCACAGGCTGTCGGGACGGCGCAGACGGAACATCTGCTTGTAAATGAACTGCGGCGGTATGTGCAGCTCCAAAGCCAGGTCTACCACGGCGCGCGAATACATCGGTTTAACGCCTTCGGGCCGTGCCATATATATCTTCAACAAGGGCAGCCAATACTCATCTGTCCACAAAGGATGTGTTGTCATAACTGTGGTCTTTGCTTTTTTGAGGGTAGCAAATATAACAATAATCGCACAAAACGCCAAACAAAAACGGCCTAAACAGTTTTTTATACTCATTTGCCGGCACCTTAGTGTAAGGGTATGACACAACTAATAAAAAATCGAAAAATATTACCGAATTAGAAAAGTTTAGCTTAAATTTGCACAGTCAACGTGTTATTTGACAGAAGATGAGCATAACAAGCATAGCAAGGAAATTCCTTACGCCAAGGCTGAAAGAGCTTGAGAGATACGCTACGAAAGGCGTGGAGATACAAGCCGAGATGCTGAAATATCTCACTCAGAGGGCGAAAGATACAGAATATGGCCGCCGACACATTTTCGGCAGCATAACATCGTACGAGAATTTCGCGGCAAATGTGCCGCTCAACACATACGACGACCTTAAAGACTGCATTGACCGCATGCGCCACGGGGAACCGTCAGTACTGTGGCCGGGAGTCGTGAAATGGTACGCAAAGTCGTCGGGAACAACCAACGACAAGAGTAAGTTTATACCCGTAAGCCGCGAAGGCCTGCACAACATGCACTATCAGGGAGGCCACGACGCCGTGGCCATCTATCTGGGCAACAACCCGGAGAGCCGCATGTTTGACGGAAAGGGCCTGATACTCGGCGGCAGCCACTCGCCCAACTACGACGTGGCAGGCAGCCTGGTAGGCGACCTCAGTGCGATACTGATTGAGAACATCAACCCGATGGTTAATCTGGCACGTGTGCCGAAGAAGGAGACCGCTCTGCTCTCTGACTTCGAGCTGAAGCGTGACCGCATAGCACATGAGACTCTGCACAAGAACGTAACCAACCTGAGCGGAGTGCCTTCGTGGATGCTGTCGGTGCTGACAAGAGTAATGGAACTGTCGGGCAAGGAGCATCTTGAGGAGGTGTGGCCTAACATAGAGGTGTTCTTCCACGGCGGAGTGGCATTCACGCCCTACCGCAAGCAGTACAAGCAGCTGATAACGTCGCCGCGTATGCACTATATGGAGACTTACAACGCCAGCGAAGGCTTCTTCGGATTACAGAACAATCCGGTCGACCCTGCCTTGCTGCTGATGCTCGACTACGGAGTGTTCTACGAATTCATACCGATGGACGAGTTCGGAAAGGAGAACCCGACCACCGTTCCGCTCGAAGGCGTAAGAACCGGAGTAAACTACGCAATGGTAATATCGACCGCCTGCGGACTGTGGCGTTACATTATCGGCGACACGGTTAAGTTTACACAGACAAATCCATACAAGTTCGTGATAACCGGGCGCACGAAGAGCTTTATCAACGCCTTCGGCGAGGAACTCATAGTAGACAATGCCGAACAGGGACTTGCCGAGGCCTGCCGCAGAACCGGCGCAGAGGTAAGCGAATACACGGCAGCGCCCGTATTCATGGACGACAACGCGAAATGCCGCCACCAGTGGCTCATAGAATTTGCCAAAGAGCCTGAGAATCTGGACGAGTTCGCACAGATACTCGACAAGAAGCTGCAAGAAGTGAACAGCGACTATGAGGCAAAACGCTACAAGGACATCACCCTGCAACACCTCGACATAGTCAAGGCACGCCGCGGACTGTTCAACGACTGGCTGAAGTCGAAAGGCAAACTGGGCGGACAGCACAAGATACCGCGCCTGAGCAACAACCGCGATATTATGGAACAGATGCTCCGGCTCAATAAAGTAGAGTAAACCATCTGCCGGCTCACCCGGACTGAAACGCCGGGCGCAGGCGGCAGACAGACATATAACATAAAAGTCAACCTACGGCCAAGACCGTATATTGTTTCATCCTTTAACGGCCATAAGCGCCAATACCGAAATGCCGACCGACAGATTCATAACATCATATATCCAACTAATAGCCCGACTGGCGGATAAAGCCGGCATCAGGCGGAAGCCCGGCAGACCGGACAGAGGCATGCTGTGGCTGCTCGCCGTGGCGTGCATAGCCATCGTGTCGTGTGCCAGAATGGGACAGCCTGACGGCGGATGGTATGACGAGACGCCGCCTGTGATAACCCGCACGACACCGCAGGACCAGGGCGTAAACGTCAGACAGAAGAAACTGGTGATATATTTCGACGAATACATACAGGTGGACAATCCTACCGAAAAGGTGGTAATATCGCCTCCGCAGATAGAACAGCCGGAGATAAAGTCATCAGGCAAGAAGATAGAAGTGGAGCTGAAAGACTCGCTGATGAAGAATACGACCTACACCGTGGACTTCTCTGACGCGATAACCGACAACAACGAGAACAATCCTCTGGGCAACTACACCTACACATTCTCAACCGGCGACCACATCGACACGCTCGAAGTGGCAGGCTATGTGCTCAACGCCAAAGACCTTGAGCCGATAAAAGGCATACTCGTAGGACTTTATTCAGACCTCAGCGACACCGCCTTCACCACAAAGCCGATGCTCCGCGTATCGCGCACCGACAGCCGCGGCAGGTTCGTAATCAAAGGAATTGCCCCCGGCAGCTACCGCATCTACGCCTTGCAGGACGCCGACAACAACTACACATTCAGCCAAAAGAGCGAGCAGATAGCATTCTCGCACGACATAATAGTGCCGACATTCAAGCCCGACATACGCCAGGACACTACCTGGCTCGACTCGCTCCACATCGATACGATAAGGCGTGTGCCCTACACTCACTTCCTGCCGGACGACATAACGCTGCGGGCGTTCACCGAAACGCAGACCGACCGCTATCTGGTGAAGTCGGAACGAACAGAGCCTGACCGCTTCACGCTGTTCTTCAGCTATGGCGACAGCCTGCTGCCGGCCATCCGCGGACTCAACTTCAACAGCGACGGAGCCTTCGTAACAGAGCTTTCGGAGAAGCGCGACACCATAACCTACTGGCTGCGCGACACCATGCTCGTCAATCAGGACACGCTGCGCATGGAACTGAAATACATGGCTACCGACACGCTCGGCGTGCTTCGGATGCAGACCGACACGCTCGACATGCTGGCGAAGGTGCCCTATGAGCGCCGCCTGAAGTTACAGGCAGACGCCTACGAGGAGTGGAAAAAGAAACAGGAGAAGGCCAAGAAGCGAGGCAAACCGTATGACTCGATTATGGCTCCGCCTATGCTCGAACCGCAATACATGGTAAACTCAGAGCCTGACCCTGACCAGAACATCACAATAACAATGCCGACGCCGCTGCAAAAGGCCGACACTTCGCGCATACATCTGTACTCGAAACACGACACTCTGTGGTATCGCGCGCCTTATGTGTTCCGCCCCAAGAAAGGACAGAACCGTGTCTACGAACTCCTGGGAGAATGGAGGCCGGGCATAGAGTACAGTCTTGAGATTGACTCAATGGCCTTCACAGACATCTACGGCAAGACTTCGGCAGCATTCAAACAAGGCTTCAAGGTCAAGACTGACGACCAGTATGCCACCGTAATGTTCGACATCACGGGCATGGCAGACACCACCGTGGTTGTGCAGCTGCTCAACACGTCGGACGAAATGGTGAAAGAAACGTCGACAAATAACGGCCGCGTCGAGTTCTTCTACGTCAAGCCGGGCACATACTACGCACGTATGTTCATCGACTCAAACAAAAACGGCGTATGGGACACTGGCGACTATACCGCCGACCGGCAGGCTGAAACGACATATTATTATCCGGAAAAGCTGGAATGTAAGGAGAAATGGGACATGACGCTGACGTGGAACCCCACATCGCGCATCCTCTTCAAGCAGAAGCCTATGGAGATAACCAAGCAGAAACCGGAGAAGGAAAAGACGATAAGACGACGCAACTTTGAGCGCGCACGGAAGCTCGGCATTCCCTATCCAGGACTGTGATACGCACCGGAAACTAAAAACCTTACTATTATGAAACATCTTAGAATCTTACTGCTCATGGCCGTATTGCTCGGCATGGCAGGTACGGCGTCGGCTCAATGCAGCTATAAGAACACGGCGTTCAAGTCGGGTGAGTTCTTATCATACAACCTGTACTTCAACTGGAAGTTCGTATGGGTAAAAGTAGGCACGGCTTCAATGTACGTCGTACAGAGCAAATACGGAGGCCAGAACGCCTACCGTGCAAGCCTTACAACAAAAGGCAACAAGAAGATGGACAAGATTTTCGTGATGCGTGACACGCTGCTGTGCTACTCTACGCTCGACCTCGCACCGCTATACTACCGCAAGGGAGCGCTCGAAGGCAAACGGTACACTGTCGACGAGGTATGGTACAAGTATCCGGGAGGAAACTGTAGCGTAACCCAAAGCCGCTTCAAGAACGGCAAGACGAAGAAACGCACGGTCAGTCCGGGCGAGTGTGTGTACGACATGATGAACATGTTTCTGCGCGCACGCAGCTTTAATCCCGACAACTGGCAGAAAGGTTACGTTGTAAACTTCCGCATTGCTGACGGCAACAGCCTCAACCCTGCAAAGATAAAGTTCCTCGGACGCACAACAGTCAAGGCCGACAACGGCGTGAAATACCGCTGTCTTGAACTGTCGTATACGGAAAAAGAGAAGAGCGGATGGCGTGAGATAGCACGCTTCTTCGTAACCGACGACGCCAACCACGTGCCCGTAAGGCTCGACATGTTCCTTAAATTCGGCTCGGCAAAGGCATTCCTCACCAACATGAGAGGAGTCAAAAATCAGGTTACGGCAAAGACAAAATAAATGAGACCACTACTGTCCAAAGAAATTTTCCCATAGAGTCAACTGACCATCATCGGAGTTTTTCATCGGACGTTTTGGTTTAACGAATAGTTCG
>CABUHE010000031.1 GCA_902491375.1 uncultured Prevotella sp.
ACTATATTTCAATAATTTCAAAGAACTATTTATCCACTTTTACGGGACAGTAATGTGGTTGCCATTGGTTCAACATATTCGTATTTCTATAAAAATCGTATCTCGCGTCCCAATAACGCAAAGGATGGCTGTCATAAAAATTTTTCAAAGCATTTATCCTTGAACTTTCATCAAAATAATTCCTAATACGCGCTCCCGGATTCCCTTTCTGCGGCCTCATGTGATGACCTTCCCCATCAGTCTGGTTTCTCAGATATTCATTAAGCTCTTTATGCAACATTTTATGCCGAGACTTTGACATATCCGTCAACGGTTGTTTTTCAGGGCCACCCAAAGCTTTCTGATAAGAATGATGGCGTTGTATGTCTTCACCCGTCCATGGGCTTACACGCTCTTGCCTTGCGGTCTTTAACGCCGAAACGCCTCCAGAAATTGCGCCAACGGCAACACCATTCAAAAGGCCATGACTCGCTGCATCTAACGCTTTCCACAGGTTTCCGGTCGTCATAAAGCCTACAACAAAACAGCCAACCCCATTTGACACGCCGCCTGCTGCGGAGCCTAAAATCATACCCTTAAGCAAAGGACTATTTATATTTATACTTACATTTACATTTTCTATAATTAAACTCCTTATTTTTGAAGTAGCCAACTCGCCTATTTTTCCTCCAATAAACGACGTGACACCGCCTATTGCCGCACTATTTACGATATTCCAACCTGTCTGGCCGGCCAACCATGAATTTGTGGCGCCTGTTACGGCTCCACCCCATACACAACCTCCAAACTGCGGATACAACATTCCCCAACCGTTTATGGCACCTGCACCGAACGCAGCAAAACTTTTACCTAAAACAGACCAAACATCACCTTTAATATTCCCATCTATAAGGTTCACCCCTAAATTCACGACACCTCCCAACAAAATGGAAAAGACATCATCCAAAATAGCATATTCCCCACTCGGGTCTGTATATTTCAACGGGTTGTTAAGGCAATACGAGTATCTGTTGAAACTTTGGCTGTTGTCAGGAGCCTGCACGAAGTTGTCGGGACTGAGGAAACGACCGAGCAACGGGTCGTAAACGCGCCCGTTCATGTTCACGAGGTTGAACTCCGTCAGCATTTCGTGCCCCGTGTAACCGAGGTAAAAGCCGATGTCGTTTTTTGTGACCGTCTGCTTTCCCCAAGCGTCATACGACGCCTCAAACACAGAGTTGCCGTTCTCGTCCACTATCCTGACTATGCTGCCGAGATTGTCGGTTATCATGAAATAAGTGGCCGTGCCTCCCTTACGGTTCACTATGTGGAGAACGCCGTTGCCCGGATAATAGAACTCACGTGAAACATTGCCCTCGGTCACCACGTCGAAGCCGTCGGCGTAGACTATGGTGCGCACCAAGGAGTTATCCTTATACAGCCTGCTCATCCAGCGTTCGCCGTCAGGACCGTAAACAAACTCCATCTTGTTACCTCTGCCATCGGTCAGCAAGGTTATGTTGCCGTTGCCGTCATATTCGGCCGTTTGGTCTATACGTAAATCATTTTTCATGATGTTGCTTAGACCTGTTACGGCATGCGGACGTGACGATTCGTAAGCGTACTGCCCTACGGTGTTAATTGAAAGGATGTTGCCATCGTCCGAATACGTACAAACCTGGTTTCTCGGCAATACGGCGTAGGCCGACACTCCGTCTTGCGCATGAAGGCTGTCGGCGCAGAAAGACGTAAGCAAGTTGTAGTTAGGCGCGCTGATTATGCTGTCGCCCATTACGAAAGCCAACGATGACACAGAAGAGGATTCTATGGAAACAAGGCGGTCGAGATTGTCGTAACCGAACGTTTCCCTTACTCCAGAAAACATGCCTTCACGCGAAAGCAAGTTACCCGTAGACGCTTCATACCCGAAAGACATTTTGAATATGTTATCGCCACCTTTCGTCACCGACAAAGTGGACGGCAGGCCGGTAGTCTTACTACGTGTCTCGCCGGACACTATTCCACCGGCGAACATGTATTGCGTCGTACTGCCTGTGTACGCATTCAACTGCCATACGGTCTTGCCGCCAATGCGCATGGATGACATATTGCCATAGCAGTCGTAATCATAATTTATGGTTGTCCCGGGATAAACGATTTTGGTAACATCACCATTGGCATTATACTCATACAATATTAGCATTGGACTCATGTTATTGCCCATACCGGAAACAATAGTCTGCGAAACGCGCCCAAAATTGTCGTACCTATAACTTACAATTCTCCTGTCGCGCACCATACCAGTCAGACGCATGGCCGACGAACCCGAAGTTCCGTAAACATAAGAAGTCTTTACGCCGTCATACTCAGTAGAAACGACATGCCCATATACGTCGTATCCTGTAGCCACGGTCTTTCCGCGCGCATCCTTACGGAGAGTCTCGCGCCCTGCGGCGTCGTATGTGTAAGTTGTCGTACCCGCGTCGGGGTCTGACAGTGACGTGCGGTTGCCTACGTCGTCGTAACCGAAGCCCACCGTGTTACCGCAAGTACTCACGCCTGTTGGCTTGCCGTTCTTCCCATATTGCCAAGTAACTGTGTTTACAGGGTCTGAAGCCGACACGACGTCGCCCCACGCGTTATAAGCCTTGGTGTAAGACCGCCCTGTGCCGAGCGTCGTCGTGACGCTCCTGTTGCCGTAAGAATACGTAGTGGTGTTCCTCCCCACGTTCTCGTCACGGCTTACGCGCCCGCGCTGATCGTAAGTAAAGTTCTCCGTAAACGAAAGATCGCCCTCTTTCGTGACGATTCTATGTTGGCGGCCTTTAGCATCGTAAGTTGTTTGTATTGAGGTTTGTACGTCCTTTGCCCCTACCGACTCAACAAGCACTTCCCGCCCACGCGAATCATACCAGGTCTTCACCCACGGCTCTCCGGCGGCTTGCCCTAACACATAATATTTTTTAGTTGCGGACGAACCCCACCCCATAGTCGTTGAAGAGACCTTGCCGGTAGGCGACTCTGTTCTAACGAGCCGTCCCCAACCGTCATACGTATATTTCGTTGTGAGCACGGCCGAGGCGTCAGTCTCGTCATTCTCAGCCGTAAGATTGCCCAAAGCGTCATATTCAAACGTGTTCACGGCCGATGCCGGCGACGTATATTTCTTGACTATGTTGTCGCCGTAAACATCGTAAACATTATAAGAAACAAGCTTGTCTACACCCTTACCTTCAACATAAGACGAAAGTATGTTGCCCCATGCATCGTAAGCGTAACGGGTAGTTACGGGCATTGACGACTCGGAGTTTTCAGTCACAGCCGTCTTGCGCCCCTTGTCATCGTACACAATGGTTGTTCTTGCTTCGTGCTCTTCAGCGTCGGCATCATATTCAATAAATTCGTCCACGATCTGCGGAAGCCATACGCCTCCTTTCTTCACAAAGCTGCCGTAACTTACATCCTTATATACATAACCGTCGTCATGTTCCGTGCGCTCGTTAGTCAGTTGTCCCTTGTCCGTATCATAATTGTAAGTCGTCGTCGCCGTGTTACCGTCGAAATCGGTCTCAACCACCGACGACGGATAAGCGGCGTAAACTTTCTTACCTTTGTCCGTAACAGACATCGAAGTTACGGCAGTGGCCGTTGCACCTCCGACGGTCTGCGTAGTAGTAGTTTTCGAGGGAATGTAAAACGTATTATTCCAAGTATTTACATTCGTCGATACGGTTGTGCCCTGCGTCTGGTTGTTAACCGTAAGCCCGGTCATGCCCAGCAGGCCCTTGCCCTGCATGTGCCCCTTAAGACCGGAATATTTGTAAAAAACTGTCTCGCTGCCGACGGCTCCGTTAGTGCTCACTGTTTTTTTGACGACAGGCAACGGCAAGTTAACGTCTACCATGGGATATACCGCACCGCTCCCTTTCGAATACACGGCAGCGTCGCCCGACAAAGTACTGTAAGTAAAAGCCGTACTATTGTCAAAACAGTCTGTAAAGGAGACAACTTTACCGCTTGCGGCCGTGGCGGCGTTACCATAAACGCGCAAGAACGGCTCAGTATAGGCGTTTGACGAGCTGTAACAGTCATATCCGTAATTAAACAATTCGGGCATGCCGTCGCCGTTGAAGTCACCTACGGCGTAACGACACGCAAGGGCGTCGTCCTTGCGTGTCGACGTTGATGTTTTCATCAGTGTCAGCCCCGCACCCGTTGAGCGCAACCAATAAACCGTAGCCTTATTGTCCTGATAAGCGTTTATAACGACGTCGCTCTTACCGTCGTGATCTATGTCATAAACGTTTATACTGAAATATTCATCATCTTTCTTATGGCTTGTTATGTTTGATATCTTACCGATGTTGACAACGTTGAAAGTTCCGTCGCCTTGGCTAAGAGCCAATTTGAACGCCCCCCCGTCAAAAGTAAGGAAATCAGTAAGGCCGTCACCGTTGAAATCGCCTTGAGACATCCTGGCGCAACTCTTAACGGAAGTGCCTGTCACTGCATCAGAATTGCTGAATTTGTTAGCATCCCCACGGTTGAAAAATATCTTGTAGCCGCTACCGTAAAAGAATATGATGTCGTTAAGGCCGTCGTTGTTGAAGTCAGCCGAAAACAATTCTGACGGCTTACTACCCAAAGACACGGAAACTTCCGAGAAATCCAACGTATAACCGCCGGTATTGTATATTCTCATAAGTGTATATGAAGTTCCACTCACAGGCTCACGCCCTACAACGAGGAGTTCACTTTTACCATCGTTGTCAAAATCAACAGCCGTGTATAATGGAAAATCGTCTGATTTTTTCAGAACACAGTTGAAGTTGTTCATACTGCGATTACCGCCGTTTTTATCACCGCAAACAAAAAAGAATGTAGCAAGCATCCTGTCCCTATCAGCCACCGTAGACAAATTTGGCAGTATTAAATCAACAATGCCGTCACCCGTAATGTCAGCAGCGATGGGACTACCCTGTTTTTCACGCCAGTCATCCCATTCAAAGCTTGCCCCAAATTTCAATTCTGTCTTTTTCGAGAAGCTGACACTTCCATCAACGTTTAGTTTTGACGGATAAATATAACAATAATTGTTAAGTTCAACATCATTTGAGCTAAGGCCGACTTCCACGGGGCACATTTCAATCAAGTCTGAAATTCCATCGCCGTTCATGTCTGCAGACATGAACATCTGGGTCTTTTTGCGTACAAATATTGAACTGTTTAAAGTAAGGTCGGGACTATTTTCACAGGCTTTAGCTGTTCCCCCGAACCGTTAGACTCAACCACCGACACCAAACGTGAAAACTTAGTATGACTCTGGTCGCTCGTCGTATTATAATTAAACGTGTATTTTCTCAGGACTGTGCCATGCACGGTTGTTGTCACGGTCTTAAGGCGCATGGCTACTTTACAAGCAACATTCTCTATACGGAATTCACGAATATCACTGCGGCTTTCGTATGCGAAAGTGATTTCATTCGGGGTTTGCGCTGAAGACACATTCTTGTTGAGCCCGTATGAAATCTTTGATATATAAACAAAGTTGTTGTTCTTCGTATATGTATAATCGGCGTAATTGCCTAAAACATCTTCCACACGGCTAAGATACCATGCATTGCAAACAGTCTCACCACTCTTGCTTCGGTAATCCTGACGCGACGAAGTCGTATTGCCGTATGTCATTGTACGTCCATCGGCGGTGGTCACCATAAAATACAACCCATAACCGCCTGACTTCACCGACACAGTTGATACGGGGTCGGACTCCATCTTATACATCGCCCCTACCGTACCCTGGCTCCCAGACGTCAATATCAGGCGTTGACCGTCAATGCTGAATTTATCGGCCGCACCGTGTACTATACGCGTAGCCAAGCCATCATGATAAATGTCACCCGGCACACGGTTTATGACCGACAACCCTGAAATATTAAATCCATAACCGACAACACCATTGCCGGCCTGACTGCTGTAAGACACAGCCACTTGGGGGCTAACAGTGCCATGTCCAGAAGCCGAAACTATCGGAATATTCAATGTTGCAGCCCCCATCGTGCTTACGTCCGTTTTTACGGTCGTACCTATTACTGGGTGCGTATCAGTACTACTTATTATAGGCTTAAGCGTATAATTAAAATCGTCGGGTAATGCACCACTGCAAACAACGGCACAAAATATAAAAAAAACAAATGCCTGCACACGCCAGAGCATTCTTCCATATAATTTATTCATGATTCGCTATCCTTTTACGATTTTCCATGTAGTGGATTGTTTCCCGACGGTAATATTCAGTAAGTAAACACCATCCGAACAATTACCAAGATCTATGTCATTACCCGAGTTGCTGACTTCTTGCATGGCAACCAATACGCCGCCATTCGTATAGACACTGATTGTGCCCCGTACTTTCCCGCTGGTGATTGCGCTTACTATTACACGTACACGTTTACCATCAGAATTGGGAAAAATCCTCACGTCGTAGGCATCTGCAATTTCTTCATGATAAGCCTCTGTATCACATACTTCTTCCGCACAGCGCGTCAACAATAACGTACGTGATATACGATTGCCGGATGCGTCATAACCAAAGCTCACCTTGCGTTGTGCAACGACACCGCAGGCAAAAGCAAAAAACAATAAAATTAGTAAAAAACCTTTCATAAAGAGTTATCATTTTTTATATACTTTTCAATCTGTCGCAGTATACTCAATGGCATGGCGCATTACGCAACCAAAGCTATTGGCCTCTTTTCCTCGTCATTGACAAAAGTAAGGATATTTAACAAAATAATAAAATTTTTTAATATTAAAAATACGTAAATAAATAACATCCTTACAAAAAGGACATTTCCCGCCCACGGCAAAGTAAAAACTTTTGACAAAGGATTTTTGTGAAATAGAAAAAGAATGTTGCCAAACAGTGACGTTTCTGCCCCGTTTGCAACTGTTATGATAAACCTGACCATTCAAAAGGGCATCTTTTACAAAGCAATAGAGGGCATTTTACGCTGCGAAAGATGCTCTTTTAAAGCATAAAAGAGCACATATCAGGAAACAATAAACAATATTTCAGCATACGAGCAGGACACAAAGCCATAACATTCTGGCTGTCAAAGGTTTATCCGAACGGCTTAAATTAAAGGCTATTCAGCATAAAACAAAATATCTTATACTAAGACCTGACTCAAAACAAGACTGACTCAAAACGAATAATCAGACTTAACCGTACTGAAAAACATTAAAAGAAATATGTCAGTCGGCAGCCAGTTTCTGATATACCGACGGCGGCATACCCATAACCTGACGGAAAGCACGGTTGAAACTTGACGCGTTGCGGTAGCCAAGACTCTCGTAAATGCCCTGTATGGTAATGTTGCCGTAATGCTCGGTATCACGCAGACGGCGGCACGCCTCACGCACACGGAACTCATTAAGAAGGGTTTTGAAGTTCTTGCCGTAGCTGCTGTTGATAACCCACGAAACGTATCTTGTGTTTGACCCGACGCTGCGCGCCAGCACAGTCAGACTGAAATCCGGGTCGGTTATCACGTCAATGTCGCTGAAAATCTTGCCAATCTTCTCAAGCAGCAGTGCCGTCTGCTCACTGTCGAGCATAACAGGCTGTCCGGCGTTGTCGTCTCCGTCGCCGCTTATATCATCGTCGTCAGCGTCAGCCGCGACGGGCTGCATGAGCGGACGCGGTGTTGATACAACTCCGCACATGTCGTTCTCCTTATCACGCTGTACCAGTATCCGCTGCGCACGCCGCAGTCTATGATAGGCATACCAGGCCGTAACCGACGCCACGACAGCCAGAAACAGCAGCAGCGCAAGAACCACAAGGGCATCAGACTGCTTTGTTATCACTCCGCTTAGCCATGTTATGCGCTCGCCGTTAAGGCTGTCCTTATATACATCAAGACGGTTGCGCACAATATAAAAACGCTTGGCGTTGAACACAGAATCAGTCAATGCGAGAGCCCTTGCACGATAGGCAGCCGTCTCATCAGCACGTCCCAGTCCGCCATAAGCGTCTGACATAATATGCAGGGCATTAATCATCAGCTCGTCGTCATCAAGTTTTCCCGACAGACTCATGCACATCTTGCCATACTTCAAAGCCTCATCATAGCGGTCGAGCTTGACAAGCACGTTGCCGATCTCGCTCAGCTGTACAAGCCGGTAAGAGTCGCCCATGTTATTGTCTCCGACAAAACGCAGCGTCTTGAAATGCCACGACAGGGCCGAATCAAGCTCGTTGCGTGCCTGCCATATACGCGCGCGATTATATAATAGGTAATAGGCAAGATTCAGATTATCGCCCGAGCTGGCCTTACGCTCCAAGACATAATACTCCTCCGCCTTCGTAACGTTGCCCAGCCGGCAGTAAGTGCCGACAATGTTGGAAAGGAAGCGCGCCTGCATGTCGCGGTTGCCGCATTTACATGCGATACTATAGCCGTCTAAAAAATAAGAGAGGCTGCTGTTATTGTCGTTGAAACAATTATAAATATTCCCTATATAGCCCATGCAGACCATCATCGACAGACTGTCTTTGCATGTTTCAGCCTGTTCAAGACCAGTTATGAAGCCCTCCAGAGCGTTCAGATAACGCCCTGCGTAGAAGTCCTTTTTCGCCTCATCAACAACAGGTTTGGTACGGCTGCCGCCAAATACAGGAGAGCCGTAAACGAGAAGCAAGGCTAAAAACAGGGCAAAAGCCCCCGATGACAGATGTTTCATGACTTGTACGTTTCTGACTGCAAATTTATACAATAGAAACAAATTTAATACATTTATGACCGTTTTTAGTTCAAAACTTTTGCTATTTCATAAAATATTAAATATTCAATGGGCATAACGTTGCAAATAAAGAAAATAATTACCAACTTTGCTGCAACATGAATCCGGCACGCTTTACCTCCCGAAGCGATTATCTGCGAGGTATAGCAAAACATCAGACGAAAGTTTAACTTAAATCAAAGATATAAGATGAAAGATTGGTTCAGACTGTTTTTAGCGGCATTACTGCTCATACCGGCAGCTGCCCATGCACAATGGACGACTGACTATGGGAAGAACACACAAGTTACGCCAAACGGACTTGGATATGACGAGAACGAGGTAGTAACCAACAGCGACGGCGTAACCTACGCCTTCTTCATAGTTCCGTCGAACGGAACTCTCGACATGAGACTGCAAGTGCTGGACAAGGAAGGCAACAAACTAATGGAGCGTGGCGGCCACAGCGTATCACGCGAGGCTAACAAAGTATGGTCGTCATACAATCAGCACCTTGCACTCGACAACAAAGGCGACGCGTTTGTAGGCGTGCAGGACTTCAGAACAGCGCCAGACGCAAACCTCAGTTCGTACACAATATACAAGTATTCGGCTGACGGCAAGCAGCTCTGGGACGGCACAACGCTGAACGGCGGACAGGGATTCGCCACGGAACTTGGCCTTTCTATCTGCGGACTTGACGACGGAGGCTGCGTCTGCGCATACGTTTACCGTAACGAAACTGATGGAAACGACTGTGTAGCTATGGAACGTCTCGACGCTGACGGCAAGTCTGTATGGAACAAGACAGTAATCAAAAATCCTGTAGTACAGGGTGCATATCCTTATCCTTTCCTTGCAAAAGGCAAAGACGGAAACATTCTTATGGTCTACATTGCTGACGGAACAATGCTTAAAACGCACGTAACCGATGCTGACGGAAATGCTGTCAACGCCGACGACGCTACCGTATATACAGGCGGACTGGCATCATCAAAGCCATGGGAAGTACTTAAAGTTACGCCTGACGCTGACGGCGGAGCACTCATTACGCTTATGAGTTCAGCCTACAACAGCGTATTCACTTACGTAAACAGCGACGGAACATCTGCATTTGCAGACAGACCTGAAGGCGTAGTGCTCAACGATACAAGGTTCGGAGGTTCTCAACCGTCAGTGGTTTACAGCAAGAGCAACGGCTGCTTTGTCTGCGCCTATCAGCAGTTTGACCCGAACAACAGTGACAATCAGGGTCTTTACATGCGCCGCGTAAACTCAGACGGAACGTCGGACGATAATGCAACGACCGTGGCTGACATGCAGACTGAATATATGTACTCGTTCTACAGCGTACAGGACGCAGGCAACGGCAACACAGCCCTGTTCTTCCAGAAATGCAATGAGCCAGCACAGATTGTCGACTCTTACATGAACGTTTACGGTGCGGACGGCACGCAGGTAGGTGAAACGACAAAATTCACAGAGACACTCACAATGAAACAGAACCTGAAATCGTCTGCCATGATTGACGGAAAATATTTCATCGCAAGCTGGGATGAAGACCGTTACACCACGACTTCACTGTTCATGCAGAAGGTTGAACTGCCAGAAGCCGCAGGAATAACCGCTCCTACCACCTCAACTGAAACCGTAAAGAGCGAAATTTTCACAGCAGATGGCGTAAAGACAAGCAAGACCGTTAAAGGCCTTAACATCATAAAGACGACACACAGCGACGGAAGCATAACAACGAAGAAGGTCGTCATGAATTAAGTAACCAACAAAATGTTAAACAAAAAAACTGTAAAAGCATGAAAAAAAATCTACTTCTTGCAGCCTGTATGCTGATGACAGCAGCTTTGACACAGGCACAGACCACGGTAAACGTTGAAACCGCAGGCACCCTATCGGAACAGATAGGCAACGATATGAAATACCAGATAACTTCACTTAAAGTTACAGGAAAACTTAACGGAACTGACTTCATTCTGCTGCGCGACATGGCCGGCATAGACCAGGACAATGTTCCTACTGACGGAAAGCTTACTTCGCTTGACCTGAGCGGTGCAGACATCGTATCAGGTGGCGAAGCTTACTACATCAACTTCACGACAAACACAGAATATTACACCTCTGACAATAAGGTAGGAAACTGCCTCTTCATCGACTGCAACAAGCTCGAAAGCGTGAAGATGCCGGCTTCCGCTACGGAAATCGGCGACAGCGCATTCATGAACTGTCAGGCTTTAGCAGACATAAGCCTGCCTGAAAAGGTTACAAGTTTCGGCAGCTACGCATTCGCTGAGACTTCTATATCATCATTCACATTCCCAGAAGGCACACTTCCGGCTGAAGGAATGTTCAAGAGTTGCGGCAATCTGACATCTGTAACACTGCCGGCAGGATGCACGGTTATTCCAGACAGAATATTTACAGGTACTGACTTGAAGGAAATAACACTGCCCGAAGGACTTACAAGAATAGGCGAAGACGCCTTCAGCAGTTCGTCACTGACATCACTCGTATGCCCTTCAAGCCTGAAAGAGATTGACGGTTCGGCATTCTTCATGTGTAGCAACCTCACTTCTATAAAGCTGAACGACGGGCTGGAGACTATCAAAAGCTCAGCTTTCTCATACTGCGACAACCTTGAGTCAGTAGAAATTCCTAACTCTGTAACTACTCTTGAAGGCTGTTTCTCAAACTGCGGAAAACTGAAAGAGGCCGTTCTTCCTGAAGGACTTACAGCCATCAGCGACTACATGTTCAACATGTGCATGAATCTTGAGAGCGTAAACATGCCTGCCGGAGTTAAGAGTATTGGCGAATGTGCATTCCAGAACTGCACGTCGCTTACAAGCGTAACCTTCCCCGAAGGACTTGAGTCAATAGGCGGAAACGCATTCTACGGATGCTATATGCTCGAAGAACTCACCCTGCCTGAAACCGTTACAACACTCGGCGAAAGCTGTTTTGACGGCTGTGAGGGCGTCGTAAGCATTACGATACCAGGCTCAATCAAGACAATACCAACAAGTGCATTCGGCTATATGCTCTATCTTGAAGAACTGACAATCAACGAAGGCACAACAGAAATTGGTGAAATGGCTTTCATCAACTGCGAAAGTCTTACAAAACTCAGCCTGCCGTCAACGTTGGAATCTATCGGCTACGCTGCATTCGCATACAACATGCTGACTGAAATAAACGTTAATGCGACAACGCCGCCGGCATGCGACGGTACAGCATTCGCCTCATGGGAGAGCAACATACCTGAAGGCTGTGTTCTCTACGTGCCGGACGGAGCTAAGGATGCTTACGCACAGGCTGATGTATGGAAAGAATTTACAATAGAAGAAACCACCACAACAGGCATAAACGGAGCTGCTGCTGACAACGCGAAAGTTACCGCACGCTACGGCATAGACGGACAAAGACTGCAACACAAGACTACCGGCATCAACATCATCAGAATGAGTGACGGTACAAGCAGGAAAGTTATTGCCCACTGAAGATAACGACTAAAACGTGTTTTTTAGTCATCATAAACGTGTGCCAAGACTTATTGCGGACTGTATCCGGTTTCAAGGATAGTCTTGGCACATTCATAAAACATAATGACAGAAGTACTCTATTAACCTTTTATCTATCAAACACAACTTTCAACGACAGCCTTCAGAACTATGAACATCAAACGGCACATAAACTGAAGAGACTGTTTTTAACTTACATTCACCATTTCCTACAAAAAGTTATGCGGCCATTCGATTGACGAATGGCCGCATATTTATATAAAATTCGATACTAATAATTACTTATTCTTATACTTCTCAGCCTGTTCCTTTATCAGATCAAGGTCGTCGAAATAGTTAATCTTCATAGCATCACGCACCTCATGCAACGTCTTTGCTGCGACTTCGCGTGCTGACTCAGAACCTTTCTTTAATATATTGTAAACCTCAGGAATGTCCTGTTCAAACTCATGACGGCGCTGACGGATAGGCTCCAGCTGGCGGTCGAGCACTTTGATGAGGAACTTCTTGCACTTCATATCACCCAGTCCGCCACGGCGGTAGTGATCTTTAAGTTCTTCAAGATTCTTGTATTCAGGCCAGAACTCGGCAAAGTCGTCATCTGTACTGAATGCGTCAAGATAAGTAAAGACTGTGTTTCCCTCAACCTTACCTGGGTCTTCAACACGCAGATGACCAGGGTCCGTGTACATGCTCTTCACCTTCTGCTGCATGTCTTTCGGTGTGTCAGACAGATAAATACAGTTACCAAGACTCTTACTCATCTTCGCCTTACCGTCAGTTCCCGGCAGACGGCAGCATACAGAGTTAGTAGGCAACATTATTTTCGGCTCTACAAGCACTTCGCCATAAATATTGTTGAAGCGTTTTACAATCTCACGAGTCTGCTCAAGCATCGGCTCCTGGTCTTCACCGGCAGGCACAGTAGTTGCCTTGAAGGCTGTAATGTCGGCAGCCTGGCTTATCGGATATGTGAAGAAACCGACCGGAATACTTGCCTCGAAGTTACGCATCTGTATCTCTGTCTTCACCGTAGGATTGCGCTGAAGACGCGAAACAGTAACCAGATTCATATAATAAACCGTGAGTTCAGCCAGTTCCGGTATCATTGACTGTACGAAGAGAGTAACCTTTGACGGGTCAAGACCGGCTGAAAGATAGTCGAGAGCCACCTCAATGATATTCTGGCGCACCTTCTCAGGATTGTCGGCGTTGTCTGTCAAAGCCTGAACATCGGCAATGAAAACGAACATACGGTCGAAGTCTCCTTCATTCTGAAGTTCAACACGCCGGCGAAGAGAGCCTACGTAGTGTCCCAGATGCAGACGACCTGTGGGACGGTCGCCAGTAAGTATTATCTTTCCCATTTATGCTTCCGTTAATTTTTAATTTTCTTTTATGAGGTGCAAACTTACACAAAATCCGTGAAATATCGGTAATCAAGCATACAGATTTGTATAAATCAGCGTATGAAGTTGGTCATTATGCTTGCCTCCTTCTCTGGTATAGGCTGGTTGCCGTTCTTCAGACTCTTTATCATCCATGCCATATTGCGCCCGAGTGTACGCATAATCTGTAATCCTTCCGCATCCTGCGAAGCCTCTCCCTTCTTGCTTCCGTGAACGCTGTTCCAGTATTGTGATGAAACGATAGGCATGTTGTTTATCGTGAAATACTTGTTCAGACGGTCAAATGTAGCGCTTGCACCGCCACGGCGACAGACGGCAACAGACGCCGCCGGCTTATATCTCATTAATGAAGAAGCTGAATGGAACAGTCTGTCAAGAAACGCACAGAGCGAGCCGTTAGGTCCAGCATAATATACAGGAGAACCGACAACGATGCCGTCGGCAGTCTCAAGTTTCTCTCTTACAGTATTATATAATGCGTCATCAAACACACATCTGCCAAGCTCTGCACATTTTCCACACGCAATACAGCCCTGAACGGCCTTGGCTCCGATAGATACAATCTCAGCCTCAACACCGTTTTCTTCAAGAGCCTTTGCAACTTCTGACAATGCTATGTAAGTGTTTCCCTTGCTGTGCGGACTTCCGTTAATAAGCAATACTTTCATTCTTGTTTCCTCCTTCTATTCTTTACCTATTGTTATATAATTACCTTTAACTTTTTTGACCTCTTTCCATTGCGTAAGTGCTAATTTCTGAAATCCCTGCCGGCCGGCTTTTGGAATATCCTAAGGCCGAATTCATGCGCCATGATTATGGCATAGTCGAGCACAGAACTCTGGAACTGCTCAAATGGTTTCCATTCAGGGAACGTAGAGAAGCAATACAACTCGACAGGCAAACCTTCAGGAGTAGGCTGCAACATACGCACAAGAATCATGAGATCGTTGTTCACGTCAGGATGATTTTGCAGATAATCGCACATAAAGTCACGGTAGACCTGCGTGTTGGCTATCGGGAAACCGGCGTTTGCATAACGTTCCTCAGACACATAGCCCTTCTTGACGAAGCTGTCGATATCTTCCTGTGTACAGAATCTCACGCTGTCGACGTCGATGTTTATCGACATCTTCATACGCCTTCCGCCGGCCTCACGCATACCGCGCCAGTTCTGAAATGCATCGCTCACCAGGGCATAAGGCGGTATGGTAGTTATCGTCTTATCAAAATTCTGCACCTTGACCGTGGTCAGTGAAACCTCACGCACATATCCGTTGGCACCATACTTGCTCATTGTAATCCAGTCGCCCGGCCTCAACATATCGTTGGCCGACAGCTGCACACCTGCCACAAGACCAAGAATAGAGTCCTTGAAAATCAACATAAGCACAGCTGCCGACGCACCCAGACCGGCCAGCACAGCAGTCGCACTCTTGTCAATTATTATGCTTATCACAATAATACAGCCCAGCACGAAAGCCAGCAGGTTGAACATCTGATAAATGCCCTTCAGCGGACGGTTACGCAGTTTGGTGTGTTCCTCAGAAACTTCATAAAGCGAACGAAGAAATTCACTGACAAACAACAGCACAACTATTACCAGATAAATGTTGCACATCTTCATCAGTAATACCAGCATTTCAGGCGAACGCACAAAAAACAACGGCAACGCAACATACCATATCACCGGCGGTATAACCCTACAGAATGCCTTCATCACCCTATGGTTGAAGAGATAGTCGTCCCATTTGGCCTTAGTCGTTTCTGTAATCCGCTGCACAACAGGCATTATGACATAACGGAACGCCGCCGCACACAGATAAGAAAACAGTCCGATAGCAAAGAAAGCAGTCAAAGGATAAACCCAACCGAGAATGCCGTCAGACACACCGGCTGTATATTTCAGAAAATCGAACAAGTATTTGTCTATGTTAACCATATCAGTTTTTAGTGTTACAGCCTACAAATTTACAAAAAATAGCCCCCATAAAAAAGCAAACAAAAGTTAAATCAACACATACACTGCATATTGTACGCAGAATATTCAACAGTCAGATATGCTAATTTTATCAGATACTTACGGCATATACATTCATCTATTCCAAGTCAACCGACAAGTTTGCACAGGATACACGACAATGTATCACTTAAACAAATCAAAACAAACGGGAAACAGAGGTTAAACACCTAAAAATATAAAAGGTACCCTTTCGCGTTGCAAAAGACCACCTTTTACAGCATGAAAGATGCTCAATCAGAAACCAAAAGACCGTCTTTTACATAACGGCTTATAAACAGCCGAATTACAAGAGAAAAAACACGGTATAAATACAGACGTATCAATGCCCTGAAACAGGGTAAATCCTTAAAAGAATAAGCTTTACACCTTAAAGAAAAGGTTCTAATAGGAATTTAGAATACAGGCACATTATAAATATCTTACACTTATTTCTTCATTATATTGAAAGGAACTAAGAACAATTATATTTTTGCAAAAAAAATATTATAGTCATTTTACAGCACAATTTTATTAAACCGTTCATATCTTAATCTTATGAATAGCTATTCAAGAAATGCATTCATACTAAATGAAACTTTCCTTCATTCCACAAGAAAACACATACATTCCACATCTAAAAAAGGTGGATTACAAAAAGATAAATCTAAATATGAATAGAAAACTAATACTACAAAATATGAAAGAAATAGCATATAATAAATATTATAAGCTAATTTTTTCTAACTTTGCACAAAGAATCTTGTTTAATCAAAACAAAAATAATATGAAACTGAAGAAAGTTACAACTCTAATGGTAATAATAGCGTGCTGCCTGCAAACGGCAACAGCCATACCGGCAGACCCGAGACCGAAACAAGTGAAACAGCCCGACGGCAGTATTCTCACAGTGCTGATGAGAGGTGACGAACACCGACATTTCACTATGACTACCGACGGAATTCCTTTGTACTACAACGCCAGCAACAAAGCATTTGAATATGCCAAGTTAGTGAACGGAAAGCTGGAAAGCAGCGGAATAAAGGCTGCAAACGAAGGCAAACGTAACCAACAGGCACTGAAATACATAAGCAGTCTTGACGCTGACGCAATGAGACAAGCTGCTATGAACGGCACAACAGCAATGAAGACGCCGTCAAGACCGAACAGAATAAGAATCAACGACTTTCCGTCAATCGGCCATCAGAAATCTCTGGTCGTACTTTGGGAATTCAGCGATTTAGGTTTTAGCTCTGTAAGCGACCCTAAGCAATTCTACACAGACATGCTTAATCAAGAAGGCTTCACATACAGTAACGGTGCCAACGGAAGCGCAAGAGACTTCTATCTGGCATCATCAGCAGGGAAATTTGACCCCGAATTTGTTGTTGTCGGTCCTGTAAAGCTGTCAAAAAAATCGACATACTACGGCAGTGACCTGTACGGACAGGACGCTAATATATATGAGGCAATAATAGAATCTTGCCAGGCACTCGATGATGAGATTGATTTCTCAGAATATGACAACGACGGCGACGGAACTGTTGACAACATCTACTTCTATTACGCAGGCAACGGACAGGCTGACACGCCCAATGGAACAAACTTCATATGGCCTCATTCATATTATCTGGAGTCAGGATTCGGTCAGCAACTTATCTTAGACGGAACAAGAATTGACCGCTATACGTGCAGCAACGAGCTGAGATATGAGGCTGACGGAAGTCTTATTCCGACAGGAATCGGCACATTCGTCCATGAATTCGGACATGTACTCGGACTTGCAGACCATTACGACACATCCTATAACATGTTCGGACAAGATCCTGGAATATGGGACACTATGGCATCTGGTTCGTATAACGACAACATGAACACTCCCCCGCTGTTCTCTGCATTTGAGCGCGCTGAGCTTGGATGGCTCGATTATACCGAACTTGACCCGAAGACTGATACAATCAGCACATTGCCTATGCTGGCTGAAAGCAACATGGCATACAGAATAAAGGTGGAAGGAAACGACAATGAATACTTCATCATGGAGAACAGACAGCAGAAAGGCTGGGATAAAAGTCTGCCCGGACACGGTATGCTGCTGTGGCACATAGACATGGACGAAAACGCATGGTACGGTAACTACGTAAACGTTGATCCTACACACCCGAGAGTAGACATAGTCGAAGCCGACGGCAACGCCCTTTCATCTACAATGTCGAGCGACCCATTCCCCGGAACAAAAGGGAAGTCATCGTACACCATAAAGTCATGGAACAGGGATGTAGTAGCAGAACTTGCAGACATAACCGAGCTTAACGACACTATAAAACTGCTGCTCGGCGATACTGACTACAAGATCAATGCACCGTCAGAAATCTCTATAACAGAAACAAGAGACAGCAGCTTCACATTCACATGGAGCAAGGTTGCTGATGCTAAGTACTATAAAGTAAGTGTACTTACGGCCGATGAAAATGGAGAATACAAATGTCTGTCAGGTTACGACGGACTGAAAGTGAACGGTGCGGACACACTTACTGTTGAAAATCTTCTGCCTGAAACAGAATATATGGTTGAAGTTATGTCTGGAATAGCAGACTACACATCAGATACAACTGCTACAAAAGTAATGACTCTGCCACTCGCATTCGAGAAGAAACAGCCTCAGGGACTCTCTGCAAGCGACATTACAGAAAACGGATTCACTGCCTCATGGGAGGAGATGGAAGACGCTGATGACTATAACATCACCCTATTCCACCATACTTACGATACAGAAGCCACAACACAGGGCTATGACTTTACCGACAAGTACGACGGACTGCCAAGCCTCTGGACTACAAACAGTAACATTTACTATTCTGTAAACGGCTACTATGGAGAAGAATCTCCGTCGCTCCGTCTGTCGTCAAATGGAGGTTATCTGTCTGTCGCATATCCTGAAACGAAAATCGACGGACTTACATTCTGGTGCAGAGCCAGCGATGAAGGCTCAAAACTTAATATAGAAGCCACAACAGACGGCACTGAATGGGAAGCCGTAGAAACAGTTGATGTGCCGACAACAGCCACTACCATCAACGTCGCAGTAGACGGCGTACAGGCTGTAAAGCTTACTCTTGAACGCGAGAGTGGTTATATTGTCATTGACGATGTCGTGGCAGAATGCCGACAGATGCAGCGCATACCTGTAACCGGATTTGACAACGTGCTGACTGGTGGAAAGACTTCTTACGTCTTCAACGGCCTTACATCAGGCGAGACATACAGTTTCAAAGTAAGAGGCGTTAACGGTGACAGGCTCTCATTCCTGTCTGACGAATACGTGGTAACGCTGCCTTCAGGCACAGGCATAAAGGTGCAGACAACAACCGGAACTTATCCCGAATCTGTTTACGACTTGCAGGGACGCCGCATGACCGGCAACAATCTTCCTGACGGCATCTACATTGTAGTTAAAGACGGAAAAGCCACGAAGCAGGTTATTAAGCGTAAATAAGATACTCTAATCTGTGAACTTTACACGACTGTCCGCAACCGGTTTAACTTTCTTTCAGGTAAAAGGGAGCCCGGTTGCGGACTTTTTTACGTAAACGACACATCGACATAATTCCACTATCAGGACTAAAATATACGACAAACAGGCTATATTTAATAATCTGAAATAAGAAAAAACAACACTTACGGAGTATATTCAGATTTTATACCAAAACAAATCACTAACTTTGTAGCCGAAATCAGAACAAAAATACAGAATCATGACAAAATGTGATAAAAGATACATTGTCTACGCGGCTTTCTGCATTGCATTATTGCCTGTCTTGTTATTGCGCGACTTTACACCTGACAACGAGCTACGATATCTCAGCATAGCAGAGGAAGCCATACGCAACAATACATTTTTCACATTCACCAACCACGGCATACCTTACGCCGACAAACCGCCACTCTACTTATGGATTGTCATGTTAGGCAAATGGCTGTTCGGCTCGCACCAGATGTGGTTCCTGGCTCTGGCTTCGCTTATACCTGCAATAATAACAGTTGACGTCATTGACAGATGGACAGGTCGCCTGCTCGACGATAAAGGACACTCGTCGGCACGGCTGATGCTGCTTACATGCGGACTATTCGCCGGTATGGCTCTCACTCTTAGAATGGACATGCTCATGTGTATGTTCATCGTCCTTGCGCTAAGGTCATTCTACCGGCTTTACACAACAAGGCAGCACGCAGGCGCAGACACATCCGCCTATATGGCTGAAAGGTGGCTTTTCCCTGTCTACATATTCTTTGCTGTGTTCAGCAAAGGTCCGATAGGCATACTCGTGCCGTTGCTTTCATCCATAGTTTTTCTCCTTTTCAAGAAAAAGATACGACAATTCGGCTATTATTGGGGCTGGCGCACGTGGATTACTCTTATCGTACTCTGCGCCGCATGGTTCGGCTCCGCATTCGCAGAAGGAGGAAAAGCATACATTGACAACCTGCTGTTCCACCAGACACTCGACAGAGCAGTGAACGCATTTACCCACGACCGGCCATTCTACTTCTACTGCATATCAGTATGGTACTCAATAGCGCCGTGGTCACCGCTTGTTATCGGCACAATCATAGCTGCCGCACTGAAAAAAGACAAATGGCCCGAATTGCAGCAGTTCTTCATTACCGTGGCTGCAACCACATTCGTTATGCTCTCTTGCATAAGCTCAAAAATCCACATATATCTTCTGCCTGCGTTCCCGTTTCTTGTCTACACAGCAGCAATATCCATGTCTGAATACAATAAGACCAAATGGTTTAAACTGACAATCGCAATTCCGGCCGGAATAATAGTATTATCACTCCCCGCACTTGCAATAGCCGCACAGACCGGCTCAGCCGACTGGTTGGGGCAGCCCCTGCTCTATCTGGCAGCAGGAATACTGACGATAAGCGGAATATTAGCTATCATTGCAATATACAGAAAGCAAGGCAGCACAAACAAGGCAATAACCATTTTAGCGGCAGGAATACTCCTTGCGGTATTCACCGGAGGCTGGGCGTTACCGAAGGCTAAGGCTTATATCGGCTACGGCGCACTATGCGAACAGGCTCTTAAAGCTGCGGAGACAGCGCATACCGATGATTTCCGCACATGGAAAATAAGCCGGCCGGAAAACATGGACGTATATCTCAGCCACGACATTACCGAGATTCCGAAGGACGAAACTCCCAAGGCAACACCCGGACACACGTCAATACTGATGACTAAAACGAAATACGCAAGCCTGTTTGCAGGCAACAAGACGTATGAGGTTGGCCCATACGCAGTGATAATTCTCAATAAATAGAAAATGAAGCAACAAATAATGGCTATGAACAATACATCTAAATACAAGCTTACGATAATCGTACCTGTTTACAACGAGGAAGACAACATCAGCGCATTGGAAGAGAAACTCGGAGCATATCTGCCCAAAGCCCTTGTAAGCGCGTGCGTGCTGTTCGTAAACGACGGATCGGCCGACAGCAGTCTTGACGGAATCAAGAAGATTTGCAGCAGAAATTCTGACTTTTATTATATCTCACTTGAATACAACAGCGGCCTCAGCGCAGCAATGAAGGCCGGCATCGACACAGCCATGTCAGAATATGTCGGCTACATAGACGCCGACTTGCAGACAGCGCCTGACGACTTCAACCTGCTGCTTCCCTATATCGACAGCTACGAACTCGTCATGGGCATACGTGCCAACCGCAAGGACTCATGGTTCAAGAAGATACAGTCGCGCATAGCCAACGGCTTCCGCAGGTCGATGACTCACGACGGCGTACAGGACACAGGCTGTCCGCTGAAAGTGATGCACACGGACTATGCCAAGCGCATACCATTCTTTACAGGCATGCACCGCTTCCTGCCGGCACTGATACAGTTACAGAACGGCAAGGTGAAACAGGTGGCTGTAAGACATTTTCCACGCACGGCTGGTGTGTCTAAATATCATCTTTGGAACCGCCTTGTGGCTCCGTTCATCGACTGCTTCGCATACCGCTGGATGAAGAAACGCTACATTAACTACCGTATTGCCGACGGAAACATTGACTGAGAACAGTCCTACCTGCTGCTGTAATGTCACTAATGACAAACGGCAAGACAATAAATCAGACAAAAAAACATGAACAATCATATAGCAATCTTGGCCATAGGTTTTCTGGCGCAAGGCTTCTTCTCAGCACGCATACTGGTGCAATGGATTCTGTCCGAGAAGGCCCGCCACGTCCTGTCGCCTTCACTGTTCTGGATACTAAGCCTCGCAGGAGCATACCTGCTGTGCATATACGGCTGGCTACGCGACGACTTCTCAATCGTGCTGGGACAGTTTATCTCTTATTACATCTACCTTTGGAATCTCAACATTAAGGGCATGTGGCGGCGAGTTCCGTGGCTGCTGCGCCTGCTGCTGATGATTACGCCAGTCATAGCGATAATATTCGTGGCCGAACACGCTAACGAGTTTGCCGGCCGTTTCCTGCACAACAGAGAAGTACCGCTCTGGCTGCTTATCTACGGCTCCACAGGACAGGTGCTGTTCACGCTGCGCTTCATCTACCAGTGGCTCTACTCCAAGCGCAAAGGTGAATCACGGCTCCCTGCCGGATTCTGGATTATCAGTCTGATAGGTTCGCTTACAATCGTAACTTACGGCATAATACGCCTTGACGCAGTACTGATTGTAGGCCAGTCGTTCGGAGTAATATCATACATAAGAAACCTATGTATAATCCGAAATGAGACAAGACGTATTCCTGACACACACGAAAATATAAAAAAATAAGATATAATGAAAATATTAGTCACAGGAGCAGCCGGCTTCATCGGTGCAGCCGTAGTGAAAGCCCTGCTCGGTTCTGGACACGAAGTGGTAGGCATCGACAATTTCGACACATACTATGACCCTTCTTTAAAGATAGCCAGACTGGCCGAAGCCGGCATACACGAAAGCGGAACAGACGGCAAGACAATGACCGTAAGCACAAAAAACTCTGCTTACAGATTCGTCAGAATGGACATAACTGACCGTGAGAGCATAAACAAACTTTTCGCAGACGAGCGATTCGACACAGTGATAAATCTCGCTGGACAGGCCGGAGTACGCTATTCGATAGAGTCGCCATACTCATACATCAATAGCAATATTTTCGGATTTCTAAACATACTTGAAGCCTGCCGGCACTATCCTGTCAGACATCTGCTGTTCGCAAGCTCAAGCAGCGTTTACGGCATGAGCGAAAAGACGCCATACAGCGAGACCGACATGACCGATAAGCCAGTCAGCCTATACGCTGCCACGAAGAAATCAGACGAGCTTATGGCTTATGCGTACAGCAACCTTTACGGCATACCTACTACCGGTCTGCGCTTCTTTACAGTCTACGGTCCGTGGGGACGTCCTGACATGGCGCCCTACAAATTCATGAAAGCCATACTTGAAGGCAAGACCATCAAAGTGTTCAACCACGGACAGATGCAGCGCGACTTCACCTACATTGACGATATAATCAACGGTCTGATGCTTCTCGTTGAGCATCCTTCAAAAGAGAAAGTTCCCAACAGAGTTTACAACATCGGCGAGTCTGAACCGATAAACCTGCTCGACTTTATCAGAACCATTGAAAAAGTAACCGGCAAAAAGGCTATTATGGAAATGGAAGGTATGCAGCCGGGCGATGTCTACTGCACCTATGCTGATACCTCACGACTGCAAAACGACTTCGGTTACAAGCCGTCTGTATCGATTGAAGAAGGTCTGACACGCTTCTACGATTGGTACAAGGAATACGTACAGAAGCAGTAACACGAAGCATCTGAACTTATACTGAAATATGAAAGGCCACCTTTTACAGCGTAAAAGGTGGCCTTTCAGCTAATAAAAGACGCCATATCGAGACGTAAGAGATACTCAATTGTAAAAGGTTGGTTATCAGGCATATACGCCGACAATTATATTACAATAAGACATCCTTTCCGACGGATCTTCATATATAAATTTGCTATATTCAACATGAAAAAACTACTTTTATTAATCAATCTATAAATAACGTAAAAATATGAACCGTAATGGACCATATTTGTTTACAGATCTTAACATTGTTCTATGAAAATTTAATGAGAAAATCTGTAAATTTGCAATGCAAATCAGATTAATTCTGATGGGAGATTACATTACCTCGGCAATTCGGCCGGAATGAAATATTTTCCTGCTGAAAGTAATGGGACGGCTCTTCTCCTCTAAAAAAACAAACATATCTGCGTCCCGTCTTGCAGAATAAATTTCAGATCGTGGCAATTATTGTGCCATGACCTAGGGAGTTATTCTATGCAACTGACGGAAAAGTTAACCTCAAGCGAAAACAATAAAGTTGTTTTTTTGAATAGGAGTCGCATGAAACATAATTCATGTGACATACTACTCTTATACTCAATAAATACATATTCTGAAAACCAACCAATCTATATATTACAAAACTATATTAACGTGAGTTCGACGAATTATAAGTCCTTGAAAATTTGGTGATTAGCGAAAATTGTCGTAACTTTATAGTACTGAAATA
>CABUHE010000032.1 GCA_902491375.1 uncultured Prevotella sp.
TCATTGATAAAAGCAGGCTTATTGCATAAGATTATTATACCGAACTCACGTTAATGGAATATTTTTTTGTTTGCGTGACAAGGGCAACTTGTATTATACCGTTAAAGATTATGATAAAGCCTTGCAGTATTTTGACAAGGCACTTCTGTTAGCTAAAGCTGTAAATGATAAATCAAGGGAAACGAGTATTTATATATATAAGGCTAATTGTTATTTTAAGAATGGCAATGTGGGGACTGCTAAAAAATATATAACAATTGCAAAATCGAGAATTGATTCGCTAAATGCAAAGGCTATATATACGAATCTCGCAAGGATATTCTCAAAAATAGGTGACGAGGATTCATCGGCTTTTTATTACTCAAAGCTTGGAGAAGTAAATGATGTTTATGCAAAGCGTGAAGCTTATCTCGGTCTTGCCAATTATTATTCAAAATATAAAAGGAATAGCGAGAAAAGTATTTATTACATGAACTTATTTAAGGCTTATTCTGATTCTGTGCAGGATATGAGAGCTACTCAGGTAGTCGCCGATATTGATGCCAAATATAATATGAAGAAAAATGAGGAAAGGATAAGTTATGTAATGCGGCAACGTGATTACGTTGTCGTTCTCTCTTTGGCAGGACTGCTTGTGCTTTTGTTCTTAATTTATTTTATGTGGCGTAAGAAATATCGCCTGACGAAAGGTTGTGATGTTGAGGACGTGGAGAAAAATAAAACTCAAACATCGACTTTTGAACCTTCAAACAATGATGTTGATGTATCGGGACAAACTTACATACGGCAAATAGAAAGCGGTGACAGTGCGGAGCAGGCTTTGAGAATGTCTGATATTTTTAATAAGTTGACATATAAGTTGGCGGCAAACAAGAGCGTTTCAGATAAGGAATGGGCGGAGCTTCGCTGTGCGGTCGACACATATCTAAACAATTTCACCCGACGCATAACTGCCATGCACAGTCTGAGTGACTTTGAGCTTAAGGTGTGCATACTGATAAAACTCGATTTTAAGATTAAGGAGATAGCTGTGCTTACCTGTCACACTCCGATTGCCGTAACCGCTGCCCGGAGACGGTTATATGGAAAGTTTTTCGGCAAGTCGGGTTCTCCGGGCGAGTTTGATGACTTTATCCGCTCATTATAAGATAGTTACGCTAATTTATGTAAGCTAAATGTAAGTTTTTTATAGCGCGTAAATCCATTTGTAAGTTTCTTGTAAGCTGGAATCTTTTGAACGATATCCGTATTTTTGTAAATTTGTAAAAATAAAAAATAGAAAATCTATAAGAATAATGATTATGAAACGGATACTTTTATTTTTACTTTTTGCTGTTACTTTCAATCTTTCAGATGGACGCGAGAATGACCCTCTGAAAGAAATTGTGAATTCAGACTCACAGGTACGGCAGAAGCCGGGAACTGACAAACTGTTGGCCGAATGGCTGGCCGACGAGGGTATAGTCGATGACACGATATTTGCTTATCTTTACAGGCCGGGCGGATGCCCGAGATGTGAAAGCGCTTTGGAGCGTTATTCCCGTAGGTTAAAGGCCTGTGGGCGCAAGTTCGTACTGATAACGGTGTATGAAGACAAGTTGGCAGCTATTAAATATAATAAGGAAAATGGCTATGTCGCTGATTATTACATTTACGACACCGCCGATAGGTATAAGGGCATATTTAACTTTAACGATTGGCCTGACCTTATGCTAACTTATATGCTTAAGATAACCAAGGATGGCCGCATGATTACGGGGTATGACGGTAATTTCTATACAAAGGATATTTTCGACAGCCTGCTTGAATGCTCTGAACCTCTTGCGTATAAGGACTACGGAGTAAGCGGTACCGACAAAGACCCGGACATGCTTTATCCAATATCCATGGCAGGCGCTGAAGCGATGGATGTATGGAAGGATTACGCGCTTGACGTATCTCCTGATGTGCCGTTGACCGAGACGCTTGGCAACCCGTATTTTTCAGGTGATGTTTTTTTCTATCCCGACAGGTTGCTCAACGGGGTGGAAGTGTACGGGCGACAGACCGGTACGGATGTTTTTACATTGAAAAAAGTGCTGCGTTCGCTCGATAGCGAGAACGACATGTTCGTCAGTATCGACTCGGCGTCGCTAAAAGACATGAAGGATAATAACGAGATACATTACATGTTGTGCAACTCGGGCATGCTCGACGACGCTCATATCGGTATGTCTTACTCGCTTCCTAACATATTTTTCGATGCGCCTAACTCTATCGCCTATTATAATAAGGCCTGCATACTCTCGCGACGTTTGGCGGATTTTTCGGCTGACTCATGTACGGCTCTCGATGTTGATATATTGAACGGAATGTACATGTACGTCCATTTCAAATTTAGTTCAACGGGCGATAAAATTATCATAGGTTGCAAAAAACTGACTTGGCCGATGCCTTTGGACACGGTGTATTATAAAGGACGTAAAGGGCTTGACCCGTTTATTCCGGGATTCTATGAGGGCGACAACCCGTTCATGGCGGCATTTGACCGCCGTACAGGCAAGTTGTTATGTCGTTTCGGCAATCTTGACGATATTGCCCGTAAGACTTCCTCAAGTTATGCATATGTGAATCCGTTGTCGGTGGTCGGCGGAGGTGAGTTGGCTTACACTGACTCGTATTCGGGCAAGGTTTATGTTGCAGATACAACCAACGTGGCCATGCCTACGGCCTGTTACACGGTATTTACCATCGACGATGCCATGATACCTAAGGCTGATGTGTTAGAGCCTTATTCAGACAAAGTGTTTGAGGTGTACAATGGGTTGTTCTGTCGTATGATAAAAGATCTTAGGATAACCCCTGATAAATTGTATTGCGTCATAAAGTACGGCGATGCTTCAGACACGAATGACGCCCGTACTGGCTATACTTTTGTCGTAGTCGACCGCAATACAGGTAAGAAGGAGGAGTATCTTTACCCGAAAGTTGTTGATGGATATAAGGTTTTTACCAGAGGTTTGTACGAGTCGAAGCAGGGTGTGCAACCGTTTGAAGTACTTAAGGACAACTCTGGAAAGGCTATGCTCCGAGTTTTTTTGAAAAAATAGGGGATATATAAGTCAATCATAATTAATTTACAAAACTTATTATGCTAAAAAATATAGTCTTTTATGATACCCTGTTAATTTGCAGAAGTAAAAACTATTGCTTATAGAGTTAGGAATGTTTTTGTAATTTACCATCGTATAATTTCCATATTAAAAAGGCTTTTTGCTTAGCCGGCGTATGTATGTCGGGTTTGTTCCGCTGGCTTGTCGTTCTGATGAAAGATAAAAAACAGAATGGCAAGCCCCAAGGATACCATAGGAGATAGTTGTAGCGTTCGATTGTGCCGATAGTCAGAATTCGAAGCCTAGCGACATCGTAGCCCATTGTACATGCCGATGCCATCCGTGTGCTATGTTATGTGTTTTTTGCCAATGCCGTTTTTTTATTTCCCGGAGAAGCAGCATTGTGCCTTATTTTATTTTGAATTGTATTCTTTGCAGTAAAAGTTCTTACGCTTTTTGTTTTATTTATGGGAAATTACTACTTTTGTACGAGAAAAATATCTCTATGAGAACACTCTTGCTATACATTGCTGTCCTTTTCTTGTTTGTATGTTGCGATGCACCGAAAAGTAAAATGCGTGCTCAGCTTGAATTTATCGACAGCCTTACATATAGAGAAAATTATGGCCTGGCGGATAAAAAGCTGGACAGTGTAAATGAAGCAGAACTGTCAGACAATGAGGATAGGGCTTTGTATTATCTTTTGCGTTTGCAGACAGATTTTACAATAAGAGAAGAATCGGACTTTGACTCGTTGATTGATTTCAGCATAGCTTATTATAAACAGTCAGGTGATTACGGCAGGCTGGCCCGTTCGTATTATTATAAGGGTGTAACCTTGTTCTTTGAAGGCAAGATTAAGGATGCTCTGTATCTTGTGAAAGAGTCAGAGTCGGCAGAGAAAAAAGCTAATATACCGTGGCTACGATATTTTATTTATAGCAACATGACATATATTAATTCAGAGCTGGGAGCAGATAATACGGCTTTTGAATATGCCATGAAGTCATTGAGGCACGCATTGGAAAATAATAATACAAAATGGCTATGTTCAGCTTACAATGATATTGCCATGAGTTATTATAATATTGGAAAGAAAGACAGTGCATTCTTTTATTATAATAAAATAATGCCATTGCTTGATGAGCTTAGTCCATATGAACGTGCCCATTATATAAGTTATATTGGAACTTTGTATTATGAAAGAGGAGATTATTTGAAATCAGAGTCGTTATGCAGGCAGGCTCTGGCATTGTCTCGGTCTTCTTATACTCAGATAGTTCTTGGTGAAACTTGTTGTATGCTCGGCAAAACGGTTGAGGGTGACTCTCTTCTCAATGCGGCATGGCCGAATGCTTTGGTAGAAGATAAGGTTGATATATTGCAGTTCCGTGCTGAAGCTGCTGAACGTAAAGGAGACATGGCTCAGGCCTCGCGTTATTACAAGGAAGCCAAGGCTATGCAGGACAGCTTGCAGCGCATGAGAAAAACAGAAGAAACAGTTGCAGTCCAGCGCGATTATGATAGTACAAAATATAAAGAGAGTGTAGGCCGTGACGCTATGGTCGCAGGTACTGCCGTATTGGTCTTCGTGTTGCTTCTTGTCATGTCGCTTACGTTGTATTATCGTAAGCGCATCAACAAAGCCAAGCGCACTATAAGCGAGGGCAACCGCCTGATAGCTGAATACACAGCGCGCATAAGTGAGCTGGAGAAGGAGGACGCAACGCAGGCCGATAAGGTGAACGACCTTAAGCGTAAGATACGCAACCTGAAGGACGGTCAGGCCGCAGTGCTTGGCAATGGTCTTCGTCTATACGACGAGATAGTCGCCGGCGGAACGACTGCAACGTGGAGCAAGAAGGAGTTTGATGAGTTCATAGAGTATTACCGCGTAGGTCATGCCGACGTGGTGGCAAATGCGGAGAACGGTTACCGCCGCCTGTCATCGTCAAACATCTTCTACCTGCTGCTTGTCGACATGGGGCGTGACGATGCCGATGTTCAGCGCACAATGTGCATGACATCCGGCGCGCTCAGGACAATGAAGTCGAGGATAAACGCAAAAAAAATAATATGAGGTTTTAAATGATAAATAAAGATACAACGCCCGGTGTTGTCTGTGTAAATCTCTATGCCTGTTACTTTGGAAAATCATGAAAAATTAGTACTTTTGTCTGTCGGAAAAATATCTATGCGTACACTAATATTATACTTTGCCGCATTGTTGCTTCTTATATGTTGCGATGCACCGAAAAGCAAAATGCTTGCTCAGCTTGAGTTTATCGACAGCCTTACATATAGAGAAGATTATGGCCTGGCGGATAAAAAGCTGGACAGTGTAAATGAAGCAGAACTGTCAGACAATGAGGACAGGGCTTTGTATTATCTGTTGCGTTTGCAGACAGATTTTACAATAAGAAAAGAATCAGACTTTGACTCGTTGATTGATTTCAGCATAGCTTATTATAAACGGTCAGATGATTACGGCAGGCTGGCTCGTTCGTATTATTATAAGGGTGTAACCTTATTCTATGAAGGCAAGATTAAGGATGCTCTGTATCTTATGAAAGAGGCAGAGTCGGCAGAGAAGAAAGCTAATATACTGTGGCTACGATATTTTATTTATAGCAACATGTCATATATTAATTCAGAGCTGGGAGCAGAAAATACGGCTCTTGAATACGCTTTTAAAACGTTGGAGCATGCACAGGATAATGATAATCCGAAATGGATATGTGCTGCTTACAACGATATTGCCACAAGTTATTACAATATTGGAAAGAAGGACAGTACTTTCTTTTATTATAATAAGATGATGCCGTTGCTTGATAAACTAGATCCAAACGACTGTGCGAATTATCTTAGTAACATAGCATTCTTGTATTATGAGGATGGAGATTATTTGAAATCTGAATCGTTATGCAGGCGGGCTATGTCTTTGTCGTCAGCTCCTTATATAGAGATAAATCTTGGAAAGGCTTGTTGTATGCTCGGCAAAACGGCAGAGGGTGACTCTCTTCTCAATGCAGCATGGCCGAATACCACAGTAGAAGATAAGGTCGAGATATTGCTGTTCCGTGCTGAAGCAGCTGAACGTAAAGGAGACATGGCTCAGGCCTCGCGTTATTACAAGGAAGCCAAGGCTATGCAGGACAGCTTGCAGCGCATGAGAAAAACAGAAGAAACAGTTGCAGTCCAGCGCGATTATGATAGTACAAAATATAAAGAGAGTGTAGGCCGTGACGCTATGGTCGCAGGTACTGCCGTATTGGTCTTCGTGTTGCTTCTTGTCATGTCGCTTACGTTGTATTATCGTAAGCGCATCAACAAAGCCAAGCGCACTATAAGCGAGGGCAACCGCCTGATAGCTGAATACACAGCGCGCATAAGTGAGCTGGAGAAGGAGGACGCAACGCAGGCCGATAAGGTGAACGACCTTAAGCGTAAGATACGCAACCTGAAGGACGGTCAGGCCGCAGTGCTTGGCAATGGTCTTCGTCTATACGACGAGATAGTCGCCGGCGGAACGACTGCAACGTGGAGCAAGAAGGAGTTTGACGAGTTTATAGAGTATTACCGAGTAGGCCATGCCGACGTGGTGGCAAATGCCGAGAACGGCTACCGCCGCCTGTCATCCTCAAACATCTTCTACCTCCTGCTTGTCGACATGGGGCGTGATGACGCCGACGTTCAGCGCACAATGTGCATGACTTCCGGCGCGCTCAGGACAATGAAGTCGAGGGTAAACGCAAAAAAGGTAAATTAAAGGTTAATAATTTGCCGGCTGATCCATTGTTAATGGAATATTATTGTAAATAATAAAGAAGTAAAAGCTTTCATTCGTGTATTTATTGTAAAGTTATGAAATATTTGTAGTTAAATATTCTGTCAGTCAGTGAAAAAACGATGGAATATTTTGGAAATCAAGAAAATAAACCGTAACTTTGCAGCCGCTAATGAAAGCATCGAATTAAAAATAAGTTTAACAATATAAAAATTTAAAGACAAAAAATGATTATTGTACCAGTTAAAGATGGCGAGAACATCGAAAGAGCATTGAAGAAGTTTAAGAGAAAATTCGAGAAGACAGGCGTAGTTAAAGAGCTTCGCGCTCGTCAGCAGTATGACAAGCCGTCTGTCATCAAGAGACTTAAGATGCAGCGCGCCATTTACGTACAGAAACTCAGAACTGCCGAGGAATAATATAATTCAAGGTACTTGGTGGGTTGTCTCCGCTTTTTGTAAGTCTGTTGCATTATGTGCAGCGCATTTACGAAAAGACAGATAGAGAGAATCTTCAAGTATAGTTGGATTTATTCCGTGATGGTAGTTGAGGAGTAGGTCGACGGCCTGTATTGAAGGCCGTTATTAATCTTTTGGATACTAGACTCACATTTGAGACAGTTGTTTCAGATGTCATTCGAAAAGGATGTTGAGCATAAAAGATAAAGGAAACATTGTAGCTTTCGTCGAGGTGACGTTAGTACAATGATTTCCTTTTATTGCTTTTCATTAAACTCTGGGACTTGTATCTTGTTGTAACAATAGTTATAAGGCGGCTCATTTAGTGTGTCGCCTTTTTCTATTGTCTTTTATGTAGCCGTTTGTCGGCCGTGTGTGTCCGGTCAGGCGTTTCTTTCTGCCTGTTGTTTTAGCAGATCGCGTATTTCAGTGAGTAGTTTTTCTTCCTTGCTTGGTTCTGCTGGTTTTGCCGCATCGGCCTGTTTCTTGGCTTCATCTTTCTTTCTTGCGATTTTGTTTGCTGCTCTTAGCATCAAGAAAACGCAGACAGATATAATAAGAAAGTCGAATGTGGTTTGGATGAAGTTGCCGTAGTTTATTGTTGCCGGTGTGAGTTTTTCTATACCGACATCAAGAGCCGGCAGAGTGACTTTGAGATCTGTCAGATTAACACCACCGATAAGCCAGCCTACAGGTGGCATTATAAGATCGTTCACAATAGAAGAGACAATTTTCCCGAACGCTCCGCCGATAATTACACCGACAGCCATGTCGACAGCGTTGCCTTTTACGGCAAACTGTTTGAATTCATTGATTAGTTTCCCCATGTTATTGTAGTTTTAATTGATTGAATGTATATTGCAAAGATAAAGTTTTTTGTGATGAAATCTTCCCGAAGCTTGTAAAAGTTGTTTATTTACAGTTGGGTGGAGCGGTCAGGTTGTTTTAGGTTGATGCGTTTTTGTTGTATTGTTTCATACCGTTGTTCCCGTTAATAATACATGCTGCTAAAAGTTTTTCCTTACGTGTATAAACTTTAGTTGCAGTTGAAATAAAAAGTCTTCTGAAAATTTGGCTGTTCAGTTTTATTTTCGTAATTTCGTTGCCGAATAACATAATAAAGGCGACGGCTTTATGAAGGTAAAAGATTTTCTGGACTACCTCAGGTTTGAGCGGAATTATTCCAAGAGAACAGTCGAGGAATATGAAAACGATCTGAATGATTTTGAGTCGTTTTTCAGAAATCTTGATGCCGGCCTCACTTGGGAGACTGTTGACTCAGATGTCATACGTGACTGGATGGGGTACATGATGGACAAGGGGAACGTTGCGACTTCCGTAAACAGGAGATTGAGCGCTGTCCGTTCCTTTTATCGTTTCGCACTGTCGAGAGAAATGGTCGCCACAGACCCTGCACACGGTGTAAAGGGACCTAAAAAGGAGAAACCCCTGCCGCAGTTTGTAAGGGAAAGAGATATCGACGCACTGCTCGATGAGGGCATGTGGAACATGGAGCGTTACGAAGACGTTTGCGCGCGTACTGTTATAATGACTCTCTATGAAACAGGTGTACGTATATCAGAACTTCTTGGGCTTAACGATAATGATGTCGACATGGAGTCGTGCCAGATGAAAGTTACTGGTAAGCGTGACAAAGATCGCATAATACCTTTCGGCACAGAGCTTCGCGATACGATTAATGCATATATGGTGATGCGCGACAAATGTGTGGCACACCAGTCGCAGGCGCTTTTTGTTACGGAAAAAGGTGAACGCGTGGACTATTTTCAGGCCAGGAGAATTGTCAAAGATAATCTTGGAAGGGTCTGCACATTGCGTAAACGCAGTCCGCACGTGCTGAGGCATAGTTTCGCTACTGCGATGCTGAATAACGGAGCCGGACTTGAAAGTGTGAAAAAACTGCTGGGGCATAGCCGGCTGACCACAACTGAAATTTATACGCACACTACATTTGAACAATTGAAGAAAGTTTATGAATCAGCCCATCCACGGGCTTGATTGCCGGGCTCTGTTAATTGCGTCCGCTCAGACGGAAGGCAAGTCCCGGTTTGAGTATAAGTCAGCAAAGGTTTAACAGACTTTGCTGAGAACCTATAAATAACCTTATAATAAAAAAGGAGGGAACTATGGAAATTAGAATCCAGTCAGTGAATTTTGATGCTACAGAACAGTTGAAGGCTTTCATCGAGAAGAAAGTTTCAAAACTGGAAAAGTCTTATGAGGATATTCAGACAGTTGAGGTCGGACTTAAGGTCGTTAAGCCTGCGACGTCTTTAAACAAGGAAACAAGCCTTACTGTAATGGTGCCTGGCACACGTCTTTTCGTTGAAAAAGTATGCGATACTTTTGAGGAAGGAGTAGACCTCTGTGTGGACTCAATGAAGGTGCAATTAGTCAAATACAAAGAAAAATCACGGAATAATTAAAAAAAATCGCCAAAAGTTTTGGTGGTTCAGAAAATATGCCTATCTTTGCAGCCGTTTTAGGACACGTCCTTACAACAAGCGCCTAACGGCTGCTTAACTTCGCCTCTTTAGCTCAGTTGGCCAGAGCACGTGATTTGTAATCTCGGGGTCGTTGGTTCGAATCCGACAAGAGGCTCAAGAAAAGGACGAGCTAAAACAAGGGTGGTTACCAGAGTGGCCAAATGGGGCAGACTGTAAATCTGCTGGCTTTCGCCTTCGGTGGTTCGAATCCATCACCACCCACTTCAGTAGAAGTCTTGCGGAAATAGCTCAGTTGATAGAGCACTAGCCTTCCAAGCTGGGGGTCGCGGGTTTGAGTCCCGTTTTCCGCTCACGCTGCTGTAATAGCTCAGTGGTAGAGCACTTCCTTGGTAAGGAAGAGGTCCCGAGTTCAAATCTCGGTTACAGCTCTACAACTTTCTAATTTATCGAAGCAGAAAATACACAGATTATTCATTAAAACAATAAATAAATAAAGCTATGGCTAAAGAACATTTTGAACGTACCAAACCCCATGTTAACATTGGTACAATCGGTCACGTAGACCACGGTAAGACTACTCTGACTGCTGCCATTACAACTGTATTAGCAAAGAAAGGTCTTTCAGAAGTTAAGTCTTTCGATTCTATTGATAATGCTCCTGAAGAGAAAGAGCGTGGTATTACTATTAATACTGCACACGTTGAGTATGAGACTGAAAAGCGTCATTATGCTCACGTAGACTGCCCGGGACACGCTGACTACGTTAAGAACATGGTTACTGGTGCTGCTCAGATGGATGGTGCCATTATCGTTGTTGCTGCAACTGATGGTCCTATGCCTCAGACGCGTGAACACGTGCTTCTCGCACGCCAGGTGAACGTTCCTCGTTTGGTTGTCTTCCTGAATAAGTGTGATATGGTAGACGATGAGGAAATGCTCGAACTCGTTGAGATGGAAATGCGTGAGCTTCTTGATCAGTATGAGTACGATGGCGACAATACTCCTATTATCCGTGGTTCTGCACTTGGTGCGTTGAACGGCGTTCCAAAATGGGAAGAGAAGGTTATGGAGCTTATGGATGCTGTTGATGAGTGGATTCCACTGCCTCCGCGTGATCTCGACAAACCTTTCTTGATGCCTGTTGAGGATGTATTCTCAATCACTGGCCGCGGTACTGTTGCTACTGGTCGTATCGAGACTGGTCGCGTAAAGGTCGGTGATGAAGTTGAGCTGCTCGGTCTTGGAGAGGACAAGAAGTCAGTCGTTACTGGCGTTGAGATGTTTCGTAAGATTCTTGACGAAGGTGAAGCTGGTGATAACGTAGGTCTGCTTCTCCGTGGTATTGATAAGAACGAAATCAAACGTGGTATGGTACTCTGCCATCCGGGACAGATTAAGCCTCACAAGAAGTTCAAGGCTCAGATCTATGTTCTGAAGAAAGAGGAAGGTGGACGTCATACTCCGTTCGGAAACAAATATCGTCCTCAGTTCTATCTCCGTACAATGGACTGCACAGGTGAAATTTCTCTGCCGGAAGGTGTTGAAATGGTAATGCCTGGTGATAACGTTACAATCACTGTAGACCTTATCTATGCAGTTGCACTGAACGTTGGTCTGCGCTTCGCTATCCGTGAGGGTGGTCGTACAGTAGGTGCAGGACAGATCACTGAAATCATTGAGTAATACAACTTTATGATATGAATAATGGCTCTCGCCTTAATCGACGAGAGCCTATTTTACGGGAATAGCTCAGTTGGTAGAGCACTGGTCTCCAAAACCAGGTGTCGGGAGTTCGAGCCTCTCTTCCCGTGCAAAAAAGAGATAATATGCTTAAGAGAATATCAAATTATTGCAAGGTTTGCTATGACGAACTAGTGCATAAGACAACATGGCCTACACGCGCCGAACTTACTCACACTGCAATGGTTGTATTATCTGCTTCCTTGATCATTGCAATTGTGGTGTTCATTATGGATTCCGTGTTTAGGTTTGTCATGAGTACGATCTATCCTAATTAATTCGTTTTTTAAGGAATGGCTGAATCAGGTAAGAAATGGTATGTGTTGCGTGCTGTCAGCGGTAAGGAAACCAAGGTAAAAGAATATATCGAGGCTGAACTTAAGCACAACGCGCTTCTTTCGACTTGTGTTTCTCAGGTTCTTATACCGATGGAGAAACACGCTACTTTGCGTAACGGCAAACGAGTTGTTAAAGAGAAGATCGCTCTTCCAGGTTATGTCCTTGTTGAGGCAGAACTTAAAGGAGATGTCGCTCACACGCTCCGCTTCATGCCAAATGTCTTGGGATTCCTTGGCGGACAGGATAATCCTACTCCGGTAAGGCAGTCTGATGTCAACCGTATTCTCGGTACAGCTGAGGAAACGGAATTGGCAGAAGAGGTAAATATCCCATTCAGCGTTGATGAAACGGTTAAGGTTACGGATGGACCGTTCAGTGGTTTCAGTGGTGTCATCGAAGAGGTGAATACCGAGAAACACAAGCTCAAGGTCATGGTTAAGATTTTCGGACGCAAAACGCCTCTGGAACTCGGTTTTATGCAGGTCGCAAAAGAATGACGTATTGTTACGGATACGGGTATTCTTTTATATAATCAATTTTTAATTTACAAACGAAATGGCTAAAGAAGTTGCTGGATTAATCAAATTACAGATTAAAGGTGGCGCTGCGAATCCTTCACCTCCAGTAGGACCGGCTCTCGGTTCTAAGGGTATTAATATCATGGGATTCTGTAAGGAATTCAACGCCAGAACCCAAGATAAGGCGGGAAAGATTCTTCCAGTCGTTATCACTTACTATGCTGACAAGTCATACAGCTTCGAAATCAAGACCCCTCCTGCAGCAGTGCAGCTTTTGGAGGCAGCCAAGATTAAGAGCGGTTCAGCTGAGCCCAACCGTAAGAAAGTAGCTTCTGTTACATGGGATCAGGTGCGTGCTATAGCTGAAGATAAAATGGCTGACCTTAACTGCTTTACTGTAGAATCAGCCATGAAGCTTGTTGCAGGTACTGCAAGAAGTATGGGCATCACTGTAAAAGGGGACTTCCCTGGTAAATAATTTATAACTTCAAGAAAATGAGTAAACTGACAAAAAATCAAAAATCAGTAGCTGATAAGGTTGAAGCAGGGAAAGCATACTCTTTGAAGGAAGCTGCCGAGCTCGTCAAGGAAATTACTACGACTAAGTTTGACGCTTCTCTTGATATTGATGTACGCTTGGGCGTTGACCCTCGTAAGGCAAACCAAATGGTCAGAGGCGTTGTTTCTCTGCCGAATGGTACGGGTAAAGTTACCCGCGTTCTCTGCCTGTGTACACCTGATGCTGAAGCTGCTGCAAAAGAAGCAGGTGCTGACTATGTTGGTCTTGACGAATATATTGACAAGATCAAGGGTGGTTGGACCGACGTTGACGTCATCATCACAATGCCGTCTTGCATGGGTAAAATCGGACCTCTTGGACGTGTCCTCGGTCCGCGTGGCTTGATGCCTAACCCTAAGAGCGGTACTGTTACTATGGACGTTGCAAAAGCTGTCAAGGAAGTAAAACAAGGTAAGATCGACTTCAAGGTTGATAAGACTGGTATTATCCATGCTTCTATCGGAAAGGTTTCTTTCACACCTGAGCAAATATATCAGAACGCTAAGGAGTTCATCGCTACTGTAATTAAGCTGAAACCTGCTGCCGCTAAAGGTACATACGTCAAGAGTATCTATATTTCAAGCACTATGAGTAGGGGTATCAAGATTGATCCTAAATCAGTTGAATAACTCTAAAAGTTTTGTAAGATGAAGAAAGAAGTAAAAGATACTATAGTCGTTGAACTTGGGCAGAAATTGAATGAGTATTCTCATTTCTACCTCGTTGACGTTACAGGAATGAACGCAGGAGCTACTAGCAAACTGCGTCGTGAGTGCTTCAAGAATGACATCAAGATGGTTGTTGTTAAGAACACTCTTTTCCACAAGGTTTTGGAGTCTGCAGAAGCTGATTTTGAGCCTTTGTATGGTTGCCTTAAAGGTAGTACTGCAGTTCTCTTCTGCAATACAGCCAACGTTCCGGCAAAGATGCTGAAGAACTATAAGAAAGAAGGCATCCCCGCACTGAAGGCAGCTTATGCTGAGGAATGTGTATACATTGGCGCAGACAAACTTGAAGAGCTTGCAGCTCTCAAGAGCAAGAACGAACTCATTGCAGAGGTTGTTGCTTTGCTCCAGTCACCTGCAAAGAATGTTGTTTCTGCTCTCCAGTCTGGTGCGCAGACAATCCATGGCGTGCTCAAAACATTGGGCGAGCGTGCTGAATAATTTAAGCCCAAAAACATTTAACATTTAAAAACATTAAAATTTAAAATAAAATGGCAGATATCAAAGCTATTGCTGAAGAATTAGTAAATTTGACAGTAAAAGAAGTTAATGAGTTGGCAACAGTCCTGAAGGACGAGTATGGAATCGAGCCCGCTGCTGCAGCTGTTGCTGTTGCTGCTGGTCCTGCTGCTGGTGGTGCAGCCGCTGAGGCTGAAGAGAAGACATCTTTCGATGTAGTTCTTGCTGAAGTTGGTGGCGCTAAGCTCCAGGTTGTAAAGGCTGTTAAGGAAGCTTGCGGACTTGGTCTGAAAGAGGCTAAGGATCTCGTAGACGGTGCTCCTTCAACACTGAAGGAAGGTCTGTCTAAGGACGAGGCTGAGAACCTGAAGAAGGCTATCGAAGAGGCTGGAGCTAAGGTTGAGCTTAAGTAATAAAAACTTCTTAAATATTTTGGGTTAAGATTCTCCCAGTCGGAGAGTCTTAACCTTTTTGTGTGTTTATGATGCAGTCATCCACCGCTGCATTTCTTCCGACATAATATTGTATGTTCATTGTCGGATGGTCGTTTTTGAAAAGGTGGCATTTATAACGGTAACAAATATCTGTAATGGCTTCAAAAATTGTTGATAACAGAGTAAATTTTGCCAGCGTGAAGAATCCGATGCCGTATCCGGATTTTCTCGATGTGCAATTAAAGTCTTTCAGAGACTTCTTACAGTTGGACACTCCGCCAGAAGAACGCAAGAATGACGGTCTTTATAAGGTTTTCGCTGAGAATTTCCCTATTACCGATACTAGAAACAATTTCGTTCTTGAGTTCTTGGATTACTATATTGACCCGCCCCGTTACACTATTGACGAGTGTCTCGAGCGTGGTTTGACATACAGCGTACCCCTCAAGGCGAAGATGAAACTGTATTGCACAGACCCGGATCATGAGGACTTCGGAACATTCATTCAGGATGTTTTCCTTGGTACAATCCCCTATATGACTGACAACGGTACGTTTATTATTAACGGTGCTGAGCGAGTTGTCGTATCACAGTTGCACAGATCACCGGGCGTATTCTTTGGTCAGGGTGTTCATGCAAACGGTACTGTGCTATATTCAGCACGTATAATTCCGTTTAAAGGTTCTTGGATTGAGTTTGCTACTGACATCAACAACGTGATGTATGCTTACATTGACCGTAAGAAGAAGTTGCCGGTAACAACTCTGCTCCGAGCAATTGGATTCGAGACAGATAAAGACATTCTCCAGATATTCGACCTTGCTGAAGAAGTAAAGGTTAACAAGAAGAACATGAAAGATGTTCTTGGTCGTAAGTTGGCTGCGAGAGTGCTGAAAAGCTGGAACGAAGACTTTGTTGATGAGGACACAGGTGAGGTTGTATCTATCGAGCGTAATGAAGTCATCATGGAGCGTGAGACTGAAATTACAGAGGACAACATCGACGATATTATCGACAGCGGTGCTTCAACCATTCTCTTGCACAAAGATGCAGATTCTGCAAGCAAATACTCTATTATTTTCAACACGTTGCAGAAAGACCCAAGTAACTCTGAGAAAGAAGCCGTTCTTTATATCTACCGCCAGCTGCGTAATGCAGACCCTGCTGATGACGCAAGTGCACGCGAGGTTATCCAGAACTTGTTCTTCTCAGACAAGCGTTACGACTTGGGTACAGTAGGACGTTACCGTATCAATAAGAAACTTGGTTTGGATACAGACATGGATGTCCGTATTCTTACTAAGGAAGACATTATAGAAATTATCAAGTATCTCATCCAGTTGGTTAACTCAAATGCCACTGTTGATGATATCGACCATTTGAGCAACCGCCGCGTCCGTACAGTTGGAGAGCAGCTGAGCAATCAGTTCTCTATCGGTCTTGCCCGTATGAGCCGTACGATCCGCGAGCGTATGAACGTACGCGATAATGAGGTGTTCACACCTACTGACCTGATTAACGCTAAGACAATATCAAGCGTAATCAACTCGTTCTTCGGTACAAACCCGTTGTCGCAGTTCATGGATCAGACCAACCCGCTTGCCGAGGTTACTCACAAGCGTCGTCTGTCAGCCCTTGGTCCTGGCGGTTTGTCTCGTGAACGTGCAGGTTTCGAGGTGCGCGACGTTCACTATACACACTATGGCCGTCTGTGTCCTATTGAAAGCCCTGAAGGTCCTAACATCGGACTTATTTCATCTCTCTGTGTTTACGCAAAGATTAATGACCTGGGCTTCATTGAGACTCCATATCGTAAGGTTAAGGACGGTGTTGTGGATCTTGATAACGATCACATTGTATATCTCACAGCAGAAGAGGAAGAAGACCATATCATCGGACAGGGAAATGCACCTCTGAATGATGACGGTACATTCATCCGCGATGTTGTTAAATGCCGTCAGGATGCAGACTTCCCGGTAGTTCCACCGTCAGAGGTTGACCTTATGGACGTTTCTCCGCAGCAGATTGCATCAATTGCTGCAGGTCTGATTCCGTTCTTGGAGCACGACGATGCTCACCGTGCATTGATGGGTAGCAACATGATGCGCCAGGCAGTGCCATTGCTTCACAATGAGGCTCCTATCGTAGGAACAGGTATTGAGCGTCAGGTCTGCGTTGACTCTCGTACAATGATTACGGCCGAGGGCGACGGTGTGATAGAATATGTTGATGCTACAACAATACGAATACTTTATGACAGAACGGAGGAAGAGGAGTTCGTAAGCTTTGAGCCTGCACTCAAGGAGTACAGAATACCTAAGTTCCGCCGTACTAACCAGAATATGACAATCGACCTCCGTCCTATTTGTGATAAAGGACAGAGAGTCAAGAAGGGCGATATCCTTACAGAAGGATACGCTACTGAAAACGGAGAACTCGCATTGGGACGCAACCTGCTGGTGGCTTACATTCCTTGGAAGGGTTACAACTACGAGGATGCCATAGTGCTTAACGAGCGCGTTGTCCGTGAAGATATCCTTACTTCAGTCCATGTCGATGAGTATTCACTCGACGTTCGTGAGACTAAGCGAGGTATGGAAGAGTTTACAAGCGATATTCCTAATGTAAGCGAAGAGGCAACAAAAGACCTTGACGATAACGGTATAATCCGTGTCGGCGCACGTGTTGAGCCGGGCGATATCCTTATCGGTAAGATTTCACCTAAGGGTGAGAGTGATCCTTCACCTGAGGAGAAGCTGCTTCGTGCAATCTTCGGAGACAAGGCCGGTGACGTCAAGGATTCTTCATTGAAGGCTAATCCGTCTTTGACAGGTGTCGTTATTGACAAGAAATTGTTCTCACGCGCAGTCAAGACACGTGCGTCAAAGCAGCAGGATAAAGTTATCCTTGCTAAGATTGACGAGGAATACGCTGCTAAGATTGATGATCTTAAAGACATCCTTGTTGATAAGCTCCTTACACTTACAGAGGATAAGACCTCTATGGGTATAAAGGACTACACAGGTGCAGAGATTATAACTAAGGGCAGTAAATTCACAGTTGCACAGCTTAAGAATCTTGAGTATGACGGAATCCAGTCTAATAACTGGACAGACGATGATCATACCAACATGCTGATTCAGAAGCTTATCATGAACTTCATCAAGAAGTATAAGCTCCTCGATGCAGAATTGAAGCGTCGTAAGTTCGCTATCACAATCGGTGACGAGCTGCCTTCTGGTATTCTGCAGATGGCTAAAGTCTATGTTGCCAAGAAACGTAAGATCAGTGTAGGTGACAAACTTGCAGGACGCCACGGAAACAAGGGTATCGTTTCAAAGATTGTACGTCAGGAAGATATGCCGTTCTTGGAAGACGGACGTCCAGTCGATCTTGTACTTAACCCGTTGGGTGTGCCTTCACGTATGAACCTTGGTCAGATATTCGAGGCAATTCTTGGTGCTGCCGGAAAACGTCTTGGCGTTAAGTTCGCAACACCTATCTTCGACGGTGCTAAGCTTGATGACCTTCAGGAGTGGACTGATAAGGCTGGTCTACCACGTCTTTGCTCAACTCGTCTTTACGACGGTGAGACAGGTGAACCGTTCGACCAGCTCGCCACAGTCGGTATAACCTACTTCCTCAAACTCGGTCACATGGTTGAGGACAAGATGCACGCACGTAGCATCGGTCCGTACTCACTCATCACTCAGCAGCCACTTGGTGGTAAAGCTCAGTTCGGTGGCCAGCGTTTCGGAGAAATGGAGGTTTGGGCTTTGGAGGCATTCGGTGCAAGCCATGTGCTTCAAGAGATATTAACAATCAAGTCAGACGACGTAGTAGGCCGTTCAAAGGCTTACGAGGCAATTGTCAAGGGCGAGCCGATGCCTACACCGGGTATTCCTGAGTCGCTCAATGTATTGCTGCATGAATTGCGTGGTCTTGGATTGAGCATCACTCTTGACTAAAAACTGAAACTCTTTACATAACAAATACAACTTAGATATATGGCTTTCAAGAAAGATTCAAAGATAAAGAGTAATTTTACGAAGATTACCATCAGCCTTGCGTCGCCTGAGGAAATCCTCGAAAGTTCTTATGGCGAGGTTACCAAGCCTGAGACTATAAACTACCGTACTTATAAGCCTGAGCGCGACGGACTTTTCTGTGAGCGTATCTTCGGTCCGACAAAGGACTATGAGTGCGCCTGCGGTAAGTATAAGCGTATTAGATATAAAGGTATCGTCTGCGACCGTTGTGGTGTAGAGGTTACTGAAAAGAAGGTGCGCCGTGAGCGTACCGGACATATTGAGCTGGTAGTACCGGTTGCACATATCTGGTACTTCCGTTCACTTCCAAACAAGATAGGTTATCTGCTCGGAATACCGACCAAGAAGCTTGACTCGGTAATCTATTATGAGAAGTATATCGTCATTCAGCCTGGTGTGATGGAAGGCAAGACAGATTCAGAAGGTGTTGAGGTTAACGGCTCACACAAAATGGATCTGCTGACAGAGGACGAGTATATCGACATAATGGACAATCTTCCTGACGGTAATGAATATCTCGACGACAGCGATCCTAACAAGTTTATTGCAAAGATGGGTGCCGAGGCTATTTATGACCTGCTTGTCAATATCGACCTCGACTCCTTGTCATATGAGTTGCGCGACCGTGCCAACAGCGACTCTTCACAGCAGCGTAAGACTGAAGCTCTGAAGCGTCTACAGGTTGTAGAGGCATTCCGTGCAAGCCGTAACATCAACAAGCCAGAGTGGATGATAATGAAGATTATCCCTGTAACTCCTCCAGAGTTGCGTCCGCTTGTTCCGCTTGATGGTGGCCGCTTTGCTACATCAGACCTTAATGACCTATACCGTCGTGTCATCATACGTAACAACCGTCTGAAACGACTGATGGAAATCAAGGCTCCTGAAGTCATTCTGCGTAACGAGAAACGTATGTTGCAGGAGGCTGTCGACAGCCTGTTCGACAATTCACGTAAGAGCAGCGCAGTCAAGAGCGAGTCAAACCGTCCGTTGAAGTCTCTGTCAGACTCATTGAAAGGTAAGCAGGGACGTTTCCGTCAGAATCTTCTCGGTAAGCGTGTCGACTATTCAGCACGTTCAGTAATCGTTGTAGGTCCTGAGTTGAAGATGGGCGAGTGCGGTCTGCCTAAGCTGATGGCAGCCGAGCTTTACAAGCCGTTCATTATCCGTAAGCTGATTGAGCGTGGTATTGTCAAGACCGTAAAGAGCGCCAAGAAGATTGTTGACCGCCGTGAGCCGGTTATCTGGGACATCCTTGAGAATGTAATGAAGGGTCACCCTGTACTCCTTAACCGTGCGCCGACACTTCACCGTCTTGGTATTCAGGCATTTCAGCCGAAACTTATCGAGGGTAAGGCTATCCAGTTGCACCCTTTGGCATGTACAGCGTTCAACGCCGACTTCGACGGTGACCAGATGGCCGTTCACCTCCCATTGAGTAACGAGGCTGTGCTTGAAGCTCAGATTCTAATGCTTCAGAGCCACAACATTCTTAACCCTGCTAACGGTGCGCCTATCACCGTGCCGTCACAGGATATGGTGCTCGGACTTTACTATATCACAAAGATACGTCCGGGAGCAAAGGGCGAAGGCCTTACTTTCTATGGTCCTGAAGAGGCAATCATCGCTCATAATGAAGGTAAATGCGACCTTCACGCACAGGTTAAGGTTGTTGTAAAAGATATAGACGAGAGCGGTAATTACTATAACCACATGGTTGAGACTTCTGTGGGACGCGTCATCGTTAATGGCATTATTCCTGATGAGGTCGGATATGTGAACAAGATTATTTCAAAGAAGAGTTTGCGCGACATCATCGCCGACGTTATTAAGGCTGTAGGTTTTGCACGTGCATGTGAGTTCCTTGACGGTATTAAGAATCTCGGTTATCGTATGTCTTACCTTGCAGGTCTGTCTTTTAACCTTGATGACATCATCATCCCGAAGGAAAAGGTAGATCTTGTTGCTAAAGGTAATGAGGAGGTCCGTCAGATTACTGACAACTACAACATGGGATTCATTACTGATAACGAGCGTTACAACCAGGTAATCGATGCGTGGACACACGTAAACAATGAGCTTGGTGATGTCCTGATGAAGGAGATGACTGAAGCAGACCAGGGATTCAACGCCGTTTACATGATGCTTGACTCTGGAGCCCGTGGTTCTAAGGACCAGATCCGTCAGCTTGCAGGTATGCGTGGTCTTATGGCCAAGCCACAGAAAGCAGGTGCAGAGGGTGCGCAGATTATTGAGAACCCGATTCTTTCAAACTTCAAGGAAGGAATGAGCGTGCTTGAGTACTTTATCTCTACCCACGGTGCACGTAAGGGTCTTGCTGATACCGCGATGAAGACTGCCGATGCAGGTTATCTTACTCGTCGTCTTGTTGACGTTTCTCACGATGTGATTATTACAGAGGAAGACTGCGGTACTCTGCGTGGTCTTGTATGTACAGCGTTGAAGAACGGCGATGAGGTTATTTCTTCACTCTATGAGCGTATCCTCGGACGTGTTTCTGTTCATGACATTATACATCCTACAACCGGTGAACTGATTGTTGCCGCTGGCGAAGAAATCACAGAGCCGATTGCCAAGATAATAGAAGAAAGCCCGATTGAGAGCGTTGAGATCCGTTCAGTGCTCACTTGTGAGAGCAAGAAGGGTGTCTGCATGAAGTGTTACGGCCGCAACCTTGCTACAAGCCGCATGGTTCAGAAGGGCGAGGCTGTCGGTGTGATTGCCGCACAGGCTATCGGTGAGCCGGGTACTCAGCTGACTCTCCGTACGTTCCACGCCGGTGGTGTCGCTGCCAACGCAGCAGCCAACGCTTCTATCGTTGCCAAGAACGACAGCCGTATTGAGTTTGACGAGCTTCGTACAGTTCCGTTTGTTGAGGAAGGCGAGAATGGTCCGGTACAGTGTGAGATGGTTGTAAGCCGTCTGGCTGAAATCCGTTTCGTTGATCCGAATACCAACATCGTACTTTCTACTCTTAACGTACCTTATGGTAGCTCACTTTACTTCAAGGGCGGCTCGCTCGTTAAGAAGGGTGACATAATCGCACGTTGGGACCCGTTCAACGCCGTTATCGTAACAGAATACGCTGGTACTCTGAAGTTCCGCGACGTTATCGACGGTGTAACATTCCACTCTGAGACCGATGATACAACAGGTCTTACCGAGAAGATTATCACCGAGTCGAAAGACAAGAGCAAAGTTCCGACCTGTGATATTATCGACGAGAATGGCGAAGTTGTCGGAACATATAACTTCCCAGTGGGTGGTCACGTAGTAGTTGAGGACGGACAGACCGTCAAGACAGGTACAACTCTTGTTAAGATTCCTCGTACAGTCGGTAAGGCTGGTGACATCACCGGAGGTCTTCCTCGAGTTACTGAGCTGTTTGAGGCCCGCAACCCGTCTAACCCTGCTGTTGTCAGTGAAATCGACGGTGAGGTAACAATGGGTAAGGTTAAGCGTGGTAACCGTGAGATTATCGTAACATCTAAGACTGGCGAGCAGCGTAAGTATCTCGTATCTCTGTCAAAGCAGATTCTTGTTCAGGAGCACGATGCTGTGCGTGCAGGAACTCCGCTGTCTGACGGTGTTATCACTCCTAACGACATTCTGGCCATCAAGGGTCCGACTGCAGTTCAGGAGTATATCGTCAACGAGGTACAGGACGTTTACCGTCTGCAGGGTGTGAAGATTAACGACAAGCACTTCGAGATTATCGTCCGCCAGATGATGCGTAAGGTACAGATCAATGATCCGGGTGATACAACATTCCTCGAGCAGGAGATTGTTGATAAGCTCGACTTCGCAGAGGAGAACGACCGCATCTGGGGTAAGAAGGTCGTTGTCGATGCCGGTGACAGTGAGACACTGAAACCAGGACAGATAATATCTGCACGTAAGCTCCGCGATGAGAACTCTACTCTGAAACGCCGTGACTTGAAGACAGTACAGGTTCGTGATGCCGTTCCGGCAACATCTACCCAGATTCTTCAGGGTATTACACGTGCCGCACTCCAGACTAAGAGCTTCATGTCAGCAGCATCATTCCAGGAGACAACCAAGGTGCTCAACGAGGCTGCTATACGTGGTAAGGTTGACTATCTTGAGGGAATGAAGGAGAACGTTATCTGCGGTCACCTTATCCCTGCAGGTACAGGTCTTCGTGAGTTTGATAAGATTATCGTAGGCTCAAAGGAAGATTACGACCGTATGCAGGCCAACCGCAAGAATGTGATTGACTATAGCGAGAAAGAGAAAGTTGAGGCTGAATAAAGGCTGATACGATAATATAGAAATAGGGTGTGTCCTACACAGGACACACCCTATTTTCATGTTAATACTTGCACAGAACGAATTTAATCTTGTTATTGATATTTTTTATTATTTTGTGGTGTTGGTTGAGATTATTTTCAGTTTGTTTCAAATTAATCTTATTAAATGATTAAGTCTGTCATAGTTGTTATTGTTCCATAATATGCCATTTAGGCCTTCATCTGTAATTTTGTATTTGTCATCGTGTGCAGGTATTGTATAGGATCTGCGGCTGTCTTTGCTGCCGCACAGATTATTTGTCCTTTGCTATGTTGTTGTCAGGACTGTGTGCTCTTGATTTTATTTGTAGTTTTCTCATATAATATAACGTGAGTTCGATGAATTCAAAACAAAGCGAGCTGTGTGTCAAGAGTTCTCGT
>CABUHE010000033.1 GCA_902491375.1 uncultured Prevotella sp.
ATGAGAGACCCATTGGTAGAGTTAAATATGCGCTAATTTAATTCCGCCAACGGGTAGACTTCATAATTTATTAAATATTTGAATGTGAAAACTCGCCATTAATCCAAAAAGTGGCATCCTTACCAACAAAATGAAGAAGGGCATAATCAGGGTCTGTCACCCCACATGGGAAATGATGGACGAACCAATCTTGCCACATTTCCTTTCGCATTACATCATCCATGACTATCTCTACCGTTCCGCGTAAGGCCACACTGTCACCATAAAAGTCATAACAAAGTCCGGCCTTGTTGTTATGTTTAAAATCTTCTACTTTCACAGAACTTGCACTTGTCGCCATCCAAACCTCATTGAATCCTTTTGCCTGTATCTTTGACATTCTGACAGGACGAGGATAACCATTTGAATCTATGGAAACAACAGTCACGTTTTCACATTGAGCGAGTAAGTTTTCTGCTTTTTCCGCTGATGTTCTTTTGTCTCTGACCTTCCAACGCTTCAGATGTGAAAAGTATTTTTGCATCTGTTCTTTAGCTTGTCCAGGTGTCAAATTCATCCCTGTATGAGCATTCATCTGGTCTAAGAATTGCAGACAAAACTCAATCATTTGACTCATTGTAAAGTCTTGTGTAAACTTTCCATTATTGTAACAATAAGCACAATAATCTTCATTAAGGCTTCCATCAGCATTAGAACCTCTTTTTTCTTCTGTTAGAGGCATACCACAACTTTGGCAGAAATGTTGTTTCATATTAATAATTTTTACCAACCCAGCAGATCCTTAATACAGACATTATAAAAACATAGAAGCGTGGAACTGCAATGCTACCACGTCTAAGTTGGAGGTCGTAGGAAACCTTTTGCACAGATGAGATAATAATAGCAGCCCACGCCTAAGCGTGAGAACCACTATGCTATCTTTTGTGCAAGTTTGAAATTTCCTACGTTTCCAACTTAAAAGAACAGCATAACGCTTCTTTTCCAATATGTCTAATTGGGCAGGAGTAACCTTTCCCGCTTACAAAAATACTCATTATTAATAATAAAAACATCCTCTCAGCCCAAAATTTTCATCTTATAAACAAAGTATCGGTCATTAATACTAAGAAATCTGCCTATATCTTATGAACTTGTAACTTATTTTAAGCGTTATTCATGCACTATTTTCTACATTTGAAGGTTTTATAATAAAATGAACATTCAGAAAGGAGTATGTATGAAGAATATTATTTTTTTGATTGCAGCGATAATCTTAGGTACGCTCAATATCAACGCACAAGAGGAAAACGGAAGCAAACTTACAAAGAAGGAGCGTAAAGCCATTGAAGCGCGCATTGACAGTATAAAGAACGCAAAGGCAGAACAGGCAATCAACGACTCCGCCTTCGTGCTGGAAGCCGATCTCGTTACATTTAAGCGCGGACGCACGGCTCACGTAACATCAAATACCAACTTCGTAGCTGTAAACGGCGGAGAGGCATCCGTTCAGGTTGCCTTCAACGTGCCTTGGCCGGGATTCAACGGTCTGGGCGGCATCACCGTTGACGGTTATATCTCAAAATATGAGAAGAAGAAAGACAAGAAAGGCAACATTTACCTTGAAATGAATGTCAGCGGCCGGGGTATATCCGCCCAGGTATTCATAACGCTTTGGAGCGGTTCCAACAAAGCTTCTGTTAACATAATGCAGAATTTTCACTCAGGAAGAATATCTCTTGACGGTGTAATCGTTCCAAAAGAAGAAAGCGACGTGTTCAAGGGCGTGGCTCTATAACACATAATACAAAACGGCAAAAGCCGAAACATGGACTGATAAATGAAACTGACATTCAGAAAATCTGACATTGGTGACCTTCAATATGTATGGCAGATTATCAAAGACGCAAAGCGGATTATGCTTGAGAACGGCCGTCATCAGTGGACAGAAGAATATCCGTCGTATGACAGGATTGAATCTGACATTATGTCGGGCGATGCTTATGTTGCCTGCAATGACAAAGGACTTATATTAGCTTACGCATATATAACTTCACAGCCTGAACCTGCCTACGACTCGCCTACGGTCAACTGGCTCAGCCACGACAGCTATATGGTTATCCACCGTCTGGCCGTATCTGCCGCATCTCGCGGCATAGGACTCGGCAAAGCCATGCTTCAACACGCCGAACATATATGTCACGACAAAGGCATAAGCAGCATAAAGGTTGACACTAATTATGACAACGTCGAGATGCTGCATCTCTTGTCTGTGCTTGGCTATACCCACTGTGGCACAGTCAGCTACGGAGCGAGAGGTGAAAGGCTTGCCTTTGAGAAGGTATTATAACACAACATAACAAAATGCTTACACCGGCCTGATGACATAAAAGCACGATGTAGACATGAAATCTCTAAGATACGGCACTGCCGACAGTTGCCGGCAAAGCCGTATCGGACGCAAACCGAACTTTACATCATAATGCGGATTGACAAGCCAAAGCCGTCTGTCGCAGACCGCATAACCTGCATTTGCAGCTATGCGCTCAAACATTTCCACCGTACAACGTGTTCGCCGTATGGACAACAGTTCGCTGACAGTATACGCATCTTCACCGAACAACAGCAACACCCGGCTATAAATACGCTCCGGCAGCAGGTGCAAGAAAGGCAGATGGGCGACTATCCGGCTGCGGGCTATCTGCTGATGTCCGCCGAAAGGCATCTGCCATGCAGGAAAAGCTACAAAGAGCAGTCCTCCCGGAGAAAGCAAACGCTTGAGTGCAAGCAGCATTTTTTCTTTTTCAGGAATATGCTCTATCACGTCATGGCACACTATCAGGTCGAAAAGGCGGCTGTCACAACGATAGCGTAATATGTCATCACAAACGAACGTTCCATCCATACTTTCGCGTGAAAAGAATTCTTCAGCCTGCATTACACGCTGCTCCGACAGGTCAACCCCTACAACATGACATCCTCGCCGAGCAAAAGGCAGAAGATTGCCGCCCTCTCCACAGCCTACCTCCAATACGTTAATATTGTCAACATCCATAAATTCAGACAAATAAGGGATAAAATACTTCTCTGTCGTAGCGGCTTCTTCCTTGAAGTAGCGATACCTGTCAGTATGTCTTTTCTGCATCTTTTATTCTCCTGTTTTACATATATGATTATGAAACAGGAGAAATACTGCACTGCCGTCATTGTCATTCTCCGTTACCGAAGACAATCCTTACACCTATCGGGAACGACAGTTGCAGAGGTTTATCGTTCCATTGCGTTGTTGTCGGTGAGCCGTTCGGAACGTACCATGTCAACTTCGGACTAAAGTACAGTTGCAAATGTTGAGTTATATTGTATCCTATGCCAAAACCGGCGTTGACCGACCACTGCCAGCGTGGCAGGTCTAAGCTGACTTTTCGGCTGTAAACCAGCTTGTTATCTATATTGTAACGACGCTCAGACTTACCGTATATCGGTATGTCGAGTCCTACGCCTGCCGTGCCGTATAGTGTCCAACGGCCACTGTTCATGAACGAATATGTGGTTCCTACCGGCATACCTATAAACACTGTGCGTTGTCTTTCACGGATATTAGTCGTGTCGCTTCCGCCTGTTTGCAGGTTCGTCGTGTGGCGCGTCATACGCAATCCGAAATCTATGCCCCACCTATCTGTCAACCGTCTGCTGAAATTCAGTCCAAACTGCAACGGCTTTTCATAACTGCGACGTGTATAAATACGCCCATTGTAAACCGACGCTATGCGCAGCAGTACATTTCTTTCAAGCGGGTCTATGCCGTCACCTACGTCGTAAGTAAGATATTGTGTCAATTCCTCCCAGGTCTCAACGTTCACCCTTGTGGCAGAACCGACAGAATGACTTATCAGACTGAACACTCTCGGCAGCAGACTTTCTGACGCCTGTTCAGCAACAGTGTTCATGGTAAAGCTCCACCCTTCCGTTCCGCTCACGGGCAAACTAATCTGCCGTATGTCCGCATCGGCAATAACAATACTGTCAGCTGCTGCCGTCAGCGGAATCTGTATTGAGTCAACAGGGATATTTACAGCTGGCGGAACTGTATCGGCAGGCAATGGAGAACTTATTCCTTGAGCCACAATTACACTGTCAGCACGTAGCCCTACGGCACTTTCTTCTTTACACAAATACGTCGTTTTTTCCGCATCTGTGTTCTTTTCCACAATACTGCGCTTTATTACCGTTCCTCCAACTTCAGCTACCGGCGCCTCAACGACATTCCTTCCACGTCTTTCGTTTAACATCATTATTGCGACAGTAGACACAATCAGAACGGCAACAGTTACAAGACCGGCACGGTATGCTTTTATCATCGACTGCAACTTGCGCCTCGCACGCATGAGCTGCGATGAGGAAGAGCGCGGGGCTATGCCGAGAATCCCGGCGATATCGTTGTGCGACATTCCGTCAAGCACAGACAGACGGAAAACCTGCCGATAACCGTCAGGCAGCTTTTCCACCATCTGCATAATCATGTCAAACGGTATTTCCGCAGAATTTACATCTTCGCCGCTTTCGTCTATCACGTCACTCGCATAATCCAACGGTACAGACTTGCCGTTCTCTTGAATGTATCTCAAAGCCAGATTTATCATTATCCGACGCATCCACGGTTCAAGACGGGAAGCGTCGCGCAGCGAACTTATCGACGTAAGAACAACAATGAATCCATCATGAAGCAGGTCGGAAGCCACGGCATCATCACCCACAATGCGCCGAAGCGTATTCTTCATCTTTCCCGAATACGCCATATACAGTGCCGCCATAGCCTCGCTGTCGCCACACTTGCATCTGTCAACCAATTCTGCTGTGTCCATCAATACCGCTGATGCAAATCCAATACTTCATAATACAAAGATTACGGCAACAGCTTTTTACTGCATCCGAAATAGCATTTTTTTGACTGATAACGGCAGAAAGACAAGAATATTACATCATACGGATAACTGACAAATAGTCGGGATAAATGCCGTTGTCATGCAAAACATGCCTAACAGCAATGCAAAAGGCCATGTTTCAGCATATAAAAGATGCTCTTTTGGCACGTAAAAGAGCCTCTTTTACAACACGCTGGTTATCAATATGTTACAGTATCAAACAAAACTTATTTATCCTTAAATATACTGCATAAACGCAATAAGGGCCCAGCTCGCATGAGCCAGGCCCTTAATGTCATAGTTTCTTAAACTTAAATTACAGCAAAGCCTCGAACTTCTCCTGAAGTTTAGCTTTTGTAGTAGCGCCTACGAACTTGTCAACGACCTGTCCGTTCTTGAAGAACAGGATTGTCGGAATGTTACGGATACCGAACTCCATTGCGATCTCGTCAGCCTCCTCTACGTCGCATTTACCTACAACGAGCTTGCCGTCATACTCCTCAGCCAGTTCGCCGATGATTGGAGCGATAGCCTTGCATGGTCCGCACCATGTTGCCCAAAAGTCTACTACCAAAGGCAAATTGCCGTTCTTCAAACTCTCAAAGTTCTCATTTGTAATTTTTACTTCCATTGTTCTCTTATTTTAGATTGATGATTATGTTATCTTATATTTTGTTACTAACAAACAGTATGCCAACTTTCCACGGCTGTTCTGAAACATGTCCTGCCCTGTCAGTAGTGCCACTGCTATTAATTTATCTTATACCCCAGTGCCTCATTGCCCTTAATGAAGCCTATAAGCTCACGGCACACATCCACTTTCCCGACACGGCTGAACAGAGTCAGCGGTCTTGTAGATACGCCATCGTTCACCATAAAGAACAGCTGCGTGTTGCCGGGACAGTCTTTTATCACCGTTACAAGGTCTGACACGGTTGTATCATCGATAAGAGCCGCATCTACAGATATTGTCAGACGCTCTATCTGCAAATCCTTGACAGTCTGAAGATACTGTATGTCCGTAACTCGCATCTCCGTCATGTCGCTGCCGCGGAAACGCTGAACGAACTGTGCCTTAACCATGACCGTACTGCCTTCTACAAGCATTCCTTTCCACTTGCCCCACTCCTCGCCGAAGAAAGCCAGCTCGCCGGAGCCTTCAAAGTCTTCTATCGTGACAAAACCGCAGGGCTTGCCAGTCTTTGTGAAACGGCTGCGCACCATAGTAACGATACCGCCCAACAGAACTTCCTGCTTCTTCGACAGTTCCTGTTTGTCAGCAAGTTCGGCGCAATGGGTATTACACATATTGTTGAGAATTACCTCAAAGTCGTCAAGCGGATGAGCAGACAGGTAGATACCCACCAGGTCGCGCTCACGGTTCAGCTTCTCTATCGTGCTCCATGTTTCTCCTTCTGGCACCGGAGGAGTAGCAATGTCAACATCATCGACACCTCCAAAGAGAGAGTTCTGAGCCGCATTCTTCTCCTGTTGATAAAGATATCCGTAACGTATGAGGGTATCGAGGAAACCTTCTCCTTTTGCATTGCGTCCAAAATAGCTCTCACGCTTTATATTGAAACTGTCAAGACCTCCGCTAAGCGCAAGACTTTCAATGCATTTACGGTTGCAGGCCGCAAGGTTTACACGCTCAACCAGGTCGAACACACTCTTATAAGGGCCGTTCTTCTCACGCTCTTCTATAATTGCTTCGGCAGCCGCCGCGCCCATGCCTTTTATCGCAGCAAGGCCAAAACGGATTGCTCCCTGCTTGTTCACGCTGAACTTCTGGCGGCTCTCGTTTACATCCGGGCCGAGTGTCTTTATACCCATAGACTTACATTCGTCCATGAGTTTTGTTATTTCACTTATGTTTGCAAGGTTCCGGCTCATGTTGGCCGCCATGTATTCAGCCGGATAATGAGCCTTGAGATACGCCGTCTGATAAGCCACCCACGAGTAACACGTAGCGTGACTCTTATTGAACGCGTAGCTGGCAAATTTCTTCCAGTCTTCCCATATCTTATGAAGCACCTCGTGCTTGTAGCCGTTTTTCTCACCGCCTTCATAGAAAAGTCCCTCCAAGTGGTTCATCTTCTCTATCTGTTTCTTACCCATCGCCTTACGCAGTGTGTCGCTCTGACCTCGCGTAAAGCCTGCAAGCTGGCGGCTGAGCAGCATGACCTGCTCCTGATAGACGGTGATTCCGTACGTGTCTTTGAGATATTTCTCCATGCAAGGAATATCGTACGTTATCTTTGACGGGTCACGCTTACGCTCAATGAACTGAGGAATATAGTCCATAGGACCCGGTCGATAGAGGGCGTTCATGGCTATAAGATCCTCGAAGACGGTAGGATGAAGCTCGCGAAGATACTTCTGCATACCTGCCGACTCAAACTGGAACGTACCTATCGTGCGGCCTTCACTGTACAGTTTATATGTCTCAGGATCGTCAATAGGTATCTTGTCAAGGTCTATTACCTTTCCTGTTGTAAGCCTTATGTTCTCGACTGCCTCTTTAAGAATGGAAAGAGTCTTCAGTCCGAGGAAGTCCATCTTGATAAGTCCGGTCTCCTCAATCACGCTGCCTTCATACTGCGTGCAGAGCAGCTTACTGCCCGTTTCCTTATCCTCGGCGGTAGACACCGGCACCCAATCGCTTATAGGGTCGCGGCAAATGATTGTACCGCAGGCGTGAATACCAGTGTTTCGCACGTTGCCCTCAAGCATTTTGGCATACTCAATAGTCTCATGCAGACGCGGATCAGGCGAAGCCTCAGCCTCGCGAAGCTCCTTTACGCACTTGATAGCATTCGTGAGGTTCATCTTCAAACCGTCAGGCAGACGGTCAGGAATAGCCTTACACAGGCGGTTTGACTCCTCAAGAGGAAGTTTCTCGACACGGGCGACGTCCTTGATTGCAAGCTTTGTCGCCATTGTGCCGTATGTAATAATATGTGCGACCTTATCGGCACCGTACTTCTCTGTAACCCATTCAAGCACCTTGCCACGTCCGTCATCATCGAAGTCTGTATCAATATCAGGCAAAGAGATACGGTCAGGGTTAAGGAAACGCTCAAACAGAAGGTCATATTTAATAGGGTCAATCTTCGTAATACCCAAGCAATAAGCTACAACAGAACCTGCCGCACTACCACGACCAGGGCCTACCATAACTCCAAGCTTGTCGCGTGCGGAGTTGATGAAATCCTGCACGATAAGGAAGTAGCCAGGGAAACCCATCGTCTTCATGATATAAAGCTCGAACTTCACACGCTCGGCAACATCCTCAGGAAGCGGATCTCCGTATAAGCGGCGCGCTCCTTCATAAGCCAGTTTGGCAAGATAGTCAGCCTCAAACTTTATCCTATATATCTTGTCATAGCCTCCAAGCTTCTGTATCTTCTTCTCACCCTCCTCGCGCGACAGCACGACATTGCCGTTCTCGTCTTGCGTAAACTCGTCGTAAAGCTGCTCTTCCGTAAAACGTTTGCGGTAATCTTCCTCTGTGCCGAACTCCTCAGGTATAGGGAAGAACGGCATAATCGGGGCGTGGTCGATGCTGTAAGTCTCTACCTTATCAAGCACTTCGCACGTGTTGGCAAGTGCTTCAGGAATGTCAGCAAACACCTCGTTCATCTCGGCACGCGTCTTGAACCACTCCTGCTTTGAGTAAAGCATACGGTTAGGGTCGTCAAGGTCTTTGTTGGTTGACAGACAGAGAAGACGATCGTGAGCCTCAGCGTTATCCTCATCAACGAAATGGCAGTCGTTGGTACATACCACTTTAATGCCGTATTTCTCGGCAAACTGCATCAGCACCTTGTTCGCTTTCTGCTGTAAAGGATATGTCTCGCGGTTGGCTCGTATGTGAGGATCTTTCACCTGATGGCGCTGCAACTCCAGATAATAGTCGTCGCCGAAGACGCGCTTGTACCACTGCACAGCCTCCTCCGCGCCCGCAAGGTCGCCCTTGAGAATCTTGGCAGGCACCTCGCCGGCTATACATGCCGAGCAGACAATAAGTCCCTCGTGGTATGTCTCAAGGTCAGCGCGGTCGGTACGTGGACGCATATAGAATCCGTCAACCCATGCACGGCTGACAAGTTTGATAAGATTCTTGTAACCCTTATAGTTCTTAGCAAGAACAATAAGGTGATAACCGCCCTGGTCGCCCTGGTCTTTCACCTTATCGGCCTTGGTGCGGCGTGCAACGTACATCTCACATCCCAATATCGGCTTGAACTCAGGCTTGCCCTGCTCTTTCAGTTCGCCGTTCTTCTTCTTACAGTAATTGAAGAACTCCTTGATGCCCATCATGTTGCCGTGATCGGTAACAGCCATGCCTCGCATACCGTCAGCAATGGCCTTGTCGACAAGTTTTTTAACGCTTGCCTGACCATCAAGAATACTGTAATATGTATGTACGTGTAAATGAACGAAATCTTGCATTATAGAAAATCGAAGTAGTCACTTGGAGGTTCAAAGTTAAGGCGAAAAAACGAAACTGCCAAAATATTAATGTGAAAAAATCAAACGCTTAGCTTTACATCATCGCCAAAGCGTTGTATGACAACAGGTTCGTAGATGTTAAGTTTTCTTAACCGCTGAAACATTAACTCAACAGGAATCCAGCCGTAGCCAACTTACAACAGAACTGAAAGAAAAGAATGAAGAAATCAGCATAAAACGCAACTGACTGAAACCCAGAGTCTTACAGAAATCTGTCTGTTTTTACTACGTTTCTCACGGCAAGAACTGAAACAAAAGGGCATCTTTTACACGGCAAAAGACAGTCTTTTACAAAACAAGACATGCCATTTTACAACAAGAAAGGTCATGAAAAGCGGCTAACTTGAGTGCGAACAACATTATTACAACTTAAAAGAAACACCTTTCGCGAAACTCGACTGTAATTCAAATGAATCTCATCAATTAAATCATATTCTATTTTACAAAAAACGAATGTAAATGTTTAAGACTTTATTAAGCATGACTTTAAGACAAAAGTTTTCAACTCAAGAACTAATAATGACTAAAAGGAGAAAACTTAACGGCTGGTTTACGTCTTAATGTCAACAAGACAAAATAAGACAAAAGTTGAATGAATACTAATAATTATCGAGAATCTTCTTTATTTTCCTACGGCGTTTCGCCTTCTTTTTGCCCTTAAAATCAAAGATACCCATGAGGTCAAGACCTGATACACTCGGCCTTGTCAGGTTATCAAACATTTCTACATTCTTATATTTGAAATTAATCTTCGGCTTATGTCCGATAATCACCACCTCGTCAAGACTCCGCCTGTTAGGCAGCAGCCAGATGCTGTCGGGCAACTCACTCTTGCTGAGCGTCAGACTCTCATAGCCCTGCCTTGTAAGCGTAACGCTGTTGAACTCGCCATTAATGAAAAAACGTCCGACGCTGTCCGTCTTTACAATACCGTTTGGATTGACGTAAACTGACACTCCGGCAATCTGCCGCTTCGTCTCCAAATCGAGTACAACGGCTGAATACTGAGCGTGGCAAATGTCAACGCAAGCCCAAAACGAGAATAGAACTATGTAAATAAAACGGCTCATATAGAGTTATATTTGTACAAATGTAGTCAAATATCCCGATAAATATAAAAGTTTAAACATGTTTTCATATTGTTTCAAACAGAGTAACACGAAAAGCCATTGTCTACAAGCCAATAAGTAAAGAAAAATATGAAAAATTTGGGTAATAAATAAAAAAGGAGTAACTTTGCACAAATTTTTGTACGTCAACGTTTACTATGGGAAGAAGAATAAGAAAACTTAAGAATGTAAGGCTTCACCGCGAGGGTACGGACACACTGGTTTACGGACTGGTTGCCATCGTTGCCGTGGCTATGATTCTTTGGGTTTATGTGGACTGCAAAGCATTTTTCTGGTCGTTCATTGTAGTTTTCGGAACGATATATGCTATTGTTGTAAACTTCTTCCGTTGCCCCAAACGCTACTACGACGGTGAAACGGAGAAAATAGTAGTGGCTCCGGCCGACGGCAAAGTGGTCGTGATAGAAGAAGTAGAGGAAAACGAATACTTCCACGACAAACGCCTAATGATAAGCATTTTCATGAGTCTTTTCAATGTTCATGCCAACTGGTTCCCAGTAGACGGCAAGGTGAAATTTGTACACCACCAGAACGGCAACTACCACAAAGCATGGCTGCCGAAAGCCAGCGAGGAGAACGAACACGCTGACATAATGCTCGAAACTCCCGAAGGCACAGAGATATTGTGCCGACAGATAGCCGGAGCTGTGGCACGCCGCATAGTGACTTACGCTAAAGCTGAGGAAGACTGCTATATTGACGAGCATCTAGGATTCATCAAATTCGGCTCGCGCGTCGATGTTTACCTGCCTCTCGGTACTGAAGTATGTGTAAAAATGGGGCAAAGCACGACAGGCGACAAGACTGTTATAGCAAAGCTTAAATAAAAAACAGTCAGGCCGGAGAAAAGCTGCAAGCTCATCAACAAAACATACCAGTCTATCTGCAACATATCTATACACCTGCAAATCATTATGCCGCGGAACTTTGAGACACGACGGCCGTAAAGCCGGATAAAGCCTGACAACAGGCCCGAACAACCGCATCAGATGATAAAAAAACATATACCCAACACCATTACATGCTGCAACCTCATTTCAGGTTGCGTCGCCACGGCTTTCGCTTTCGGCGGACAGCTCGACATTGCTCTGTTGTTTATCGTAATAGGAGCCGTATTCGACTTCTTCGATGGCATGAGCGCACGCCTGCTGAAAGTATCTTCACCGATAGGCAAAGAGCTTGACTCGCTGGCTGACGATGTAACATTCGGTGTAGCACCGGCCACAATGGTATTCTTCGAACTTGGCGTAATGGACTACCCAGCATGGCTTGAGCCGGCACGTCATATACTTCCGTTTTTCGCATACATTATGGCTGCGTTCTCTGCTTTACGCCTTGCCAAGTTCAATCTGGACGAGCGTCAAGCAATGGGTTTTATCGGATTGCCTACACCTGCAAATGCTTTGTTCTGGGGAGGATTGACTGTTGGTGCAGTAAACTTTATTGAATCATCGCCTTACATGGTGCTCGGCGTACTTGTAATGGTAATCATCAGCAGTCTGCTAATGGTGTCTGAAGTGCCTATGTTTGCATTGAAGTTCAAGCATTGGGGCTGGAAAGGCAACGAACTGAAATATATTTTCATCATAACCTGCATACCGCTGCTGCTGATTTTCAGAATATCTGCCCTGGCAATAATAATAGCATGGTATGTCATTCTTTCAATTTACGATAACACAAAAAGGAACAGACGATGATAGCTTTCTTATTCAACTTTATTCTGATTATTATCTTCATTGCTTTCATCGTGGTATGTGTAGTCGCTTACCGCATTTATCGCTCGTTCCATAACTTAAAGAGAAAGTTCACTTCTGGATTCAAGACAGAGGATAATACGACAGACAGAGGATGGCAACAAAGCAGCCGTTCTACATGGAGCGATGACGAGACGATTATAGACAGACGCACACCTGACGAGGTAAACCGTAAGATATTCGCAAAGAACGAAGGCGAATATGTTGATTTCGAGGAAGAAAAATAAGGTATATTTCCGAACTTTAACACGCTCGTTCTGCCCATACCCGACAGCAAAATCAACCTATTGCTTTAGAGAAAAAGGAAAAGGACACGCCGTCACGGCGCATCCCCTCCAAGTAGAAAAATAGAAAATGTTGCATTGCTTTATTTGTTCACAACCTTGAACGACTTTACCTTACGGCCGTTCGTGGCTTTAAGTATATACACTCCTTTCGGCATTGAAGACAAATCACTGCCGTTCCTGAGGAGTTGTCCGTCAACTGAATATATCTGATAAACGGTGTAATCAGCTTCATCTGTGCTGACATTCGTAATACCTGTAGCCGCAGACGAAGCACAAAGATTTACGTTACGTACCATACGTTGGTCTTCACCAGAAGCCTCATCATCGTATGCTGCAAGATTCAGCGTTGTTAATGCTACCGCATTATCGGTCGGCATAATGCTAAGTTCGTTGCCGCTGATGCTTATCTCCCAACCTTCCGGAACATCATTATCAAATGTAAACCACGGATTCTTGTCATATCCGGCAAAAAGTTTCGTCATATCTACAACTATTGTTTCGCCAGGTTTCAATATGTAATGAGGCTCAGCTACCCAGTTAAGATACTGTTCAAGATTGGTATACCCCATTGGGGCTTGCCATTCATTGTTGTCCGCGACATAAGGATTTGTACCTTTTGCATTTTCCCACCAGTCAGGCATTCCGTCCTGATCTGAATCGTAATCAGCCGCACGTTTCTGTCCCTCGACAGGAAAATAGCCGAAACCTTCTGCGTCCGTCTCACGGTCAATTAGTCCTTTTTTGCCTGAAACACTACCTACGGTGCTTGTTGTCTTCGTCAAAGTCTCGTTCACCATTCTCACGTCATGCTCATCAAAGAAAGGCTGGTTGGCACCTACATCTGATAGAACAGACTTATAAGCCAAGCGCGCCGGCTGCACCTCAGCCAATGACTCATAGAAAGGCGCATCGACAAATACAGGGTCATACTTCTCCTGTCCTTCCGACCAGACTTCCTCATAAGTATCACCATACTTGTCAGGAGTCTGCGTTCCGTCAAGTTCCTCACGTATGTTACCCGTCACATAATACTTTTGTGTGCCCTGGGCTGTACCTTCTATCTGCGCACGAAGGAGTTTTTTCTGTGTTGTAGAAGGTCCCATCTTATAATAGTTGCCAACAAACTGACCTTCATGCGTACCTCCGTCAGTTGCACGGCTTTTCCAGTTGTAGCACACGTTATTGAATATGTCGCTTGCTCCGGCATACTCTCCGTTGCTCATTCCTCCTCCAAGACTCCAGTTTCGGCCAGAGTTGTGTGCAAGCAAGTTATGATGATAAGATCCGGTCTGTCCACCAATAGTTGCTGCATAACCGTGGTCTGTGCCGCTTCCATAATTCGGATGGTCAGCAATACACAACGCTTCTGATATCAAAGTACGCTGCAATGTTATATTCCAAGAGTTTCTTGAAGAGAAAGCCTCGTCTATAGTCCAGCCAATAGAGCAATGATCCATAATAGAATGATTATTTCCGGCCATCCCCATACCGTCAAGTCCGCGAGAAGTATCTCCATTATGATAACCTAGGCGAAGACGGACGAAGCGTGTTATACCGTCGTTCGCCATTCCAAAAGGTGAACTGCGGAACAATATTCCTTTACCAGGAGCAGTCTGTCCAGCTATCGTCACATAAGGGTCCGAGCATGTAAGACGCGCCTTCAGATCTATAGTTCCCTCAACATCAAAAACTATTGTGCGCGGTCCGTCTACTTCTCTGATTCCATATCTGAATGTCCCAGGTATCGGATTGTCTGTTCCTTCGACATAATCTTCAAGCGATGTAACATGATAAACTACTCCGCCACGACCGCCAATGGCATATCTGCCGTAGCCTTCAGCACCGGGAAAAGCATCGCGCCGCGGCCGGAAAGTCCATGTCTCACCTTTGTACGTATTGCCATCCGCATCAACTTCGTCGACACGCCAATAATAAGTGTAATGTGTACTTAGGTTATTCAGATTGTATTCCGGCTCTGTGAGTTCAGCTATAAGTTCCATTTCGTCCTCCGAGTTGCCTACATAAAGATTATGTCTGACAGCTGATGATGCCGGTGTCCATTTCAGATTAATCGAACCAGAGTCTGCATTTACATGCAAATCTGAATTCTCCGGTACCGGATCAAGTGCCGTAGTCTTTGGGTTAGGCTGATCAAATACAATGCCGTTAATATATATTCCAGTAGAAAGATATTCAACTCCCGACTCAGGTTTGGATACAAACGATATTGTAACATCCTGTCCTTCAACAACATCGAATTCAATATAAGCCTGTCCACTTGCAGACGGTGTCTCTGCATCGTTGGTCATCATCACACCTGTCAGGTCAGTAGAGCCGTTAATAAGAACATCTATCGGAGCAGTTGCTCCCTGCTTGTTGCGCACACAATTAAGGTAAGCCAAAAGTGAATGGTGACCTGACTGCATGCCTTTCAATACTAAATTGATTGTAGCACTCTCGTCTGTAAGCTCTGGAGTATTGCCGTCACTGTCAGAGCCAAGTACTGCAACAGCATCGCCAACCAGGCGTGCCTTACGGGCGTCGGTCACCAGCGCCTTGTTCCACTGCGGACGCAAAGAACGGTTAGCGATGCCATCCGGTCCGCAATTTATAATAATATCAAAGCTCTCTGTTTCACTAACACTGACTTTCATAGTATCAGCCAGCCCCTGCTTTACAGCCCACGACTGGTAGCCTGACTCACAAACCTCAGACAACTGTCTGTTGTTCATGTCGAAGTCTATTTTCTGTGCATTCGCAGAAAGTGCCAAAGCACAAAACGAAGTGCCTAAAAGAAGTCTCTTATACATAAATTAATAAGGTTAATAAATTATTTGTTTATATAACTCCTGAAGCCAAACATTTGTAACCTTAAATATCAAATAACAAAGACTTTGTATCAAAAAGGTATGAAAGCAGCAAATCATGCAACATTCATCAACAACAGCTTAAATGATGAATAATACCTCAATGACAGTACTGAAATCATCTTTCTGACACGTTTTTCATTATCGTGACATTATAATAATTTATAAAAATACACTTTTTATGCAGTTAATATGATTCTTTTTTATTATCTTTGCACCCGAAAAAAGAACCAACTGTGGATATTGTATGATAAAATTCGCAACACATGAAACAAAAATTTTCGGTATGTGCAGGAATAATCCGGCGCACGTACTGTCAGTTGTTCATGTCCATTGGTTCAGCGGATTCATCTGATAAGCAGATTCCTTATTCCCGAATAGACATTTTTCCACACTCACATGGACTATCATTCTGTCCATGCGACACAAACCGTCTTCATCTTTGAAGGCAGTTTTAGCGGTGCCGTCTATTCCGGACAACAATTTTATTCTTTATCTAAAAGCCTGTGCAACAAGGCAATACAGTCTGTCATGTATCATGACAGGACAGATAAGACTGCGTCCAAAACTTTCAAAGAGAAGTCCGGATGCACATTAAACTCACAACAAAAACAAAGAGGAACTTGCAATGTTTAACGTATTGATATTATTATCTGTCGGCATACTTATAGGCTACTTGATGCGAAATGCCGGCTTTATGAAACACATAGACAAAAGTATTTCAGCCACAGTGCTGATCATGCTTTTCGTATTCGGCCTCACAATAGGCAGCGACACACAACTCGTATCAAACATAGGGAGGTTTGGCGCGCAGGCTGTTGTCCTTGCACTTGCAGGCGTTACAGGAAGTCTTGTCATGTCTTATTTAGTATATTGGCTGATGTTCAGAAAAAAGAAAGGAGGTAAAAAATGAAAGACTGCATGAGAGTATTAGCTGCATTTGCGGCTGGAATAATTATAGGATTACTAGGACTTGTACCCAAAAGTTCCCTGCCCGACGGCTCTGCAATGTTCATCTTGTATGCTCTGATATTACAAGTAGGCCTAAGCATCGGGTCAAGCGGGCGTCTTAAAGAGATGTCAGGCGTGTTTGTGCCTAAGATGTTGCTGCTACCACTGTCAACGATTGCCGGCACACTGCTCTTCTCTGTAATCGCAAGTATGTTCATTTCACGCTGGGGCGTAGCCGACTGTCTGGCTGTCGGCAGCGGATTTGCGTACTATTCACTGTCGTCCGTACTGATAACAGAGCTGAAAAGTGCATCTGCCGGGGTGCAGATAGCCACCGAACTCGGCACTCTGGCACTGCTTGCCAACATTGTGCGTGAGATAGTTTCGCTGCTCGGCGCTCCTCTGTTTGCACGCATTTTCGGTAAACTTGCACCAATATCTGCCGCCGGAATAAACTCTATGGACGTGCTTCTGCCTACCATCAGCCGCTATTCAGGCAAGGATATGATTCCCGTTGCGATTATCCACGGCATCATTCTGGAACTGTCTGTACCTATGCTTGTTACGGTCTTTTGCAACATATAAGGCCTAAAAAGCAGACTATTGGAGAATTTTCAAATAAAGAAAACAATCATACAACAATTAAAACAAATAAGTGCGGCTTACGTTTTATTAAGAAGAACGTAAGCCGCACTTGTTATATCAATGTTCCGTCAAAGACTGTCAAATCAGTTATGTACCAACGTTCCGATATTTTCACCATCAAGAACGCGCTTCAGATTACCTACAACATCCATGTTGAACACGTAAATAGGCAGGTTGTTCTCCTTACACATAGTCGTAGCTGTAAGATCCATAACTTTCAGTCCACGTGTGTAAATCTCGTCGTATGTAATGTCGCTGAACTTCGTTGCGGTCGGATCTTTCTCCGGGTCAGCAGTATAGATACCGTCAACACGTGTACCTTTCAGCATGACATCAGCCTCGATTTCAATACCACGCAGCGAGCTTCCCGTGTCAGTTGTGAAATAAGGTGAGCCTGTTCCTGCACTGAATATGCAGATATAGCCAGCCTCCATTGCCTCGATAGCTTTCCACTTACTGTAAAACTCGCCGATTGGCTCCATACGTATGGCAGTCATAACCTTGTTCTTCACGCCTAAAGCTCCAAGCGCAGAGCTGAGCGCAAGCGAGTTGATTACTGTCGCACACATACCCATCTGGTCGCCCTTCACACGGTCGAAGCCTTTGCCGGCACCGCTGAGTCCACGGAAAATGTTACCTCCACCGATTACAATTCCAATCTGAACACCCATGTCATGAACTTCCTTTATCTGGCGCGCATAGTCTGACAAGCGCTCCGGGTCGATGCCGAAATGCTGGTTGCCCATAAGGCTTTCACCGCTGAGTTTCAGCAATATACGTTTATACTTTGCCATAATTTTTGTTTTAATATTTATAATCAATTACTAAAAATCAAGTCTATCTCTGCACTGCAATGCACATATCGGAACATTGACGGCCACTGTCGTAATTACCTTATGACTGCCTCAACCTCCTTGAACAGATAAGAACTAAGACTACCGTCCTCACGACGCAGCACAAGACGGCCATCCGGCTCAATGCACTCGATAGCTGCCATAAACTCTCCGTCCGTATCACGATAAGCATGAAAACCCTCGCGACGATACAAGACGGAAGCATACCGCCCGTCAATCTCGTCATATCTTCCGGCATTAACCATGCCCAACAAAGGCTCATAACACTCAAGAAAAGCGTCCATAACCTCTTCTCTGTCCACGTCGCGGCCCAATATCAAACTGAGCGACACAGGATTAGGCACACTACTTGTGAACACACGCTGGTTGATATTTATACCTGTGCCAAGAGTACAGTTGCCGACAAGGCCATGACTTATGGTACATTCTGACAACGTACCGCTTATTTTCTTGTCGCGCCAGTACACATCGTTTGGCCATTTAACTGTCATGTCTGAAGCATAACGCGCCAAAGCGTCACGCACAGCAAGCGCTCCGGCCTCAAGCATCACGAACTGACGCCTGGCATCAAGGTTTTCCGGATAGGTCTTAACGCTGAACAAAAGGTTCTTTCCTGTCTCACTCTCCCATTTGTTAGTGCCCTGTCCGTGCCCTGTCTTCTGAAACTCGGCAGTTACAACGGTCATCAGCGAGCCTTCCTCGCCACGGTATTCGTGCATGAAGTGATTGGTAGAGTCTGTATCGTTTAGCCTTATCGTTTTTATCTTTTCCATTATTATAAAGTGCGCCCGCAGCACAACAGCGGCAGGCTTTACATCCATTCAACTGTTCATAGGGTTAAAGGCATTCTCGATATGGTTGATGTTACATTCGCCGCCGGCAGTTCCCGTAACGGTAACAATATCAAAACGCAGAGGCATCTCGATACCGTAATAGGTAACATACTTCATCGCAGCAAGCCCAAGGTTGTGCATCTTGCGCGAGTCAACGGCAAGCTCAGGCGCCATTATGTCGTCAGTTTTTCTGGTCTTAACCTCTACAACGACGAGCTGGTCAGCGTCAATGGCCACAATGTCGAGGTCGCGGTGTCCGTCGCGCCAGTTGCGGTGCAGTATGCGGAAACCGCCCTGCTCAAGATATTCGGCAGCCATCTGCTCACCCCAGCGTCCACGGTCGTTATGTTCAGCCATATTTTCTTCTGCCTTTCAGAGAACGTCAGCAACTGCGGCATGCACACGGCAAGGCACAGCACAGTTCTCTCCTTTTCTGCAAAAATACAACTTTTTCCACAATATCCACGTCCCGAAAAGCTGAAATTTGGTACTTTTGCACGACATAAAAGCAACAAAAAACAATTATGGAAGACAACCAACTGAAAAAAGACGAGCAATATATGCGCAAGGCTCTTGCCGAAGCTGAAACGGCACGGCAGGAAGGCGAGATACCAATCGGGGCTGTGATAGTGTGCAAAGACAGGATTATATCTCGTGCGCACAACCTTACCGAAACGCTATGCGACTGCACAGCGCACGCTGAAATGCAGGCTATAACGTCGGCGACAAACTGTCTCGGCGGTAAATATCTTACCGACTGTACGCTTTACGTTACGGTAGAACCATGCGTGATGTGCGCCGGAGCTATTGGCTGGGCACAGATTAAGCGTGTCGTATATGGCGCGCCTGATGTAAAGAGAGGATTTACTGTCTTTGCGCCGAAAGCACTGCACAGCAAAGCTACGGTAACCAGTGGAGTGCTTGAAGATGAATGCCGTCAGATAATGCAGGATTTCTTCAAGAATAAACGCTGACAGTTATTATTTTTATTAACGTGAGTTCGGTATAATAATCTTATGCAATAAGCCTGCTTTTATCAATGAT
>CABUHE010000034.1 GCA_902491375.1 uncultured Prevotella sp.
ATCATTGATAAAAGCAGGCTTATTGCATAAGATTATTATACCGAACTCACGTTAACGTTGAATTATTGAAAGTTTTACAGTGTTTGTTCTGCATAAAAGCAATATATGCCATTTTGCGTTGTAAAAGACCACATATTGCATCGCTAAAGAGTACCTTTCGCAAGGTAAATGAGCCTTTTTTGTAAAAACCATGGAAATCTATTCTTATACAAAGCAATGCCAGTTTTTGCAAATATGGAATCTTTTGTTTTGTAATGTCTTGATAATCAGAAATATATGCCGGATTAATGCGTATTGCCGACTGGTCTGACAGTCTTCTGCGTATGATGTCTAAGCCGTTCCTTTTTCGTATATTTGTTAAGATAATGAGGCGTTTTTTGACGGTTAATTGGTAGGTATTATATATTTTGTGATTTATTTAATGAAATGTCTTTTTTATTTGTCAGTATCATTCAAATTAAGTTAAAACACAATAATTATCATTTAGTTCTGCGTAATATATAATTATTAATGTGTAAATTTGCACTCCGAAAACCGTGCCGGCTGAAATAGTTTTCAAATACCGTGCCGTATTTTGTATCAACGCTTTCCATGAATAATTAAATATTTTTAGAGAATAGGTATGAAAAAGAACAGATTTTTATTACTTGCAGCTGTTGCTGTCTTGTTCGCCTCATGTGGTGGACAAAAAGGTAAGATGGGCGACAACGAGTATGCCGTAAGGACAATCGAGACGCAAAGCACCGAGTTGCAGACATCTTATCCTGCAACAATCAGAGGCGTGCAGGATGTTGAGATTCGTCCGAAAATTTCAGGATTCATCACCAAGCTTTGTGTGAAAGAGGGTCAGGTGGTAAGAAAAGGACAGCTCCTTTTTGAGATTGATAACGTAACTTATCAGGCAGCAGTACGCCAGGCTAAAGCTGCTGTAAACTCAGCCAAGGCTCAGCTGAATACATCTAAGCTGACTTATGAGAACAACCAGAAGCTCTTCGCAAACAATGTCATCGGTACTTACGAGCTTCAGTCATCTAAGAATGCTTACGCCAACGCACAGGCTGCACTGGCACAGGCACAGGCCAACTATGTATCGGCTAAACAGAATCTTGATTTCTGCTATGTTACCAGTCCGGCAGACGGCGTAGTAGGTGATCTGCCTTACCGTGTAGGTGCTCTTGTAAGCTCTTCAAGCACACAGCCGCTTACTACAATCTCTAACATTAGCACAATGCAGGTGTACTTCTCTATGACAGAAAAAGACTTGCTCGACATGACAAAGGAGAAGGGCGGACTTCATGCGGCAATCAGCGAATATCCTCCTGTAAAGCTTCAGCTTGCTGACGGTACAACATACGGACATCAGGGAAAGGTCGCTGCAGTTAGCGGAGTCATCGACCAGTCTACAGGTTCTGTTTCAATGCGTGCAGACTTCCCCAACCCTGAGCAGTTGCTTAAGAGCGGTGGTTCAGGCTACATCGTAGTAACTCACGTAGCTTCAAACGCTATTGTTATTCCGCAGGACGCAGTAGCACAGGTGCAGGACCGTTACTTCGTCTATGTTCTCGGCAAGGACAACAAGGTGAAATATACCAACGTAACTGTTAACCCTGACAACGACGGAAAGAACTATATTATTGAAAGCGGACTGAAAACCGGCGACCGCATCGTTGTGCAAGGCATTACAACTCTTAAGGACGGAATGCAGATTACTCCTATAACAGAAGCACAGTATAAGGAGAAACTGAAGAAGACAAGCCAGATGGGTGCTCATCAGAATGACTTGAACAAACTTAAGGAAGACCTTACAAAGTAATGTTTCAGCATACAGGCAAGACATTCTGCGTGGGCGTATTCTGCTCAGTGCGCAGATACATGAACGGCGAGATGTGCCGTCTGTAATATTTATTTTAATGTTTTTGCCTGTTACAGGTTAACTTGTCATTTAAAATATAAAACAATGAGATTAGACAACTTTATAAAACGCCCGGTGCTGTCGACCGTCATCTCGATCTTGATAGTCATTCTGGGTATTTTGGGATTGGTTTCTCTGCCAATCGAGCAGTACCCTGATGTGGCTCCGCCTACCGTTAGTGTGAGTGCCAACTATACGGGTGCCAATGCGCAGACGGTGCTAAACTCAGTCATCGTTCCGCTTGAAGAGCAAATCAACGGTGTTGAAGGAATGACTTACATGACTTCTACCGCGACGAATGAAGGTTCAGCCCGAATCACCATATTCTTTAATCAGGGCATGAATGCCGATATGTGTCAGGTCAACGTGCAGAACCGTGTGTCTCAGGCTTCAGCGTTGCTGCCTGCCGAGGTTACCAAAGCCGGTGTTACAGTTCAGAAGCGACAGACTTCTACTGTGCTCCTTATGGCAATTACCGGAGATGCCGAAAGATATGATGAGAAGTTCCTCCAGAACTATGCAGATATCAACATTATTCCTGCTGTTAAGCGTGTAAGCGGTGTCGGTGACTGTGAGGTTATGGGTGCGAAGACATATTCTATGCGTATATGGCTTGACCCTGTCAAAATGAAGAACTACGGCCTTATGCCGTCAGACATATCTAATGTTCTTGCACAGCAGAACATAGAGGCTGCGCCCGGTAAGTTCGGTGAACAGAGCGACAATCAGTACGAATACACAATCCGTTACAAAGGCCGTCTGCAGACACCGACTGAGTTCGAGAATATGGTCATCACAAGTGATACCAACGGAAACACGATACGTGTGAAAGATGTAGCACGTGTCGAGCTTGGTGGTCTGTATTATAGTGTAACGTCAAAGGTTAACGGACAGCCCGCGGTCATGATGATGGTGACCCAGACCGCAGGTTCTAACGCTACACAGATTGTAAACGACATCAAGAAGGTTATTGATGAGCAGAGAACCATGCTTCCTCCAGGTGTTGAGATTAAATACATGCAGGATGTAACAGAGTTCCTTTATGCTTCAATGTATGACCTCGTTCACACACTCTTCGAGGCATTCATCCTTGTGTTCATCGTGGTTTACATCTTCCTGCAGGACTTCCGTTCTACACTTATCCCGCTTATTGCGGTTCCGGTGTCATTGGTCGGAACGTTCTTCTTCCTCTATCTGTTCGGCTTCTCGCTCAACCTGCTTACGCTTTCTGCGTTAGTCTTGGCTATTGCGATAGTCGTCGACGACGCGATAGTCGTCGTCGAGGCCGTCCATGCTAAGCTCGACCTTGGCTACAAGTCGGCCCGCACAGCGTCTATCGATGCGATGAACGAAATCTCTGGAGCTATTATTTCAATTACGCTCGTTATGTCAGCCGTGTTCATTCCTGTGTCATTCATCGGAGGAACATCTGGTACATTCTATAAGGAGTTCGGTATAACGATGGCTATTTCAATCGTTATCTCTGCTCTTAACGCGTTGACGCTTTCACCTGCACTGTGTGCAATCTTGCTGAAACCGAAAAACGAGGACGGCTCAGCACGCAAGATGTCTGCTCTCGACCGCTTCCATGCAGCGTTTAACGGTGCATACGGAAAGGTGCAGGATAAGTATACAAAGACAGTCCGCAAGCTTGTAGAAAAGCCGGTGATTGTAATCATTGCAATCGTAGTCGGTGTCGCAGCACTTCTATTTACTGCAATGAATACCAAGACAGGACTTGTTCCTGATGAGGATACAGGTACAGTGTTCTGTACAGTTTCAACTGCTCCTGGTACTTCTCTTGAGAAGACAAACGAGGTTATGGACCAGGTTGACTCAATGCTTTCAACAAACCCGGCTATTGAGAACCGTCTGCGTATTACCGGTTACAACTTCATCTCAGGACAGGGTTCAAACCAGGGTACGTTCATTCTTAAATTGAAGTCGTTCGAGGATCGTGATAAGGAGGAAGGATTCATGAAGTATTTCAATATACATACAATGGGTTCACAGATGGTTCTTGCCATGATTTACAAGCAGACAGCTTCAATCAAGGGTGCACAGATATTGGCATTCCAGCCGCCTATGGTGCAAGGTTTCTCTGCAACCAACGGTCTGACGTTCTCTATGCTTGACCGTACTGGTGGTGATGTGAACAACTTCTTCAAGATTACTCAGAACTTCCTGGCCGAACTTAACAAACGTCCGGAAATCGCAACAGCGATGACATCTTACAACTCTGAGTATCCGCAATACATGATTGACGTGGATGTTGCTAAGTGTAAGCAGAGCGGCATCGATCCTAACACTGTTCTTACGGCTATGCAGGGATATTACGGAGGTCTGTATGCATCTAACTTCAACTCTTTCGGTAAGCTTTACCGTGTAATGATTCAGGCCGATCCAACTATGCGTGAGGACATTAAGAGTATGAATAATGTTTACGTACGTACAACAAACGGTATGGCTCCGATTAACGAGTTCGTTTCAATGAAGAAGGTTTACGGTCCGCAGGAGATTGCACGTTTCAACCTGTTTACTTCAATTGACGTCAATGCAACCGCAGCCGACGGCTATTCTTCAGGTGACGCTATCCGCGCCGTTGATGAGGTAGCAAAACAGACATTGCCTACCGGTTTTGGTTATGAGTTCTCAGGTCTGACACGTTCAGAGCAGGAGTCAAGCAGCTCTACAATGATAATCTTCGCACTCTGTCTTACATTCGTTTACCTGATTTTGAGTGCGCAGTATGAGAGCTACCTCGTTCCTCTGTCTGTAATTCTTTCAATACCGTTTGGTATCGCCGGAGCGTTCATCTTCACCGACCTGTTCGGCAAGAACAACGATATTTACATGCAGATTGCGCTTATCATGCTTATCGGACTTTTGGCAAAGAACGCCATCCTTATCGTGCAGTTCGCACTTGAACGCCGACGCACGGGTATGGCCTTGTCTTGGTCTGCGGTGCTTGGTGCGAGTGCCCGTCTGCGTCCTATCTTGATGACTTCGTTGGCTATGATTATCGGTCTTGCTCCGTTGCTCATACCTATCGGAGTAGGTTACAACGGAAACATGACCATCGGTGCAGCTGCTATCGGCGGTATGCTTATCGGTATGGTCTGCCAGCTTTTGGTCGTTCCGGCTCTCTTCTACATATTCCAGTATCTGCAGGAGAAGGTTAAACCGCTTGAGTTTGAAGACGACAATGCGGCTGTTGATACAGAGTTGTTGCAGTACACTCGTAGAATTGATAATACGAAAAATGACAACAGTGATGAAAAGTAAGAATATATTGATAATGATTGCCGCCGCTGCTCTTGTGAGCAGCTGCGGAATCTACGGTAAGTACGAGCGCCCGGAGGTTAATACCAAGGGTCTGGTACGTGACGTTACTTCGAATACAGACACACTGGCCGTAACTGATACGACAAGTTTTGGAAATCTTCCGTGGCGCAGCGTGTTTACTGACCCACAGTTGCAGGCGCTTATCGAGCAAGGTCTTTCAAGCAATGTTGACCTGCTCAATGCTGCGCTCAATGTAAAGATGGTTGAAGAACAGCTGAAGGTGGCTAAACTTGCATTTGTTCCTTCGTTTACGTTCTCTCCGCAGGGAACAATATCTTCATGGGACGGAAGCAAGGCTACAAAGACTTATTCTTTGCCTGTTAACGCAAGTTGGAGTATTGACCTTTTCGGTAATCTTCTCAACCAAAAACGCAGCGCCCAGATGGCTTTGCTGTCAACAAAGGATTATCAGCTCGTTGTAAAAACCAACCTTATCGCCAACATCGCAAACGCTTATTACACACTGATGATGCTCGATAAGCAGCTTGAGATTGTTGACAACATGGCTGGACTGACCAAGGACACATGGGATATGATGAAGCTGCAAAAGGAGCTTAATAATGCAAAGGAAACCAGTGTGCAGAGTGCTGAGGCTAATTACTATTCAGTATTGGCACAGGCTGCTGACCTGAAGCGTCAGATACGTGAGACTGAAAACTCACTGTCTCTGCTGCTTGGCCAGTCTGCACAGACAATAGGTCGCGGTAAGCTTGAGAATCAGTCTCTGCCGACAGAGTTCAGTACAGGTATCGGCATACAGATGCTCAATAACCGTCCTGACGTACATTATGCGGAGATGCAGCTCGCACAGTGCTTCTATGATGTTCAGACTGCACGCTCTAAGTTTTATCCTAATATCTCGATCAGTGCTTCAGGTGCATTCACCAACAGTGGTGGAGTTGGCATCGTTAATCCTGGAAAGTGGTTGCTTAGCGCTGTAGGAAGTCTTGTACAGCCTATATTCCAGAACGGACAGCTTATTGCCGGACTGAAAGTTGCCAAGGCACAACAGGAGCAGGCTTACAACACATGGCAGAACGCTGTGTTGTCAGCAGGAAGCGAAGTCAGCAACGCACTTGTTCTTTATAACTCGTCTGACGAGAAGAGCAAGCTGGAGCAGAAGCAGATTGAGAGTCTGACAAAGAACGTTCAATATACTAAAGACCTGTTCAGTATGGGCGGCAGCACATACCTTGAGGTTATTACTGCCCAGCAGTCACTGCTCAATGCTGAGCTGTCTAAGGTACAGGACGACTTCTATAAGATGCAGGCTGTCGTAAACCTCTATTACGCACTTGGCGGAGGAAGAGATTAAATCCGGTAGGCTGTGTAAGTCATGATGCCGTAGGGTAACGGAGCGTAAGCTGTTAGGCTGTACGGCTTCATGACAAGACCATATATAAATTAAGGTGCACAGCCTTATAACCTAAAAAACTGAATAAATATGATAAGTCCTAAAGCAGAAATAGACCCGAAAGCGAAAATAGGAAAGAATGTTACGATTTATCCTTTCGCTTACATAGAGGGCGATGTTGTCATCGGTGACGACTGCGTCATTTATCCGTATGTCAGCATCATGAACGGTACACGTCTCGGACGCGGCAACACCGTTTACCAGAACACAGTGCTTGGTGCCGTGCCCCAGGATTTCAACTATTGCGGTGACGCTTCAACACTGGTTGTCGGCGACGAGAATACTTTCCGTGAGAATGTGGTTATCAACCGTGCCACATTCTGTTCAGGAGTAACCTCGATAGGCAACCGTAACTCTTTCATGGAAGGTGTACACGTATCACACGATACTAAGATTTCTGACGATTGCGTGTTCGGTTACGGTACAAAGATTGCCGGCGACTGCGAGATTGAGAACGCTGTAATATGCTCGTCAAACGTTATAGCTAACGCAGGCGTGCGTGTCGGAAGGGGAGCAATGGTGCAGGGCGGATGCCGCTTGAGCCGTGACGTTCCTCCATACATCATCGCAACCGACAACCCTGTAAAGTACGGAGGCATTAACGCTACTATACTTAAAATGCACGGAGTTGACAAGAAAGTGCAAGACCATATTGCAAATGCTTACCGTCTGGTGTTCCACGGACAGACCAGTGTGTTCGATGCGGTACGTCAGATAAAGGAGCAGGTGCCCGACGGTTATGAAATCCGCCATATCGAGGATTTCATTGAAGCTACCAAGCTCGGTCTGATAAGCAAGATGTGGTAATCTGAATATAAAAGCCATTCCTCATTGGAATGGCTTTTTGTTTTTCTGTATGCGTCGCCTGCATGTAAGGTCCGACGCATTTTTCGTTTATGTACCTGCTGTTATTTCTTCAGAAATTCCCTTATACGTTCTTCTGGTATTCCGAAGTTGAAGTTGTCAGTTGTTCCGAGTTTTGCGAAGTTTACGGCTATCAGATTGCCGTATTCGTCGATTACCGGACTTCCGCTTGAGCCTTGCAGTGTAGGAATGCTGTACAGCAGGCGCTGCCCGTCAGGCATCTGGGTAATCTTGCCGCTCGTCATCTGCACTTTTATTCCCTGACGGGTGTTGGCAAGCACCAGTCCGGCGTTATAGCCTATCATGTAGAGCTGCTGGTCAATCTTCAGCGGCTCGTCTGCTCCATCCTTAATGAACAGGCGTGTTAGAGCATTGCCTTCGTGGCTGTCGCCTTTCAGAGTGAATATGTGTGCGCCTTCAGGCGTCTTTTTGTTTTTAAGCTGTATCAGTGCGAGGTCAACGTCTTCCTTGTCTGATATACGTGCTACGACGCACGCGTTCTTGTCCAGAAAGTCTTTGTCTGTTGTTACATATGTGTCGTTATAGGCTATGCCCAGCTCGCATACTGGGGTTATTTTTATTCCCTCCGGGTCTATGTTGCTGTCAATCTCGTTGCTCGACTGTGTCAGCATGTCGTACTGCTTTCTCAGTTCCATCTGTTGCGAGTTTATTTGTGCCAGCTTCTCCTGGTCTACGTGCATGTATCCGAAATAGTCAACATACGAACATTCGCTCTTTTGCTGCTCAAGCTGGTCAAACTGGTCAGACAGTGAGCTCATGGCTTCAGCGAAATACAGCTTCATGGCTTTCATTATGTTTATCATGCTGCGGCGTGCGGTAACAGCGTCGATTGTCGGACTTGCCACGTGTCTGTTTGTCATAAGCGTGCCTTTGTCGTCAATGAAGAAAGCCGTGCCGGTTATCATGTTGCGGTTGGCTTTCACTTCGTCAAGGTCGCCTGTAAGTCCCTCAATCTCTCCGTTCTCGTCGAGTCCTGTGAAGTATAGCGAGTTGCCGTTGGGCAGTTTCAGCTCATAATAAAATTCGTTCAGCACCACAACCACTCCCGAAGCCGACTCCTTAAACAGTTCTTCGGCCGTTTTCTTGTTGTCGCATCCTGATAATGTGATTACGGCAAATAATAATAGTAGAAGTTTTTTCATGTGACAAGAGTTATTTTAGGTAAGTCTGTTTTGTATGGTCATAATCTGTTATGACAAAAATTCATGTTGAGAGCAAAGATAGCTAAAAAGCCTTTATTTCTGAAATAAATACCGCCTAATTTGTCAAAAAATGTTTCTGAGTTTCCAATATGTGGTCTTTTGTGCTTCAAAAGGGCATCTTTGGGAGCGTAAAAGGCCATGTATTGCAGCTCAAAACATGGCCTTTTAGACAGCATACTGCAATGTGTTGGCTGTCAGTATGTTACGCTTGCCTTTTTGAACGTTGGTCAGTTGTGTCCATTTTATTGGTTCATGCTATGTTTGGTTACTGTCTTTTTCTTGTGTTTATGGCATAGACTTTCATCTTTATACAATGTTGCCACGTTGCGCTTCAAGTACTTATTTACTCATGATATACTTGTCTGACATGGCAGTACGTAGTTTGTTTCTTGTTAAAATGATATTTACAAAATAAAAATATATGATTTGTAATATATTTTTATTACCTTAGCGAAATAAATATAAATCAGAAACAGAAACTGCGTGTCTGGTTCTGATTAACCGTGCATGCGGTTTTTAGTTAACATAAAGACACTTTTATGAAAGTTATTGTAAATCGGGACTTTAATAATTTCTTCACGAAATTTGCAGTGTTCAGCAACGGCCAGTTAGTAAAGGTATGCCCTGCAAATAAGGATTATTGTACCTTTGACGCGAAGGATGGTGATAAGATTGTGGTAAAATTAAAATATATAACGGTTGCCTCCTTCGTTTACCGTGAAGGTAATGAAATCTGCTGCGTCAGTCCTACAAAGTTGCACAAGATATGGGAATGGCTAAACTTCACATTATTTCCGTATTTGACTCTTGTGCTTTTTGTCTTCAAATCAAAGGTAGAGTCAGTTGCGTATGACTGGTTTTGTACCGGCATGATAGTTTTGACGGTCTTATCATTGATTGTCCTTACACACTTCGAGCTTAGTCCACGGCAATGGGAGAGGATGTATAAGTCGGATATTCTTTGATTATACGCGACCTGTTACTGTATAAGGCGTTTCCTGTTAATTAAAAATACATATAGCCACGGGTTGTGTTACGTCATTAGTCTTGCTCCTTATAAATGTATTGAGCAGGTAGATTAAGGAATAAAAGAAGTATAAGGTGGTTATATAAGAAAACAGAAAAGGGCTGAAATAAGATTCTGTATTTGTCTTGTTTCAGCCCTTATGGCTATTAGCATTGAGGCATTATCTTTCGTTTTAGTCGTTTATAGACAAAATAGATAGCCGGAATCAGGAACAGGTCGGCTGCTATCCATGCCGTAGGGTCGCCGTAGCAGACGCCGAGGAAGTGGAATGTAGGCACCAGCCAAAGGCTTACCATGCAGCGTGCTATCATCTCCATTACGCCCGACATGACTGACAGATTAGAATAGCCAAGTCCCTGAAGACTGTATCTCATCACAGTAAGAGTGCCCAACGCCGGGAAGAAGTAGCTCGACATGCGCATGTATAGTGATGCGTTGGCTATGATTTCGGTCTCTCCTGACTGTACGAACAGCAGCATCATCTTGTCGGCAAAGGGATAAATAATGATGAATGTGAACAGGAAGTAGACCATAGTTATCTTCATTGCCGATATAATTCCGAGCTTTATACGCTCCAGTTTCTGTGCGCCTATGTTCTGTCCGCAGTATGTAGCCATTGCTACGCCGATGTTCTCAAACACGCAGGTGAATAGGTATTTCACACGCATAGCAGCTGTGAATGATGCCACATAGACCGTTCCCAGCGCGTTGTTGGCGCTTTGCAGCATGATAGTTCCGATTGCTGTTATAGAGAACTGCATGCCCATAGGTATGCCGTTCATCAGCAGCCGGCCGGTCATCTTGTCGTTATAAGCACGCTCTTTGCCGGTCGGTATCAGTATCTGCATACGCTTTTTGATGTATATCCAACATAACACTGCCGCAAAAAGCTGCGACAGCATTGTTGCTATTCCGGCTCCCTCGACACCCATGCCGAGTCCCATTATCAGGATGAAGTCGAGTCCGATGTTGAGCAACGACGATGCTATCAGAAAATAGAACGGCTGTTTTGAGTCGCCCAGCGCACGTATGAAGCCTGACAGAATATTGTAGGCCATAGTGAAAGGTATGGCCAGAAAGTTCAGTATAAGGAACAGATATGCGTCGTGGAATATGTCGTCAGGTGTGTTGACTATCTTCAGAATGCGCTCGCAGAAGATAGCTGTTATGATTGTTATTACGACGGCTATTACCGTGACTATGCGTATGGCATTGGCCACATAGGCACGCATCTTTGAGTAATCTTTTGCTCCGAACTCCTGCGCCACAGGTATTGCGAAGCCTGCGCATGAGCCGTTGCAGAAGCCCATGATAAGAAACATTATTGAAGACGATGCTCCAACTGCTGCAAGAGCGTCGACGCCGATAAACTGTCCCACTATTGCGGCGTCGATGATAAGATACATCTGTTGCAGAATGTAACCGCCGACAAGGGGCACGGCGAATTTGATGATGTCGCGTGTAGGCGAACCTACCGTCATGTCGTTGATGTTTGGCATGTTGTGTTATCCTTTATTAAAAACGGTGCAAAATTACTGAGAAATTAACAATTAAGGAAAAAATATGTTGCAATTAACTTAAAAAACAGAGTTTCTTCATGACTTTCTGGCTGTCTTTATACGCCGTCTGAATGTGTCTGGAAGGTATAAAAAGAAAGCCGGGCTGCATCCGTTCCTTGTGTAAGGGATTGTATGCAGCCCGGCTTTTGGTTATCGTTTATCTGTCAATATGCCGCCGAGCAGGCTATGCCGGCAGCTATCACGCGGTCGCGTATGCCGTTGAGCACTTCGGGCGACGCCTTCTTCAGGTCGTGGTCTGGCGTCTCACGGTCGATAGTGTAAATCATTACCTGTCGGGGTTTGATGTAATTTATGGCCTCAAGCCACGGTCCGACATACTCCTCGCCAGTATTGTCGACATCATCTCCGTTCATCGTTCCACGCATGAACATGGTCTGTACGATGGCCTGTCCGCCGAATGAGCGTATCGTTTCGATTATCTCTTTTACGTCATAAGTGGGGTAGGTAGGTCTGTTTACCATGTTGATGTAATCCGGGTTGACCGTGTCGAGCTTGAGAATATTATTGTCCACGCGCTCAAGAGCTTTGTGTACTTCCGACCGCATGGCCTGTGTGGCGTTGCTCAATACCGACACCTTCGCTTTCGGACAGTATTTATCGCGCAGCCGTATTGTGTCGTCAATGATTCCGCTGAACTGCGGATGTGCCGTAGGTTCTCCGTTTCCGGCGAATGTAAGCACGTCGGGCAGTTGACCGTCAGAAGCCATTTCGGCGAGTTTCTGCTCCAATGCTTCCGCCACTTCTTCGCGTGTCGGCCTTTTGGCCTTAGGGCGGTGGTCGGCGTTGAAACCGCATTCGCAGTAGATGCAGTCAAATGTACATACCTTACCGTCGGCCGGCATAAGGTTTATACCCAGCGAGATACCGAGCCTGCGGCTGTGCACAGGGCCGAATATCGGCGAAGGATAAATAACCGTACTCATTAGCTTGTTCTCCTAAATTAATTTGATATGTTGACTTTTTTGTCTTTATTCATCCGGCAGGAACAACGGATCTTCCGGCATAACCATTACAGGCTTCTGTTCGTATTGCTTCAGCATCTTTGCCGGAACGTATTTCTTGTCGACAACAAGACGGAACATATATTCGTTGAACCATTCATTTGTCATTATAAGACAGCCCTGCTGGCCCCAGTCGCCGCCCCAGCTGTTCTCTACTTTCCACATAAGCGGTTTGCCGTTTTGGTCAAGGTTTACGGCAGTAAGAGTCATTGCGTGGGTTGAACCGCTGTCGTATGTCATGATGCGCTGCGCCTTATCCATTCCGAATGTGGTGTCGAACAGCGAGCCGTAGTCGAAGTTTTTTACATCACAATATCCGCGTTTGCGGTCAAGGAATTTGCCTACGTCGTATGAACTGTACAGCTTGCGTCCGTCTTTCAGTGACGCTATTGCCAGATTTGCGATGTCTTCCATCGGCAGGTTGAGGTATTTCCAGTTTGTACCGTCGTAAGTATGGCGGTCGTATTCAACCTCGTAAGTCTTGTAATAATCGCGGCGCGGGTCGTTCATGACCATGATGAATGAGCCTTTAACTGGTTTGTCGCCAAGTATTTCGGCTGCGAATGTCATAGGAGTGTATTTCTTTGCCTTTGTTACAGTGCGTCCGTCTTTGTTCTTAAAGGCGTAAGTGAACTCGGTAGGCGGTTCTCCCATTGTGAGTGTAAGCATGCGGTAAACGACCGAAAGCATCTTTGTCTTCTCGTCTTTTATCTCAGCCTTGCTCTTGCCTTTGGCTACCATGTCACGCAGTTGCAGACCGAACTCACGCAGTTTCGATTTCAGCAGACTTGCGACTTTGCTTGTATTGTCGCTTGAGAAAGTCTCAGGCATTATCTCTGAAGGTACCAAACCGTATTTGGCTACAAGGTCGGCAACTCCGCAGTAAGTACCTCCGTCGTTGATAGGACTCTTGAAGAAGAAACGGACACGCTCGTCATCAATAGGTTTGTCGGCGCAGTCTATTACTCCCTGGAGGAACAGGTTGGCCTTCTCAAGCTGATCGTAGAAGAACAGATAGTCGTGAGACAGATCCACGGTGAGTGAGTCTGTTCGCTGCGTAAATGCCGAACGCAATACGTTGAAGCCGCTGAACATCCAGCAGCGTCCGCTCTGTTTCTGGTCAGTGATGCTCTGTTTCGGTGTTTCCACGCTGAAGTAAGTGTCGATACTGCCCTTGTTGGCTTGGTTGACGGCCAACGCGTCTATGCTGTTTGCTGCCAAAGCGTTGAACAGGGCACGGTCAGCCGGTGTGCGCTGCTGGGCTTGCTTAATCACCTGAAGCATCTCTTTTGATATGCCTCCGTCTTTGGTCTGGGCGTAGCCTGGCATTGCAAATGCAGCCATCATAAGGCCCGACATGATGAGAGTCTTTGTTGTTTTCATTTTGTTAGATTTGATTTTGAGCACAAAGATACATTAAAATTTCGATTATTTATAATAAAAGGATTTTGGTTTTAATTTTTATCGGTCAAATGTTGAAATACAAATCATATTGAGATATTCCGTTTCCTGTTTATAATTAGGTTTTGTCTGAACAATTAGTTGTGTTTGAATTTTATATTAATTTAGGTTAAATACTTTAATTGTATAACTTTTATGTAAATATTTATTATTACTTTTACACATTAAACTGTTTCTGAAGCCAGTTCGCGTATGACTGAAATAGGGTTGCCATGCGTGTTATCTGGCTAAGAAATTAATGTGAAACCAAAATATTTTAAAATATGAGGAAAATATCGACATTTTTACTTTTAATGATGTTGTCGGTTGTTTCTGCTTATGCGGATGCGCTCTATTCGACAACATTCAACACTGTTGACGAGTTCAACACGTGGACAGTTGTTGACGCCAACGGTGACGGCTCAACGTGGCTTTTTAACGAGGAAGGCACTCCTTCGAAGGTTGCTTACAAGTATGATTACTTCAACAACGGCGATGACTGGCTGATTTCGCCTGCAATAACTCCGACAGAGACAGGCACGCTGATTGTCAGATACACATTCAGCGGTAGCTATTATGGCGAGAGCATGGATGTTTATTCTGGCACGGGTGGCACAGTTGAAGACATGACAAAGAAGGAAGCGACCTATGATAATATCTTAAAGAACGAGCAATCGGGCTTCTTCCTTGTTGACGGTAAGGCTGGAGAGCCGTTCCATTTTGCTTTCCATGCAACATCAAAGGCTTACAAGGATTATCTGTATCTTTGCTCGGTTTCAGTTGAGCCGATTGCAAATCCCGTTGACGTGAAGGTTTCTGACATTTTAAGTCCTGTTACAGGGCTTGGTCTTGGACAAGAGCCGGTGAAGGTTGCCATAACCAACAGTGGCCGTGTTGACTTGTCTGGATTCGATGTTGCGTTTGCTGTTGACGGTAAGGAGATTGCAAAAGAAACAGTCAGCCAGACATTGAAGATAGGTGAGACAATGGAATATACTTTCAATGCCAAAGCCGATCTTTCAACTCCTTTGACTACATATGCTATCAAGGCATGGGCTACTCATCCTGACGACATAGACCATACAAACGACACTTGTTACACGACAGTAAAGCATAAGGCTCCGTTGAATGTGCCGTACACAATGGGATTTGAGTCGTCTGAGAATACTGAAGATTTCACATATTATAATCTTAACGAGGACGATGGCTCATGGGGTGTAAGTGTTGATGCCGGTTTCACGAACATGGCACGCACAGGAAACGGCTGTCTGATTTATGATTACGACTCAGACAACAACGGTGACGACTGGGTAATGCTTGACCCGATAAACGTTGAGCCTGGATATTATGTTCTGAAGTTCTGGTATTCAAACTTGCAGTCTTATCCTGAGAAGCTGGCAGTTTACTGGGGTAATGAGGCTGAACCTGAAGCTATGACAAACAAGATTGTTGAATATGCTCCGTTCTCTGTCAACCAATACACTGAGTCTGCACAGGTTCTTCATTTTGACAAGGCGCAGACCATTTACTTCGGATTCCATGCTTTCAGCGACAAAGACCAGAATGTGATTCTTATTGATGATGTCTCATTTGACAAGATTGATTCTGAAGCAGGCGACCTTGCTGTTTCTGATTTACAGAATGTCTTTGACTTCGTTCGTGAGAGCAGCAGTAAGGACGTAACATTTACTCTGAGCAACAACGGAATTGATGAAATGGATGCCGATATTAAGGTAAGCATCGACGACGTAGCGGTTAAGGACAGCGTCGTTGCTACACAGGCTCAGGTCAACAAGACGGTTACGTTCAGTAACGTACTGGCAGGTCTTAGCGACGGCCGTCATACATTGAAGGTTGAAATAGTAAACGACAGCGAAGGTAACGCTGACAACAATGTGCTGACAAAAGAATTCACCGTAGTAAGCGAGCCGGTTATGTTCTGGAACTTCGAGGACGGTCAGCTTCCGGCTGACTTCACATTCCGTGCAGAAGACGGAGGTACCGTCAGCTCTGCGGCAGGTGAGGAATTCAATGAGGACGGTTGGGGACTCTTCAATATTGTTGACCATCCGATACTCGGCGAGTATCTGTTAGCCGGAACATCATGGCTTAACGGTACATCGCAGGCCGACCGTTGGCTTATCCTGCCGAAGGTCTATGTTGACGGTCCGGACAGCTACTTCGTTTGGGATTCTTATTCATACGATTCACGCTATCTTGAGGATTATCAGGTGTTGGTATCTACCGGCGGTGATAGCAGCGCAGACTTTACAGAGCTTCTTAACGTTGAAGGTGAGAGCACAGATATAAAGACACGCGGTTTGAGTCTGGCAGACTATGCAGGAAAGGACATCTATATCGCAATCCGTCTGAGAACAAAGAACGGTAACTGTCTGCTGCTCGACAACATGGGTGTTTATATTGACAAGACTGCGACTTGTATTACTACAGTCTCAGGTGCAGAGCAGGGCGTCGTTATTTCGGATAACGAACTGCGTGCTGCTGAGGGTGTGAAGAGCATCGTAGTAAGCGATATTGCCGGCCGTGTAATGAGAACAGCCGATACAAATGTTGTTACTCTGTCATCTCTTCCATCTGGTGTTTATGTCGCAACGGTAAAGGCTGCCGACGGAAGCGCCAAGAGCTATAAGTTCATCAAGAAGTAATGACACATAAATAGCTTTAAGACTATTGTCTGAATATTTAATAATCATCAGGCAAGTCTTTTTAAAGTTATCCTTTATAATCAGAAAAGATGCTGTTACAGGTTTATTAGTAACAGCATCTTTTTCGTTTTTTGAATATTCAATAATCCGTCATATCATCCAGTAAAACAGGCTGGATAAATTCATAAAAAACACATTTGAATGAATCATTTACAGATGATATGATTATAACGTAAGGCTTTTAAAATAATGGTGTAAACTCTTTTTCTGTAAATCTGTATAAGGAATATACCTCTTTGAAATCAAGAGAGTTAGAAGAATTAC
>CABUHE010000035.1 GCA_902491375.1 uncultured Prevotella sp.
AACTCTTGACACACAGCTCGCTTTGTTTTGAATTCATCGAACTCACGTTATTATAAAACAGAATTTGGCTTTATACCAGGCAGGATGCCATAAGGTATAAAGCCAAATTTCGTTACAGCCCAAAGTATCGCTGTCAATTATTTGTTGCCTGTGAGGTTAAGGCGCAGACTGTTAAGTACAACGCTTATGCTTGAGAAAGCCATCAGCGCGCTTGCCCACATAGGTGTTATCTGCCAGCTGGCACCGAATAAATAAGGAATACCAGCTGCAAGCGGTATGCAGATGACATTGTAGATAAATGCCCAAAACAGGTTTTGCTTGATCATGCCGACTGTGGCACGCGAGAGATGTATAGCGTCGGGTATTCGTCTTAGGTCTGTACCCATCAGCGTTACCTGTGCCACGTCCATCGCTATGTCTGTACCTTTGCCCATGGCTATGCTCACGTCGGCAGCGGCAAGTGCCTGAGTGTCGTTGATACCGTCGCCGACCATAGCCACGTGTTTGCCTTCTGCTTGCAGCTGTATTACCATGTCTTCCTTATCTTGTGGCATAACCTTGCTGCGATAATGCTTAATGCCGGCTTTGTCAGCCCAGTAACGTGCGGCTTCGTCCTTGTCGCCGCTCATCATGTAGACTTCTATCCCTTCATCTTGAAGAGCCTCCATAGCTTCTCTTGCATGAGGTTTAAGTGTCTCACGTTCTTCGAGTGAAAGGTTGTCGGCTTTCGTGAAGTCCACATTTTTGTTCGGTGTAGTCAGAGTTCCTGTCTTGTCTATAACGAGAGCGTCAATTTTGCGTATGTCTTCAAGCGCAGTCGCATCCTTTATAAGTATGTTCTTGCGTGCTGCCTTGCCGATGCCGACCATTAGAGCTGTAGGCGTAGCCAGTCCGAGAGCGCACGGACAGGCAATTACGAGTACTGATACGGCCGAGAGAATGGCGTGCGGCAGCTGGGCGTTGCCGCCTATGGCATACCATAAAATGAAAGTAAGTACAGCCAGACCTAATACAACCGGTACAAATATCAGGGCTATCTTGTCTACAACACGTTGAACTGGCGCTTTGCTGCCCTGGGCTTCCTGTACCATCTTTATTATTTGCGCGAGCATAGTGTCGGCTCCTACTTTGCGCGCACTGAATCTGAGGCTGCCCTGCTTTACTATTGTTCCGGCAAATACGTTGTCGCCAGTTTTTTTCAATGCCGGTGTTGGTTCGCCTGTTATCATGCTTTCGTCGATATAGGCTTCGCCTGTTGTAACGATACCGTCAACAGGAACTTTCTCGCCCTGTCTTATCTCGATTGTATCGCCTTTCTGAAGTGTTGCTATTGGAACGTCTTCTATGCTGTTTCCGTTAACCACGTGTGCAGTCTTTGGGGCAAGTCCCATAAGAGCACGTATGGCTGAGGCTGTACTCTTTTTGGCTCTTTCCTCAAGCATACGGCCTGTGAGAACGAATGTTATTATCATTACAGATGCGTCGTAGTAAGTATGGTTCTCTATTCCGCGTGAGCCCCAAAAAGAGTCGCCCCAGAATGTGTTGAATACGCTGAACAGGAACGATATTGCCGTACTCATGGCTACGAGCGTGTCCATATTGGCTGAGCCGTGGCGCAGTTGTTTACATGTGTTTGAGTAAAATTGCCTTCCGCAGTATAAAAGGTTGACTAATGCAATAATCAGCATGGTCTGATTGGCTGTGTCTGTACTGCCGACGTCGAGCCATTTCATAGAGAGGCTCATTGTAAGCAGTGCAAGTATCCATGATGTTATGACTTTTTTTACCAGTCTATGGTACGCTGTCTTCTCGATTTTTTCTAAAGATTCGTCTTCATCAATGATAAGGTCGTAGCCGGCTTTGATGATTTCGCTTTTCATCATTTTCGGCGTAATAACCTTTGGGTCGTAATCAACTAACGCCGTGCGTGCTGCAAAGTTTACACTTGCTGATTTTATTCCGTCGAGTTGGTTAAGCCGTCTTTCAACATTGGCAGCGCATCCTGCACATGCCATGCCGGTTACAGCTATTGTCTTTTTTTCCATAATCGTATGTAAGTTTGTTTTGTGCAAAAGTACGCAAAACTATAGTCTGGATTGTTACAGAATTATGGGAAAATATTATGATGTTATGGTTTGATTATGTTTTATAGGTTTGTTTAAGTAGGTTTATTCTCCCACCTTGTCCAATTGTCTGAGTTCCTTCTGGCGCATTGACTTAAACTGTGATGGAGTCATGCCTGTTACGCTCTTGAACTGCGTACTTAGGTAGGCTGTGCTTGAATAGTTCATTTTGAGAGCAATCTCGCTGATTGACATCTCGTCGTAAAAGATAAGCTCCTTTACACGTTCTATTTTCTGAAGTATAAAGTATTTTTCAATAGTCATTCCCATACTTTCAGAGAAGAGTTTGCTGAGTGTGCTGTAATCAGTTGAGAGTTTGTCAGAAAGATAGGTTGACAGATTTACATCAGACTTGTTATCCTGGTAATGTACAAGTTTTATAATTTCGCTCTTTATTCTGTCAATAGTCTGCTTTTGCTTGTCCTCAAGAAGTTCGAAGCCAAGATTTTGCAGTGATGAGCGTATTTGTTCAGTCTTTTCAGCATCTGCGTCTTCTTTAATAATCGCAATACCCAGATCAACCGACAAAGGTGTAAGTCCCAAGGCTTTAAGGCAGTTTGTTACAGCTGTCTTGCATCTGTCGCATACCATGTTTTTTATATATAGTGTAGTCATTCTTTTATTGACTTTGAATTAGAATTTGGACTTATTATAAAATGTATGTCTGTTAGATATATTCCGTCCGGTTGTTTTCATATAACATCCGGACGGGTATAGGGTAGGGCTGGGATTATTGATGTCAGTTCTCGACCGAGTCCCTTAACAGTTCTGCGATTGTAGGATGAATGTGCGTAATGTCGTGCAGACGTGCAGCTGTGCATCCTAACGACATTATTGCTGCAGCCTCTTGTACAATGTCGGCAGCATGAGAGCCGCAGACATGGCAACCGGCGATGGTGCCGTCGCTTCTGGTTATGAGCTTTATAAGGCCTCCGTCAGCTTCGTCTGCAACTGCACGGCCATTTGCACGGAATGGAGTTTTCTTAACAGAATATTCAAATCCAGCTTCTTTGCATTGTGCTTCTGTAAGTCCGACAGCAGCAGCTTCAGGATTACTGAATACAGCTGAAGGCATAATGTCGAGGTTAATGTCGTCTGTTCGGCCAAGTATGTGGTTTACGCAGAGGATGCCTTGCATAATGGCAGCGTGTGCGAGCATGCATCGTCCGTTCACATCGCCGACGGCGTAGACATTCTCAATGTTTGTCTGCATATTGTCATTCACAACTATGCAACCTCTTTCAGTCGTGATATTTATATTTTCGATGCCGATATCTTCTGTATTTGCAGCACGTCCTGTGGCAATCAGTACCGTATCGGCAGTAGTTTCACCGGCTTTGCCTTTGCATTCATAGTTTACTTTCAGACCTTCATCACACTTCTCAATGCTGCTTACTGCTGCTTGCATAGTGAATTTGATGCCACGTTTCTCCATTGCCTTGCGTACACGTTTTGATATGTCTTGGTCGTATGGAGGTATACATTCTTTCATAAATTCTACGACGGTTACTTCACAACCGAAACTTCTGAATACTGATGCAAACTCAAGACCTATAATTCCGGCGCCTATAATGCAGAGGCTATGAGGAAGTTTGTCAGTTGCAAGTAATTCTGTAGAAGTTACTACTCCAGGTAAATCTGTTCCTTTAATAGGTGGCATTTTAGGACGTGAGCCAGTTGCTATTATTATGTTGTCAGCAGAGTATTCTTCACCGTCAACGGTTACAGTGTGGTTGTCTTTCAGTTGTGCATTACTTCTTACGAGAGTGATGTTTTTCTGAGTAAGTAGTGTTTCTACGTCTTGTCTCAGTTTTGTTACAACTTCACGCTGTCGTGTGGCAATATTGTTGAAGTCAACAGTAGGACGGTTTCCGCAGATGCGTGTTGCTGCTTCTATTGCTGCAGCGTCGTGACAGAGTGCTTTTGTAGGTATACATCCGCAGTTAAGGCATGTTCCGCCTACATCTGCTTTTTCTATAATTGTAACGCTAAGACCGTGGCGTGCAGCATAGCCTGCTGTATGATAACCGCCTGGACCTGCACCTATTATTATAATATCAGATTTCATTCTAATGTGCTAACTTAGGTTTTTTATATAAAAGACAGTAAGTTTATGTGATTGTTATTGTTTCACATAAACTTACTGTGCGTATAATCGGTTTTAATCTTGGAATTTCAGTACAGGGTGTTTTGCTGCCAATACATCGTCAACACGACCGATTGGAGCATTGTGAGGGGCGCTCTTTACAATTTCAGGATTTTCTTTGGCTTCACGTGCTATTTCACGCATTACGTTAATGAATCCGTCAATTGTGTCTTTTCCTTCACTTTCTGTTGGCTCAATCATCATGGCTTCATGGAAAAGTAACGGGAAGTAAATAGTAGGAGCGTGGTAACCGAAGTCAAGCAGACGCTTTGCTACATCCATTGTAGTTACTCCTGTGCTCTTGTCTTTCAGACCGTCGAATACGAACTCATGTTTACATAAACCTGGTATAGGCAGTTCGTAAACGTCTTTTAGACTTTCCTTTATGTAGTTTGCATTAAGTGTTGCCAGTGGTCCGACCATCTTAATATTTTCACGTCCGAGAGAAAGAATATAAGTATAAGCCTTAACAGCTACACCGAAGTTGCCGAGGAATGCTCCTACATGAATCTCTTTTTCGCCCCCTGTATAAAGCTCGAATTTATCACCGTTCTTAATAACCTTTGGTTTTGGCAGAAATCCTTCGAGACCTTTTCTTACACCGACAGGGCCACATCCAGGGCCACCTCCACCGTGAGGGGTCGAGAATGTCTTGTGAAGATTGATATGCATTACATCGAAGCCCATATCGCCAGGACGACATTCACCGAGCATTGGGTTAAGGTTTGCTCCGTCATAGTAAAGTAAAGCTCCACAATCATGGACCATCTTGGCAATCTCAGGTATGCCTGGTTCAAAGAGTCCAAGTGTGTTTGGGTTGGTCATCATTATTGCAGCAACGGTGTCGTCAAGCAGTCCGTGCAGATGCTCTATGTCGATTGTTCCATCATCTTTGCTTTTTACTTCTACTATCTCAAGTCCGCAGACAGCGGCAGAAGCCGGGTTTGTACCGTGGGCTGAGTCAGGAACGATTACTTTTATACGCTTGTTGTCACCGTGGCTTTCATGATAAGCACGGATAATCATAAGTCCGGTGAGCTCTCCATGTGCACCTGCGAACGGATTCAGTGTGAATTCGCTAAGGCCGGTAATTGCAGCTAAAGATTTCTGCAAGTTGTAATATACAGCTAATGCACCTTGGCATAAATCTGCTGGATGTGCCGGGTGTATGGCTGAGAATTCAGCTCTTGCGGCTATTTCCTCATTGAAATATGGGTTGTATTTCATTGTGCAGCTGCCTAAAGGATAGAAACCGTTGTCAACACCGAAGTTGTTGCCGCTCATGTTTGTGTAGTGACGTACAACTGTAAGCTCATCACATTCAGGCAGTTCGGCATCAGTTTTGCGCCTCATTTCTGTCGGCAGCTGATAATTCCCGTATGTATTTTTCGGCAATGAATAAGCTTTTCTTCCTTCATGTGAAAGCTCAAATATAAGTTTGCCGTAAAGTTTGTTGTTCATAGTCCTTTTGTTTTTCCTTAATTATTAAATGGAAAGTTCGACCAGTTTGTCTATCTCGTCCTTTGTTCTTTGCTCTGTTACGGCAAACATTATTTCATTGTCGCTGATCTTCACGCCACCAAGTATGCCTGCGTTCTCTAACTTCTTGCGCAGTTCATCAACGTTTCCGTCGTATTTTACACAGAATTCATTAAAGAACGGACGGTCGTACGAAAGTTTGACGTGTCCTGTACTTATGAGTCTGTCGCATAAGTAATGTGCGCCTGCATAAGACAACTCTGCTGCTTCTTTCAAACCTTGTTTGCCCATTACTGACATGTAGACAGTAACATAAAGTGCCATAAGACTCTCGTTAGAGCAGATGTTTGATGTTGCTTTCTGTCTTCTGATGTGTTGTTCGCGTGCCTGTAGTGTCAGAACAAATGCACGGTTGCCATGTGTGTCTCTTGTTTCGCCGACGATTCGTCCAGGCATTTTACGCATAAGTTTCTCAGTGCAGCACATATATCCAATGTAAGGACCACCGAATGACATAGGAATGCCGAGAGACTGTCCGTCGCCTACTGCGATGTCTGCTCCCCATTCACCAGGAGTCTTCAGCAGAGCCAGGTCAGCGGCAATAGAGTTGATAATAAACAAAGCTTTATTTTCATGACATGCATCAGCCATACCTTCATAGTCTTCTATAATACCGTAACGGTTGGGTTGCTGTACAACAATTCCGGCTACGCCGCCTTTACTGATGCGGTTCTTTATGTCCTCGTTGTCTGTGGCGCCATTGTCCTGTTTGATTATTTCAATGTCTATACCGTGGAAGTGGGCATAAGTCTTTATGACTTCAATAGTCTTAGGATCAACTGTTTCAGATACAAGAACTGTATTTGCTTTCTTGGCAACGGCAGCTGCCATCATAACAGCTTCGGCTGTTGCTGTTGTGCCATCATACAGTGAAGCATTTGAGATGTCCATGCCAGTAAGGCGCGCCATCATTGTCTGATATTCAAAGATGTAATGGAGAGTTCCCTGTGAAATCTCAGCCTGGTACGGAGTATAGCTTGTAAGGTATTCAGAGCGTTCTACAATGTATGGAATTAATGATGGAGTGTAGTGGTCGTAGACACCTACTCCAGCGAAACATGTCAGCTGTCTGTCGTTACGGCAGAGGTTGTCGAAAAACTTTCTTGCCTCGATTTCACTCATTGATTCTGGCAGGTCGTAATCGCCCTTGAACCGTATCTGCTCAGGAACATCAGCGTATAGGTCGTCTAGTGATTTCACTCCCACACGGGCCAGCATGTCTTTGATGTCTTGCTCTGTATGTGGAAAATATTTAAATGCCATTTGGTTTGTTATTAAAGATATAAGGTTGAGTGGATAAAAAACATAGGTTGCACGCCAAAGACCATCAAACGGTTGTTGATGTCTTGTGGCAGAGCAACCTTATAGGATGTTTTTAATTATTGTTGCAGAATTCTTCGTATGTCTTAGCATCCATGAGATTGTCAAGCTCACTGTTGTCAGACATCTTAATCTTGATAATCCAGTTCGTATAAGCATCCTGGTTAATCAGTTCAGGTGTATCCTCAAGATTCTCGTTAACTTCAACCACTGTTCCACTTACAGGAGCTATAAGGTCGCTGGCTGCCTTAACGCTTTCTACTGCACCGAATTCTTCGCCAGCTTCTATTTCATCGTCAACATCGGGCATATCTACATAAACAACATTGCCCAATGCATTTTGAGCATAGTCTGTAATGCCGATGTAGCCGTACTCACCTTCGATTTTTACGTATTCGTGTGACTCTGAATAATAAAGTCCTTCAATAACTTTTGCCATAATATTATTATTTTTTATGATTATTTTTCAGTTAAATGTTTTGCTTTTTTATATGCTTGACAAAGTATGGTTCACTATTTCTTGTAGTGCTTGTCATAAAATCTCTTTTTGACAACGGTTCCGGGGAATATCTTTTTACGGATTTGTATTTCCAGTGGCGTACCGAGTTTTGCGTGTGCAGCGTCAACAAGTGCCATACAGACACTCTTGTGTGTTGAGATTGACTGGTAACCTGTGGTAACCGTTCCTACGGTCTCTCCGTTGCAAAGCACATTGTATCCGTGGCGTGGAACAGCCTGTCCTTCAAGCTCTATGCCTACGACTTTACGGCTTACTCCGTTCGCTTTTTGCTCAGCGATTGCGTCTTTGCCGATAAACTCGTCTTTGTCAAGTTTACAGAACATGCTGAGTCCTGCCATTACAGGACTGATTTCGTTGCTCAACTCATTGCCGTAAAGTGGCAGCCCGACTTCGAAACGCAGTGTGTCACGGCATCCGAGACCACATGGCTTGCAGCGTCCGCTTTCAATAAGTTTGTCCCAATATTCGATTATAAGTTGTGGATTGCAGTAAATCTCAAATCCGTCTTCGCCTGTATAGCCTGTACGGCTTACTATTATATCTTCACCGTTGACGTTGATTTTCTTAGATGTATAGAATACCAGCTCCTTGCATTCCAGTCCCAGTACTTCTTCTACTACTTTTTCAGCGTTTGGACCTTGTACCGCCAACTGTCCGTAGCGTTCAGATACATCTTCAACTTTTACGTTGAAGCCTTCGGTGTTTTCCTTCATCCATGCTACGTCTTTGTCTGTATTTGACGCATTGATTACGAGGAAAAATTCCTCTGCACCCATTTTGTAAACCAATAGATCGTCAACAGTTCCGCCGTCAGGATAGAGCATCATACCGTAAAGAACTTGTCCGACTTTAATCGTGCTGACGTCGTTTGTGAATATGTGGTTGACGTAGCGCTCGGCATCAGGACCGGTTACAATGGCTTCTCCCATGTGCGAAACGTCAAATACACCGCAGTCAGTGCGCACGGCGTTGTGTTCATCGATGATTGATGAATACTGGATAGGCATATCAAAGCCTGCAAACGGGCTCATCAGTGCGCCCAATGCTACATGCTTGTCATAAAGACAGGTTTTCTTGTTTCCCATAATATTGTATGAAGTTATAGAATTTCTTAATATTCTTTATTAAAATTCATCGCCAGCAAGCAGACTCACAAAGTCTTCCTTTTTCAGGTTCATTATCACATTGTCCGTATTGTCAGGTAGAGCCTTGTCTATGGATTGGGCATCGAGCTTACCCCCGGTAAGCCTGCTCAGCATTGCATCGACATCACCGATAGAAAAAAAGTCGCCGCTTAATGTCACCTGTTTTATCGTGTCCCCCTTTATTTCTATACGTGCCTCAATTCCGCCAACACCGTCAATTCTGCGTCTGCGCGTAAGAGTATAGCGCGGGTTGTTGCCAGAGATGAAGTCTGACGAGAGGTAGACGTCGTGTTCGATTTTCTCAATCTGTTCTACGTCTGCTTCTTTGAGCTTGTAAGTTCCGTCACACAGAGTACGTCTTGCGTGGGCTTTTAGTTCGTCTATGTCGATGTCTATATAGTCTTTCAGCAATGCTATTCGCTGTCTTACACTGTCTACGCCTTTACTCTCCAGCTTGTCGGTCGGCGGTGTTATGCTTTGCAGCATATTGTCCATGTCTGTATCATATAGCATCGTGCCATGCACAATACTGCGTCCTGGAATATGATAGAAAGCGTTGCCCGATACTTTCTTGCCGTCAACCAATATGTCATTACGTCCTGTTGCAGCTGCGTCTGCACCGAGTTCTCTTAACATCAGTACAATCATTCCTATGAAGCGGTTGAAAGCCATACCGACATTCTCGTCGCTTGTTATGAACGAAAACATTATATTGCCAAGATCTGCGTAAACGCATCCGCCACCACTCTTGCGCCTGAAAATATTTATACCGTTGGAACGGCAGTAGGGTAGGTTAACTTCATTGGCAATAAGCTGATTGCGCCCGAATATCACTGATGGACTGACTTGCCAGTAAAACAGGCAGTCATCAGACATGACATTACGTGCAACGAATTCCTCCATTGCCAAATAAAATGACACTTTTCGTGTCTTTTCTTCCGGTAAAGCTACGTATAGCATTCAGTTTTTCAAATTTATACTGACACAGAGTGTCATTATGGTTTGTTCAGATTTCAGGCGATTCTTTTTTTATCCGCACAAAGATAAAGATTTTTGGCGTAACAGCCCAATATTTACAGTATATTTTTTCTTAATGTATGTGTGAAGTTTTTAATCTTTGCCGGGTTTGTGTGTTAAGTTATTGTATGTATAAAATGTGTGTTGTAAGGATTCACTTTGTTATAAAATTTTATATGTATGTATATTAGTGGTATAAGGTAATTTGATGTATTGTACTGTAAAAGCTAAGTGCTTGTTACTCAAATACTTAATGAACGTATTGTAAAAGGCCACATTTTACATCGTAAAATGTGGCCTCTTGTGGTTTAAAGGATGGTCTTTTACCGCCTGAAACGTGTCCTTTTACGGTAAGGCGGTGATTGTTTACCGCATGATATAATTTATTTTTAAAATTCAACGGTTGCTCTTACGTTGAATTGTCTTCCTGTAAGATAGTTTGGTACAGCGTATTGTTGCGATGTTACGTCAGTTACCCAATAATATGAGTTGACGTTGTTTATTCCGAAAAGGTTAAGGCAGTCGACTCCTAACCATACGTTCTTGACTATTGATTTGCGGCTTGATTTGGTGTTGTCTATCAGTCTGTAGCTCATACCTATATCCGCTCTGCGGTATGCGGGGGCGCGGAACGGCGCTTTGTCCAAAGGACTGTGAGGTGCGCTGAATGGAAGTCCGTCAGCATAAGCGAGTCGGAGAGACATACGCCAGCGGTCAGTTCCGGGGAAATAATCGGTGAAGAACAGGTTTAGCGCAAATCTTTGGTCGGTAGGCATTGGGATGCTTTTACCGTTGATGTTGTATCGTGTGTTCATCAGCGACATACTCAGCCATGAGTCTGTGCCGGGAACAAATTCACCATATAGCTTCAGGTCTAGTCCTGTTGCATGGCCGCTGCATTGCTGGCTCGCATCGTATGTTATCTTTACATTGTTGACTGTATATGGTACGATGTTAGCCAGAGCTTTATAATAAGCCTCTGCGGTGAGTTTAAAGGGACGTCCTGCCATATTGAAACGGTAGTCAAAACCGGCGATGAAGTGTATTGAGCGCTGGCTCTTTATGTCACGCCGTAATGTGGCTTGCGTTACGCCGTTGACTGTTGACGTGTCGCGTAATTCCTTGAAGAATGGTGCCTGGTAGTAGATTCCTGTTGCAAAGCGGAGTGTGACGTCATGATTGAATGATGGAATTATACCTAATGATACTCGTGGGCTGACAATGCTTTCTTTATTAAAGTTCCAGTGACTGAAACGTATTCCATAATTTAAAGTGAAAAAAGTATTTCCTCCACTGCTTGCGAATCGCCATGTGTCTTGTATGTATGTTTCAAGACGGTTTGCGTTGAGGCGGTTTGTAGCTTTGAGGGAGTATATAAGACGTAAATCCTGACCAGTGTGCGGAATGCTGTATCCGCTTGAGTCACGCATTTCGTATTCTTTACTGAACTCCTTTATTTTTTCGATTTTGTATGTTATTCCGGCTTGCAGGTTATGGCTTTTAGTCTTATGGCTCATGGTTATCTTGAAGCTTTTCACTGTCGCTTCAAGATAGTTTCGGGCGTGCTCCATATAAGTACCTACACCTAGATTCTCGCTTGTTTCAGTCTGTGTCAGCCAGTATTGTCCCTGAATGTCGTATTTTTCCTGTTCGTTGGTGTGGAAAGCTGACGCAATCAGCGATACTTTGGTACTGTCGCCAAAACGTCTGGTTAATCCGAACGAGCCTGAATAAGTGCGGAAAATGTCTTTTTCCTGTCCGTCAAAATATACAACAAATGATTTGACATTGTCCATTGTTCCGAACGATGTCTCTCTGTTTTCCGGCTGGAAGTTATAATGATTGTCTGAGATGTCGGCCATGAGTTCTATTGACCAACGTTTGTCGAAATCGTAAGTAAGATATGTCTGATAGTCCAGGAATGACGGCTGGTATTCGCCTTTTGTTTCGAGTGAGCCCAATAGATATTTGTTTGTCTTATATCTTAGGCCGTTGCTCCATGACAGTTTCTTTGTGCTGAAGCCTATGAACGCGCTTCCGCCTAGAAGACTTCCTGAAAGTTTAGCCTCAAACTTTTTAGGCTTTCTGTATTTAATGTCGAGTACCGACGACATTTTATCGCCATATTTGGCATCAAATCCACCTGTTGAGAATGTTACATTCTCAACCATGTCAGGGTTGATTATTGACAGTCCTTCCTGCTGTCCGCTACGTACCAGGAAAGGTCTGTACATCTCAACATCGTTAATGTAAACGCTGTTTTCGTCAAAAGTTCCACCTCTGACGTTGTATTGTGATGAGAGTTCGCTATGGGTTGATACACCAGCCTGTGACTGTATCATTTCTTCTACGGCGTTGCCTGTTACGCTTGGAGCATTGCTGACGTCTTTTACATCAAGTTTTTGGTGCATATCGGTCTGGCTCTTCTGACCGGTTACTGTTATGCCTGAGAGAAGTCCATCTTCATACAGCTGTATCAGTAAGGTTTGTTTGCCGCGAGGTCTGCGTAAAACACGTGTTTTTGTTTTGTAGCCAACCATCGAATATCTTACAACAACACTGTCTGCTGACTGCAATTTGAGTGAGTATTCACCTTTGAGGTTGGTCATAGTCATTTTACCCTGATTAATGACGGCAACCGTAACAAGTTCGATAGGATTCATCTCACTGTCGGTTACTTTGCCTTGCAGAGTAAATGTCTGGGCCTTAATGCCAGAAAACCATAAAAGAAGTGTTATTATGATGCTTAATCGTATTCTTTCCATTTGGTATATAACGAGATAGTGGAAAGATTATTGTAATAGTTGGAATTTCTTTGTTTGTGTCTGTTTGTTGAATTTGGTTGGTTTGTAATGTGCTTATTCACGGTAACACCATGATAGCAGAGTGTTTAACCAGCGGAACGAAAAGCGGAACCATCGGTATTTACCTACAGGTTTGCCACCAAAGCCGAGAATGAAATCACGGAAAGGATTTTTCTTAAAAGGCAGGCCAACGTCCATGAAATATATGTGCCGGTATTGATTTTCATAGGCGTTTTTTATTGCAGTCCAAACGGTTATTGCATTAGCCCGCTTTTTGTATATCTTTTGTTTTGTTGCCAGATACCATAGGTAGCAGTTGTCTTGAGAATATACACAGATGCACCCGCTGACTATTTTCCCCTCATATTTAGTAACGAATAAGTCGCATACACCTTGTTCTTTCAGTTCATGAAACATACTCTGATCAGGTATAAAACGTCTTATTTTGAGAGAAACGTATCCTCTTAGTAATTTGAAGAAGGCAGTGAATTCTTTTTCAGTAGTTGCAATATTCGTCACAAGTTTTGTGTCTTTAGCTTTTGTCAGTTGCTTTTTCATTTTCTGCGTCAGCCTGTTTTCTGGTGCCATGCTATGCAGGGAATTGTGTATCTCAAGCCAGTGAATAGGGAAGAAGCCGTTGGTACGGAACTTTGCATATCCGAACATTTTTGTGCTGATGTCACTGAATTCAATATACAGGCATGTACCATATTTCAGTTTTCTGACAATTTTTTGAAGCATAAGTCCGAAGACGGTTTCTTTATCACAATCTTCATTATATTCCCCTTCACCGTAGATACGGGCTTGGGTAAACAGGTAGGGCGGTATAAACGAGCCTCTGCGTCTTAGCATTACCATCAAGTGGCCGACAATTTTGCCTTCAGTATTGTAGGCTACGGCCATCATAGGCTTTTGCCCGGGAGTCTTTTCGATGATCCTGAACAAATCCACGCTATGAAAGAAGTTTGTGCAATGCATCTGCGGTAAGTCTTCTCCCTTAGTGATTATGTAGACGTTAAACTCGTTCATACCGCAAAAATAGCAAATCTTTTCCAAAAAGACAATAAGTGCTTATGTTTTTGGCTTATTATTATTTTTTGTCTACCTTTGCGTTAGTATTAGAAAATGTGAAAACTTATTATGCAATGAATAGTTTTGAGGATTTGGTAAGTCGTCGGCATAGTTGTAGAGTATTTGCAGAAGGAGATATAAGCTCTGATGATGTCAGTCTGATATTAAGGGCAGCTTTAATGTCGCCTGTTTCAAAAGGAAGGCGGTCGTGGCAGTTTATAGTAGTTGACGATAAGATTCAGCTTGAGATGCTTGCAGACTCTAAAGATAATGGTGCCGGTTTTTTGCGTGGAGCGGCGATGGCTGTGGTTGTTGCCGGTGATTCATTGAAGGACGACTGTTGGATTGAGGACTGTTCTATTGCAGCGTTAATGATGCAGCTACAGGCAGAAGATTTGGGTATTGGTTCATGTTGGGTTCAGATACGTGGACGCGGACTCAGCGACGGTACATCGGCAGAGGATGTTGTACGTGGTATCCTGGGAATTCCTGATAATCTTAATGTACTGTGTGTTATAGGTTTTGGTCATAAGGGTGAGGAAAAGAAACGTCATGATGAAGACGCGCTCTTATGGGAAAATGTTCATATAGACAAATTCTAAAAGGATTGTTATGAAAATAATTATGATAGGAGCAGGTAATCTTGCCACAAATCTTGGTAAGGCTTTGCTTGACGCAGGACACGATATTATGCAGGTTTATAGTCGGACAGAAGAGTCTGCTTCTGCTTTGGCTGTTATGCTTGGCGGTACCCCGATTACTGATTTGAATAAAGTAAGTTCAGAAGCTGATGTCTATATAGTTGCACTGAAGGATAGTGTTTTAAGTGATTTGTTGCCTCTATTATGTAGAGATAAATCTGAAAAGGTGTTCCTGCATACTGCAGGAAGTGTTCCTTTAGGTGTTTTTGAAGGACTTACGTCTCATTATGGTGTAATTTATCCGATGCAGACATTCTCAAAATCAAGACTGGTTGATTTCAGTAGTATTCCTTGTTTTATTGAAGGCAACGATGATATCGCGTTAGAAACAGCTATGGGACTCGCAAATAGCATATCAAACAGAATTTACACAATTGATTCTACGGCGCGTAAGCATTTGCATCTTGCCGCTGTGTTTGCATGCAATTTTGTGAATCATTGTTATGACATTTCATCTGAAATTCTAGATAAATACGGATTGAAGTTCGATGTAATGTTACCGCTGATTGATGAGACAGCACGTAAAGTACATTTCATGTCTCCCCGTAAGGCTCAGACCGGGCCGGCTGTCCGTTATGATGAGAATGTAATTAGAGCACAGTCAGAACTATTGAAAGATAATCCGGTGTTCAAGCAGATTTATGAACTTATGAGCATGAGTATCTGCCATGAGGCTCAAAAGAAGAATGAAGAATGATAAACTATGATTTGAAGAAAATACGTGCGGTTATTTTTGACGTAGACGGTGTGCTGAGTCAGGATACAGTACCGCTACATCCGTCTGGTGAGCCGATGCGTACAGTTAATATAAAGGATGGTTATGCCATTCAGTTGGCATGTAAATTGGGATTGCGCATTGTTATCATGACAGGCGGAACAACTGAAAGTGTGCGTTTGCGTTATCAGCATCTTGGCGTGGAAGATATTCTTATGGGATGTTCTGTCAAGATAAATACTTATGAGAAACTTTTGGCTAAGTATGGATTGACTGATGAAGAGGTTATTTACATGGGTGACGACATACCTGACTATGAGGTAATGCAGCGTTGTGGTTGTCCTTGTTGTCCGGCTGACGCTTGTCCTGACATAAAGGCAATCAGCAGATATGTTAGTCATATTCCAGGTGGTCTAGGATGTGGTCGTGATATAATCGAACAGGTACTTCGCGCGCAAGGGAAGTGGATTGCTGACGAACAGGCATTTGGATGGTAGGGTAGTAAGTACGTAACAAAGTATAGCAAATAAAAATAAGAACTAAGATGAAAACAAATTATCATATAATCCTTGCAAGCAATAGTCCTCGTAGGAAAGAGCTGTTGTCAAAACTTGACGTTGAGTTTGAGGTTAATGTTATTGATGGTATTAGCGAGTCTTACCCTTCAGATTTACCGGCAATGGAAATTGCTGGCTACATAGCTGCGGAGAAGGCAGATGCTTATAAAAAAATTATCAGCGGGAATAATCTTGTTATAACAGCTGATACTGTTGTTGTAGTAGACGGGGAAGTGCTTGGCAAACCTAAAGACCTTGATGATGCCAAACGCATGTTAAGACGTCTTAGTGGTAAGACTCATTATGTAGTAACCGGCGTATGTCTTACAACAGCGTCAAGTCAGCGTCGTTTCTCAGTCATAACTGATGTCGTTTTTAAGGAACTTACAGACGACGAGATTAATTATTATGTTGAAAAATACAAGCCTTTGGATAAGGCTGGAGCATACGGTATTCAGGAATGGATTGGTTACATAGGTGTAACATCAATAACAGGCAGTTTCTTCAATGTTATGGGCTTGCCTGTGCAACGAATATACGAGGAACTGAAAAAGTTTTAAGCAATACTTATGTTATGAGTGTATATTTCCGGTAGAATTTGAGTCTTATTCTTAACAGAATATTGCTTGAGAAGTTGTTTTAATAATAAATCATTAGTGTCCAATAAAAATGGACGAGTTAAAAATTTAATCAAATAGTCCTTCAAAAAGGGGACAATCGAGTTCTTTGACATCATTGAAATTAGTCTTATCGAACAGGTCACGTAAGTGGGTTTTGTCCGTTAGAGAGATACTTAGAATCTGCAAAACTTCGTAAGTTGAGCGTTTCAATTGCATATCGTGTTGAACTATAGCTACAAGACAGTAAGTAATGATCGCCACACTGATTTGAATGCGGACAGCGTTTTCTGTTGTACCCCAGAACCTCTTTATTTTAACGTGAGTTCGGTATAAGAAAACGATTGAAAAAGTTGTGGGAATGAG
>CABUHE010000036.1 GCA_902491375.1 uncultured Prevotella sp.
CTGCAAATATACGATTTTTACAGCGACTTCCTTTATCTTTCACTTTTCATCCAACTGAACTGCGGATGAACCTAATATACGGTCTTTTAGCATGTAAAAGGGCACATATTACACACCCAAAGATGCCCTTTTACAGCACGAAAGGGCATCTTTTAGAAGTCCACTGATTATCAAGTAGTTACAGTAACATATAAAAGACGATACCTATTTGATTCAAAGAGGTTTTCTTACAGTCATAACCCCAATAGGACTTATGGCCGTATTAACATAAGACACTCCACAAACCGATGTTTGTGAAGCTATATATAATAAGGTGTAAATCTATACACGAAAAGCTGTCTGACCGACACGGTCATTTCACCTTTCCATATTTCCTTTCAAAAAGTTCTGCATTTCTGTTTCCCCATTCAATCATAGCGTCAATAATAGGAATTAATGTCATCCCCAAAGGAGTAATTGAATATTCAGAACGCGGAGGCAATTCCGGGTATATGGTCTTAGACACAAGTCCATCCTCGACCAACTCTTTCAGCTGTAAATCAAGCACACGCGGTGTTGCTTCAGGAAATATCTTATGGAGTTCACTCGGTCTTAACTTCTTATAACGCAGTTCATCGAGAATGCAAGACTTCCACTTTGAGCCAAGAAGACTCATCGTAAGCCGTAACGGACAGTCTAAATCAATAGGAATCTTTCTTTCGTACATAAACTTTCCAGGTTTATTATTAATACAGCGCAAAAATAAATATAATTCTTCATAATCATGGTATACCGAAAAAATTTTCAGTATATGAAAAATTTTTCGGTACTTGCGGATATGGCAACTATACTATAAATTTGCAGCAGTTAACAATACCAAAAAACAAAATAATTATGAGAGCCAACATAGAAGAATACAAAGCTGTAGAACAAGCCGCAATGAATTTTGTTAAAAGTGTTTCCGAAGGCGACAGCAGTTATGCAAAGAAACTGTTCATCGACGAGGCTGTGCTATTCGGTTTTCTTGACGGGAAACTGGAACATGGCAGCATACAACAGTTTTATCATAACGTTGACACTGTAGACGCAGGCGACAAATTCAAGGCACGTGTTGATGTTATTGACGTTGAAGAGACACTTGCCGTTGTACGTGTATTGGAAGAAAACTGGGGAGGACGCATTGACTTTACAGACTATCTGCTTATGATGAAGATTGACGGCGAGTGGAAATGCGTAGCCAAGGCTTATAATCAAAACTCTGACACAATAAAAAAATAAGGAAAGGAGAAAAGCTATGAAAATAACAGTTATTACAGGCAGTCCGCGCAAACACGGCAACAGCTTTGCCATGACGGAAGCATTCATAAACGAAGCTAAACAGTGCGGACATGAGGTTAAGCGTTTTGACGCCGCATTCATGAAGATAGGAGGATGTCACGCCTGCCAGACTTGTTACAAGACAGGTAAAGCCTGCTCGTTCGATGACGACTTCAACACAATAGCACCGGCTATACTTGAGGCTGACGCAATTGTCTTCACAATGCCGGTTTACTGGTATTCCATACCGTCACAGATTAAAGGAGTCATTGACCGTATTTATTCTTTAGTTGTTGGCGGAAAAGACTATGCCGGAAAGAAATGTGGCCTTATAGCATGCTGCGAAGAAAAAGACATGACCGTTTTAGACGGAGTTAAGATACCGATAGAGCGTAGCGCAGCTTTGCTGAAATGGACAATGGCAGGAGAAGTGCTGGTTCCCGGAGTATTAGAAGAAGGAGAAATAGATAAGACTGACGGCTGCGAACAGGCTAAAGAGCTGGCTCACAAATTCTGAAACAGGCACTGACAGGCTTACTGCATAAAACCATAATTCTTTTATTAGAATAAAAACTGTTTCATAATGTCAGATTAATCCATCAGCTGGATTTTATCGTATTACTATAAAAATCAGACTCACCAAAGCATTACATTTGTCAGACAGCTGACGAAAAAAGATGCTCCGATGAGTCTGTTTTTTGTTTTTCCACGACCTATAATGTGGATACATTTTTCCCATTCCGACACCTTAATAATTATATATTGTTGCGCTTATCTGCGTTTTTTATAAGGATATTCCACAGAATTTTTGTAAGTTTGCATTCGTCAAAACATTAAGGAGAAAGATAAATGCCACTAAGGATACCTGATAAGCTGCCAGCTATCGAAACTCTTAAGAAAGAGAATATATTTGTAATGGACACATCGAGAGCCCACTCTCAGGACATCAGGCCGCTAAGTATAGTGATACTTAACCTGATGCCGCTCAAGATAACAACTGAGACAGACCTAATACGTCTGCTTTCAAATAATCCGTTACAAATGGATGTGACGTTTATGAAGCTAAAAAGCCATACGCCCAAGAACACTCCTATAGAACACATGATGATGTTCTACAAGGACTTCGACATACTAAGCAACAAGAAGTTTGACGGAATGATAATAACAGGCGCACCGGTAGAACTGCTCGAATTTGAAGACGTAAACTACTGGGACGAACTTATAAACATATTCGAATGGGCAAAAAGCCACGTAACCAGTACCTTATATATATGCTGGGCTGCACAGGCCGGACTGTATTATCATTACGGAATACAGAAACACGCTTTGCCGAAAAAGATGTTCGGCATATTCAAACAACACGTAACAGAACCGCTGCTGCCCATATTCCGCGGCTTTGACGACTACTTCTTCATGCCGCATAGCAGGCATACAGAGATAAGACGCGACGACATTCTGGCTGACAGCCGGCTTAGTCTTATAGCCGAGTCAGATGAAAGCGGTGCAAGCATAATAATGGCACGTGGCGGACGTGAGTTTTTCATAACCGGCCATCTGGAATATTCGCCATACACCCTGGACAAAGAATACAGGCGCGACATGGGAAAACGCGACGACGTTGAAATGCCGGTGAACTACTATAAGGACGACAATCCTGACAATGCTCCTGTCGTCAGATGGCGTGCCCATGCCAATCTCTTCTTCAATAATTGGATAAACTATTACGTTTATCAGGAAACTCCTTACGACATCGACAAAATAAAATAAAGACATGCAGGCTGAACATAACGACAATAGAATACCTCTTGAGCTGCTTGCTCCCGCGAAAGACATTGAATGTGGCAAAGCCGCAATAGACCACGGAGCTGATGCCGTATATATCGGAGCCGAACGCTTCGGCGCACGTGCCGCGGCCGGTAACTCGGTTGACGACATTGCCGAACTGTGTGAGTATGCCCATACGTTTGGTGCGAGAGTTTATGTTACGGTAAATACCATAATCTACGACAATGAGACAGCTGAAACTGAAAAGTTGATAAACAGCCTGTACAATGCCGGAGTCGATGCTATACTCGTGCAAGACATGGGAATTTTGGAAATGAAGCTCCCAAATATTGAACTTCATGCAAGCACACAGACCGACAACCGTACTGCTGAAAAAGCCGCATGGCTTGCCGCTCATGGCTTCAGGCGCGTTGTTCTTGCACGTGAACTGTCACTTGACGAGATACGTCAGATTCACGACGCGGTACCGACTGTTGAGTTGGAAGCTTTTGTCCACGGAGCTTTGTGTGTAAGTTATTCAGGCGTATGCTACGCATCTCAATACTGCTTTAAGCGCAGTGCCAACCGAGGTGAGTGTGCACAGTTCTGCCGTCTGAAGTTCGATCTTGAAGATTCAGAAGGACAGACCATAGTACACGGCCGTCATTTGCTCTCACTTAAAGATATGTGCCGTGCTGACTATATAGCCCAGTTGGCCGAAGCTGGAGTTACATCGTTCAAGATTGAAGGACGACTGAAAGACATCTCTTACGTCAAGAATGTTACTGCCGCATACAGCCAGAAGCTCGATGAATTGATAATGCACCACCCTGATAAATACCGCCGTGCATCAATCGGCAGATGCAGTTATACGTTCACACCAAGTCTAGACAAGACTTTCAACCGTGGATTTACTGACTACTTCATGAACGGAAGGCGAGGCGAAATAGCATCATTCTTCACTCCCAAGGCAATGGGTGAACACGTTGGACACGTAAAGGAAATGCACGCAAACTGGTTCACCGTAGCTGGAACAGCTGCATTTGCCAACGGAGACGGCCTATGCTTCATAAACAAAGAAGGAGAGCTGACCGGTTTTAGGGTAAACCGTGCCGAAGGCAACAAGATATTTCCCCTGAAAATGCCCGATGGAATTAAACGTGGAACAGAACTTTACCGCAACAGTGACCAGGCTTTTGAGAAAGAACTGTCACACAAGAGTGCAGAACGTAAGATTAACGTAAGCATGACGCTTTCAGAAACAGCAATAGGATTCTGTCTGAATATATGCGCGGAAAACGGCATTTGTGCTGAAATAAAAGTTGACAGTGATAAACAAGAAGCAATGAAGCCTCAACACGACAACATAATAAAGCAGTTGTCTAAACTCGGAGGAACGCCGTTCAAATGTACAGATATATCTGTCAAGCCTGACAGCTTTAACTTCTTCATACCCTCAAGCATACTTGCAGATATGCGCCGTGCGGCTGTTGAAAAGCTGACGGAGGAACTACGGTCAATGCCTCGTGGCAATATATATGCAAAACAGCCTCAGATAGAACATGCTGATGCAGTAAAATATCCCCAGTCTTTATCATACCAGTATAATGTATCAAACAAACTTGCCAGAAAATTTTATACTGATGAAGGCATCAAAAACATTTTGCCGGCATTCGAATTGGACAAACCTGATGATTTGCTGATTATGCAATGTCGCCATTGCATAAGATATTCGCTTGGTCATTGCGTCAAACACGGAGGACGGCCAGCCACATGGCACGAACCGTTATACCTGCGACTGGCTGACGGCAGAAGATTCAGACTACAATTTGACTGTAAAAAATGCCAGATGAACATATTTGCTGACATTCGTCAAAACAAGGCATAACGGTATAAAACAATAAGCGAACAAACAATATGAGCAGACAAACAATAAACATAAATCCGCACCGCACGACGGTTTTAATGACCATCCTGGCTGTCGTAATAATGCTGTTGTCAGGCTGCTATCATGGAGAAAAGACTAGCAACGCAGCCATTAATATGACTCAAAAACAGGCTGACTCCACCAGATTTGTCACCACTCACCACTATTCTGTTAACTATAATTTCATTGTAAAAACAGACTCAATAAACCTTGTTAAGCAACAGCCAGAAGAAGTTATCAGCCGACTGTCTACCGATACCGTACGAATCTACCGTCACGACCATATCGTTGTCGCTGAAATAAGAGTAATTCCTACTGACTCTGTTGATTCTGTGTGGATACAAGTTGCCAGAGATCAAAATACATTTGGATGGATACATGAATCAAGCCTGCTGCCATACGTCGTGCCAAGCGACCCTATATCGCAGTTTATCTCAACCTTCTCTGACATACATCTGCTCATTTTTCTTATTATAATAAGTGTTATTTCGTCAGCATATCTTGCCAGAACAATACTAAGGCGGAACGCTAAGATTGTACATTTCAATGACATCAACTCGTTCTATCCTACCCTGTTGGCACTGATTGTGGCATCAAGCGCGACATTGTATTCAAGCATACAGACCTTCGCCCCTGATATGTGGCGTAATTTTTATTTCCATCCTACGCTCAATCCGTTCAACGTTCCTCTGACGCTTGGAATCTTTATTGCTTCTGTCTGGGCAATGCTTATTGTCGGACTGGCAGCTGTCGATGTTGTGCGCAATATGCTCCCTACCGGCGAAGCACTGCTGTATCTATGCGGACTGGCCGGAGTATGCGCTGTGAACTACATCGTTTTCAGCATAACAACACTTTATTACGTCGGCTATATTCTCCACATAGCATATCTTTATTTTGCCCTGAAGCGCTATTTTGACAAGTTCAGAGAAACCTATGTATGCGGCAACTGCGGCGCACCTATGAAAAGTAAAGGCCGTTGCCCTGTATGCGGAAGGGAAAATTTCTGAATAGAAAAGACTTAAAAACAAGAAAAATCCACATAAATAATGATTGTGCATTAAAGCCATTATCACTACCTTTGCCAACTGAAAAGAACTAAAAAGGTAAAAAGCTCACAATGACAATCAAGACAACCGCGACAATATTCAGCATTGCCATATTAACAAGTGTCAAGATAAATGCCGGTGAACCATACGCTGTCATTACAGAAGGAACGACTCCGACGGCCGTAATCAGCAAGACTACAGGTAACTCTGTCGCATCAGACACCTCACGAGTTTACGACCTCGACGAAGTCGTAATAATATCCCATCCTAAAGATATGTTGCGCCTGCGCAAGCAACCATTAAGCTCGACAATCCTCACAGGACAAGACCTTGCCAGCACAGGAATACGCGACCTGAACAATCTCAGCGCTTATGTACCTTCTTTCGCTATGCCGTCATACGGCTCGCGACTTACTTCCGCCATATATGTAAGAGGAATAGGCTCGCGCGTCAACAACCCGGCAGTAGGCATTTATCTTGACGGTATACCGCTTGTAAGCAAAAACTCGTACAACATTCACCTTTACCAGATTGACCGAGTCGACATTATGCGCGGTCCTCAAGGTACGCTTTACGGCATGAACACTGAAGGCGGACTGATACGTCTGCGCTCAAAAAATCCGCTGACATACCAGGGAACTGAAATCAACATGGGCATCGGTACCCTATTCTACCGTAATATTGAAGCTGCACATTATCATAAATTTAATGATAAAACCGCATTCTCGATAGCCGGATTCTACAACGGTCAGAACGGATTCCTGCGCAACCAAACGACAGGTGATAGAGCAGACTTGTCTAATGAAGCCGGAGGTAAGGCAAGATTCATATACAGCCCGAGCAAAAAATTCACTACAGATCTTACTGTTGACTACCAATACACTAAGCAAAACGCATTCCCCTACGGTAGTTTTAACACTGAGACCAACCATATCTCAGCTCCTGCCGGTAACCGTTCGAACATATATAAGCGCGACATGCTTAACACAGGTCTTAACCTTACTTATAAGCTCGGTAGTGCAAGTATAAGCTCACAGACAAGTTACCAGTATCTTATTGACCGCATGGACATGGACCAAGACTATCTTCCACAAGACTTCATGCACCTGTGTCAGCAACAACTTATGAACGCTGTAACACAAGAATTCACCCTGAAAGGCAAGACAGGAACGGCATGGCGACATACCTCAGGAATATATGGCTCGTACCAATGGCTGAAGACCAAGGCTCCCGTTTACTTTGACAGCGACTTTACAGGCAGAATTTCTACTGGTATTCAGACTGCCATGTACTCATCAATTTTACAGGCAATGGTCGACAAAATGACGGCTGCCGGCATGCCACAGGCTATGGCTGAAAGTGCAGCTGCAACTGCTATTGAAAAAGCCGGAGGCATAAATGTAGACGTCGACATGCGCGTACCGGCCGTATTTGCAACACCTCAGGCAAACATCGGCCTTTACCATGAGAGCAACATTGCACTGACATCAAAACTAACAGCTACCATCGGACTGCGATATGACTACAACCGCGTGAGCGTAGACTATAAAACCAGCGCAGCAATGACCGTGGCTGCAAGTGTAATGGGACAACAGGCTATAAATTCATTAAGCTCAGCTCTTAAACAAAACACCCACAACGGATACAGCCAACTGCTGCCTAAAATAGGACTTAACCTTACCGTAGACGATGCCGGAAGCAATGTTTACGCTGTGGTAAGTAAAGGTTACCGTGCTGGAGGATACAACATACAGATGTTTTCTGACATCCTTCAGACAGAACTTATGGCAAATGCGAGCAAAGCCATGACCGGCAGTTACGAGATAGAGCACACTGCCGACGACTATAAGCGCGTAAACAACACAATAACATATAAACCTGAAGTAAGCTGGAACTATGAACTGGGAACACATCTTAACCTATTGGACGGCAAGATGCAGGCCGACCTCTCGACATACTGCATGCTTATACGTAACCAGCAACTGTCAGTTATGGCCGGCACATACGGATTCGGCCGTATGATGGTCAACGCAGGACGCAGCCGAAGTCTTGGTGTTGAAGCAGCCTTGCGTGGCAGTGCATGGGACGACCGCCTGACATGGTCAGCTGCATATTCATTCACAGACGCAAGGTTTACTCACTACAATGAGACTGATGAAGACGGTCAGAACATAAGCTACGAGAACAAACACATACCATTTGTGCCGGCTCATACCTTAGGAGCCAGAGCCGAACTGCGTCTGCCGTTTGGCACAGACGACGCACATACACTGATAATAGGTGCAGACATAACAGCACAAGGACGAATATATTGGAACGAAATCAACTCTGCATCACAGCCTATATACGCCCTGCTAGGTCTACACGCTGGTATGCAATTTGGCAAAATATCGTTCAATCTATGGAGCCGAAACACAACAAATACACATTATGCGACCTTCGCTTTCAGCAGTTCGGCTTCAGGAAAAGAGCAATGGTTCGCACAACGCGGCACACCTATACAGGCCGGTATAGATATAAATATCAAGCTGTAACAGACAACAAGACTATATCAGATTAAACATATCTGGCCAACAATAAAAGTCATTCGCTGAAAAGTTAACAATAAAACAAAACATAATACGCGATGAAAGGGACATCTCTTCAGGTGTCCCTTTTATTGCATTATATCAAGAATAATCTGTTTACAGGAAATAGTTATACATCCATAACGAGCCAGCTTGTTATTGGCACATAAATAACTGATTATCAAAAGATTATCTATCATTTTATAAAACGCCATATATTACAGTCTGAAAGACGGTCTATTAGAACGTAAAAGAGCACCTGTTGCGAGCCAATATACGGCCTTTTATAATAAAAAGAATAAATGTATGCAGTCAACACGAAAATTATTCTAATAATATAAGTATAGAAAAAAACTAGCGTCAATCTATCATAAGAATGACGCTAGTTTTAATTTATAGGTTATTACCAAAGATTTATTCTTTCGTTCTCCGGCAAATAAAGCTTATCACCAGGTTTTATCTGGAATGCCTCATACCATGCATTAATATGTGGAAGGGCACCGTTTACACGCCATCTTCCAAGAGAATGAGGATCCATCTTCGTAAGATTACGGATCTCCTCATCTGTAATATTGCCTGCCCATACACCTGCATAAGCAAGGAAGAAACGCTGCTCAGGAGTGAGACCATCTATTGTCTTCAGAGGAGCGTCTTTTGTTGCGTTCTTAAATGCGTTGAATGAAACCTCAAGACCTCCGTGGTCAGCAAGATTCTCGCCCAAAGTCAGTTTACCGTTAGCATTCAGGTCAGGCAGAACCTTTATTGCAGAGAAGAAGTTTATACAAACAGCAGCACGTTTGTTGAATCCTTCCGCATCACTTTCAGTCCACCAGTCAGTCATGTTTCCGTTTTTATCGTAATGACGACCCTGGTCATCAAATCCATGAGTCATCTCATGTCCGATAACAACACCGATTGCACCATAGTTGAATGCGTCATCAGCTGTAGGATCAAAGAACGGAACCTGAAGAATTCCTGCCGGGAAACAAATCTCATTTGTAGTAGGATTATAGTAAGCATTTACTGTCTGCGGTGTCATAAACCATTCGTCACGGTCAACCGGCTTGCCTGCACGATAGTCTATATCCCACTTGCTCCAGAATTTACGGCAATTCTGAACGTTCTCATAATAAGAAAGTTTCGGGTCGATTGTAAGACCTGACATATCCTTCCACTTGTTAGGATATCCAATCTTAACATAGAATGAATTAAGCTTGTCGAGAGCAGCCTTCTTTGTTTCATCACTCATCCAATCCTGAGCTTCAATGCGTTCGCCAAGAGAAATCTGCAGGTTCTTGACCAAAGCTTCCATACGTGCCTTAGATGATGCGGGGAAATAACGTTCTACATACATCTTGCCAAGAGCCTCACCCATCTGCCCTTCGACCTGGCTTGTAGCACGTTTCCAGCGCGGATGATTCTCCTTGCGTCCTGACAATGTACGGCCGAAGAAGTCGAAGTTAGCCTCAACAACATCGTCGCTAAGATAGTTGGCTGCTGAATTTATAACATCCCACTCCATATAAGCACGAAGCTCATCGGGTGTAATCTTTGCCAAAACAGCGTCAGCACCCTTAACGAAATCAGGCTGACCGACAACCATTTCATTGAAATACTCGGTCTTTACGCCCTGAGCATTCAGCAGTTTTGTAAGGTTCACATTAGGATAAGAAGACTCAAACTGCTTGAGTGTCATCTTGTTATAGTTAGCCTCAACGTCACGAAGTTCTGTTTTTGACTTTGATACCTTTGCAAGAGCAGTCTCAACCTTCATGATGTTTTCCATCTTCTTCTGAGCCTGAGCATCATTGAATCCAAACAACTTGAACATACGTACAATGTGCTTTTTATAAGCCTCACGTATGGCAGTTGTAGCAGAGTCTGTGTCAAGATAATATTCTTTCTGTCCGAGAACGAGACCTCCCTGATAGATATTAAGAATGTTCATCTTGGCATTCTTCTCGTCAGCCGCGAATCCGATTCCCATCGGCATACCATAGCTGAACAATGCATATTTAAGCTGCAACGCACGCAGACTGTTTTAGCCTTTTCAATCTCTTTAATGAGAGGCATAACAGGCTTTACACCATCTTTGTTACGGCGTACAGAATCCATAGCCAGTTTGTAGAAATCGCTCAACTTCTGCTCTGTAGAACCTGCCGGATAAGTATTCTTCAACAGTTCTGTCAGAATGTCGTTGATACGCTTGTTATTGTTTTGGCCTAACTGGTCGAAACTTCCGTAACGCGAATATGCTGCTGGAAGAGGATTTTTCTTCATCCAACCGCCACATGCGTACTGATAAAAATCATCGGCCGGCCTTACGCTGTTGTCAAGATTGGTCAAATCAATACCTGACTTCAACTGAGTTTGCGCGCTCACAACAATAGGAGCCGAGGCAAACAATACGATCGGGATAATGTGTTTTACTTTCATTTTACATACCTTATTTAATGGTTATATTTTCACTTTTACAATCAATAGACATTATCTTGAAATCTGCATCACGTAAAACAGTACAATTTAAAAAGCTGTTTTATGGATAATAGAACTTTCAGACATCTTTCTCAAGCTCTTCAAGTTCTTCAGACAGTTGTTCCCAACGTTCAACAAGCTCATCAAGTTGGTGCTGCAAATCAGCATATTCGTTCACTAACGTCATGTTGCTTGCATTCTCCGACTGTGAGAGTTTCTTGTCAAGCTCTTTCAATTGCTGTTCTCTTCGGCTTATTTCCTTCTCTGCATCCTCAACAGCTTTTTCTGCCTTACGCAACTTCTTCTGACGTTCCTTGCGCTCAATATACGACATTTTACCATCATCAGGCTCAGTCTGCATCTTACTTTCATCAACAGTCTGCTTACTTGGAGCTGACGATTTTGTCTCTGGATGGACAGAGCCGAGAGAGTCAAGACTTTCGATGTTGCGACTGCGCAGAAAGTCGTATATACCTCCAAGATGCTCTCTTACCTTACCTCCACCAAACTCGTAAACCTTAGTAACTAATCCGTCAAGAAACTCACGGTCGTGGCTTACAATGATTGCCGTACCGTCAAAGGCACGTATTGCTTCTTTAAGCACATCCTTAGAAGGCATATCCAAATGGTTTGTAGGCTCATCAAGAATCAGCAGATTGACAGGTTCCAGCAGCAGGCGGATCATTGCCAGACGGCTGCGCTCACCTCCACTCAACACTTTAACCTTCTTCTCTGATGCCTCACCTCCAAACATAAACGCACCGAGGATATCATTTATCTTCAGTCGGATATCACCTGTCGCTACATTATCAATAGTCTGAAATACAGTAAGATTCTCATCCAAGAGCTGCGCCTGATTCTGTGCGAAATAGCCAATCTGCACATTATGACCAATCTTCAGTGTTCCTGTAAACGGAATCTCACCCATGATACACTTGACGAGCGTTGACTTACCCTCACCATTCTTGCCAACAAAAGCGACCTTCTCGCCACGTTTGATTGTCAAAGTAACGTCGCTGAACACTGTGTGCTGGCCATAATCCTTTCTAACGCCGTCACATATTACAGGGTAATCGCCACTGCGCAGACACGGAGGAAACTTCAGACGCATAGCCGAGTTGTCAACCTCATCAACCTCAATTGGCACAATCTTTTCCAGTTGTTTTATCCTGCTCTGCACCTGCACAGCCTTTGTAGGTTTATAACGGAAACGTTCTATGAAGTCTTTTATATCAGCAATTTCCTTCTGTTGGTTCTCGTATGCACGTAATTGCTGCTCACGACGCTCGGCACGTAGCTTCACATACTCGTCGTATTTCACACGATAATCAACCACATGACCGCAACTTATCTCAAGCGTTCGGTTTGTGACGTTATTGATAAAAGCACGGTCGTGACTTACAAGAACAACAGCCTTGGCACTAGAAGCCAAGAACTGCTCAAGCCACTGGATACTTTCAATATCAAGATGGTTTGTAGGCTCGTCGAGCAACAACACATCCGGACGTTCAAGCAATATCTTGGCTAGCTCTATTCGCATACGCCAACCACCGCTGAACTCGCTCGTCGGACGGTCTAAATCACTACGGTTGAAGCCCAAACCAATCAAAGTACGTTCGATGTCTGCCTCATAACCCTCGGCTCCCATCATCATATACCGGTCGTGCTCACGAGTAAACTTCTCGACAAGCGCCATATATTCCGGACTTTCATAATCAGTACGTTCAGCCAATTCAGCATTAAGGCGCTCAACACGCGCTTTTAACTCGGTGTTTCCAGCAAAAGCCTTACTGGCTTCCTCACGCACTGTTGTATCGTCAACAAGTTTCATTACCTGTGGCAGATAACCAATAGTCGTATCCTGAGGCACGCTCACCGTGCCATCCGTTGGCTTCTGTAAGCCGCACAATATCTTGAGCATAGTGGATTTACCAGCACCGTTCTTACCCACAAGGGCTATACGGTCGCGGTCATTGATGACAAAACTGACATCGCTGAACAATGGCTTAACGCCAAACTCCACCTTTAGTCGTTCTACTGAAATCATGTACCTTTATTCCCTATTATTAGCACGCAAAATTACAGCTTTTTCCTGGCACTGCAAATATTTAACTGCAATTATATGACAAACATGAATATTTTATGCATAAAATAGAAGTTTATTATAAAATCAGTACAGGCTACACATTTTATTCTTCATAACACGCAAACGCTGAAAAACGTAGCAACAATATGACATTAATTAATAATAAAAGTTAAAGTTATCACTGTTTTTCTACTAACTTACCAACAAAACATTACTTTTGCATAACAAAATTACGTGCCTAAGCACGTTTGACGATTCGGGGTTGACTGGATTTGACAGCGGGTTGGAATGGTACGTAAGCACGCGGAGCGTGGTCTGTTTGCTCCTAAATCTCAGCGGTCATAAATTTATCTGGCGAAAACAATTACGCTCTCGCTGCCTAATCGAAGTATAGTAGATTACTGGCTTAATCCAATCACTAGGTGACAGGACGAGACATCGCTCGGAAGCTGTTGTCCCGAAGCATTCCGACAAAGCGGTGCGGTTAAATCGGGAATAGCCTGATGCGGCTCCGCACATCAGGTGAAATTTTAGGAGATAAGGCTGTGGTTGGTGGTCCGGGTCTTGCCGCAGCACGAAAATCGAAGGCCGGAATAAGCGTGTAGAAAGCGTATGGTTTCCCTGTTTGGACGAGGGTTCGATTCCCTCCAGCTCCACAATCAGTTTCCAAGTTCCTGTAAAAAGGGGGCTTGGATTTTTTATTCAGCAACAAAATTCAAACATAACCAATGGGGACATATTACCATAATAGCATCTAAACAGATTTAAGAAAGCAAAAGTTTTATTCTGAAATAATAATAATCTAAAGCAAAAGTTGTATGAATAACGTGAGTTCGATATAAGAACCTTACGCAATAAGCCTGCTTTTGTCAATGATGTC
>CABUHE010000037.1 GCA_902491375.1 uncultured Prevotella sp.
ACAACGTTTAATTTTTAATTGTTACTTGTTAATTTTGATCTTCCGAAGGAAGAATCACCACCCCCTCCTGCTTCATTCCATCCATCATAATCTTCAGCGGACGGTTGAAGCGCACGTGGCGCACAAACTTGGTTTCCTCTACCGCCGGCATAGAGTCAAGCAGTTCTTTCTGATATATTCCGTCGTTCTTATAGGTGTTGACGGTAAAATATCCTACACCGAAACTCGTCAGATTCTGGAAGAAGTGGGTGCCCTGGCTCGGGTCAACGCGATAGTTAGGAAGTCCGGCTTCTACTATAACGCGAGCCGCGCTGATATGAGGCCACTTCACAGGAATGCCCAGCCAGTAGTCGCTTGAGCCCCAACGGCCCGGCCCTATAAGCACATAGTTCTTACCTTCGGCTATAAACTTGCGGTTAATACGCTCCACCTCGTCGGCTATACGAGGATTGTTAGATGCTGTGAAGCTGTCGTCTGTCTTAATATATACAACGTCGACAACATCCTCGCTTATGCCATGTCCGAGCGAATTATGCGACCTAAGCAGGCAGCGCGAGTCGTCTACGGCCGACAGGTCTTCGTCAAGCACCTGCTTGCTGTCCACTATCGGGCGCATCTGCAACAGGTAGAATTCGCCCGTGCGGTCACGGTTTATATTGCAGGCGAACTCAATCTCCACCGGCCTTTTCATCCCCTCGGCTCCATATTTCATAGCCATCTGCATCAGTTCGGGCAACGGGAACACTCCCATCTGCAACACTCCGCTGAACGATATAATCTTACGGCCGCCATCATAGAAGCCGTCGCGTATCACCTGGTCATAGGGGTCGTATGTCGAACAGATATAGTTCAGCGAGCCGTCAGCCTCGGCATCCTTCACTTTAAGCTTCAGAATGTTGAATCCGTCGTCTACCTTGAAGTCGCCGCCGACGTCTCTCATGTCGAGCGCATAGAACTGCGTCTGAGTCTGTCTGAGAGCAATCTCCATCTCGCTGGTCTGCAACACCTGTCTTGGATGATACGGACTGACGCGCAGAGTCTGTCCTCCATCGACGATATACTTGCCCAGTCCGAGCGCAAGACTTGCTATACCGTCCTCTGAAGTCTCATTGCCTATCGGGTAATAGTTTATCGACCGCAGCACGCCTGATATGTTGGGATAATAGCGGTCGCCGTATTGTTTGCCCACAACTTCCTGCAATATTACAGCCATCTTCTCCTGGTCAATGACATTACTTGTGGCTGTCATGTAGGCCTTCGAGTCGTGGAAATATACTGAAGCGTAGACACTCTTTATCGCGGCGGCAAGCATCTGAAGCATCTGATACTTGTCGTCAAGATTAGGTATCATGTAAGTAGAGTATATTCCGGCGAACGGCTGATAGTGAGAGTCTTCCAGAAGACTGGATGAACGCACTGCAATCGGGCGGTTGGTAGCGTCGAAGAATGTCAGGAAGTCAGCAATATACTTGTCCGGGAGCTGTGCGCGCAGGAAGTGTTTCAGTATCTCCTCATCGCTCGCATCACTCAAAGCTATCGGGTAAAGATTGTTCTGATCCATGAATTTGTCGAACACATCGGTACACAGCACTACCGTCTTAGGTATCGATACGCTGACACCCTCACGCTCGTTAAACTCCGGATGGCGCTTGATTATATTGTCGAGAAAAGCCAGTCCACGGCCTTTTCCGCCCAAAGAGCCGTCGCCTATACGGGCGAAGTGGGCGTAACGGTCGAACTTTCCACGGTCGAACACAGCCACAACGCCGATATTTTTCATGTGGCGATACTGCACAATGGCGTCAAAAATGATTTTACGGTGCAGGTCAACGTTCTGCAACTTGTGCCATGTTACAGTCTTCAGAAACTCCGACACAGGGAAAATAGCCCTTGCGCAGAGCCAGCGACTCATGTGGTTGCGCGATATGTGGTAGAGCATCGAGTCGTAAGGTATCTTGAAGATGTTGTCCTGCAACTGCTTCAGATTGCGCACACGCAGCACCTCTGCATGTGTCTTCGGATCGCGGAAGATGAAATCTCCGAAGCCCATGTGCTCCTCCATAACGTGGCGCAGGTCGATACTCATGGCCTTAGAGTTCTTGTCTATGAAATGAAAATGCTCCGCTTCAGCCTTCGCCCTGTTGGCAGTCTCGCTGCTCTGGAGTATCAGCGGCACGTACTCATTCTCCTTACGGATGGCACGGAGCAGCTTTAGTCCGGCCTCAGGGTCGGTCTCTCCGTCTTTCGGGAAGCGGCAGTCGGAAATCACGCCGAGCGTATTGTCTGCATAACGTTCATACAGCTGCATGGCCTCCTCATAGGTTCGGGCAAGCACGACCTTAGGCCTGCCACGCATACGGAGCGCTGCACTGTGCGGATTTAACGCCTCTTCAGAAAAGTGCTGGCTCTGAGTAAGGATGTAACCGTAAAGCGTAGGCAGGAGTGAAGAATAAAACCTGATGCTGTCTTCAACCAAAAGAATCATCTGCACACCAGCTTCGGCTATATCGTGCTCGATGTTCATCTTGTCCTCTATAAGTTTAATAATCGACATTATGAGGTTGGTGTTGCCGAGCCAACAGAACACATAGTCGAAAATAGAGAGGTCTTCGTTCTCCATTCGGCGCGTTATGCCGTGCGAGAACGGGGTCAATACCACGCAAGGAATGTCCGGGAATTTGTCTTTAATGTCACGCGCAACAGTAAAGGCGTCGTTGTCCGCGTTTCCGGGCATACATATAACAAGGTCTATGCTGGTATTGGCAAGCACCTCGGCAGCCTCCTCGGTCGTGCTGACCTGCATAAACGAGGGCGGATAACGCATGCCAAGCTCTGTATATTCGTTGAAGATTTTCTCGTCGATACGTCCGTCGTCTTCCAACATGAACGCATCATAAGGGTTGGCTACAATAAGAACATTGAAGATACGGTGAGTCATGAGATTCATGAACGTAACGTCCTTCAAATAAAATTTGCTCCACTGCTGCGGAATGGTTTCATTCATACTGTGGTGTCTGTATTTTATTATGGTTTACGGAAATACAGTCTGCAAGCATTCTCAAGGTCACATAAAACGGCTGCGGCAACGGCAGACTGTGTCTGCAAGCGGCTGCTCTGAACTGTAAAATCCGGATTATCAAGTTAATTAAATATTAACTGCAAATATAGCGATAATATCCCGAAACGAGAAAGCAAATCGTGTTTTTCTTGTATTTCAGAAAACAAAAAAGCGGGCTGAAACTGCCAAACGGTTTCAGCCCGCACTGTGTCTTAACATTTTAATAGTCAGGAGTTTCTGTTATCTGACCGTCAACAGTAACCTTGAGGTCCATGTTGTAGTTGTCGAGATCAATCAGATAATAAACCTCTCCGGCCGCTGTCTCAACGTAGTCGCAGTCATCAATGCGCTTGCCTGGATATTTAGCCTCGACTGCCGCACGGATATTCGCAGGCACGTTGCGTGAATAGTCGGTAGATGTCTTCACCCAGTTGTAGTCAGCGTCGAACACAACTTCCTTGCTCAGTCCTTCGTGACGGATGTCTATTTCATAACCATTGCGATCCACATCTATGTCGACTATCGTCGCGCCAGGATATTTTGTGCTGATAAACTGCTGGATTTCCAGCGGCATTGTGTTGCCTATCATTCCGTCGTGATTGTTGCTGCTGCCTTCCTGCACAACACGTGTAAGAGTGCCGTTGGGGTCGAAATACAGACTGTAGTCGGGTTGACCGCCCTGCTCTACTTCTATAATATAGACATTATCATAAGACGGGCGCTGTATCTCGTCAATGTCGTCGATTGTCCAGTTGTCCAAAGCATAAGTCGTAACTGAATATCCGCTCTGTACCGCCTCTGGCAGTCCCTGGAAATCGCGGCCGTAGTCTATCTCGGTCATCACCCATTCACCGCCAGGCGTGAACCATGCGTCATGCTCTCTGCCGTCCTTCATAAACTCGGCGACAAAATATCCGCCTTCCTCTCTGTCCCACTCAACATAGCCTACACCTGCATATTTCTGATCGAACGCCGACTGAACATTGCTTGGCACGCCACCACGTAAATCATCGTCATCGTTGTCGCATGAGGTTACTGCAAACACGCCGAAGGCACACACCATTGTCCATTTCAATAAATTCAAGGTCTTCATAATAATCATATTTTTAATTGTTACATATATTTTTTAATTTCACTCTTGCCGGCGTCAGCTGCCCGGTTGTTATTCAACCTGTTGTCCGCCGGTCTTAATGCAAAAGTAGATAGTGATTCTGAAAACAATCTGAAAAAACAAAATATTTTTGTAACAGAAGCTACAAAAATTACTTTTTATCTACTAAAATATGGCTTTACAGCATGCACAACATACAAACAGACATGGCGACCATACCCAGACAGAAATATAAAAGACGACATATCGCAGCGTAAAAGGGCATCTTTCAGCCTGCAAAAGGGTATCTTTTGCGTTGCGAAAGATGCCCTTTTACAACACATTGACTATCAATGAATTACAGCGTCAGACAAAAATACTGTTATAAACTATAAGAAATTAGCACGTAAAACGATAACAATCAATCCGTTTATACTTACGGAAAAGAAGCAAAACGCCCGGTCTACGGACTTATTAATATGTTTTAAGTTGTTTTATCTCCGTTTTGTCAGTTTTTTATAGTATCTTTGCATCCATATTGCCACGGCCAAGTGCAGGCCGGGCTGATGGCCGATGTATAACCGGCTTATAATAGAATAGGTATTAAAATCAGAAAAGACTGAAATGGAAAAGAAACTCAAGACGTCAACACTCTGCGTCCGCGGAGGTTGGAAACCAAAGAACGGCGAGCCGGTAGAGCCGCCTATCGTTCAGTGTACAACTTTCAAATATGACGACAGCGACGAAATGGGAATGCTCTTCGACCTCAAGAAGACGGGATATTTCTATACCCGACTGCAAAACCCTACGAACGACGCCGTTGCCGACAAGATAGCCAAACTTGAGGGAGGTGTCGGCGCAATGCTTACATCATCAGGACAGGCAGCAAACTTCTATGCCGTATTGAACATCTGCAGTGCTGGCGACCACATCGTAACTTCAAACGAGATTTACGGCGGAACATATAATCTTTTCGGTGTTACCATGAAAAAAATGGGCATCGACTGCACATTTGTCAATCCAGAATCGAGCGAGGAAGAGATACAGAAGGCTTTCCGCCCGAATACCAAAGCGCTCTTCGGCGAAACCATATCAAACCCTGGATGCAAGATTCTTGACATTGAGAAGTTTGCCAGAATAGCACATAAGAACGGCGTTCCGCTCATCATTGACAATACTTTTGCAACTCCGGTAAACTGCCGCCCGTTTGAGTGGGGATGCGATATCGTGACACACTCTACTACAAAATACATGGACGGCCACGCCACACAGGTGGGCGGATGCGTTGTCGACAGCGGTAACTTTGACTGGGAAGCACATGCAGACAAGTTCCCCGGACTGACTACTCCTGACGAGAGCTACCACGGACTGACCTACACCAAGGCTTTTGGAAAGATGGCATATATGACCAAACTCGTTGCACAACTTATGCGCGACCTCGGTTCTACGCCGTCACCACATAACTCTTTCTTCCTCAATCTCGGTCTTGAGACTCTTCATCTCCGTGTGCAGCGTCACTGTGAGAACGCGCAGCGCATAGCTGAATTCCTCCATGACGACCCGCACGTGGCATGGGTACGCTACTGCGGCCTGAAGGACGACGAGGGCTATGAGCTCGGACAGAAGTATATGCCGAATGGTTCTTGCGGTGTAATGTCGTTCGGACTGAAGGGCGACCGCGAGACAGCTGTTAAATTCATGGACTCGCTCAAACTTATAAATATTGCAACACACGTGGCAGACATACGTTCATGCGTGCTGCATCCGGCAAGCCACACACACCGCCAGCTGAGCGACGAACAGCTGCGCGAGGCAGGAATAGCTCCTGACCTTATCAGATTATCTGTAGGTATCGAAGATGTAGACGACCTGATTGACGACATCAAGCAGGCTCTTGCACAGATATAATTTAAGGTTTAAAGATGAAAGGATAGAAAGGCCCGAGGCTCCAAACAATATACCATATCGGAGCTGCAGGGCCTTTTATTCTGTCTATTTTCTCACCTTTCAGAATTTCTCCCGAAACTGTTTGCGCAAACAAAAAGCACACATCTTTTACCAACTGTGAAAAAGTACAAAAAGCAAGTAGGCCAAGGTAAATAATCGAAGTTTTCCTTTGCTGTTACATAGGAAAGCTTTAAATTTGCAGAAGAACAATGACACAATGTTAGTTTAACAAAAATTTATACTATGGAAGTCGAAAAAATCATGCAAGCCTTGGAGCAAAAGCATCCGGGAGAATCAGAGTACTTACAGGCAGTAAGGGAAGTTTTGCTGTCGATTAAAGATGTCTACAACCAGCATCCTGAGTTTGAAAAGGCAAAACTTATCGAGCGTCTTGTTGAGCCGGAGCGTATCATCACATTCCGCGTTCCTTGGGTTGACGATAACGGTGAAGTACAGGTTAACATCGGTTATCGCGTACAGTTCAACAGCGCTATCGGCCCGTACAAAGGCGGTTTGCGTTTCCATGCATCAGTAAACCTCTCAATTCTGAAGTTCCTTGGATTTGAGCAGACATTCAAGAACGCACTTACAACATTGCCTATGGGTGGCGGTAAGGGTGGTTCAGACTTCTCTCCACGCGGAAAGAGCGATGCTGAAATCATGCGTTTCTGCCAGGCTTTCATGACAGAATTATATCGTCACATCGGTCCGGACGAGGATGTTCCCGCTGGAGATATCGGTGTCGGCACACGTGAAATCGGCTACTTGTTCGGTATGTACAAGAAGCTTACTCACAAATGGGGTGGCGTCCTCACAGGCAAAGGCCTTGAATGGGGCGGCTCTAAGATTCGTCCTGAAGCAACAGGCTTCGGCGCTCTCTATTTCGTTAACCAGATGCTGCAGACCCACGGATATGACATCAAGGGCAAGACTGTTGCAATCAGCGGCTTCGGTAACGTTGCTTGGGGTGCTGCTACAAAGGCGACTCAGCTCGGTGCGAAGGTCATCACAATCTCTGGTCCTGACGGCTACATCTACGATCCGGACGGAATCAGCGGCGAAAAGATCGACTATATGCTTGAACTTCGTGCAAGCGGCAATGACGTTTGCCAGCCTTATGCAGACAAATTCCCTGGCTCTAAGTTTATCGCAGGCAAGAAGCCATGGGAAGTTAAGTGCGACATCGCTCTTCCTTGCGCAACACAGAACGAAGTCAGCGGCGAAGATGCAGACATGCTTCTGGCTAACAAACCGATTTGCGTAGCTGAGGTTTCTAACATGGGTTGCACTGAAGAGGCAGTTCAGAAGTTCATCGCTGCTAAGCAACTCTTCGCTCCTGGCAAGGCTGTTAACGCCGGTGGTGTAGCTACTTCTGGCCTTGAAATGACACAGAACGCTATCCGTCTGAGCTGGAGTGAGGCTGAAGTGGACGAAAAACTCCATCAGATTATGCATAATATCCACGAGCAGTGCGTTAAATACGGACGTGAAAGCGCTGACTATGTGGACTACGTCAAGGGCGCAAACATCGCCGGCTTCATGAAGGTTGCCAATGCGATGATGGCTCAAGGCATAGTATAAACATAAATAAGAATAGTGATTAGCAGAATATTTCTAATAATTCTTTTCATACTGACTGGCTGTACCTTCCTCCCCGCACAGGAGAAAGGTATGGCCAGTTATTATTCTAACCGACTGCATGGCAGACGGATGAGCGACGGTACAAAATACCACAAAGACAGTCTGACTTGTGCTCATAAGAGCTATGAGTTGGGTACCATGCTGAAGGTTACAAACATCAAGAACGGTAAAAGCGTTGTTGTCAGAGTGGCAGACAGATGCCGAGGCAGAAGAATCATTGACCTTTCATATGCAGCTGCAAAAGAAATCGGTATAATCTCATCAGGAGTTGCAATGGTAAGAGTTGAGAAATATGAAGAAGACAGAGGCATTCCCTTCAAAAGAGAAGATAATATTAACCTGCCGGAACTTGACTATGAGATAACAGAAAAAGACAATACATACACACCTGCATGGCAGAAGGACGACACAGAGAACGGCAAAAATAATTCAATGAATGAGAAAAGCAGCCGGAACAAAGCACATAAGAGCACAAAAAGTAAGAAGAAAAAATAACCATCTTACATATATGGACGTGAAATAAGACGACAAAATTACAACCTTGTTTCGTCAATTTATTAAATATAAGAGTTAATTCTTTCCGATACAATTAATTTAATACTGACAAAATTTAAAGCTGTATTATAAACTTTTGATACCATACACAATCATAATTTCTTCCTTCTTACCTGCAAGACAATAGCATGACGGTTTCAACTTATTATAAGTTTATGAACATACTTACGGTAAATTACATATAAAATAGATTCTTATAACATATAAAAAAAGGTTAATATTACAATGTAATACGCACGTTATAAGAATATTACATACAAAATTTGTATTCAATATCAACACCTTATTAAAATTCTGTCAAGTTACTATTATATAAAGACTGACGACCATTCTATTGATCAGACAATACCACGAAAAGCACATCTAAACAAGAACATAAATATAAAAGGCCATCTTTTACATTGTAAAAGAGCATATATCGGGACATAAAAGAGCATAAATGAGCAAGCAAAAGATGCCCTTTTACAACTTTATATTTTATCAGTTAATTCTAAAATTATACTAATATATTCAATCATTTAGCTCTTAATAGTTAAATAAATAGATATTTTAGCTTATTACTTAATATTTATTTGGTTTATATTATAAACCATTTTATATTTGCATTGTTCCCAAATACCAATATGTCAAGTTGCAACTTCATGGTAATAGGAATGAAGATAAGACAGTCTAAGAAGTTACTAACCTCTAAAAACTTATAATTATGAAAAAGACAATAATAACCACTGTATTGTTGCAAGCTGCCCTTCTATTATCTGCAACAGTCTCAGCGCAACAAGAAATGAAACTCACTGTCAACAACATTCCAAATGACAAGGGAACAATTCTCATCGCAACAAAAAGCGGACAATGGGCAAAAGTAAAAGCCAAGAAAGGCAAAATTGAAACCATAATACGCAATGTGCCTGAAGGGAAAGGCACGATATACGTATTTCATGACGAAAACAACAACAAGGAACTAGACAAGAATAACAACATTCCAATAGAGTATTGTGCTTTCAGCGATTACGATATAAGTGAAAAGAACAACTGTGTCAGCATTAATCTTATATATGTCCCCGACATAATAAAAGAAAAACAAGAAGAAGCAAAATGATTGATGACAAATCTGAATACATCCACCAGGCACAATGCACATGCATGTAGAATAAGTTACAGATTATCAAATAGATTAAAATTATAACCAATATGGAAAACAACGAGAAACTATCGGCAGAACAAAGTCTCAAGATTATAAAAGACGCAATAGAGCAAAGCCGTAACGAAATAATGCAAGACGCAGGCATGCCAATGGTGTTCTGGGGCACACTTACATGCGTGACATCAATCATTGTATGGTTTCTTTGGATAAAAACAGACAATCCTTCATGGAATGTTCTTTGGTTTTTAATGGCCATTACTGGCTGGTCTGTTACGGCTGTGAAAATGAAAAAGCACAGGGAAAGACCTTCAAACTTCTTCAGTAAAGCACTCGGTACGTCGTGGATGTCGTTCGGTCTGTTTGCAATAATAACAGCAATAGTCGGAACAATCTCACTAAACAGTTCCGATTATGCAAGCAAACTGCCGATAACGGCAGTCCTTATACTCCTTCTCGGACTTACAGGCATGATTACAGGAATTCTGCTTCGCAACAAGTTAACAATCATATTAGCGATAATATCCTTAATTCCTGCAAACTTGGCACTTATGTATCCAGGACCATACGAAGCCATTGCAATATGTGCGACTTCACTGTTCATGCTGGTAATACCTGGGATTGTCATCAACAGAAAATACAGAAAATAATAATGGATATGGAAAACAACGAGAAAATTTCAGCCGAACAAAGCCTCAAAATTATAAGTGAAACCATAGAGCAAAGCCGTAAAGACATGACACGCAGCAGTGTAAAGCCACTGCTTATGTGGGGAATACTCATTTGTTTCACCGCAACCGTAATCGGCATACTGTGGAATTTTACAGGCTCTTACTACTGGAACTTCATGTGGTTGGTTATGATTTTCGGCGGATTGATTGCCAACAGAAAGATCACCAAGAACGAAAACATAGCCGGAACACCAAAAAGCTTCGTGAATGATGTAGTGAAAAACATCTGGAAAGCATTCGCTGTAATCATTTTCATAGTAATGCTTGCCGGCCCAATTTCAATATTAGACGGTAACACACCGGCTCACGAACTGCCAATAACGGCAACAATTATAATCTGCATCAGCCTTGCAGCATTTATGACAGGATTAGTTCTGAAAAGCAATACCCTAACAATAGGCATATGCGCAGGCGCATACAGCAGCATAAACGCAGCTCTTGAAAATGAAGGCCCTGCCGAGATGGTGGCCGTATTCATGGCCGGACTGATTATGATGGTTTTGCCTGCTCTGATAATTTTGTACAGAATGAAACATGACGCAAGCAATAAAACTAAAACTGAAAAGTACGAGTAAAACGAGAACTGAAGACAAATATGTTTAAACCGTTAGACCCATTGCTGCACAGCGAACTGCGACTGGCTGTCATGTCGCTGCTCATCAGTGTAGACGAAGCAGACTTCATTTACCTTAAAGAGCAGACTAAAGCAACTGCCGGGAACCTTAGCGTGCAGCTTGACAAGCTAAACAAAGCAGGATATATAGAAATAAAAAAGGAGTTTTTAGGCAAAAAGCCTCACACCACATGCCACATAACAGAAAAAGGGATAAATGCTTTTGAGGAATATGTAGAAGCTCTGAAAAGCTATATCTCACCCCAATAAGAATAACAGTCAGATTTCCTTATACAGGAAAAGCATAAAATCCGTAAAGCAACTATATAAACATAGCACAGCAACACACTGCTGACACAAATAAAAAAGGGAGCCAAATAAGAAACGGCTCCCTATAATTTTATGTATCAACAACATTATTTCTCCAATGTCGCAACAACCTCTACTTCAACGAGTGCGCCTTTAGGCAGAGTCTTGACAGCAACTGCTGAACGTGCGGGGAACGGCTCTTTGAAGAATGTTGCATAAACCTCGTTCATTGCACCGAAGTTATCCATGTCTGAAAGGAACACAGTTGTCTTAACAACATGGCTCAAGTCGATACCAGCCTCAGCCAGAACGTTTGTAACGTTGGTTAATGACTGACGTGTCTGCTCCTTGATTCCACCTTCTACGAACTCACCTGTTGCAGGGTCGATTGGCACCTGTCCTGATGCGAACACGAATCCGCCGGCTACTATTGCCTGGCTGTAAGGGCCTAAAGCCTTAGGCGCTTTGTCTGAATGTAATGCTTTCATTTTACTCTATTTTTAGTTTAATGTTTTATATCTGATTAATAAAACTGAATTATTGCAGTTTAAAACCTTTCTTAGCAAGGCCTTCCTTGATAGCCTCGACATGCTCGTGGTTACGGGTTTCGAGCTTAACTTTCAGCTCACAAGTGTTTACATTATGGCTGTAAACGCCACGCTCATGATGAACGCTGAGCACGTTGGCACCAAGAGTTGCAAGCACTTCGATAACCTCAAGCAGCTGTCCCGGTTTATCGGCAAGCTCCATTGTCAGCGTGCATATACGTCCGCCCTTATCGAGTCCGCGGTTTATTACACGGTTTAAGATATTGACATCAATGTTACCACCGCTGACAAGACAAATCGTCTTCTTGCCTTTAATCGGCACTTTATTGAACATTGCGGCAGCGACACTAACCGCACCGGCGCCTTCAGCAATCATCTTCTCCTCTTCCATGAGGCGGAGTATTGCGGCACATATTTCATCCTCGCTTACAAGAGCTATGTCGTCAACATACTTTGAACATATTTCATAAGTCAGATCTCCTGGTGTCTTAACCGCGATACCATCTGCGACGGTTGACACGCTGGTAAGAGTCTCAGGATGATGGTCGCGTATGCTCTCATACATACTCGGCGCTCCGGCAGCCTGAACACCATAGACCTTTACGCTTGGTTTAAGCGACTTGATAGCGAAAGCTACACCGCTGATAAGTCCGCCACCGCCAATCGGTACGACAACAGCCTCAACATCAGCCAGCTCATCAAGAAGTTCAAGACCTATTGTGCCCTGTCCTGCTATGACATGGTCGTCATTAAACGGATGGATAAACGTATATCCATGCTCATCGCGGAGCTGAAGCGCACGCTGATATGCGTCGTCATAAACACCAGGTACAAGGCATATTTCAGCTCCAAGACGGCGTGTAGCCTCAACCTTACTTATCGGCGCGCCTTCCGGCAGACAGATAAGCGACTTTATTCCGTGGCTTGTAGCACCGAGCGCAACGCCCTGTGCATGGTTGCCGGCAGAACATGCTATGACGCCATGCTTCTTCTCTTCATCGCTGAGTTGAGATATTTTATAATAAGCTCCACGCACTTTGAAAGAGCCGGTAATCTGAAGGTTCTCAGGTTTAAGGTAAATATCACTCTCCGGGTTCAGCTTTGGCGCATGAACAAGGTCGGTACGCCTAAGTATTTTACTAAGCACGTAACGAGCTTTGTAAAGATCATCTAAATTAAGCATATTTTTCGTTTTATCAGAATTCGGTATGCAAATTTAGGCAAAATATCCGACACTTGTATCTGACTTTACCAAGAATTTTGCATTAAAATACAATAAAATAAACTGCCGGCTGCGCCTTTTTCTTTCAGCTTCCGACCGCTCCTGGTTTCACAATAATATCCTTTGGGCTGAAAAAAGAAACTGAACGATGTTCATGTTTACCGTCAGTCTTGACTTAATACAGAAATACTTTACACCTTATTAACAAAAAATCGGTGTAAAAAT
>CABUHE010000038.1 GCA_902491375.1 uncultured Prevotella sp.
TACGTGGCTCGATGATTACCACGCCGTCTATTTCAGTTTTTATTACCTCCATATTCTTTATAATTGAATATCTGAATTATCAAAAACGTAAATATATAATACGATGCAAATTTAGAAAATAAATGTCAAAATACTATTGTCTTTAATTTCTTTAACGTTAAACGGAACATATCTTGATTTTAGACAACAGTCCGACAGATTATCAACTGTACCGACTGACGCGACACCAAAGATTACACTGAAATGCCGACACAACCGAAGCTACGATAAACACGATAACGCAGGCAGACAGAAACGATAACAACACGGCAGGTGTTGATAACTCCATAAACCACTGACTATCAACACATAACTCTAAAATCATACTCTGTAGAACGGCACAAATATATGTTCACGGGGTTGAACAATATTGGGATAAATTATAAAAGGTACCCTTTTGACCTGCAAAAGGATACCTTTTACACGCCAAAAGACGGCCTTTCGCAACGTAAAAGACCATCTTTTGGCGCGCAGCTGATCAGGATACTAAAACCAACCAGATTTTTAGAAACTTACAGTACGCGAACCGTCTTCGTTTTCCTTGATTTCAACCTTAACCGCATCTTCAGGCAAAAGACCTTCAATCAGTTCAGGCCACTCGATGAAACAAAGTCCGCCACCGTAGAAATACTCCTCGTATCCCATATCATAGACTTCCTCTATTTTCTTGATACGATAGAAGTCAAAATGGTAAATGGTGTCGCCTGAAGTCTCAGAAGTGTACTCATTGACGATTGCGAATGTTGGCGACGTTATTACGTCTTCCACTCCAAGCTGCTCGCATACGGCCTTGATAAACGTTGTCTTACCGGCACCCATCTTGCCGTAGAATGCGAACACACGGCCACGCCCCATGTTTTCAATAAACTGGCGTGCGCCCTGGCTGATGCTCTCTAAGTTGTTGATTTTTATTTCCATTGCTTTATCATTGTTGCGGAGTCTGACTGAAGCGTGCCATTTAACTCAAAGTCATCCTTGCATGGTGTCCGTATAAAACTGAAACCGCATGCTGACCGGCCTGTCTGGTTTACGCCCCGTCATAAATCCCAATATTAAACATTATCTTTTTCTCACCTTCATGGTTATCAGCGGAACAATCATTTCCTCCATAGATATGCCTCCATGCTGGAACGTGTCTTTATAGTAAGACACATAGTAATTGTAATTATTAGGATAAGCGAAGAACGAATCGCCTGTCGCAAACACGTATGAAGTACTAAGATTTGGAGCAGGCAACATGGCCTTGTCAGGCTCTTTTATTACGAATACTTCCTTAGGATTGTAGTTAAGGTTCTTCCCCAGCTTATAACGCAGGTTGGTGTTCGTGTTGCGGTCGCCTATTATCTTTACCGGTTTTGACGCTCTTATGCTGCCGTGGTCGGTAGTTATCACAACGGTGTAGTCGCTCTGCGCCAGCATTTTGAACAAGTCTGCCAATACCGAATGGCGGAACCAGCTCAACGTTATGCTGCGGTAAGCCGACTCGTTGTTAGCCAGCTCGCGCACCATCTTCGACTCCGTGCGTGCATGGCTGAGCATATCTATAAAGTTGATTACAAGCACATTCAGGTCGTTGGCTTTCAGAGTGTTGAATTTCTGAAGGAACTTTTCAGCACCGACTGAATCATTTATTTTATGATAAGAGAACGTTTCACGGCGTCTGAAGCGTTCAAACTGCGTCTTTATCAACGGCCCTTCGTTGAGATTCTTGCCTTCTGCCTCATCCTCGTCTACCCAAAGGTCAGGGAACATCTGCGCTATCTTCTCAGGCATCAGTCCGCTGAATATCGCGTTGCGGGCATATTGCGTGGCAGTAGGAAGTATGCTGACATACGTCTGTTCGTCAATGTCGAACATATCGCCGATATCCTGTGACAGCACACGCCACTGGTCAAGGCGGAAGTTGTCGATAACTATCATAAACACCTTTTCACCGGCATCGAGCAACGGGAATATCTTTTTCTTAAAAATATCAATGCTCATCATCGGGCGTTCCTCGCCTTTCTCCTGCTGTTTACGCAACGATGCATGAACAGACTTCAGCCTTGACAAGCCTTGACCACCTACTGTCTGGCTGCGCGCAATATCATCCATCCAGTCCATATAGTGTGCTTTGATGTATTTGGCAAAGCCGTTGTCAGCCTCTTCCTTCTGCATCTTCAGCATCTCAGTCATGTTACTGTCAGTATTGCTCAGCTCCAGTTCCCAGTGTACTATACGCCTATAAACGTCCATCCAGCCGTTGATAGTCTTACAGTCGCTTATCTGCATGGCTATATTCTGGAAATTCTGCTGGTATCCGCTTTGCGTTACCTCTGTTACAATTTCCTTCTGATGTATATTCTTCTTCAACGACAGAAGTATCTGGTTGGGGTTTACAGGCTTGATAAGATAGTCGGCAATCTTCGAGCCTATGGCCTGGTCCATTATGTTTTCCTCCTCGCTCTTGGTAACCATAACCACAGGCGTGGCCGGCGATATTTCCTTTATCTTCTGCAAAGTCTCAAGTCCACTGAGACCCGGCATCATCTCGTCAAGCAGAATCAGGTCAAAAGTCTTTTGCCTGCACTGGTCTATAGCGTCGGTGCCGTTGGTCACGGTCACTACGTCATATCCCTTCTTCTGAAGAAAAAGCACGTGGGCACGGAGAAGCTCCATTTCGTCATCAGCCCATAAAAGTAATCCGTTGCTCATAGGTCAAAGTTTTTATAATCAACAGAAATTTATCAGAAACCGTCGAGGTCGTAATATTCGTCTTCAAGACCGTAGCTGTCCTGACGGTCGTCCTGCTTTCCGGCATTGCTATTGTTGCCGTTATTGTTGTTTCTGTTGTTGCTGTAATCGTCGTTGAACTCAATTATCAGGTCGTCATGAGTGGCAGGAGCCTCAGTCTGAGTCTTTACACCGGCAGGAGCCGTCGTGTTCTGCTTATTTGTCGCAGGCCTGCTGTCTATGTCAGGAACGGTAATCTGATTGTTGCCGACAGAGGTATTACCTTGCTTTGTTCCTGTACTGCCGGCATCGTCAAGCGGAATGAATGTTCCGCCGTTATCTTGTCCGGCAGGCTGTTGTGCCTTATTTTCCTCGTCCATGATAATCAGTCCATTGTCGGTCTGTCCGCCTCCGGCAGGAGCATTTTCCTTGACATCCGGCACTATCAATGTGCTGTTGTCAGTACCTGTTTCAGGCTTCTCCGTCTCCATAGGTACAGTTATCGAGCCTGTTGCGTCTGCCGGCTGATTATCTTTCGGCTTACCTTCCTGACTGTCGGGCATTATTATCAGGTCGTTATTTCCGCCTGTTCCGGTAGCCGGCTGATTGTCGTCAATGAACAGTCCGTCCTCTATGACTCCGCCTTGATACAAACCGTCGTCTCCGTAGCTGCCTTCGTCTTCTGCCGACTTATACTCTATCGTTGCAGGTTCGGTAAGCAATTTCACAGTACTTATCCGCAAAGGAACGAAGTGCTGCTCATAGAACTTATCGTAATCGTTATAGCTGTACTGCGTGCCAAGCAGTTCGAGGTTGGCATCGCTTATCACGAATGAACGGGCCTTAGCCGTCAGATTGCGGATATTCGCATTACCACCCAGCTGACGTGCGTACTGAAGAGCCTCATCATAGCTCAAGAAACCGCTTACACGCATACGGTGTAAACTGCCAAGCTCGTCGATGACCACATCAAAGTTTCTTACAATAAAGTTTGTAAAGTTGAACTTCGCAAGCTCAAACAGCAGCTTATTCTCATTGACAGAGTCAGGCGCATAGACAAACATGAATGAGAAGTTGACGTTACGCTCAGCCACAAACTTACGCGCTGCAATAGAATCGCTGTCGTTTAAGACAACAGCACGACGCTCCCAGATATTGCTGATGTCAAACTTTCCGCCATACAACTGACGTCCGGCTTTTACACCGTTGATAATCATTCCGGCAAGTTCGCTGACATCGCTTTCAGGATATTTGCTTACCACTTCATTCATGTCTTTCAGACATCCGTCGCTGTCGCCATTATTGAGTTTGCTAAGTCCGTAAATAAATATGAACTTATCACGGTTGGCTCCAAGCGGGAAACGCGATGCGGAAAGCGCGGCGTTAGCACGTACTTCGTCAAACCTATCAGCCTTGAATGCCTCATAAGTGGCTGCGTAAAGCGAGTCTTCTATATGCACACCGAACCTTGCGTTCTCCTCAAAATTCGGATCTGCCAGCAGGACTGTCCACTGACTCGTCGGGAATTCACGTTTTAACAGGTCTAGATATGTTGCAGCCTTACTGCTCTCCTGTCGTCGTGAATAGAGCAGGAACAGATGATAATAAGCCTCGTCAAGATGCTCATAGTCCTTATAATTGTCTGTAAGGCGGCGCAGATGCTTCTCACTCAGTGTGAGATTGTCAAATTTATCCTTGAATATAACTCCTGCATGGAAAAGTCCGTCTTCAATAATCTTATTGCTTTCAGCCACCTGTTCAGCTGTAAAAGGAATCTGTTTCAGGTAATACTCACGCTTGTGCGGATTGTTCTGGGCACTGTCGAGCGAGTTTTTGATTGAATCCTCCATTGCCTCAGCTGCTGCAATAGAGTCGCGCATCTCGTCTGTAAGTTCTTCTGGAAGAGCGGCCTGCGCCACGACGGTTTTGTTAGAACGTTGCCAATCGTCAACATTCTGACGCCTGCCCCACAATTTTTGGAACGTAGTCTTACCCTGACTAACGGCCGTAGGATTATAGAAATACCACGTGCCGTTCTTGTCAGTCATGTTGTTTGCCGTGCTGTTCTGCCCTGCCGTATTACCTGCTCCGCCCTGCTGTGCCAGATATTGCTGTGCCTCAGCTTCAGCCTGAGCCTTTCGTTCTTCTTTTTCTTTCTTCTTCAATGCCTCTATAACACGGTCGATAGCTTCGTTTCTCTCAGCCTCAGGCATCTTTGCCAAAGTCTGAAGAGAGTCCTGAAGATGCACTGCATCGGTATAAGGCACAAGCTCGTCAAGTATCTTTGAGCGGTCAGACAGCTGTTGATAATCGTCACGTTCCTTATCAAGCAGACCGATAGCTTCGCCGTAGCAGCGGCGTGCGTTGCTATAATCCTCACGATTCCAATAAAGGTCGCCCAGCTTTAACAGCAGCACACCTTTCTCAATGCCGTTCCTTGTTGATTTGGCATTGCCTTTTTCGTATGCAGAAATAGCGTTTGTAGTATCTTTCTGATTAAGATAAATATTTCCGATAGCATAATAAACCTGGTCAAGATACTCTTTGTTATTGTCGGAACGTGCCATACGGCGCAGTCTTCTAATCATCTTCTTCGACTGCTGACCGCCCATAACTTCAGTCATTGCAATACGTGCATTAAACTCAAGTTCATACGGCGGATGCAGCCTTATAACACGCTTATAGGCTTTGTAAGCATTTTCCTTATTACCAAGAGCTGCCTCTAACTGTCCCATAAGATACCACTCACGAGCCTTCTGCTTACGGCGCATCTCATGCTTGATAACCTTTCGCAAATAAGGTATTGCTTCAGCGTAACGCCCTGTATGGATATAATAATCGGCATAGGTATAATCCCACTCCTTACGCGCACGCCAATGTAACGAGTCGCGGCGCATCTTAGTTATCACATCCTCAGCATCGTAAATCCAATCCTGCTCTATATAACACTTTGCCAGCCAAGCTCTTGCACGTCCGTATATTGCAGGTTGAGTGGCGTAAAGGCGACTCATATATGCAAACGTCGACGCAGCTTCGTCAAACGAGCCTTTCATAAACTGCGCACGGCCCATAAGCAGCCAGGCTTTCCACAAAAAAGGATTGTATTCCTTACGGTTTAGCCATTCAATATCTTTCTCTGTTTTTTTTCTGCTTTTAGTCCATTCAGGACGACGCTTGATGCTGTGCAACCTTATTGCTTTCTGACATTTCTCGATAGCACGGTCAAAATTAGAACCACCAAGCTGACGGCTGCTCTTATTGCCAACGGTATAAAGCGGCAACCTCTCTGTAAAGTTATCCTTATTACCGTTCTCTTTCTCAAGTGAGCCGTCAATGTATGCAAGTGTTCCGTTATAATAAGTATTGTAACGTGCGTTGAACGAATGCCACCAACGACTTTGCGCAGTGTTCTTCTCAGTAGAACAACCGACAGCAGCCATGATGACAATCACGACAAAAACAGGAATTATATGTTTGGCAAACTTGATATGCATATTGTCTTAAAAAAAGGCCACAATACCTTTATTATAAACTTGCAAACGTCTGTTTTATTGCATTATAAGCTATAAACTATTATCCTTCAACAAGCATTATGGCTTCATCCTTCAATTGGTCAGGCAGATTTACGCCACGCAGATTCAGACTTTTCAGCCAGTCTTTCACTTCTTCAGGTTTCATTGTGTACATTACTTCAGCAAACTGTCCGGCCTCTTCGTCCGTATAACTATCAGAAGTCCGGCCTTTGTATTCATCTAATTCCTCGTCATCAAAATATTCAATATCTCCAACAGAGTTTTCAATGACACAGTCATGCAGACATCTGCCTGGCTCTGATGTACATGAAGTGCAATCTGACGAGCCATCTGACAATGCGGTGTTGACGCCTTTGTTTCCGAATATTTTACGCAGTACAACCGCTAAAACAATCAGAACCGCTAAATACAGAACATACGATAATGCCTCCATTGTCAATCAACCTCTTTTATAACAAAACCTGCTTTCTTAAGATCTTCCCAAAAATGAGGATACGACTTGCTTACTACCTGTGGATTATCAATCTTCAATCCTGGGAATACTATTGAAGCAGGAGCAAAAGCCATTGCCATGCGGTGGTCGTCATAAGTATTTATCACAATATCGTCAGCCGGTTCGCAACGTTCACCGTCCCATGAAAGTTCACTGCCGCCTTTATCATGCAACACGTAACCTAACTTACGCATTTCTGTTTTCAAGGCCTCAATTCTGTCTGTTTCTTTTATCTTTAAAGATGAAATACCAGTAAAAGTAAACGGAGTATCAGTGAGAGCACAACTGACAACCAAAGTCTGAACCATATCAGGCTGATTGACGAAATCATAATCAAGACGTGGAGGTTTTGTCTCAATGAGCTTCAGCTTAACTGTAGTAGGTACGGCACGTTCTTTTGTCTTGAACATAGTCCTGACTCCAAGCATACTGAAAAGATACTTGATTGCTGAGTCGCCTTGACGTGAACCGTCTGTAAGACCAGTCAACATAATTTCTGATTCAGGAGTTCTGCCCAACACGAGCATCTCATACCAATATGAAGCAGCACTCCAATCGTTCTCAATGAAAAAAGGTTTGGACTCATACGACTTAGGACTGACTCTTATCGTATCTACGTCAACCCAATCAACGTCAGCTCCAAAATTCTTCATCACACACAAAGTCAGGTCAATGTAAGGTCGTGAAACAATCTCTCCTGTAAGCCTTACTTCAAGTCCGTCTGCCAGCATCGGCCCAATCATTAGCAGAGCTGAAATATATTGAGAACTTATATTGCCCGGTATGTCTATATGTCCGCCATTAAGTTTACGTCCTTTTATTCTAAGAGGCGGGAATCCTTGCTCGCGTTCGTAACTTATATCAGCGCCAATGTATCTAAGAGCGTCGACTAACGCTTTTATCGGGCGCTGCTGCATACGCTCTGTTCCTGTGAGAATATGTTCACCCGGAGTTACCGCCAGATAAGCTGTCATAAACCTCATTGCAGTTCCCGCAGCCTTAATATCAATAACTTCAGGCATATCACGCAAGGCTTTGAGGATTACCTCTGTATCGTCACAATCCGACATATTATCCGGCATAAGCTTGCTTCCAGCCAAGGCATTAATAATCAACGCCCTGTTACTTATACTTTTTGATGCCGGTAAATTTATGGTGGCATTTATCGTTTCAGGTGCTGTCAATACATATTTCATATCATGCAAAGATACTCCAACTTACAGACAATACAAAAGAAAAAAAGATAAAAAATATTTATCACGTCACACCTTATTATAAAAATATAACCACTCAACAACAACGATATAACAGCTGATGTACTAAAACATCATTTCTTAATCATTCTGAAGCCGATGTCAGAAACACCAGGCAGAATCTCGCGCATCATTATATGACGGATTCTTACATGCAAAGAGTCTCCTTTCTGCAATTCGTCGTCAGATAATATAAAATCGTATTGGAAGAAACTTACACCGTCACCGAGCGCATTGCCTTTGTTGTCATAAAGACGACAGTTCAACGTGTCCACATTAACCCTGTGTCCCGGCTCTATCGTCCTTTCAACCAATAGACTAAGCCCAGTAAACGGATAAGCAACATTTATGCGCAAACCAATTTCCTGTCTGTATCGTCCTGAGTCCTTAAGTTTAGGAACGTCGAAGACAAGAGTATCGCTACGTTCCCAACCGTCAATGGCTGTGGATGCATACTTGTCATAGACGACATCGCCGTCACAAGCCGACAATGCCAATACAGCTACAACAACCATCACCCATGTCAATAAAGTTTTTTTCATTTTCACTCCAGCTGACACTTATGCCAATAATGAATAAAAGGAAAGGCTATAAGCCTCACCACCTCAATTTATCGTGAAACCGCAATCATATCAGTTCCCATCAATATTCTGTTCGGGCTTATCGTTTACAGGTGCAGATCCTTTCGCCTGTTTTGGCGCACGGTTCTTTGGCGTCTGTTTCTGAGAGCGGCTTTTCTGTTTTTTCTTTTTCTTAGTTCGGTCAAAACGTGTAAGGCTCTCATTCTCAAGCAAGTCAACAGGTCTGTCATTACGCTTTACCACTCCGTCCTCTTGCAATGACAAAGGTTTCTCACCGCGCTTGTTCATTTCTATTACCTCCATTGCACGTTTGGCTGTTATCGTCTCAAGGTTTGAAGGTATCTTTTTATCTGTCGAATAAGTTACGATACCGGCCAAAATATCGCTCTTGAAAAGATAATAGTCACTGTCTTGAGTCTGCAATACAACTTCCTTACTAGGCAGTTTGCGGCTGGCTTCAATATAATTGTCAACCTCATAGTTCAGACAGCACTTCAACTTGGCACACATGCCGGCAAGTTTCTGCGGATTAAGTGATATGTCCTGATAACGCGCGGCACCTGTACTTACTGAAACAAAATTCTTCATCCATGTCGCGCAGCACAGCTCACGACCGCATGGGCCGGTACCTCCGATACGTCCGGCCTCCTGACGCGCACCGATCTGTTTCATCTCAATGCGGACATGGAATGTCTCTGCCAACACCTTAATAAGCTGACGGAAATCGACACGCTCATCTGCAATATAATAAAAAATAGCCTTATTGCCGTCGCCCTGATACTCGACATCGCCTATCTTCATCTGTAAATTCAGACTCTTGGCTATCTGTCGGCTCTGTATCATAGTGTCGTGTTCACGACTCTTTGCCTCACGGTATTTATCCATATCTACAGGCTTAGCCAGACGGTAAATGCGCTTGATGTCGTCTGCCGATTTAAGGTTAGCCTTGCGTATCTGCAACTCAACCAGCTTACCAGTCAGTGTAACTACACCTATGTCATGTCCAGGATTAGCCTCAACAGCCACAATATCGCCCTTCTTCAGGTCTAGATTGTTTACGTTGTGATAATATCCCTTGCGGGTGTTCTTGAACTGCACCTCTACGAGATCAGTGCTCTTGGCATTACCGGGCACGTCGGCTAACCAGTCGTATGTATTGAGCTGGCGGTCCTGGCGGCCACATCCGCGGATACAGAGCCCACGGTCGCAGCCGTTATATATCATGAATTTTCTATTTTTATAGTCCATAATACTTAATCTATATTGAATAAAGAGAGAAAGATTGAAGCACGTCTGTTTTGCCTCGCCATTCAGTTTAAGCCATGTTCAAGGCCTTTTCTCTTACTGCTCTTTTATATTTTTATCTGTTACGCAATATTTCCACAGCTGAAAATCAGCGATAGAAATCCTCTGAAAATACTCCGTTCTACGGTTTTCTTATCAGTGAAACGATGATATTCGTAGCCATGTCGAAAAACACTATCTTGGCATTTGCATTCTGTCCAATGTCGCGCATAGCCCTGTTCATCAGTCCTGACATCTCTATTACATTAGCCTCATTGATGTAAGGAGCGAAATTCCTTGCGAAATTCTCCTCCTCACGGGTCATATAGCAAAGCTCCGGATTGTGAAAATTATACATGAAGTTTTCACGCACAAGCCGCATGAAGTATGCCAACATACGACGTTGCTTCTCACGACCAAGCCCTGCCGCCGTCTCGCTCCATTTGCGCAGATCCTTTATCTTGCGCATATATGCCAGACGCATCAGCGATACGAACAACTCAAAAAACTGTTTTTTCTCATTGTCTGCGTCAAGTTCTTCAAGTGCAGTGAGCCAGCTACCACCGGCAGCACGCGCCAGTCGGTGTGCAGCATCAGCATCAATACCACGCTGGTCTGCCAATGCACGCTCTATGGCTTCATCTTCAATGCGCTTCACATCGATGCGCTGCGCACGGCTGCGGATTGTCTCCAACAGCTTCTCCGGCTCCTCGCATACCATCAGAAAAACCGTCTCATGCGGCGGCTCTTCAAGCAGTTTAAGCATTTTGTTGGCACACTCGGCGTTCATACGTTCGGGCAGCCATATCACTACAACCTTATATCCGCCCTGACTGGACTTCAGACTGAGCTTCCTTATCAGCAGGTCGCTCTCACCTACTCCTATCACAGCCTGCTGGTTTGCGGCGTTCATCTCCGCCAGCCACTGGTCCATCGTGAAGTAAACTCCACGTGAAAGCATACGGCGCCATTCATCAGCAAAATCATCGCTCGACATCTTATGCTCTGAACCAGTTCCCGTAGGACGTATTACGGGATAAGAGAAATGAAGGTCGGGATGAGAAAGTTTGGTTGTCATGGCGCATTGACTGCACGTTCCACAAGAATCTTCGTCCGTTCGGTTCTGACATAACAGATAAGAAGCAAACGCCAAAGCAAGCGCCATCTTGCCACACCCTTGCGGACCGCATAGCATTATAGCATGAGGCACACGGCTTTCCTTAACCATCTGCCGCAACCTCTGCTTGGCTTCGTCCTGTCCTATTACATCACTGAACCTCATCCGTTTTATATAGACAAATCGCTGCAAATTTACTAAAAATCCACCTTATAACATGACAAAAAGGCGGATATTTGTCCGCCTTTCACATTTTTATATCTTATAAACAGCTTATTTCACGATCAGCACAAACGGCCCCATGCAAGCCCGGAGCGCCAATGGAAAGACAGCGCCTGGATGTACAGACCGGCCTATGTCATTTCTTCCGCCTGTCTGAACCGCCCCAAGTGAGGTTATGCCATACCTGCTCCAAAGGCCCGCGCCTATGCAAACGGAGCCACAATTTGCAGAACGAGAACTGCAATAAAACGAACGCTGCTCCCAGCAAAAGGCTCATTGTATGGCCGCTGACCGCATAAAGTCCCAATCCCCAATGATAAAAGACAAATCCGCCAACGACCGACTGCCCCAAATAGTTGCTAAGGCTCATCTTGCCGTAAGGCAGAATCTTCGCCAACACATGGCGCGCCCTTGTGCGGTGATACGCCCATGTAAGCAAGCTTACATAGAAAAACGTCATCGCAAGATTTTTCCACATGTCGAGCATTACGGTCAACGAGGCCGACACACACTCCGCATGGAACATCTGTGGCACGGTATAACGCAACGGGCACAACACCGCAAACGCCACGACCGACCACAACATCACTTTTCTCCAGACATTAGCGTTGTTGCCTTCGTCATACAACAGGCGACGGCGCCCTATCCACAAGCCGAGCAGGAAGAGGAACAGCGTCTGCGTAAAACGTCCGTGCTCGATAGCCCATGTAAAGTTGACAGGCAGTCCGTAGCGCAGTCCTGCTATGGCAACATCAAACCAGCTGCCGCTTTCCTGCGCAGGCAATATGGCCTGGAACATCGCTCCCGATCCTAAATCAAGCGGCTGCAACCGTGGATTAACCAATCCACCGACAAGATATACAAGCTCTATCGGCTGTAGCACAAACAACACGGCAAAAAACAGTAACACACGATTATTGGCTCGCACAAACGGCAATACGAGCAGTCCGCACACCGCGTAAACTGTCAGTATGTCGCCGTTGAAGAACAACAGGTCGAGCAGGCCGAATCCGAAGAGGAGCACCATGCGCCATACGAAACGCGGCCTGAAGTCATATCCGCGCTTTGCCTGATTGTCATGCTGCACGAAAAGTGTCAGTCCGAACAGCATGGCAAATATGGCATACATCTTGTTCGACAACATGAAAAACATCACATTCCACACCACATTGTCCAACTTGGTAAGCGGAGGAAAGTTGTAGAAGTTTAGATGCTCTATGAAATGCAGCATCACAATGCCTGCCACGGCTACGCCACGCAGCAAATCGGCGGCGTCGATACGTGTGTTAGGCAACGCGGAAGGTTGGTAACTTGACATGATTTCTTACCTTATGAATAACGTTTCTGTTTACAATCTCATGGTATCCGCATGCGGACTAAGCCACAATTTGATGGCAACGGATGCAAAGATAAGCATTTTATTCCACACATGCAACAGTACTATTGTCTATTCAAATCAAGCCTATCTCATTAACTTAATTGTTTTTACTAACCCGTTGGCGGAATTATCTTGAGTGGAACGGCTATGGTTACTGTTTCAAATT
>CABUHE010000039.1 GCA_902491375.1 uncultured Prevotella sp.
CGCAAGAAAATCTCTTCTAACAAACTGTAATTCAATTATTTCAAAGAACTATTTGCGATTTTTAGTGGACAGTAATGATGTAAAGGAAAAAGAAAGGCTTGTTTTGATTATTTACCACATTATTTAAGCCGTTTAGTCGGCATTTAACCCTGAATAAACCGCTGTTTCTATTGTTTTTATTTTGTGTTGCACGCGATTTGCGCTATCTTTGCAGACATAACAAATCAAACTACAATTATATAATATGGAAGAACAAAAAGAGCTTTTTCACGAGGTGAACGAGGGCTACGTAATGTTGGAAGCCATAAACGAAGCAAAAAGATGTCTGCATTGTAAAGTTCCGCAATGTAAGAAAGGATGTCCTATAAGCCATGATATTCCCGACTGGATACATGAGTTGTCGATGGGAAATCTTGGCAATGCCATGAAAATAATTAACGACAAAAGTAATCTGCCGGCAGTATGCGGACGAGTATGTCCTCATGAGAAACAATGCGAAGGGCATTGCGTGCTTGCCAAGAAAGGTGAGGCTATACATATAGGCAAACTTGAAAGGTTTATTGCTGATTTTGACGGTAATATGGGGCTGATAAGGGAAAAACTGCAACCAAAGACACGCGGCAGGGTAGCAGTCATCGGCTCAGGTCCGGCTGGACTTACCATTGCCGGAGATCTGGCTCGTCAGGGTTTCAACATCGAGATATTCGAGATGGAGCCGGAGCCGGGAGGTGTGCTGATGTTCGGAATACCTGAATACCGTTTGCCGAAAGAGGTGGTAAGGCGTGAGATAAAGAAGATAGAGGAACTCGGAGTCGTGTTCCATTGCAATACGACGATAGGTACCGACCTTAATATTGACCAGCTGTTCGAGCAGGGATTTGATGCTATATTCATGGGTACTGGTACGGTAAAGCCTAAGAAACCTGACATACCGGGCCGTAATCTCCGTGGAGTAAGGCAGGCTGTGTATTTCCTGCGCAAGGTAAGTCTTTATAACGAGGGCAGCATTGAGCGTGACGATGTGCCGGTGCAGGAGGGCGACCGCGTGTTCGTCTTAGGCTGCGGCAACACTGCCATGGACGCTGCCAGGACGGCTGTGCGCATGGGTGCCCGTGATGTCGAGATTATCTATCACCGCACGATTAACGATATGAGCGCGCTGCGCTCTGAATATGAGGAGGCTGTATCTGAGGGAGTGAAGTTTAACTGGGAGTCTAATCTGGTTGAGATTCTTGACTATAACGGCACGCTTAGCGGTGTGGTAATTGAGCATGACGGGCAGCGCCGCACGGAGAAGGCCGACAAGGTGCTTATGGCAATCGGCTCTGTGCCTGCGAGCCGCATAGTCTCAACGACAAAGGGTATTGATGTTGACGACAGCGGTTATGTGCTAACTCGTGAGAAGCCTTGTGGAATGACGAGCCGTAAAGGTGTTTTTGCCGGTGGCGATGTTGTCAACCGCCCGTCTACCGTGGTGCTTGCCATGCGCGACGCGAAGAAGGTTGCCGAAGGCATAGCCCAGTATGTTGACGCCATAAAACTGCTGGAAGCTATAAATCTTTCAGATAATATGCACAAGGAATAATATCGTTGTTCTGACCTGTAAGACCTGTATACGTGTGATATTGAGGTCAGTTCTTATTGTGTTGATAGTCAGATATTTATATTTTTATAGTTGATACGTTTGCAAAATGCCGTCTTTTGCAAGACAAAAGACGGCATTTTGTATTGTAAAAGACCACCTTTTGCAGCGTAAAAGGTGGTCTTTTGGTTTTACATTGTTCATCTTATGATTCTTGCGTCATGTCCGTGCGATGCGGTGAACGCCTCAGTCTGTCTTTTTATCCATTCCATTATTACGCTCACGGCATAGTCCTGTTCTTCGGTAGTGAGCTGATGGCCTTTCTTTATTCCGTGCCATTTCTCAAAACATCCGCGGCAACAGCATCCTGTGGCGTGCTGGGCTATGAATACAGGATGGCCACGCATGGGAGTCTGTTTGCCGTCGTTGGGTATAACTTCTGGAGCAAGGCGTTTGCGAATAAAGTCCTCAGCGTGGCGGCGTATAGTGCCTATGCCTTTACTGTCGATATATTCAATGTCGCTCTCTTTCAGTCTGAAACGGCTTCTGAATGCCGACTTTGACAGACGTTTGAACAAGTTGTCAAAGTCGTATTGCGTCATATTGCCGGCCGTTTCTTCGTGCGTATCTGTATATTCGTCTGCAAAAAGATTGCCTTCGGCTGGTGTCGGCCTGCTTGGTTTTGTGTTTCGTGCCATCCGTTTTTGCTGTTATATTTCCGTGTAAGTGCAAAGTAACTCAATTTTTCTGAAACAACAAAGGTTTTTATTGGTCTGAAAATGTAGAATTATGTCATTGAAACATTAATTTGTAAGATATTTTGTTTACATTTGCAGATGTAACGTTGTAAAATTATTGAGAATGGAAGGAATACTTAACATTGAGCTTTTCGGCATATCTGTGCGCTGGTTGTTGATATTTGCAATTAAGGGTGCCATCATTTATCTTGTTGTCCGTGTGCTGACGGCGGTAACAAAGTATCTGTTTTTCCGCTCCATGCACAAACAGCGCAAGATTGCTCTCGACGAGACAAAGGTAAGTTTCATGCGCCGTATTGTCGTTACGGCTATATATATAATAGGTATAGCGGCGTTCCTTTCGCTGATACCTGGCATGGAGAAGGTCAGCAATTCAATTCTTGCCAGTGCCGGAATCATGGCAGCTGCGGTAGGTCTTGCTTCTCAGGACGCGCTGTCGAACATAATCGGAGGTCTGTTCATAATATTCTCGCAGCCGTTCAAGCTCGGCGACTTTATCGAGATTGACAGTGTGATAAGAGGTACGGTAATGGAAATAACGCTGCGCCATACTGTCATACGCGATGCTGAGAACCGAATGATTCTTATTCCGAACAACAAGATTAATTCGAGTACGATTATCAATTCTTCATACGGCGACACCTCGACATGCGCTTTCGTAGAAGTAGGTGTGGCATATACCGTAAACCTTGACAGAGCCATCGAAGTGATGCGCGACGAGATTATGAAGCATCCGTTGCTTATCGACCACCGCACCGAGGAGGATAAGAAGAAAGGCTTACCGGAGGTTATTATCCGCGTAATCAATCTTGGCGACTCTGCCATTACGCTGCGTGCCTGGGCTTGGGCGTCAAGTGCCGCCACTGCTTATTCGATGAAATGCGATTTGCTTAAAAGCGTGAAAGAGCGTTTCGACGCAGAGAATATCGAGATACCTTATCCGTATCTAAATGTAGTCAATGCTTGATTATTCTGTTTCTTTACTGATTATGCGGCCTCTGTGTAATGAGCTTATAGGCTTGAAATAAACGACTTACGTTGCTTGCGTGTTCGTATAAACAGCTAATCCGCCGATTGCCAATGTGTCTGCAACCGGCGGATTAGCTGTTTTATTAATTATATTCTGATGTCTGTTGATTGAAATGCGGTGCCGTTGAATATCAAATCATATTCAGTGCCTGCATGAACCGCTTTACGACCTCAGGCTTTCCTACGTGCTTGCCTTCGTCTTCGCTCAGCTTGCACGTGTCGTTATAGAATGTCCATGCTTCGGTTATCTTTGCCGCGACGAGCTTTATTACGATGTTCATCGGCTTTACTCCGTCGAAATCGTTGGTGAAATGAGTACCTATGCCGAACGAAGGCTGGCAGTAGTCTTTTGCGAATTTCTGTATCTCTATGGCTGTGTCAGTGTCGAGAGCGTTGCTGAATATCACCTGTTTAGTCTTCGGGTCGATGCCGAACGAGCGGTATTTGTCGACAATTCTCATAAGCTGCTCACGGTTGTCACCGCTGTCTATGCGCAGTCCTTTGAACAGATTTGCGAAGTCTTCAGAGAAATTCATCTCGAATATGTTCCACCCGAAGCTGTCGTAAAGATATGTTCCGAGCGCTCCTCTGAACGTGTTTCGCCATGAGTTCATGGCGATGTTGTTTGCCATCTGCGGCCCGTACATGCCGCCGATGGCACATACAAACTCGTGAGCCATGGTGCCTACCGGCAGAACGTCGTGCTTCATTGCTAGATATACGTTGCTCGTGCCGACAAACCTGCCCGGCCATTCGCGGCTGTTATAGCAGTCTTTCATCGCCCTTACGACCACGTCTTCTGCCTTGAACGACGCACGTCGGCGCGTGCCGAAGTCGCTGAACACGCATCCGGCCTGCAGCAGACGCTCTGCTTTGTTGTACGTCTTGGTGTAATATGAGTCGTAGTCGAACTGGTTGTCCTGTCCCGTCATTTCATAGAACAGGTCAGAGATTATGGCAAGCACTTTCACCTCAAGGAATATGGTGTCAGCCCAGCTGCCTTCAAACTCGACGTGCAGGTGCCCTTCATCGTCCTGCCATGTCTTTGCCCAATGGCGGTTGAAGCGGAAGCCCTTGAGATAATTGAAAAACCATTCGGGCAGATAATAGCATTTATGGCGCATGAAGTCAATCTCGTCATCGGTTATAACCACATCCTCAAGAGCGGCAATCTGCTTCTCAAGTTCTGTGGCGAAACCTTCCGGATATACCGTGTCGTCTCTGTCGTTGAATATGTATTTTACTTGCGCGCGTGGAAAGTTGTCAATCACTGCGCAGCACATGGTAAATTTATAAAGGTCGTCGTCAGTAAAATGTCTTATTATCTGTTTCATGATGAATTATTCTTTCAAGTCTGTATTGAAAATAAGTATTAAATATTGTCTTATCGTTTTGCAAACTTACAAAATATCGTCGGAATAATAGAATACAATATGTATTTTGTATTAAAATAATGAAGTATTTTTCTGTTTCATTACTAGTTTAGAGCATTTTTGTATTACATATTTTTCAATTTTGCTTATGTCGCATGTGTGTTGGGGCAGAAATATTATCATGTAAAGTGCTGCAATCAGTTGCTTATGCTCTTTTGCCTGGTATGAAATGCGCAGCCTTATGATAAATGTTTTAGTATTTAACAAAGTTTCAATGATAATATGACATCGGCAAATATTGTAAATTACCTGTTATAACAATGCAAAGTGTGTAACTCAAGATGACAGATGAAAGGGTGGAATGGTGTCAATGTGTCAAAAGAAAAGTGTCAGCGTTTTTACGTGAAATAGCATGCTGTATGATGATTTATAGTGTCTTATTGTGCTGGAAATGGCCTCTTGTATTGCGGAATGTGGCCTCTTACATTGCAGGAGGTGGCTTCTTACATTGCAAGAGGTGGCTTCCTGTAGGCCGGAAAGTGGCTTTTGGCATGTCAAAATACGGCTTTTTGATGTTGTTTTGCAGTGTTTTTTAGTCGTAATATGCCTTTTCTGACTGCACACTTGGCGCGTGTTGGTATGTAATTAGCATTTAATCAGCAGTTTACAACTGCACGCGCTAGAATCGTTTATATACATACGGGTGTGTGAAAAATCAGAAAGTGGCTGCTGTGGCGCGTTAAGGAAAATCAAAAAGAAAGGATTTTAAGGGTAAAAGAGTAAAAAGGTAAAAAAGTAAAAAACGGATTGTGGCACGGCTGGCAGATTTTCTTGTTTCTCTACCTTCTGATTTAACGTTATAAGACTGACATTTTTGTCAGTCGTGTCATGTCAAAACTGTCAGTTTCATGTTTGGCACGCTTTTCGCTGGATGGTGGGCGGATGCGTTGTAAAAAGGCGCATGAGAATAATAATTTGTATATAACTTAAAAATCATAGAATTATGAACATTAAACCATTAGCAGACAGAGTGCTGGTACAGCCTGCACCGGCAGAAGAGAAAATAGGTGGTATCATTATTCCTGATACAGCAAAAGAAAAACCATTGCACGGTAAAGTAATTGCTACTGGCAAGGGTACTAAAGACGAGGAGATGGTTCTGAAAGCCGGAGACGAGGTTCTTTACGGCAAGTATTCTGGAACTGAACTAGAGTTCGAAGGAGAGAAGTATCTTATGATGCGCCAGAGCGATGTACTCGCTGTTATTGAGAAATAAAAAGATAAAACAGTAAAAAGGAAAAACATTGGAGTTTGCAGGGTGAATTAAAGGATGTGTAGAGTGCAGAGAAAGCATTTTTTACCTGTTCTTTTAGACTTACTCTTTTACTCCTATAAAAATAAAAAATCATGGCTAAAGAGATAAAATTCAATATGGACGCCCGCGACTTGCTGAAGAAGGGCGTTGACCAGTTGGCAAATGCAGTTAAGGTTACACTCGGTCCTAAAGGCCGTAACGTTATCATCGAGAAGAAGTTCGGTGCTCCGCAGATAACCAAGGACGGTGTTACCGTAGCTAAGGAAGTTGAGCTTGCCGACCACTTCGAGAACACCGGCGCACAGCTCGTCAAGAGCGTTGCAAGCAAGACCGGCGACGATGCAGGTGACGGAACTACAACTGCTACAATCCTTGCTCAGAGCATAGTAAACGTTGGTTTGAAGAACGTTACAGCCGGAGCTAATCCTATGGACTTGAAACGTGGTATCGACAAGGCTGTCGCAGCTGTTGTTGAATATATCAAGAACCATGCAGAGAAGGTTGATGACAACTATGACAAGATTGAGCAGGTTGCTACTGTCAGCGCAAACAATGATCCTGAAATCGGTAAGCTGATTGCTGACGCAATGCGCAAGGTAAGCAAGGACGGCGTTATCACAATAGAGGAGAGCAAGAGCCGCGACACTCACATCAACGTTGTTGAGGGTATGCAGTTCGACCGCGGTTATCTGAGCGGCTACTTCGTAACTGATGCTGACAAGATGGAGTGTGTAATGGAGAATCCTTACATCCTTATCTATGACAAGAAAATAAGCAACATCAAGGACTTCCTGCCTATACTTCAGCCGGCTGCTGAGAGTGGACGTCCGTTGCTGGTAATAGCAGAAGATGTTGACTCTGAAGCACTTACAACACTCGTTGTAAACCGTCTGCGTGGCGGATTGAAGATCTGCGCTGTCAAGGCTCCTGGCTTCGGCGACCGTCGTAAGGCAATGCTTGAGGACATCGCTATCCTGACAGGTGGTGTTGTTATCAGCGAGGAGAAGGGCTTGAAACTTGAGCAGGCTACTCTCGAAATGCTCGGAACTTGTGACAAGGTAACTGTTACAAAGGACAATACAACAATCGTAAATGGTGCCGGCGACAAGCAGTGCATTGCTGACCGTGTAGCTCAGATTAAGAACGAGATTGCCAATACAACAAGCTCTTACGACAAGGAGAAACTCCAGGAGCGTTTGGCTAAGATTTCTGGCGGTGTTGCCGTTCTTTATGTAGGCGCAAACAGCGAGGTTGAGATGAAGGAGAAGAAAGACCGTGTTGACGATGCTCTTTGCGCAACCCGTGCGGCTATCGAGGAAGGTGTCGTAGCAGGTGGTGGTACTACTTACATCCGCGCTCTTGAGAATCTGAAAGATCTGAAGGGTGACAACGCAGATGAGCAGACTGGTATCAACATCGTAGAGCGTGCAATCGAGGAGCCTCTCCGTCAGATTGTTGCAAACGCAGGTGGCGAAGGTGCAGTAGTTGTACAGAAGGTTCGCGAGGGCGAAGGCGACTTCGGATATAACGCTCGTACAGACACTTACGAGGATATGCGTAAGGCTGGAGTTATCGACCCGGCTAAGGTTGCCCGCGTAGCTCTTGAGAATGCAGCTTCAATCGCCGGAATGTTCCTGACAACAGAATGTCTGATTGTTGACAAACCGGAAGAAAAGCCTGCAATGCCTATGGCAAACCCGGGAATGGGTGGAATGATGTAATTTGCAAACCACAGATATCAAAAATGAGGGCGGTTGTCAGTCAACCGCCCTTTTTTTATATTTTTTGTTTACAAATAAATGATTTTTTTGATTAGAAATTTGGAAGCAACCGATAAAAGTCATACTTTTGCATATCGAAAATTGATACGTTTGTAGATAGATCCTAAAGTAGATATTTTTTTGATTTGTTTTAGTAGATTAGTTTTTAAGTAGTTTGTTTTTTGAAAATCGCTTGTCGTGACGACATGCGATTTTTTTTATTTGTGCCGAAATCAAAAACAGTCAGCTTTATTTCATTTTATCCTTGATTTTGTTTACCTTTGCAGAAAATACATCCGGTTCAACTGGTTACAGCTCTGTTGCTGTTGCAGCGTTCCTGATTATTTTACCTACGAAATACCTTAATTGCGCCAGTTTTCGGCAGTAATACAATGTTGTTGATTTATGGATGTCAATAAATACAAGATAAAGAAAGGACAATGGGTGTTGTATATTGTCGTTTCTGCCGGGTTGCTTTATATCACCAAGTCGTGGCTGATGTCTCTCGGTATAATGCTGTTGCTTATTCTTCTTGACCGCGCACTTGCCGAATATGAGCGTAAGAAGCGTGGCGAAGAGGATGATGACATTTTGATGTAACGTATGCAGAAACTTTTAGAATTATATAAGAAGTGGAGCGGTTCTGAACCAGCTGGCGTGGAACGGCTTGATGCAGCAGGAAGCAATCGTCAGTATTTCCGTATCAGTGGTGTTGACGGTGGCTCGATAATAGGTGTTATTGGTACGAGCCGCGATGAGGATCATGCCTTTATTTATCTTTCAAATCATTTCAGACGCCGTCAGTTGCCGGTACCGCGTATCTTGGCGGTTGACGATGATGAATTGAGATATTTGCAGGAAGACCTTGGCCGTGAGTCGCTTTTCAGTGCAATAAGAGGAGGCCGTGAGTCTGGCGGTCGTTATAATCAGCGTGAAAGGCAGCTGCTTATAAATACAATCCGTGAGTTGCCTAACATTCAGATACGTGGAGCGCGCGGCCTTGACTGGTCAAACTGTTATCCTCAGCCTGAGTTTAATGAGGACAGTGTCCTGTTTGATTTGAACTATTTCAAATACTGTTTTCTGAAACCGGCAGAGCTTGATTTTCACGAGCTTAAACTTGAAGCCAACTTCAGATTGTTTGCCAAAGATTTAGTGGCAGAGAAGGCCGATTGCTTCATGTACCGTGATTTTCAGGCGCGCAATGTTATGCTTGATTCAGATGGACATCCTTATTTCATAGATTATCAGGGTGGACGTAAAGGACCATACTATTATGACCTCGCCTCGTTCCTGTGGCAGGCATCTGCAAAGTATTCGCATAAACTCAGACGTGAGCTAGTGTTTGAATATTATAATTCATTGAAACTTTATACCGAAGTACCGTCTGTACGCCATTTTGTTGAGCGTCTTAGCCTGTTTGTTCTGTTCAGAACGTTGCAGGTGCTTGGTGCTTATGGATTCCGTGGATATTTTGAGCGCAAGAAACATTTTATTGACAGTATTCCTCCAGCGATGCAGAATCTTCGTGAACTGTTGAAGCTTAACGTATTCCCTTATCCTTATCTTATAGACTTACTTCGTCAGCTTACGGAGCTTCCGCAATTTGCACAGATTGAAGAACCGGCGCTGACACGTGCTGACGGTTTTAAGACTTCCGACAGCAATATATATGTGGCCCATCCGTCAGATGGTCCGGCCACATTCTCTAAATATGATAATAAAGGACCGCTTGTTGTCCGTGTTTACAGTTTCTCATTCCATAAAGGAATACCAAAGGACGAGACCGGCAATGGTGGCGGTTACGTCTTTGACTGTCGCGGAACGCATAATCCCGGAAGATATGAGCCTTATAAGAAACTGACAGGACTTGACGAGCCTGTTATCCGTTTCCTTGAGGACGATGGAGAGATTCTTACATTTCTTGACAGTGTGTATAAGCTGGCGGATGTTCATGTGCGCCGATACATACAGAGAGGATTTACGAGCCTGATGTTCTGTTTCGGCTGTACCGGCGGTCAGCATCGGAGTGTTTACGCGGCACAGCATCTTGGAGAACATCTCAATGAGAAGTTTGGAATAGAGGTGCATATAATACACCGTGAGCAGAATATCAGTACAGTATTAAAGGCTAAAAATGAGTGACATGATGCAGGCAATGATTTTCGCAGCAGGGCTTGGCACACGTCTTAAGCCTTTAACTGATACAATGCCGAAGGCGCTCGTCAGGGTAGGAGGCAAGCCGCTGATTGAGCATGTCGTTGAGAAACTTAAGGCGGTAGGTATTGACAAGATTGTAGTCAACGTTCACCATTTTGCTTCCCAGGTGGTTGATTTTTTATCTGCAAATGGTAATTTCGGAGTCGACATAAGTATAAGCGACGAGTCTGAAAAGCTGCTTGATACAGGTGGAGGAATAAAGAAGGCTGCACCTCTGTTTGCTCCTGATGTGCCGATATTGATTCACAATGTAGATATTCTCAGCAATGTTGATCTTGATTGGCTTTACGGTTGTCATGGTGACAATGATGCAACATTGCTGGTAAGTGAGCGTAAGACAAAACGTTATCTGCTTTTTGATGACGATATGCGTCTTGTCGGATGGACAAACATAGAGACTGGAGAGGTCAAGTCTCCTTACGCTGGTCTTGATGTCAGCAAATGTAAGATGTTTGCTTTTTCGGGTATACATGTTTTTTCACCGCGTCTGTTCCCGATGATGGATGCTTTCCCTGATAAGTTCGGTATAATAGACTTTTATCTTAAAACGTGCGACAAGGCTGTCATCAAAGCTTGTGTCAAACAGGATTTGCGTCTGCTTGACGTCGGTAAACTCGATACCTTGGCTGAGGCAGAGAGCTTTTTAAAAGGCTAAATACCTACAGTAAATTCAATTATGATTCTTATAAATATTTAAATATAACTCAATGCAAAAGATTATCATTCTCGATTTTGGTTCACAGACCACGCAGCTTATCGGCCGACGGGTGCGAGAGCTTGACACTTTTTGCGAAATCCTTCCTTACAACAAATTTCCACAGGACGACACTGATGTTATAGGCGTCATTCTGAGCGGATCGCCTTATTCGGTTCACGATCCTGAGGCTTTCAAGGTTGATTTGAGCAAGTTTATCGGTAAGTATCCGGTGTTGGGCATCTGCTATGGCGCTCAGTTTATTGCTGCTTCAAACGGTGGAAAAGTAGAAAAGACCAACACACGTGAGTATGGTCGTGCTCATTTGACATCATTTGATGCACAAAATCCTTTGTTCAAAGGTTTCAAGGAGAATTCACAGGTATGGATGAGCCATGGCGATACCATTACTGCAATTCCTTCTGACTGCCATGCTATTGCTTCTACGGCTGACGTTAAGTTTGCTGCTTATGCAAGTGATGTTAATCCATTGTGGGCAGTTCAGTTCCATCCTGAAGTGTTCCATACAGAACAGGGCAAGCAGTTGCTGTCAAACTTCGTTGTTGATATCTGCGGAAGCAAGCAGGAATGGAGTCCGGCTTCGTTTGTAGAAACGACTGTCAAGGAGCTGAAAGAGCAGTTGGGTGACGACCGTGTTATCCTCGGTCTCAGCGGTGGTGTCGACTCTTCTGTATGTGCGACATTGCTGAACCGTGCAATCGGCAGCAACCTTACATGTATCTTCGTTGACCACGGAATGTTGCGTAAGAATGAGTTTTCAAAGGTTATGGATGCCTACAAGGGACTTGGACTTAACGTGATCGGTGTTGATGCGAGCGACAAGTTCTTCAAGGATCTTGAAGGCGTTACCGACCCGGAGCAGAAACGTAAGATAATAGGCCGCGACTTTGTCGAGGTGTTTAACGCTGAGGCTAAGAAGATAACTGATGCTAAATGGCTGGCTCAAGGCACTATTTATCCTGACCGTATAGAGAGTCTAAGCATTACGGGAATGACAATAAAGAGCCATCACAATGTAGGCGGACTGCCTAAAGACATGAAGTTGCAGCTGTGTGAGCCGTTGAAGTGGCTGTTCAAAGACGAGGTTCGTCGTGTTGGTTATCAGCTTGGTATGCCTGAACGTCTTATCAAACGTCATCCGTTCCCCGGTCCAGGTCTGGCTGTACGTATTCTCGGCGATATCACAAGAGAGAAAGTGCGCATACTTCAGGACGCTGACGACATATATATTGAGAACATGCACAACTATGTATGCGAAGACGGAGAGTCACTTTATGATAAAGTATGGCAGGCTGGAACAGTGCTTCTTTCTACAATACGCAGCGTAGGAGTTATGGGCGATGAGCGTACTTACGAGCATCCTGTAGCTCTGCGTGCCGTTACCAGTACAGACGCAATGACCGCAGACTGGGCACATCTGCCTTATGACTTCATGGCAAAAGTATCTAACGAGATTATAAATAAAGTCAAGGGTGTAAACCGCGTTTGCTATGATATCTCTTCAAAACCACCTTCGACAATCGAGTGGGAGTAATGATA
>CABUHE010000040.1 GCA_902491375.1 uncultured Prevotella sp.
ATGTGTAACTTTTAAACATTATCTTTGGGATATCTTGACTTAGTTCCCTAAGATACAAAAAATTAGGGAAACGGGCAAGTTCTGGCTGAGCGAAGTTAGAACTTGCCCATTTTTTTTGTAGACACAAAAAAGGCCATCTCAAAGTTTATTTGAGACAGCCTCGTTAAGCTATAACAGATTTACTTATACTCCATAAGAGGCAGTTCGCCACGCAACACTCCGAGAGCATTGTAAGCCAGCGAACCCATCTCGTTCTCGCCCGGAGTTATCACTACAGGCGCAAGATATTCAATCTGTCTGCGCAGTATGTCCATGCAATAATCGCTGTGGGCTATGCCGCCGGTAAGTATTATAGCATCTGTCTTGCCTGAAAGAGCGACGTGCATGGCACCAATCTGCTTGGCTATGGTGTAAAGCATAGCACCGAGCACTTCCTTGTAGGGCTGCTCGCCAGCCTCCGCCTGTCGGTCAATAGTTATCATGTCAGTCTCGCCGAGCAGCGACGCCAGTCCACCCTTACCGCTTATCATCTGCTTAATCTCCTTCTGAGTGTACTTACCGCTGAAACATATATCAACAAGCTGACCAGCCGGCACTGTGCCAGCACGTTCCGGTGAGAACGGGCCTTCACCGTCAAGAGCATTATTTACGTCGATTACCCGTCCGTACTCATGAGCACCGACAGAAATTCCACCGCCAATATGAGCTACTATCAGACGCAGCTCCTCATACTTTCGGCCTATCGATGCCGCATATTTACGGGCAACGGCTTTCTGGTTCAGAGCATGGAATATTGATTTGCGGTCAATACCGGGGAAGCCTGTATAGCGTGCCTCCGGTCTCATCTCGTCAACAACAACAGGGTCAGCGATGAAAGCCGGACAGCCACATTCAGCAGCAATCTCAGCCGCAATGAGCGCGCCCAGATTGCATGCGTGCTCACGCTCAGCATGGATAAGGTCGTGCTTCATTTTCTCATTGACAGCATATACTCCACCTGCCAAAGGATGGAGCAGACCTCCACGGCCTATCACAGCATCGAAATCAAGACTGATATTGGCCTCTGCAAGACGTTCCATTATGAAATCCTTACGGAACTGATACTGGTCGCTGATATGATGAAACTTAGCAAGCTCGCTTACATGATGGTGGGCACCCGTCATCCAAACAGACTTCTCGTCTTCATAAACGGCTATCTTGGTTGACGTTGAACCTGGATTGATCACAAATATTCTCATAATGCGTATTATTTCTTTTCGTTATTTATTCAGTAAGTGATTATCATAGCGCAGTATGCTACTGCTCTAAGACAGATGTCTTTATAACATTAATCCACACAGGCTATGGCCAGACTGTAGAACTTTGACTCACATGAGTCAGCACGTGAAGCTACAACCACAGGCACTGTTGTGCCACAGAGTATACCAGCCGTCTGCGCTCCGGCAAAGAGCGTGAGCGTCTTGTAGAACACATTGCACGACTCTATATTCGGGAATATCAGCACATCAGCGTTGCCTACGACAGGCGACTTAATGTCTTTTATCTTACCGCTCTCAGCGTCGAGGGCGGTCTTTATATCCATCGGACCTCCAATCTCAATTTTGCCATAACGTCCCTCAGCGGCACGGCGTTCAAGTTCCTGATAATATATTGTATTGGGGAACTTCGGGTTTATCTTCTCCGTGAAATTGATGAGAGCCACCTTCGGAATTGCCACTCCAAGCCTGCGGCTTATATCGACATCGTATGTAAGAATAGCGTCAAACTGGTCGAGAGTAGGATGCGGCACCACTGCGGCATCTGAGAATACAATAAGCTTGCCGTAAGCCGGTATCTGCGACACCGTTACGTGGCTCAACACTCTGCCCTGCTCAAGTATGCCCTTCTCCTTGTTGAGCACAGCATGGAGCAGATTGTCGGTATTCATCGAGCCTTTCATCAGCACGTCTATCTCACCGTTTCTTGCCAATTCCACAGAACGGCGTGCGGCATCATCAACAGTGGGAGTAGTCTCTATGCGTACACGGCCCGGATAACTGTCAGCAAGGACAGCAAACTCAGGCTTACATTCGCCTACACACACCAAAACGAAATCAGCTATGTTCTCTCTCAAGGCTCTCTCTACTACATAAAGAGTGTGAGAGTCGGCAGGACTTGCTACAACCACACGCTTGCGCCCATGCGCCTGCGTAAGCATGCTTGTAAGATCATCAAAATTGGATATCAGGTTCATAGTTGTTAAGATTTAAGTACTAAGACAATATTAAAAGGTTTCAGTTTGTAAGCCGGTATTGATTTAACACCCTTTTTAAGGTTATTCATCAATGCTCCGCCGACTGACAATACAGCCTAAACAAGGCACATATTGCGCAAAAACCGCACACTTTTTATCTTTTTGTGCAAAGATAGTGCAAGTATGTCAAACTTCAAAATAAATAGGCAATAATAATCTGTTTTTCAGAAAAATTGAACATGGCTGTCATTCTGCCACAACGAAACGACTTCACTGACAACAATACACTGTGCATGTAATGAAAGTTACGTTATGTCGGTAAAAAATCCATTATCCGGCAAAATGAAAGTTACGATTTTCAACAAAAAGAAACGGTGTGTACATTTTAACAAACATACACACCGTAAATATATATACCGCACACCGTTATCGGGTCAGAGAGAACTTCAGACTGAGACCGAAGTCATGGGTTGTAGTAGGATAACTGTTTGCTGACAGCAACGGACTGTTGGTCTGGCAGTCATAATAGAAGCTCATCGTAAGCAGACGTGAAAGCGAATAATCAGCTGAGAACGATACCTTCAACGCGGTGTTACCGCTGCTTGCAGAGCTTGTCATAGAAGCAATGTCACGGCAGATTGCAGCCTGCTTGCGGTAAGACAAGTCAAGACGCAGGTTGAGAGCCGTATTGAATCCGGTTGACTTTGTGGTCGTCTTTGTATTCGACTGATTATTATTATCGTCATCTTTATTGTTTGAACGGACACGACGACGACGGTTACCGCCAAATAGCTTGAAGTTATTGATTTTATAACCCATGCCTATAACCCAGTCCTTACTTGTCGACTCGTTGATCTGCACACTCGTCATACTCAGACTTATAACTCTGGTCGAGCGGTACTCCAACTTACATGTAAGATTATTGCGGAACGTCATGTCCACACCGAGCAGCGGAGAGAACGACTCGTTCACACTTACTGTGCTGACGTTGAACATACTGCCCGGAACAGGATTGCCGGTCGTAGCGTCACTTATAAATCCAAGACCGTTCATGTATTCGACGAACGTACTGTACGTGCTGTATGAGCCTACGGCATAAATGCTCTTGTAAGCATGGTTGATGTTTACGCTCTTGAACACATCACGCAGCCACGGCAGCTGTACCAGTCCGCTGTAACGTACAGTCCAGTTGGGCAGCAGGCGTGCCAGCGTCGGGAATATCTCAAGAGAATTTCCGCCGGTTGAAGTATATGCTGCAAGGAACGCCGGCACCATGACATCTGCGCTGTATTTGCTGACTGTTCCGTTAGCCGGGTCAAACTTCTGCCCTGCCAGCGATGTACCGTTAGGATAAACCGCACCAGCATAACGTGCCTCTACACGGTTACGGAAACCGTCAAGCGAACGGCAGAACTTCTCAAACGTAGCCGAACGATAACCGTTGGTTGCATTGCCCATGCTCTCAAATGCGCTTCCGATACTTATTGTAGTCATCGAGAGAGTTCCGCTCTGAGTTGTCGGCGTGCCTGTATACATGTATTGAATACTCTTTGCCTTGGTCTCATTACGGCTCGCATTAAGGTCTATCTTAAGATTCTTGAACGGTTCAAGAGTCATTCTGAGTTGGAAATCTTCAGACAGATTGGTCGTCGCAGGAGTAGCTACGCTGTCATTCATCAGCAGCCAACCGCGGTCAGATGCATCGTTAATGTATCCATCGTCGATAAAGCCGAAAGCGAAATCGAGTCCAGGCGACATTACTCCGCCGCTACGCTGTCCCAGCATATCGCCGATGTTCGGCATAAAGCCCGGCAGATACATACCGTACTGATTGCGGTAAGAGAGGCTGACGTTGCGCACAAGCATCAATCCACGTGCCACACACTGGGCTGCCTTATACCACTTGTTCTCGTCAAGCGGAGCCTTTGGTGTAACTGTAAGTTTAAGCGTTACAGCTGTATCGACATCAGACGTTATGCGTATGCGGTTGTTGTCAAGACGCTTATACTTAATACGGAATGCCTTGCCTTCCTTCGTCTTGGCCCTTACCAGGATGCGTTTGGTATTCTTGCCATGCGATACTGTTATGGCAGAATCAGGCATAAGCACGATTTCCTTCTCAAAGCTGCGTTTGTTCTTTGGCAGAGCCTCTTCTTCTTTACTGTTGGCATTATTACCTTTCGCATTTCTGTTGTTCGGCCTGTTAATGGTTTTATTCACCCTGGTACGATCCATCTGCTCCCTTCTCGATATGGGGCGTGGTTTCTTATCAAAACGCTCATTGGCTTTTTTCAGGAACGGAACATGATTGTACAGACGTTCGAGATTGAATGTACCGTTAATATTGTATGAACGATTCATTGTTATCGAGTTGCCAAGCGATGTTCCGTCTTCAAGCTCTGTTCCGCGTGTCCAGTTGTAAGTGGCATTATAAGTACCGTCTGCGTTGACCCAGTCGAATATCGGTATAAGGTTCAACGGCAACTGATATGACATCGTGAAATTCTGATTATAATCGAGCGGACGGCCGAAGTCCTTGATACTTGTCATAACAGAATCTTTCCAAGCCGAATACTGGTCAGGATAAAGGTCTTTGTTCACCGGCGTATACGGTTCTTCTATCTCCGCATGCGTTGCACTGCTGAAGTTAAGATGCAGGTTTCTTGTCAAATCCCAACGTATTGAGAACTCTCTGTTCCATAAGAACTGCTCACTGAAAGTAAGTGGCAGACTGCTTTCACCCATACTTTCCATGTCGCGTTCCTGCAACTCATAATAGTTGCGCAGCATCTCCGTGTCGAACGTAATGTTCTGAGGCAACCAGTTTATTCCGAAGCGTTTTATTATGTCATACCATTTGCTCTTGCTCTTTATCATTTTCTTAAACGGCTCGAAAGTCTTGTATACAGGAGTGTAGCTGTAATTCAACGCTCCGCGCCAGTTGTCCTCATTCTCATAGACTGTGGTCTCGCCACTTGTATGGCGATGGCTGTGGCTGTAACTAAAAGATAAGTTTGCCGGGTCGTATGGCATAGGATGACCTTTAGTCTGTATACCGACTCTGACGTTAGATAAAGAGAAGTTCGTGTTCTTTGTCTTTGTTATCGCAATGCTTTCTATCGAATCGCGCTCATGCTTGTTTGCTGTACTTTCAAGAGCATCATTGAGCAGCATGTCGGTATCAAGCGGATTGTACTTCGGACGTGTTTCCTCCTGAGTTATAGAGTAATAAAGCGGAGCGGATACTTTTGCCTTATCCGGGAAGAACTTTCCCAGTTCAACGTTTGCTGTAAAACTGTATGTCTTATAGTTGTCCTGTGAACGTTCAGCCACGCCGTCTTCAATACCGCCGAAACCGTCAGTAACAACCTTTCCACTCGCGTTGATCGTTCCTAAATCTGAAAGCTGCACATTGAGAGTACCTTGTGCTGCCCAGCCGCCCTTATTATTATATTCCTTAAGGCGCAACTCATTAACCCATACCTCACCGGACTTAATCTCTCCTGAAAGGTTACGGATACCTATCATCATTGTCTTAACCTCTCCAAGAGTAGGATTACCGACAATGCTTATCTTATTATTAGGTTTGTCTGAATCATAGCTTGAATATACAGAGTTATATGAAGCCTGTCCCTGTGCCCTTGCGATATTACGCGCCTTCTTCAAATCTGTAAACACACTCAGCGGAATATCCAACATATTGTCCTCTGGCCATACAGCTTTTGCATCCTCTAACGAATAACGTCCATAAGTGCCCGGTTCTGTAAGTTTAAGAGGTATCTCATATTCATAATAGTTGTTTCTGTAATCACTGCCCAAACGAATGAACACAGCCAACTGATTGTCGGTAAGATTTGTTGTATTCTGTTCAAAAGCATTGGCATGAACAAACATTTCAAGACGCTTGTACTGACGGAGGTCAAGAGTTGTATTCTTATAAACAGCCTGACCTTCACCTGAAGAGAAGTTGTTCACCACAAAACTCAAAGCCTGCTCATTCTGCTCGGCAAGCTGCGGCTGTGTCGGGTCCTGTTCACGGCTTATTCCCGGCGGCAGAATATAGTTTACAGGGGTCTTGTCGTTGTTCTCTTCTATATTGACGGCACTTACAGACATACTTCCGCTTTCATTCGCCGTCGGATTTAGTGACTGTTCATAAGCACGCCACTCACCACGCACAAGATCAAGAGTTGCGAAACGCAATACGATAGGCTTCTTGAAGTTGGTAAGGAACATACGCATGAATCGTATTGAAGAGAAGTCGCTTATTGAGCCGACACGTTCCTCATAATCATTAATAGGTATGCGGAACTGATACCACGTAGCGTCTCCTTTCTGTCCGTTACGCAAAGATGGATAAGTTTCTCTCTTGTCTACGATGAAGTTACGTCCTACGACAAAGTCTTCAGGACGCATACTTATTCGGTACTGATAGTAATTCTCATACTCGTTGAGCGTATAGTCCTGATTGATATCTTCAACATCCGGCGTAGTTTTATACGAAGTATCGTAACTCTCTGTACGGTCGTCACTCTCAGGAGAGTTTCCCTGAGGATTGTTTATACGCTTATAACGATAAAGAATAGGCGCCTTAATACGGTCGTAATCTGAACCGCGGAAATAATGATAATCATCATTTGCAGGGTCGTTCAATATTGAATCACGCTGTGCGGTAGTTACTTTCGACTGTACAGCAGAAATGAACTCCTGATAAGAACCGAACTCACGCTCCTCAGCATCTGTCAAACCGTTGTAGCCGACATCCTGAAGTTTACGTGAACCCTTAGTCGTCGCAAATGCGTATGTAACAGTAGCCTGCGTCGGTATTCTACCCCACTGAGTTGTTGCAAAACTCTGAGAACCGTCAACAGGCATTCCGCTTTCATAAAACTTACGGCCATCACGAAGCACATCCTCACTAACCTCACCCAGATTTATATACAAATCGCCACCATATTGGTTTGCGTCAGGCTGTCCGTTTGAATAAATAAACGGATCAAGGAGCCAGAATTCAATATATTCAACATTAGCAGTCTCAAAATCGCTGGTGTCCAACTTTCTCATCATACCGCCCCAATGTCTTTCCGGATTAGGCAAAGTTCCATCGGAATTAAGGTTCGGATTAAAGTTGTACGGTCCGCGTTCGTCTGGATAATACGCCAGATTGAGTATTGAAAGCATCGAAGTTGCTCCTGTGTACGTGTTATTATTGCGGTTCGGAAACAACTCGCTTGTGTAGACTTCGCGTACATAATAATTACTAAGCTGTTCGAGGTCGCTCTTGATATGCGACGGAGTCAATGACGAACTGCTGCGTGTAAACAACGGATCGATCGTATACCACGCCAACAACGCACGGTTGTAACCGCTCTGCAATGTTGTTTTGTCACTCTGTTCCGGGAACATTGACGGAACACTTGACAAAACCCAAGACGTCGGTGTTGAAACATCTATGGCGTTCTTTGTATTCTCAAAGTCGTCAATATACGACGCGTTATCCTGCACTCCGCGCGACTGTCCTGCTATAAGCTGGGCAAATTCGCCGGTAAATGATATCTGCGATGGCTGTGTACAATGCAGGAACGGCAGTTTGTCAAGCATATTGGTAAGCCACTGACTCTCATGTTTCCAGTTGATATTAAGTCCCCAAAGAGTATTGTTCAACGGCTCTGAACCCATTGCGACCTTTGTAACGAGTGCCTGCTCTGACAGATGCTGCAACGTTCCGCTCAACTGGAAATTCTTTGAAAAATCATATTGCCAGTTAACTCCCATAAACGTCTTGCGCTCCTGGGCATAATCCGTATTACTCTCAAAAGAAGCATTAACCGTTGTTCCGGCATCAATTATACTCTGATTCAGGATGGTTACTTCACCTGAAGAATAGTCGACTGTATAATCCGAGCCTTCGGTAAGTGTAACGCCACCGGCAGTTACGACAACAGAGCCTTGCGGTACGTTATAAGCTCCGAGAGAAATTACATTGGCCAACGAGCCTCTGAACTGTCCACTTAACTGATATTTGTTCTTTTCAGCTATCTGTTTCGCTACGGTTTTTGTAGAATCATACAACTCTGTATAACTGTATCTCTCAGCTACGTCGGCAGCAACGCCTTTACTGACAAGGGTTTTATACATATAATCGCCGAAAGGCTCAACTTTCGGGAAGAACACACGGCCGTTACTTACGGTGTAGCCTTCTACGTAGTCAAAATATCCGTTGCTGTTCGCTTTGTTGTTATTGTCAAGTCGGTCAGCACCGAGTAGCTTTATAATCGGCTGGTCTTTTACCTGCTGTTCCGGGATATAAGACAGGTAAACACCTGTTGTATCACTCTGATACTTAACATCAAGTCGGAACTTGTCTTTCTCGATTGACGATGCAAGATAATAAACGTTCTTCATCATCAAGTCCCAGTTTCCCTGTCTTGGATTGTTGCTCGTGTTCTTAAGCGACTTGACGAACAGCGCCTGATTGACATCCTGCATATCAGAAGCAAACTCTCCTACCTGATAAGTTACTCCTCCATAAGTGTATTCATACGCTACGGCAAGCACCTGGTCTGTCTGCAATGAGGTTTTCAGAGAAACATAACCTAAAGACGTATTCAGCGTATACTCCGAACTGTTAAGCAAACGTGCGCTCTCAAGTTTTTCATAGTCAGTACCGCCGACAAAACCTGGTACTGCCTCAAAAACAGAACTTGTCTGGTTTATGTCTCTTGCAGCCGCATAACTGTTTACAAGAGTAGAATACTCGCTGTTGGCATTGTTGCTCGGCACAGGCTGGCCAGTCGTTGTCCACATCGGATTGCTGACAACAGAATTCTCACCAAGGTCAGTAAATGCAACAATATCACGAGAGTTTGTAGTTGTTCCACTCTTATTTGTCACCCATATTTCTACACGGTTTATGGTAATTCCTGTCGTAATATTAGGCAAGCGCGACATTGCATCGTCATACTTGTCGCGGAAGAATCGCGAAAGGAAGAAGTGGCGGTTCTCCTCATAGTCGGTTACATCCATCTCAAAAGGTGTCAGCTGTTTGCCTCCCTGAGAAGAAACACTCTTTGATGAAGATTTTTTCTGCGAGATTACAGTCTGTAATGACAACTTTCCAAACTGTAAATCAGTACGGATACCGAAAAGTGAGGTCGCACCGTTAACAAGCGAAGAGTTGCTTGGGAACGACACGTTACCACCTTCTACGAGCTTAATTATCTCATCCTCTTTGCCCTCATACTTGAGTTTCATGTTCTGAGAGTCAAAATCAAACGTAGCGTCAGTGTTGTAGTTTAGGTTCATGTCAACCTTGTCGCCGACCTTTCCGTTAACGCTAAGATTTATCTTCTCCTCAAAATCCATTGTCGTTGTCTTACGGTTACGTATAGGCAACGACGGGTTATCAATATTCTTCAGCGTAGCACCGAACTTCAATTCTGCTGTTCCCTGTGTTTTTATGCGCACTCCACCCGGACCGAAGATTTTCTCAGCCGGGCCGAGGTCGAAATGCATATCTGAAAATGAGAACTTGTCTTTACCTCCTTCTTTTACAAGAGTATCGTTTTTCTGACGGAAGAAGCGGTCAAACTCGTTCTTCTCGCTCCACTTGCGATATTCAGCAGGAGTCATCACAATCGGGGTTGAAAGATAACTCTCGCCCATCTTTGAACCTATATAATATCGGTCGAGCGAATCATTGTAGACAACTTCCTGTTTTATATTATCAGGAAAAGTCAAGTCTGCAGGATAAGTTTTGAGGTCTTCTTCCGTAATAGGAGTTATGCGCTGAATTTTCCAACGCGGATGCAACAACGAGTCAGGAATTGAGTCATCCGATACTATTATCGGCTGAGCCGTTATGCTGTCTGCCGGTATTGAGGAATGCACAGACGAATCGCGCGCGGCAGTCTGTTTTTTTACGTTCTGCCGCGTTCTGTCGCTCTGTATGTAAGACACGGACATAGCGTAGCCTGCCGCAGTTACGACAAACAACAAGAACAACAGTCCGTAAACGATTTTCCTCATCCGTTATATCTTTATCAAAAAATCAAAGGAGTAATAACAGTGCGTCCTTCACCTTATATTTATATGCTTTCCCTGAACTTTTCACTTTATCTGCTTCAAAGCCAACTTAACAACCTGTTCTACCGGCAATGAAGGCTGTTCCTTCAGAATTGCAATGACAACCTTAGCTGACGGTGCCGGTGCAAAGCCGAGCATTGTAAGCGCACCAACAGCCTCATCCTTGATTTCTTTATCTATCTGAGCTGAAGCAGGTCCGCTCTCAACAGGAACTTCACCGGCGATGTCAAAGTCGGCAATCTTGTCTTTCAGATCTACTATTATGCGCTGAGCCGTACGCAGTCCTATGCCTTTCACTGTTTTAAGTATCTTTTCGTTGCCCGATGATATTACACCACATAGCTCAGCAGGCGTCATTTCCGACAGTATCATGCGTGCAGTGTTGGCTCCCACGCCAGACACAGTTATAAGCAACAGAAACATTCGCCTCTCATCCTTAGAGGCGAATCCATATAGAGCATAACAGTCCTCACGAATGCTCTCAAATACATATAATCGTATTTCTTTCTTACCTTGAATGGCAGTGTATGTGTTAAGTGTGATATTAAGACCGTAACCCACGCCGGCAGTTTCAACAACAGCATAAGCCGGAGTAAGTTCGGTAAGTTCACCCTTTACATATTCAATCATTTATACAAGAATTTTATATTTTACACATCTTATAAAACGTACAAGACTCATTTTTATTGCACGCACAACTGTTTTTTGACACTTTGAATGTCAGTACATAAACAAGCAGCGTGCCTTCATCGTCAATGAAGACACGCACTATCATATAAAAACAGGATAAATCAAATAACTTTTAAAGAAAAGATATTACATTATAACTTTCTTTAAACTTACGCAAATTCAATCTTAGTTTTTTCAGATCTTCTTAAATGTTTTATATGTTCATAAAAACCACTCATAGTTGTAAATACGATGAATCCGTCTCAAGACAATGACAGCTTCCCAACGCCTTAATTACAATCATGGAGTTTCATTAGTTTTCTCACGTCTTGCCTCATGCACCTCGTCCTGTTTCTTAAGGCGAAACCTAACCGGTATGCCTATTATGTCGTATGAAGTTTTAAGCGTCTTCGATATGTTATTTTTCTTTATGAATCCATCAGGATCAATGCTAATCCATGGCCCTTCGCAATATACTTCTTTAACTTCAAGACCGTATTCATCCAATATTTTGTTCAAGTCGTCTTTGAAGGGGGTCATTTCTATGCTTTTAGCAATATCACTGTACGAATAAAGTCCGTCACGCTCTGGTTTGAAATTGGCAACCAAGTTATTTGTGGCCAAGACTGCGGCGTCACTCAGATAAGGCAAAAAAGCAGCAATAGATGATAATCTACCTAAGTCGTACACCTTAGATGCGGACTTAAAGCATAATTCAATCTCACGAAGCCATTGCGAATATGTAGGGACATAATATTTGTCAATAAATTCAACGACATCTGTACCAACGGCAGCCGTATCATTTATTGCAACATCCGAATAATATTTACTTTCTGAAGAAAGATGTATGGCCATATTTAAATTTCTATTTTTTCTATAGCTAAATATGCATGAATACGCAGAAGTGTCCTTTTTTATCACCACAAAAAATTCACGGCCCTCCCACGAATCGTTGTATATTTTACGTATAAATCGTACAACCGTATCTTGCTTCAGCTCATTCACAGAAACTTTCTCCGAAAATGAAGAGCAGCTTATGCCAAGGATAAATGCGACAGGCAATGTTAATAAAAATGTTTTCATAATTCAATAAGTAACTAATCAAAATTAAGCAGCATTATGTTTAAGTTTAATTCCCAAGGTATCCCCGACTGCCGCCAATGCCCTATTGACGGTGTAAAAGAG
>CABUHE010000041.1 GCA_902491375.1 uncultured Prevotella sp.
GCTGGTCGGTTTCGGTCAGGCTGTCTATATGTGCAAGTTTCTCCTTCATGCGTCCGTCTCCGGCACACGACATAAGGACGAAAAGAATTATCAGTAAGACGAATGTATGCTTTTTCATATATGCAAAGATAATGCAAATCGAATGCAATACAAAGTAAATCAGTATTTACTTTTATTGCTGAGATGCAGCTTATCTTATTTAAAGGTAGTGAAAGGCGAGTGCAGAAGCAAAAGAAAGACGAAGTTTTTTCAGTTTTGGTTATCCAAACTTGTTTATTCGTTTCAACAAATACAGTAAGTCCGTATGAATCAATCTGTAAATCAGCGACTTACAAACTGCTCTGTAAAAGAGTCTCAATCGGCTTATAAAAGACCATGTTTTACAGCATAAAAGATGCCCTTTTGTAACGTAAAAGAGCATCTTTTGAAAAACGCATAAAACTCATACTTTTTAAAGACTTTGTTTTTTATGACAGCATCACGACATAACACATAGGTGCATTTCAATTATTTTCTCTAAATAAAAAACCGCAACAGCCTCACGGTCGCCACGGTTAATAATTTTATTTATGAAAAGCATGCATTATTCAAATAACGTATTAAATATAAGCAAATTCTGCGTACTGATATGAATTTTTGTTCAGCGACGGCAGATATTTAAAAACGGAAACCAAGTTCCAGACAGAAGTTATGCGTATTCTTAAATCCACTGGTATGGCTGTCCATGTATCGGTAGCCCAAGCCTAAATACACACTTCCTCTTACCCAATCCTTTCCACGGTAGCCATAATTCACAAGCATCAGGTTGTAGGCTGTGTATTTTGGATATGAATTGCCGTAAGTTGATGTAACATACGCCCTGATGTCAAAGGCACAGTTTTCTGCAAGTGTAATCGGGTCGCGCTTGCCCAAATTGAACATTCTATACGCAAGGCCGCCGCCCATGCTCTTTGACCAGTCGAACTGGCGTCCGTTACGTTTATCCAGAGCAAGCGCTCCGTCAAATACGTAATACACAGACAATCGTCTTACAAATTCATATCCCACTTTGATGGTAGGCGTGTAAGTCGTCACTCTGTTCTGACGCGGCATATAGCCGATACCTGCTTCTATGAACATAGGGAAATTCAACAGTTCACGTTGTTCTTCCTTAATCTGCTCTGATGCCTCCTCGCCGGATTTATTTTGTCCGAACGCATTTGCAACATTGGTTTCATAGAATCCGTCATTGACAGAAACAGCACTTCCATTTAATGCGAAGGCTAAACTTAAAAGCATTAATAATAAATTTTTCTTCATAATATTTGCGTTTTTTTCATTGGCAAAATTATAAAAGAGCAGAAAAAACAAAAAACATTTGTCAGCTTTTATGATTTACACATTTTACACAAACGGTATGTAATGTGCTGTATATAAACGTGTTATGCACGTTTTACACATTTTACACAGACTGCTGAATGAAGAATGGAGAGTGAAGAATGAATGGTAGAAGTCCGATTGTAGTGCTTTAATGAAAAAAGATAAGCGGAATTGGAAATGGCTAATCGGGTTAATAATGACAGTTAATTTTGCTTTGGGTTTTGTGTTATTGATAAGTGATAAGTATTAAGGCTGTATGGAAATAGATTATGCAGGTATATAAAAAACGAAATCCCGATGTTTCACAACATCGAGATTTCGCGTCTAAATAGACTCTTAAACTAATATTATCTGAGAATGATAAGATTTTTATTGCTATATCATAAGGGATATGTTTGTCTTTATTTGGGCAGGTTGAATGCTTTTGTCATTTCTGCCATCTGCTCATCGCTCATGCCTTCAGGTTCCTCGCCCATGTTTTTGGCTGCGATGTATATCAGTGCGCTCTTGTTCAGCACGTCAACTTGGTCGAATGCCTGCATGATGTCGTTGTCGATTGCGAACACTCCGTGTTTCTCCCACATGGCTACGTCATAATCGTCAAGCTGTCTTACAGTTTCTTCTGCCAGCTTAACGCTGCTGGGCAGTTCGTAAGGAATTATTCCCAAACCGCGTGGACAGAAAGCCTTAGTTTCAGGAATCATGCTCCACAGTAGCTTTGTAAGTACGTCTTTACCGAGGAACTTGCGGATGTGAGTCATTGCTACAAGTTCAATCGGGTGAGTATGCAGCGATGCACGGTAAGGAGAGCCTTTCTCGATGAGGTGGTCGTGGACCATAAGGTGTGACGGCAGTTCGCTTGTCGGATTAACCGGATTGTCAGCTATGATTACGTAGCTTGCGCAGTCGTCAAGTATTCTGATTATGCTTCCGTTCTCCATCGGCCAACGGGCAAGGTCGCGCATTCTGCGGTTTGTTCCTTTACAGAAGAAATATGTACCCTTAAGGTGAGGCAGTGTTACGCCGATAGGCTTTACCTCGCTTATTGCTGGCATCTGTCTGATTTCGTCGTCAACAAGTTCAGTTACGTTTACGGTTATGTTGCCGCCGTTGCGCTCAGCCCAACCTTTTTGCCAGAGGTATCCAGCCACTTCAGCTACCTTGTCAACTTCTTTTTTCAATGCAGGACGTCCGTCGAGTACACTTTTCATAATATTATTGATTTTTACTTTTGCAAAAGTACATAAAATAGAATGAAACATCAAAATATATTTTGATTTATAAACATTACTTTTTGATAATTTAGCTTATATTTGTAATTGATTTACAGGCTGTTGTTGAATATTACGCGCTTTGCGCATAAGCCGGGTAAAAGGCGGATAGAGTAGGGCGGAAGACATGTTCGCCAAAAAATCAGTTTTTTTGTATTACGCTTTCTTTGTTTCATTATTTTTTAGTAAGTTTGCATACATGAACAACGATATTTCCAATACCGGGACGTGGAGTGAAAATGTCATGGTGGTTGACGCTGACTATATTGATAAGGTGGCGTTCGACCTCATTGTGAATTTTGAGCGTATGATCGGGCGGCGTATACCACCGGCTGACATGGCGCGGTGGATTGACTGTGTAGCCCTTGACGGCGGAATACGCGAGGGCGAGTCGGATACGCAGGTAGTGCTGATACATGGCAAGGACAACAGGCGCATGGATAATTTCAATCCTGCTGATTATGAGTCTGATCTTAACGGTAAAGCCTTTAAGGACAATCTGGGAGAGTTTGTGGTAAGCTCGTTCCCTGTCGAGGACTTGGTCGGTAAGGACGATTTCTTTGTGGAGGTAATCGAAGAGGCGTGCCGCCATAAGGAAGTGAAGCGCATAATGATTGTGCCTGATGCCGAGCGTACATACGACAGCGTGCGCCATGCGCTCCGTTTCGTAGATGACGACAAGCGTGTAACGGTATTCGCAATGCAGCCTATGCCCGGAGGTAATTTCCGCCAGGAGATTCTCGGATATTCTCTGATGAGTGCTTTGGGCATAAAGGCAGATGAGATAAAAGAATAGTGATGACGACTTATACCAGAGTATGTAATTCACTTGTTGCTTGAAATCTCAGAGTAATCCTTTTTATATCATTTTCCAACAGATAATAACAATAATATTTAAAATAACAAATGGGAAAAGTATTGATGATTGGCGCCGGTGGCGTCGCTACCGTGGCAGCGTTCAAGATTGCAAAGAACGCTGACGTGTTCACCGAGTTCATGATTGCAAGTCGCCGTAAGGAGAAGTGCGACCATATTGTCGAGGCCATTCATAAGGCCGGTATCGACATGCCTATTAAGACGGCACAGGTTGACGCTGACGACGTTGAGCAGCTTAAAGCTCTTTTCAACGACTACAAGCCTGAGCTGGTTGTCAACCTTGCGTTGCCTTATCAGGACCTTACTATAATGGACGCTTGTCTGGCGTGCGGATGCAACTATCTTGACACAGCCAACTATGAGCCGAAGGACGAAGCTCACTTCGAGTACTCATGGCAGTGGGCTTATAAGGACCGCTTCGAGCAGGCAGGACTTACAGCCATTCTCGGTTGCGGCTTCGATCCGGGCGTAAGCGGCATATATACAGCCTATGCGGCAAAACATCATTTTGACGAGATACAGTATCTTGACATCGTTGACTGCAATGCAGGAAATCATCACAAGGCTTTTGCGACAAACTTCAACCCTGAAATAAACATCCGTGAGATTACTCAGAAAGGACTTTATTATAAGGACGGCAAATGGATTGAGACTGAACCGCTTGAGATTCACAAAGCACTTACTTATCCGAACATCGGTCCGCGTGAAAGTTATCTGATGCATCATGAGGAGCTTGAGAGCCTTGTCAAGAACTATCCTACAATCAAGCAGGCACGCTTCTGGATGACTTTCGGTCAGCAGTATCTTACTTATCTTGACGTTATACAGAACATCGGAATGTCGCGCATTGACGAGATTGAATACGAGGCACCGCTTGCTGACGGTTCAGGCAAGACAGCTAAGGTCAAGATTGTGCCTTTGCAGTTCCTCAAAGCAGTTCTGCCTAATCCTCAGGATCTCGGCGAGAATTACGACGGTGAGACAAGTATCGGTTGCCGTATCCGTGGTTTGAAGGACGGCAAAGAGCGCACTTATTACGTCTACAACAACTGTTCACATCAGGAAGCGTACAAAGAGACAGGCATGCAGGGCGTAAGTTACACTACCGGCGTGCCGGCAATGATCGGTGCAATGATGTTCTTCAAGGGTCTGTGGCGCAAGCCGGGTGTATGGAATGTCGAGGACTTTGACCCGGATCCGTTCATGGAGCAGCTCAACAAGCAGGGACTGCCTTGGCATGAGGTATTTGACGGCGACCTGGAACTTTAATGTAATTCATAATTTACAATTCATAATACCGTAATCCGCAATTAAGAATTGTAATTCATAATTTGGATAATGATTCTCTTTATTCCGGATTAATAGAAATCAGAAAATGGCAAAAGAAAAAGACAATGCGGCTGACGCAAGCGTACAGGAAGGAAAGCTGAAAGCCCTTCAGGCCGCAATGGCAAAGATAGAGAAAGACTTCGGTAAGGGGTCAATTATGAAACTGGGTGATGAGAGTATCGAGGCTGTTGACGTTATACCGACCGGCAGCATCGGTCTCAACGCCGCTCTTGGTGTAGGAGGATATCCGCGCGGAAGAATAATAGAGATATACGGCCCGGAGAGCAGCGGTAAGACAACTCTCGCTATCCATGCAATAGCAGAGGCTCAGAAGGCAGGCGGCATAGCAGCGTTTATCGACGCAGAGCATGCTTTCGACCGTTTCTATGCAGCAAAACTTGGTGTTGACGTTGAGAATCTGCTGATTTCACAGCCGGATAACGGCGAGCAGGCTCTTGAGATAGCCGACCAGCTTATCCGTTCGTCAGCAATCGACATTCTCGTTGTCGACTCTGTAGCGGCACTTACTCCTAAAGCGGAAATCGAAGGCGACATGGGCGACAATAAGGTAGGTCTTCAGGCACGCCTTATGAGTCAGGCTCTGCGCAAGCTGACTTCTACAATCAGCAAGACAAACACAACCTGCATATTCATCAACCAGCTGCGTGAGAAGATCGGTGTGATGTTCGGCAATCCTGAGACAACTACCGGCGGTAACGCTCTTAAGTTCTACGCCAGTGTGCGTCTTGACATCCGTCGTGTAACAAGTATAAAAGACGGCGACCAGGTTATCGGCAATCAGGTGCGTGTTAAGGTAGTAAAGAACAAGGTTGCTCCTCCTTTCCGCAAGGCAGAGTTTGAGATAACCTTCGGTGAAGGCATCTCTAAGGTCGGCGAGCTTGTCGATCTCGGCGTTGAGTATGGTATCATACAGAAGAGCGGCTCATGGTTCTCTTATCAGGGCAGCAAGCTCGCTCAGGGCCGTGATGCTACAAAGACTCTGCTCAAGGACAATCCTGAGCTTTGCGATGAGATAGAAGCACAGATAATGCAGGCTATCTCTGACAAGAACGGAAATATGTAATAGTTTGTTTATATTGAAGAATTAAGAAAATAGTCTGTCTGCCGTTGTTGCGCAGGCGTATTTTCTTAATTCTTTATTTTTTTATTCTTAAACTTACAGCTTGTATGCGCGTCGATGTCAGTCAGCTTAAAGACTGGTTCACATTCTTCAACGGAAAATATTTCAGCGGTCAGCTTCCAGAGCCTGACTTTGCCGTTGGGCGGTCGCGTACCCGTCTCGGTTCGTTGTCGTGGCGTTACCGTTTAAAGCTGTTCCGTAAGACTCCTTGCCGTTATGTTTTACGTGTCAGCAATTATTACGACATGGACGAGCTTCATTTCAAGAGCGTGCTTCTCCATGAAATGATACATCTTTATATTGTGTCAGGTCGTCAGAAGGACACTTCACCACACGGAACATTGTTCCGCAGAAAGATGAATGAAATCAATGCTGACGGCTGGTGCATCAGCGTTTCAGCACGTATGAGCAGCATAAAACGTGCCGCCAGCCCGGTGAAGAAACGCAGACGAATTGTGCTTGCCGTACGTATGACTGACGGTAAGTGCCTGCTTTCAGTTGTAAGCAAGCGTTATGTCTGTGCTGTTGACGCGACAGTCAAGCGGTCGCCTGATGTCTGTTCATACTCATGGCATACCTCAACAGACGATTATTTTGCTGATTTTCCCGTCGTTCGTACACCAAGAGGACGTGTGGTAACTAAGGAAGTTTACGACCGTATGGTGTCATTTATGCCTGTTGCCGACTTCAGTTAAGTTCCTACTCTTTTGTCTTTCACTACTTTTCAGGCATACACTAAGCTGCACGTCAATGACGGCGTGTTATGTCTTTAAGATAAAAATTCAGAATAATACAGTCTCTGCTTTACATTGATAGTGCCCCTGACTTTATCAGAGAGGAGCACTATCTTCTTCATGTCGGTATATATTGTGTCGGTTGTTATTTTGAAGTTTAAGAATCTTTTATACTTTATTTCGCATTTAATTTCTCGCTATAATATTTAAAGAAGTCTACGTTCAGTATTTGTGATATCTTAAATAAGTCGTCTGTGTTAATTGAGTGTTTGTTGAATATCTTGTAAACATTTGTACGGCTACTGCCCAGCTGCTCGGCAAATGATACTACCGTTATGCGCTTTTCTTTGAGTTTTGCCTTTATTATCGGTCCTATGGCCATTTCTGTATTGTGTTTCTTGGTTGTTCTCCTCCCTTTCATGTTGTAGTTTTACAATTAGTTGTTGTTTTCATATGCAAAGATATGCTAATTCGTCAATAAAAACAAACAGCTTTTCCGGCGTAGTGGAGTGTGGTGTTTACAGGTATGTTTATTCGGTTTGTTTTTGTGTTTGTTTGGTGTTAAATTTGTTCGTCGGCCGTATGCCTGCATGGCTTTTTAGGTATAAATAAAGGAGTCAGGATAACAGGCATCGTCCATTCCGCGGTTTGTCCGCAGTATCAGGCATGTGGCTGTTGGCCTCTGCCTGTCGGATGCGTGTCGTCCTGACTCCTTATCTTATATTATGTAAGTGCTGCTTACAGATTTGCAAGTTCTACAACTTTGTCAACTGCTGCTGACAGACCGTCAGCGTTCTTGCCGCCTGCTGTTGCGAAGTGTGGCTGTCCGCCGCCGCCGCCCTGTATAAGTTTGGCTGCCTCGCGTACTATCTTGCCTGCGTTGAGGCTGTGTTCACTTACGAGGTCATCGCTTATCATTACGCTTAGAGTCGGTTTATCCTCAAAGACACTGCCAACTACGCAGAACATGTGGCTCGGCACAGCGGCGCGCAGTTTGAACACAAGGTCTTTGGCTGCGTCCTGTTTCATAGGAAGAACGGCTGTGATTAAGGTTACTCCGTTTACAGTTCTTGCCTGTGACAGCAGCTTCTCCTTAGTGCGCTCAACGGCTTCTGCCTGGAACTGCTCTATGCTCTTCTTCATAGAGTCGTGCTCCTCGATATATTTCTCGATTACGCCCTGTAAGTCCTTGGCATTGTTGAACAGGCTCTTTATCACCTTAATGCTGTCTTCAAGGTCGTAAAGCAGCTGCTCGCACTCCTTGCCTGTCTTAGCCTCAATACGTCTGATGCCTGCTGCCACACTGCTTTCAGATATAATCTTCAGCATACCGATGCGTCCTGTTGACTTAGCGTGGATACCACCGCAGAACTCAACACTCGGGCCGAAGCGTACAACACGTACCTTGTCGCCGTATTTCTCGCCGAACAGTGCTATCGCGCCCAGCTTCTTGGCTTCTTCAATAGGCATGTTGCGGTGCTCGTCGAGAGGAATATCCTGACGTATCATGTCGTTCACGATGCGTTCTACCTGGCGTATTTCCTCGTCGCTTACTTTCTGGAAGTGAGAGAAGTCGAAGCGCAGTGTGTCAGCTGATACGTATGAACCCTTCTGCTCAACGTGGTCGCCCAGCACCTGTTTCAGCGCGTAGTCCAGCAGGTGGGTTGCCGTGTGGTTGGCAGCACTTGCCTCGCGCTTGTCTGTGTCGACGCATGCCATGAAGTCAGCTTCAGGCTGCTTGGGCAGCTGTTTTACTATATGTATTGACTGGTTGTTCTCTCTCTTTGTGTCAACTATCTCTACTGTCTCGTTCTCGCTTACCAGTACACCGCAGTCGCCTACCTGACCGCCCATCTCTCCGTAGAAAGGTGTGTTGTCGAGTACAAGCTCGTAGAAGGTGTTCTTCTTCTGAGTAACCTTGCGGTAGCGCAGAATGTGGCATTCGTATTCAGTGTAGTCGTAGCCCACGAACTGCTGTTCGCCCTGGCGCAGCACTGTCCAGTCGCTGTTCTCTACTACTGCGGCGTTGCGGGCGCGCGCCTTCTGCTTCTGCATCTCCTCGTCAAACTGCTTCTCGTCAACGGTCAGCCCGTTCTCGCGGCAGATAAGCTCGGTAAGGTCGAGCGGGAAACCGTAAGTGTCGAACAGACGGAACGCCTTGGCGCCGTCGAGTTCGGTCTTGCCTTCCTTCTTGACCTCTTCCATTGCGTCAGAGAGCATGTTGATACCGTTTGACAGTGTGCGCAGGAATGAGTCTTCCTCTTCCTTCATCACGCGCATAATCAGTTCACGTTGAGCCGGCAGTTCGGGATAGGCCTCGCCCATCTCCTGAATCAGCGTAGGTACAAGGCGGAAGAGGAATGCCTCTTTCTGTCCGAGGAAGGTGTATGCGTAGCGTACGGCGCGGCGCAGTATTCGGCGGATAACGTATCCGGCCTTGGCATTGCTCGGCAGCTGTCCGTCAGCGATTGAGAATGCTACTGCACGCAGGTGGTCGGCTACTACACGCATTGCCACGTCGGTCTTCTCGTCCTTGCCATATTCCTTGCCTGACAGTCGTGCTATCTCTTTTATAATCGGCTGGAAAATGTCAGTGTCATAGTTGGAGTGCTTGCCCTGAAGGGCGCGTACGAGGCGCTCAAAGCCCATTCCGGTGTCGATAACGTTCATCGAGAGCTTCTCCAGAGAGCCGTCAGCCTTGCGGTTGAACTGCATGAACACAAGGTTCCATATTTCGATAACCTGCGGGTCGTCCTTGTTTACAAGTTCGCGTCCGGGCACTTTTGCCTTTTCCTCAGGTGTACGTGAGTCGAGGTGGATTTCTGAGCATGGACCGCAGGGACCTGTGTCGCCCATTTCCCAGAAGTTGTCGTGCTTGTTTCCGTTGATTATGTGGTCGGCCGGCACGTGCTTTGCCCAGTAGCGTGCGGCTTCGTCGTCGCGCTCAAGGTTTTCCTCTTTTGAGCCTTCAAATACTGTTACGTACAGGTCGGCAGGGTCAAGTCCGATAACGTCTACAAGATATTCCCAGGCATAGTCGATGGCGCCTTCTTTAAAATAGTCGCCGAAGCTCCAGTTGCCCAGCATCTCGAACATTGTGTGGTGGTAAGTGTCGTGGCCTACTTCTTCAAGGTCGTTGTGCTTTCCGCTCACGCGCAGACATTTCTGCGAGTCGGCGCGGCGGCGCGGTTCAGGGTCGCGTGTACCAAGAATGATGTCTTTCCACTGGTTCATTCCCGCGTTGGTGAACATCAGCGTGGGGTCATCTTTTATCACCATAGGTGCTGACGGCACTATCACGTGTCCCTTTGATTCAAAGAACCGTTTGAACGATTCACGGATTTCGTTAGCTGTAAGTTCCTTTTTCATATTTTGTATAAATCTTGTTTTCTGAATATTTTACGGCCTTTGGGCGTTGTTGCCGCCACAGCCGTCGGTGGATATATTATCGGGCAGCAAAATTATAAAAAATCAGACAAAGAGCCAAATTCATTGCGCGCCAAATGTGTTTTGTGTAAGCTGAAATGTAAAATACACACTATTTTAATGAGTTATGTTTGAAAATAGAGCGGTTTGTAGTGCCGTTTAGTGTGTGCCGTCAGGCTTGCTCCTGTTCTTCCGATTACCTCCGTATATGCGTGCTTATGTATCTGTGTGTCTGTGCATTTGCATTGTTTTGTCCTACTGTGGCTCCTTGTAATATTTATGTGTTTCCTCGTGCGATGTCTGTGGGTGTCTTGTTTCTTGACAGATAGTAAGAGCTTCTGTTAGTAAGGCTTACATTTTGTCAAAGCAGAAATGTCTGCGTTTTTTTCAAAAATAGAGATTCCTGACACGTTTTTACGGCATTTCCAGTCATGGTTTATCAGTCTTTTCGGTCTGTCTTTTAGCCGTTGTTGCTGTAAAACATGCTCTTTTGCATTTTATTCTGCGGTCTTTTGTCTTATGATATGCCGTCAGTTGATTTCTGAAAGTTGCTCTTTTGTCTTCTTGTTTGCCGTCTTTTGTCTGTTGCATGTCATTATTCTGATGCACAGTCTGCCTGTGTCTTTATGTAATTTGCATGTTATCAGAGAATTAAACTTGCACACGATATTCTGGCTTATATCAGTTTGTTGGCTGTTTTCTGCTGAGTGAGGCGCTTCTGAGAGTGTCATCCAAAATCAAAATGAAAGCATTTCTGTGTATATGTCAGCTTCGTGCTGACTGGCTTCCTCTGACGTTTCGGCCTTACTGCCGGACGTATTATGTTAAAGGGTACATCTGTTCGCTGCAAAAGCAAATCAGTAATAAAGGTAAATACAGATTTACTTTGTATTGCGTTCGATTTGCATTATCTTTGAATAAGGCAGGATGCGGCTCGGAATAACAAAACTGAAAAACTTCGTTTTTCGTTTGTTTCTTCTCTTGCCTTTCACTACCTTTAAATAAG
>CABUHE010000042.1 GCA_902491375.1 uncultured Prevotella sp.
ATGTGTAACTTTTAAACATTATCTTTGGGATATCTTGACTTAGTTCCCTAAGATACAAAAAATTAGGGAAACGGGCAAGTTCTGGCTGAGCGAAGTTAGAACTTGCCCATTTTTTTTGTAGACACAAAAAAGGCCATCTCAAAGTTTATTTGAGACAGCCTCTTTTTGTTATCAGGTTGAGTGCCGTTACTTATTTGTTCACTTAAATCTTTGTGCGTCAGCAGGTTACTCTCTCGACCATTCTGTCAGTTTCGTTTTGTCTATGATGTCCGGTTATAATTCTTGTTTCAATATAATAAAAACAGGCTGTGCATGTTTTTGCACAGCCTGTTTGTTATTGCATAATCCGTCTGTTGCTATTTCACATTTATCTTCGTGATATTTACGCCGGTTGCGGTGTTGGTACGTACTACAACTATTCCACTGTCTACATCGTTAATCGTGCAAGTGTAATTGCCTTCGGGCGTTACCTTCTTAAGGAGTGCGCCGCCTGCCGACCAGATGCTCACTGAGCGCAGCCCGGTGTCTGACGTAACAACAACCTGACGCGGAACGATAGAGCTTACGCTTACGTTGCCCTCAACAGGAGTTTCTGTTATGCCGGTAGTGCCTGAGCCGTGGCCTATCAGGAAGTAGCGGCCGTATGACGAGCCGTTCAGTGTGAGCTGATAGCCTTCGTAGAGCGGTGTCTCGCTCTGCAGCTCGGCGTCGTAGATAGCGGCATCCTTAACGGCTGCAACGCCGCTGAATGTAAGAGTTACCACTGAGCCGTCGGCTGCCGTAACGCCTAACGGTATGCGCTGTGCGTCCTTCAGCTGGTTGACGCTCACTGCCGTGTTGCCGGCTACGGTGTAAACCTTAGGAGCGTTGTCGGCATTGCCTGTAAGTCCGCTAATCATCTGTGCGTCCTCCATGCCGAAGCCGTTGCTTGCCGAAGCGGTATAGCGCACAGCCGCGCTGCTTGAGCCTTCAGCGTCTTCTGCAGTTATCTTGAGCGAAGTTGCCTGTGAACCTTCATCTGTAGAAGTTGTTTCAAACTTCTGCATGCCATCAGTGAATTTAACTTCTACACCTGCTGTAGAAGGAGTTTTAGCCTCAACATAGAACACTGAATACGGTGCAATAAGAGATGTCTGAGCAGACCATCCGTTTTCAGTAAAAGCAACCGCATTGTCTTCTGACATATCGCCAATCCAATATTTCTGTGCCAGCACGTCGCTATTGCTCTCAACAAACGCCTGAACATCGAGAGGAGCCATAAACGGATTACCTACCATCAGATACTTGCCATCAGCAGACGGAGTAAGCGTAACCGTAACATTTTCTTTTGGAGCGTAATTTAACGGGTTGCTTCTATCCAACAAGTCTGTTACAAGCAGCTTGCCTGCATTGGTACGGTTCAGAGTTCCTGTACTTACACCATAGTTAGTGTCGGCCTTCGGGAAACGGAACAGCAATGAGCTTTTGGACGTAACGCCCTTGATGGAGAATCCGCCACCTGCAATATAAGGCACGCTTGCGTCGTTGTATGCAGAGCTCCATTCTGTATCAAACGAAACAGTAGTGTTTGGCGTCTGCTTTTCTACAATCGTTGCTCCTGTACTCCAGCTGCGCTGATAAACGGCAGGATTCAGACGGTTATAGTCTGTTGTATTGAACGTTATATCCTTAAAATACTCTGTCTCTTGTCTTCCTGTTGCAGTAGGAGCATACCAGTCGCCGGCTACAACGCCCTGCAGCGGTGTGCTTACGGCTGTCCATTGTCCCGGAGTAATCTCCACGTCCGTCCATGCCTTGTTATAGAGCAGCTGCTCGGCATGCAGCATCTGTGCGCCCGGCTCAAAGTGGATCTCACGGCAGATGTTCACACGGTAGCGCTGTGTGGTAAGCGCGTCATTGCTGTCATAAGCCATCAGGTCATACTGAATATTCTCTGTCGGCAGCCCCATGTGAGAAGGACGATCGCTATCCCATTCTTGTTTTCCATCTGCATTCGTATAACCGGCCATATAGAGCTCAGCCTTGCTGCCTCTCGGCATAACTACATTGGAGAACAGCATAGGTACAAAGCCATTGGCCGTCGTGTTTGCGGCATTGGTCTCGTAAGTACCGTCAGTATTCTTAATGTCCGTCGCATCCGCGCGTTTCCAGTTGGCATCATTGTTCCAGTTGAGCGTGGCGACGTCCGTACCTTGCCATACCAGATATTCAGGAACGACTTTCATCTTTACCGTAAACTTACCGAAGCATGCGTTGCTGACATCACTTCCTTCTTCGCCGTGCTCCTCAAAGTGAACGGCAAAGGTATAGTAATATCCTTCCTTGGGCTGGAACCGGAAGTCGTTAGACTGCGTTGTCTCCGTATCAAAATATATTTCCATATAGTCATTGAAATCACTCTGGTCGTTATACTCTTGAGCGTGCAATGACTTTATGTAACCGATAGGCAACGAGAATTCACTAAACCCTTCAGGGAAATACTTACTCTTATATGCGGGGTCGTCGGTATCGATAAGATATATCTTGCTATATACATCTGCAGACGTAGCCGTAACCATACCGATATATGTTGCGTTCTCTGAGACATACTTAGCACCACGCAGATCCACTCTCAACGGTTTGTAGGCTGTTGTCTCAGCTATCTGGTCCATACCTATGCGCAAGCAGGGATTGAAATCATCCGCAGGATACTGAACGGGATTAAAACCTGCATGCAACTGCGGAGCATCGCCAGAGACATTAAGTTCCAACGGAACATAATTCCAACAAACTTTTGCCCAAGAATCTTTATCGATTGTCTCGTCCGGAGGGAATATCATCGGTATCGGTTGAATAACCAATTTCAATCCTGAGTTCAATAAGGTTATATCAAGATTCTCCTTATGCAAAACCAACCGGTTGTGTGCTCCATCAGCCTCACCTGTGTCTTCTAAATATTTCTTTATAACAGAAATCATATTTTCTGTCAACTCGATGCTTTCCGACGTTCCTGTAACAGTATGTTGTCCTGGCTCCACACCTGTAAGATCTTCATTATCGGGGTAAATCTCACGGAATGTGGTAAGTGCCTGCTCCAAAGACACACCATACACCGAATCATTCTGCATATACTCTGCTTCAGTCCCAAAGAACCAATCGAAATATACACCTTTATCTACTATAATATAAGACTCTGATCCATCGTCCTCCTGCTTAGGCACACGCACCTGAGCCGAGAAGTTGAATATCTGTCCGGCGCAGAAATCCGTAGACGGATCCACCACCTCTCCATTTACACGAAGCAGTGTCTGTGCTGTAACGGTAAAAGAGGTATTTATGCCACACTCGTCATTATTAATACTTTCTTGGAAATCACTCGAGGATGCCTCATTCCCGTCATTGACCTGAATCAGCATCATATAAGCACGGTTAGGGGTCAAGTCTGAATAGAAATCTACAGCCAATGCTTTATTTCCGGACTCATCCGTCGTACTATAGAAGCTATATTTACCGTTTACTATATTTTGACTGGCCAAACGAGGATGCGGTTTATCATCATAAGTTGTATTTTTGTCAAAATCAAGATTAAAATACAGCGTGTTATATTTCTGATTGTATCCGCCACCAGGAGTATTGTCGCCGACTTCGACCACGGAGTTTTCTATCGCCTCTTGGAACTTACCCGGATACTGTGCCAGATAATCATCATACTTTGCCTTGTCTACAAAGCAGAAGTCAATGGCATACATCTTGTCCTGGCCTTCTTCTTGACCAAGACGTGAGAGCAAACGATTCCAGTCAAGCTTAATACTCATCAAGGTACGTTCGTTCGTACAAGTGGCATCCAGCTGCTTCACCTCAGCACTCGGTGTAGCTATATATACACGTATGTCGTCGATATACATATCTCCACCATCGGTCGACGCGCTGTTGTTGTCTATCTGAAGTACGTACGAGTCATAGTCAGCATCCGCGTCTATAACAAACGAGAAATACATCTGCATCCATTCATTTGTACCGCTGCCAGTTCCAGGCATGCCACCACTAAGATAGTCAGTGCGACGCACCTGACTGGAAGAATGGCGGCAGATCGGCTCATACACTGTCCCCAAGACAGGGTCTGTCTTCACACCCATGATAGAGAAAAGCATGTTTGCATCAGCCATATTGGAACCCCAACCCGCACTCTTAAGCCAGGCTGTGACAAACAGCTCTGAACCCTTGCACAACTTGCGTCTGAACGGCAGGCGGGCGATTACTCCGGGACGGTCGGAAGCATCGATATACATATGGTAGTTGCTGCCGGGAAGGGGTTTGGCATAGGCATTTTTCGTACCATTAGTCCAATGATCACCTTCCATAAAATCGTTCATAATAGAATAAAATCCCCATTCCGGATATTTATTACTATTCTTGAAATCGTTATTATTAGCGCCATCATAGAACGAATAGGAGTTAGAGGTCCATGCCAGCGGGAATGGATAGAACGATGGCGAGCCATACGTGTCAGCCACCGCAGGATCGTAGTCAAAATTAAGCGACGTCAGCAACTGATAATTCTGCTCCAAATACTTATCTGTACGGAACTGATAATATTTCAGATTTTCATTTTGAATCGTTCCATTTTCAATTTGCTCTAACTGGGTTTGCGTCAGCAATCTCGTATCGCGTATGAAAGTAAGATTAAATCTGGCTAAGTTATACGTCGTACCTCCAACAGTCTTGGTGACATAAATGGTTGCCTTACTGTTGTCGGCATCCACATATTGTGTCTTATCCGTATTGGTATTGGGATAGTTAAATTTAATAACACGGGTCATTCCTGTAAGCGTTGTATCTACCAACGTGATTCCAGACCCGTTATCTTGCAAAAATATGTTTAATGTATCACTATCGGTATCTTTCGAAACTCCCGGTATGGCATACGACCAGGCATCCTTCGACAATGCGACAAGCTCTTTCGTATTATTAGACACTCTTGTATAAGGGAACGAGATATCATATTCTTCCAGATACTTCTTCCCTTCGTCAAGCGTTCCTCCTTGGTATGCAGAATCTTTCAACCGTCCCATGCCTTCTTGCCACGTTACAGTTGGATCTTCGTCACGATTATCCACTGTTACGATATAAAAAAGCACACGATGCGTAAGCGTCGGTTCGTATGTATTGCCGTCGCTTTGAGGCTTGTCGAATGAAGATTTCGAAGAACTCTCCCTGTCAAAATTCTTAGTATAATCAGTGTATGAAGAAACATCACAAGCCACTAGATAAAAATTATTATCATATTTTTTGCGGCATCTTCACCGAACCATGCTTTAAATTCCTCGTCGGTAGGTACGTAGAAATTTACCTTGTACATATTTGCCCCTTTAGGATAACCAACATAGCCGTTAGCATACCGGAAGAAAGTACCACTAACTGCCGGAGTAAGCAAATCCCATACTTCATTCGCTTCCGTATTCATAGTACGAAATGTGCCATCCGTACGGAAGCTATGCCAACGCTGATAAGACTTAATACTGTTATTAGTCCCCAACTTATCAGGAATCTCAAGTGACACAGAGGTACCCTTATGCACATAAATCGTATCCATATAAGTATGTGCCGCCTGGACTTCCGTTTTACCATCCTGAAGCGTAAACATCTTTGTATCATCATCAAAGGTATCCATTGCCTTTGCAGCATCGGATATTCCGCTTCTCAGATTAAACCATTTCGCAGCCTTATGCGTAATCGTTACTGATGCATTAGTTTCATTATATTTATCACCAGTCACTTGCGCCACAACATTCTGGGCAACGAACATTGCGCAGAAGAGGATGAGAAACGTATATAAATTATGTTTGTATTTCATGATTTAGTTCCTCCTTGATTTATTTTATAAACATATTGAGCATCTCATGACGCAGATAGTCGAGGCCGAACTCCGGTGTACGTGTTTTGCTCTTAAACGGGAAGTTGGTAATGTCGTCGGTTGTTATGATTACATTATATTTCCGTTCGAAATTATTTCCGTCGGCTGTCCATGTAACATCAAATGTAAGGTTAAATGTCTTTCCGGCTGAAGCCGTGACATGACCTTTTACCGTTGTATCACCCTCTGTATAATTGTCAAAAGCCAGACCTGTAACACTTTCTTTATCAAATGTCCATGCGCTTTTGAGATCTGCTATTGTAGTTTTTCCACTTGGATCACTTGGAGTAACTCCAACCGTGAACTCGAATTGAGATCCCTCAGGTATCGTGCATGTATAATAATCAGGATTAGGCGACAGCTTTACCTCTACCGGCACATTGCCTATAGGTGATACCCAACAATGCAAGTCAAGAGTTACATCATAACCTGTAAGATTGAGTGAAAGCGGATATATGCTGTTACGGGGCAACTCTTTACGTGCTGTTGTTGCCGTGTATGTAGTGCCATTTTTTTCGTCGGTTTCAAGAGTAACAGTATATCCTGAGTTTTCAGGCGAAGAGTTAACATAGAAATCGGCAAATTGATAAGTGCCATCATCATTTAGTTGTATACTCTGGCTTTCTTCACCATTCAACACAATGTGCTTACAAGTGTACTGCATATTGTTTACTGGAGTGTCAGAGAATAAGCCTATCTTGTCGGCATATCCGTCGAACGACAGGGCAGTAACCTTTGTGTCGGTCTTGCCCGTGATGCTCATTCTTATCTTGCTGACAAGGCGGTCGAGACCGATAGAAATGCTCTTGGTGGTAGCCGTAACCACAACCTGCTGCTTTGCACTCATAGGGATAAACTTACCATCAGCAAAATTAATCTTTGCAGCAGGATCATCAAGCACGATATTTTCTATATTTACATCCAAGTCACTGAGATTAGCGCCGTTTCCCAATCCTGTAAGACTGCCCCATAAATTATCATAATAAGTATCAATGTTGGCAAAGGCATAAACGGTGTAAGTGCCTACGGGAAGCGTGAAGGGGTCTGAAACCCACGACTTCAGATTGCCTTGCTGCGCTGCAGTGTTACCGGTAAATTCATCATCAGTATTAGGCAACAGCTTTTTTGTAACCACATTTTTGTCGTCTACAATTAACACGCAGAGGTTGTGCATATACTCACCATTGGTGCCGACTTCGTCTGCCCTTGTGTTCAGGTCGCCTTCCTCACGTGCCGTGATGCTCAGCTGAAGCGTGGCGGTGCCGTCGCCACCTGTGTCAATGTCGTCGTCGAACGAACATGAAGCGAGAGGCACGGCGCACAGCCATGGCAGCAGCCATAACATAGCCTTATATATATGTTGTTTCATTTTGTTCATAACGTCAGTGTTTTTTCGTTAAAGTCATTTTATCACATAGGCAGAGTCTCCGGGTCGAGCAGCAGCCAGTCGTTTACGTAAACATCAAGAATGATGTTCTCGTCCTCTCCGGGCACTTCGCCTCCGAGCGAATAGATGCTGTTGACTGTAAGTTTGTATATGTTGTTGCGTACAATGGCATACTCCATTATGCCCTTCTTTGTATCATCATTATCATTGCTGTGGCGCACCCACCATGTGTAATAGCATGTGGCGTCTTCGTATGTGCGCGTTCCGTAAGGCTGCAAAGCTTCACGGGTAGATATATCTTTGTTTTGGTCAAGCGTTACAGAATATACGCCGTTATTAAGACTTGCCGAATATCCGCATTTATTTGACATATACGCTTTCCATTTCAGACTTTTCTTAACCGACGTAAAGTCTTGCGTATGGTCTTGTCCCTGCAAGAATGACTTATAGCCTGACGGGTCGTTGTCGAGCAGCGATGCCGCAAAGGTCTTTAATGCTGCCCAGTCGGTGCAGGCATCGATTTTAGTGTCAAACTCTTTAAAGTAGGCACCGTATACGTATGTCATCAAGTCTTCCATTGACGCGAAGATGTGAGCGCCAAAGGCGAAGAATGTTGCGCCGTCCTGATAATTTGCCACGCCCTGTGGATGAAACTCTGCCTTGAACACAACGCCTGTGCTGTAGCGGCTGCCTGCCGCATCGGCTGCCGTTGTGTTCTCGAGGGTATAGCCTATACGCAACCATCCGTCAGAAACAGGAGTGCCCGGCTGAACATAAGTGGCCCACCAATTGGGGTCTGAAGAACCACTCATAAACCATGTTCCATAAAGATCTTTACTTTTATTTGTGGTCCACGGGTCGAGCACGTAATTTGTTGCTACGCCGTTCTCGTCAGCAGTTTCATCACCGAGATAAGACAAGTTGGTGTCGTTAACATCGTCGGCCACGCGCTTCAACAGATAGCTGCCTTCCGTAAGATTGTTCACCAAAGCTGCGCCGGTTATCTTTACAGTGGCACCGGGATATGCCGGGTCAGTACAAGGATAAGACGCTTCGGCCTTATAGTCGAGCCTTGCTGCCATGCGCTCTACGTTTACCGTAGCTTTTGCGGGGTTGCTCTCCGGGTTAGAATTGAGCGTAAGCGTGGCGTCGGCGGCTGATGTCATTACGAAGTTTGGATAGTCGGAGCCTGAGGCTGTCCATGCAGTAGTCTGTATATGATTGCGCACATCGTCGAGTTTGAGCGACTCGCCAGTCCACCAGTCTGTGTCTGGATTTGCCACTACGATTACGTTGTATGTGCCGTTTTCGAGGTCTACCTGTTGGGGCGAAGTAGTATATGTGTGGTCGATGCCGTCATTGTCACCTCTTCCGTCGGTTCCGTTCCCTAAATTATTAAATAACACAGCAGCATCGATAGGCGTGTTGCCGGCGCTGTTAACTCCATTATCTCCCTGATAAAAGAACACCACTGCTGATGTTATTGCGTTTTCATAATCTTGTCCTTCTTCCAGTCCGTCGCCGTTCTCTCCTCCCGTAGGATTTGAGCGCGTAAGCGTGCCTTGCGGTGAGGCGAAGCTGAGCGATACATAAGAAGATGTCAACAAGCCTCCTCCTTCTGATGGAGCGGTGCCGATGTCTTCCTGTGCGCAGCCAGCCGCGAGAGATGCTATAAGCAAGCATCCCGCAACGCCTTTGACCGTATGTAATATATCTTTGTTCATAGAAATTCGTGATTAATGTAGCTATGTCATGTCAATCACAGTTCCTCAAACTGTATGCGCTTGCTCCATCCGAGCACACTGATGCTGATGTTTACGTAAGCCAGGCGGTCGCCTTTGAGGAAGAAGTCGAGCTGATAGTCATAGCCGCGGTCAAGAAATTCCTGTGCTGAGTATTGGTATATTTCTTCGCTTGAGCGCAGGCGGCTTAGCAGGTCAGGCAGATTCACGCGTACCACTTCAGTGTTGGTCTTGTTGTTGGTGATAGATAATATTCCATCGTCCTGTGCGTTGTCATGATACATGATGCGCGATGTCATGAAGTCGGCATGAGCTATTCTGCCTACTCCGTCGAGTTGGTCGCCGTTATGGTCGGATGCCGGTGTGCGGTCGTCTGTGTTCCATGTGGCGTGAGGAGTGTAGACCACGGTGCTGGTCTCGTCGAGCGAGTTGTCCCAGAGTATGTGCGAGTTGTAGTCGGTTATTGTCATGTCATAGTTGGCGACGTCCATCTGTGTAGGGTCGTCGAGTTCGCGCAGCGTAATGTTTATTTTCTTAGTGTCGCGCATTAGCGAGATGGTGTGGTAGGTCGGTTTCTCGGCAAACACCTCCACAGGCTCTGTCTCCATGCCGTGCCAGAGTGTGTCGAGCGGCAGTCCTTTGTTGTCTACAAGGAGCATGTTGCTGCCCATTGACGTGGTTTCAAGCCTTATGTCGAGTGCTGTCATGTCGTCTCCGGCGGTAAGGTCAGAGCGTACGAAGCGTGCGCGTCCTGACTCCATCTGCTCTGAATATGTGTTTTGTCCGGCAAGCACTATAAACTTATACTTGCCCGGGTCGAGGTCCATCTTCATTGTGTATGTAGGTACAGCCAACGGCATGGAGCTTCCTACGTTGGCCTCAGACTGCATAGTGACGTATTTGCCGTTCTGGTCAAATACGTAGACGTCTACAGCTCCCACGTGGTCGTTGAACATGTCGGCACGCTCGAGGTTGTAGTCGTACTTGAAATTAAGATACAACCCCATAGGACAATCATCTCTGTCTTCGGTCATCATGTCGCACGATGTGAACACAGGTGCCGACAGGGCAGCAACGCATAGCCACGTCAGACGTTTGATAGAAAGATATTTCATACACATATATTTTTTTCTTTTTTATTATTCTCAGTTATATTGCAGATGGTGTTCTGCTTGCCTGCGCGTCGGTCTTGATGTTATTCAGCGCAGCGGCTCGCCTTGCCTGCGGCTGTTTGAGCCTTTATGTCTTTATTTAGTGGGCAGACATTAATATTAGAGTATAATGTGCGTGCCTCGTGTTGTCTCGTTAATATTTGCGGCATTGTTGTCCGCGGTTGTTCCTCTCTTTGTGCCGGAACGTCAGCACCTCGCCTTTTTGTTTACAGTCCCGGCGGGCGGGTTTTGTCAGGCTTATGCCTGTTGTCTATTTTTTTGAAAGGTTAGCGACCGGCCTGACCGGCCGCTAACCATAATATTAACGTGAGTTCGGTATAATAATCTTATGCAATAAGCCTGCTTTTATCAATGATGT
>CABUHE010000043.1 GCA_902491375.1 uncultured Prevotella sp.
ACATCATTGATAAAAGCAGGCTTATTGCATAAGATTATTATACCGAACTCACGTTTGAATAAGGGCAAATGGTATGCAAGAGCCGTGCCCGATGAAGTGGTTGACACGGATATGCTGGCAGAATTGATACAGCGCAACAGCTCGCTGAAGCGGTCGGACGTTATGGGCGTGCTCACTGAACTGTCGGAAGTGATGCGCGACCAGCTTCTTGCCGGCAACCGTGTTAAGATAGACGGTCTGGGCTCGTTTAAGGTTGGCTTCAGCTCAAAACCTGCCGACACGCGCGAGGACTGGGTCGCTTCTACGCACGTAACCTCTACACGTATCAACTTCCAGCCTGAGACGATAGACACTATTTCCGGTGGCAAGCGTACACGCTCTGCCGTCGCCCTGCAAGGCATAGAGTTCACCGAGCTACGTGGATATGACGATGGGAATATTTAAATTAAAAGATAAAAGTGAATAGTGAACAGATAACAGTGAATAGTGAAAGAACTAAATAACAGAAAGTGAAAAATCCGATGCAGCCTGCCACAAAGCCATCGGATTTTTCACTTTTACCTTTTCACTGTTCACTATTCACTTTTATCTTTTCACTTTTCTCAGAACGAGTACGCGAATCCTATTGACATATATTCCTTGAACTGCCAGTAGCCGAAATCGTGGTTACGGTTTGATGTCCCGTCGTCAAATCGGGGATAGATGAACAGGTTTGAGGAGATGTATTTGTTGAACTGGAATGTGATGGTGTTTTCCCATTCCAGCTCCGTTCGCTTATAGGTTGTATATCCGTAAAGCCTGGTCTTCCATTTAATCATTTCGGAGAATGTCCACGTAAGGTCGAACGTGAACTCAGAACCGAAGTCGTTGAGCGAATGTTTACCCTCCTTCAGACCGTATTGTGTGGCAAGGTCGATTCTGCCTACATATTTAAAGTTGTATGCAAACGGCGCCATCTGCATCGAGCCGGTCAGCTTGCCGTTGAATGCGTTTACGTTGTAGCTCATACCAAGAGAGAAGTTCATGTTCAGCGGTGAGAGCAGGTCGGAATATACAGCTGCGTCGTTGCTCTTGTAGCCGCGCATGAACTGCGTGTTGGCAATAAGCTGCAATGTGTAATACCAGTCTTTGGTTGCCTGAAGTCCCAGTTTGCCGGTGTACCTTATAAGGTCTTCAGATGTCTTCAGCTTGTGGAGCGAATCGCCCCGCGATGTCTGCAAGCCGAGCTTGAGCTCCAGCTTATTCTCGAATTTAACTTTCTGCTTGTTGTTGTAGTTGGCCTGAAGGGTGGTGCTGGCGAGCATGGAGTAGTTACTCTCGCCGCCCTTATACCAGTTATCCGAAACGAAGTTCTGTAGGAATTGCAGATAGTAGTCGCCGCTGAAAGTCCAGAAGTTGGGTTTCTCGACGACAATCGAGAAGGGCACTTCGGGAGCGTCATCGGGCACTCTGTCTTCAGTCCTTACATATTCCACCCTGTGGCGCAATGGCTTTGTTATCTCTTCATGCAGCGAGCCGGCCTTGCGCAGCTCATCCTCAGTAGAGACTACATGCTCGGGATGGCGTATATACGCAGTCATCAGGGCACGGTCTATTGCGTTGTCAAGCTCGTCAGGCATGCTGTCCTCGTCTTCAAGCAGCATCAGCCTTTTGGCAACAGAATAGTAAAACGTAAGTGGAGAGAACAATCTAAGATACCTGCCGTCAGCCTCGACAGGAAGCTCCAGGCTGTCTTTGTAGCGCGCGGCTGAATCGTATCTGAATTTAAAAGTCTTCAGCGAGTCTATGTATGCAGCCACAACTGACGTATCTGAAACATTAATACGGTTAAGATTGCGATAGTGCTGGCGTCTTTGTGAATAACAGGCAATCACAAATCCTAACAGTATGATTGTAAGTAAAGGTTTTAATCTCATCCTGGTAAATGTATTTCAGTCTGCAAAGTTAGCATTATATTTTATAAATGTGTCACCCATTAAAATTAATTTTGATTATGGCCGTCTTTTTATTTGTATCTGTCGTTCTGATTGTTGTCTGTCAGTTTCCCTGCGTACGTTTATAGTCATGTGCGCATTGAGTATTGGATGTGTTTGTGTCTATTAATATCCGTGCGTAGTAATTTGCACAGCAACTTGTCAACTGTACAGTTTTCCGTTTTTTCACTAATAAAGAGATTATAATTTTGGTGTATCAGCATTTTTTCTTAATTTTGCACGTCATATTTTTATATTAGTATTTTAGTAATCAAAACATTATAACAGTGGCAGAAACAAAATACATCTTCGTCACAGGTGGTGTGGTTTCCTCGCTTGGTAAAGGAATCATATCGTCGTCAATCGGTAAGCTTCTTCAAGCCCGAGGCTACAACATCACAATCCAGAAGTTCGACCCGTATATTAATATTGACCCGGGTACATTGAATCCGTATGAGCATGGCGAGTGCTATGTAACAGTGGACGGACATGAAGCCGACCTTGACCTGGGACATTACGAGCGTTTTACAGGAATACAGACAACAAAGGCCAATAACCTGACAACAGGCCGGATATACAAGTCAGTAATCGACAAAGAGCGCCGTGGCGACTATCTCGGAAAGACCATTCAGGTAATTCCTCATATTACTGACGAGATAAAGCGCAACGTGATGTTGCTTGGCAAGAAGAATAAATATGATTTTGTAATAACAGAAATCGGTGGAACAGTCGGCGATATTGAGAGCCAACCGTTCCTTGAGAGTATCCGTCAGTTGAAATGGGAACTCGGCAAGAGAGTTGTCTGCGTTCATCTTACATATATTCCATATCTTGCTGCGGCAAAAGAATTCAAGACAAAGCCTACACAGCATTCAGTCAAGGAGCTGCAAAGCGTAGGTATACAGCCCGACATTCTCGTACTCCGCACAGAGCATCAGCTTAGCGATAATATCCGCAAGAAAGTCGCTAACTTCTGTAACGTCGACTTTGAGGCAGTTGTGCAGAGTGTGGATATGCCGACTATCTATGAGGTGCCTGTACGTATGCTTGAACAGAAACTTGACGAGACAATCCTCAAGAAGATGGGAGAGCCGATAGGAGAGACTCCGTCCTTAGGCCCGTGGCGTTCATTCCTTGAGCGCAGACATAAGGCTACCGAGATTGTGAATATCGGACTTGTAGGCAAATACGACCTTCAGGATGCTTACAAGAGTATTCTTGAAAGTCTGTCGCAGGCCGGAACTTATAATGACTATAAGGTAAAGGCCACATTCATAAACAGCGAGAAGATAACCGAACAGAATGTCGCAGAAAAACTTGCAGGCATGGACGGTATCGTGATTTGCCCGGGATTCGGACAGCGTGGTATTGAAGGCAAGATTGTAGCCGCTCACTACACTCGTACACATGACATCCCGACATTCGGAATCTGTCTCGGTATGCAGATGATGGTAATAGAGTTCGGTCGTAACGTTCTGGGTTATGAGGATGCCAACAGCCGTGAGATGGATGAGAAGACATCTCATAACGTTATTGACATAATGGAGGATCAGAAGAATATTACCAATATGGGCGGAACGATGCGTCTTGGCGCGTACGAGTGCGTACTCAGACAAGGCTCACGTGTGTTCAATATATATAAAAAGGAGCATATCCAGGAGCGCCACCGTCACCGTTATGAATTTAATAACGATTTCGAACAGGAGTATGAGCGTGCCGGCATGAAATGTGTAGGACGCAACCCGGAGAGTGATTTGGTTGAGATTGTTGAAATACCAGGTCTGAAATGGTATATCGGCACACAGTTCCATCCGGAATATTCAAGCACGGTACTGCATCCGCATCCTTTGTTCCTCGACTTTGTTAAGACAGCTATTGAGAACAAGAACAACAAAAATAAATAATATTCATACAGGTTTCTGAAAAATGGATAAGAATACAATTATAGGTTTTGTTCTTATTGCCGCACTTCTGATAGGCTTCAGCTGGTATACAAAACCGTCAGAAGAGGAGCTGGCTCAGCAAAGGAAGCAAGACTCAATAACTGCCATAGCCAAACAAAAAGCGGAACAAAAGCTGCAAGCTGAGAAATCGGCTGCACAGGCAAATGCCGTAAAGGAGAGTCAGGATACGACTCAGGCTTTTTACAGAGCCTTGAACGGTAAGGCGCAGAAGATTGTCCTGAAGAACTCAAAGGTAGAACTGACGCTTAACACAAAGGGCGGCGTTGTTGAGAAGGCTGTATTAAAAGGATTTAAAGACAACGGAGGCAATAAAGACCTTACTTTGTTTGACTCAAATGACCAGTCTTTAAAGTTCATGCTTGCGGGAAAAGAAACAAATATAATAACTTCTGATTTGTTCTTTGTTCCGTCAAATGTAACAGACTCAACCGTTACAATGACTGCAGACGCCGGCAACGGTAAATCATTGGTAATGGACTATAAACTTGGCAAAGATTATATGCTCCATTTCTCAATGCGTTCAAACGGCTTGAGCGGAATGTTTGCACCTAACTATGACAAAATGGACATAGAGTGGACAGACAGATGCCGTCAGCAGGAAAAGGGATTTACATTTGAGAATCAGCATTCATCATTGACCTATCACTTGACTGATGGTGATACGGATAAACTAAGTGAGACAAGCGAAAAGGTAGATGAGAAGATTGATGATGTAATTGATTGGGTAGCATTCAAGAATCAGTTCTTCAGTGCTGTGATGATCGCCAAAGACGATTTAGGCGCAGGTGCGCAGCTTACAAGTATTCCACAACAGAAAGGTTCTGGATATCTAAAGCATTATGCGGCTAAAATGGAAACATCTTTTGACCCGACAGGAAAGAAGCCGACAGAGCTTGAGTTCTATTTCGGTCCAAATGACTTCAATCTGTTAAAGAAGGTAGAGAAGCAAAGCACGTTCAATAAAGAGCTTGATTTACAGCGTCTTGTTTATCTCGGATGGCCGTTATTCAGAATAATCAACCGTTGGTTCACAATATATGTGTTCGACTGGTTGACGGCAATGAACATCAATATGGGTTTTGTACTTATTCTGATAACACTGTTGCTTAAACTCATAACATACCCATTGGTAAAAAAGAGTTATATGTCTTCGGCCAAGATGCGTGTGTTGAGACCGAAAATAGATGAAGCGACAAAACAATATAACAAGCCGGAAGACCAGATGCAGAAGCAGCAGGCAATGATGGCAATGTATTCTAAATATGGTGTAAGTCCATTAAGCGGATGCCTGCCTATGCTGATACAGATGCCTATCTGGATTGCCATGTTCAATTTTGTTCCTAACGCTATACAGTTACGTGGCGAAAGTTTCCTATGGATTAGTGACCTTTCAACATACGATCCTATAATTGAATGGAATAAGAACATTTGGCTGATAGGTGACCATTTAAGTCTGACATGTATTTTGTTCTGTGCTGCTAACGTCCTTTACTCTGTTCTTACAATGAGACAGCAGAAAGACCAGATGATAGGTGCGCAGGCTGACCAGATGAAGATGATGCGTTGGATGACATATCTTATGCCTATATTCTTCTTCTTCATGTTTAATGACTATTCTGCCGGATTGAACTTCTATTATTTCATATCATTGTTCTTCAGTGCTGCAATAATGTGGACTCTCCGTAAAACAACAAACGATGAGAAACTGTTGCAGATACTTGAGGCACGTTATCAGGAGAACAAAAATAATCCACAGAAAATGAGCGGATTCGCTGCACGACTCGAAGCTATGCAAAAACAGGCTGAAGAGCTAAAGAGACAACGTGAACAACAAGACAAGGCGAAACCGAGAAAATAAGAGTAACCAATAGGGGCAGGCTTTGTTGTCTGCCCCTAAATTAAAATCACAATATTATGAACAAAACATTTATGGTTGCAGTTGCATTGGCTCTTGGATGTAATGCTGTAAACGCACAAAACACGGTGAATTTTATTGGGAAAAACAACATTACGCTTAAAAGCTATCTTATGACTCCTGAAGCTCTTTGGGCAATGGGACGCATAGGCGGTTATCAGGCTTCTCCAGATGGAACAAAGATTGTTTATCAGGTAAGCTATTTTAGCGTTAAAGAAAATAAGAGTCATACAGTTATTTACGTTATGGATTCAGACGGTAAAAACAACCGTATGCTTACAACAAGCGCAAAAAGCGAGACTGATGCTGTATGGATTAATGGCGGCATGAAAATAGCTTATCTGTGCGACGGACAAATATGGCAAATGAATCCAGACGGTACAGACCGTAGACAACTGACAAACGACAAGACAGGAATTGATGGTTTTATATTTTCACCTGATGAGAAGAAGGTGTTGTTAATAAAGCAAATACCGTATAATGATATTATAAAGAAGAATCCATCTGACTTGCCAAAGGCCACAGGACGTCTGATTACTGATATGAATTACAGACATTGGGATGAATATGTTGAATCAATTCCTCATCCATTCCTCGCTGATGTTACTGGTAACGGCATCACTGAAGGTGTTGATATAATGGAAGGGGAACCTTATGAGAGTCCTGTTAAACCGTTTGGTGGTATAGAACAGTTAGCATGGAGTCCTGACTCAAAAACAATTGCTTATACGTCACGTAAGAAAACGGGAGTTGAATATGCCATATCTACAGACACAGATATCTATCTTTACAATACAGAAACGAAAAAGACTGTTAACATCTGTAAGCCTGAAGGATATAAAGAGCCGGATATTGATCCTACAAAGTCAATGAAATATCAGGCTGTTAATTCAAAAGAAAATTTGAAAAACAACCCTGGCTACGATACAAATCCTCAATATTCACCTGATGGACAATACATCGCATGGCAAAGTATGCCACGAAACGGATATGAAAGTGACCGCAACCGTCTTTGTATTTATAATATCAAATCAGGACAAAAGACTTACGTAACTGAATCTTTGGATACAAATGTTGATGCATTCTGTTGGGGAGATGATTCTAATACTCTTTATCTATTGGGCGTTTGGCATGGTTGTGAGAATATCTACCAAACTAACCTTAAAGGTGAGGTAAAGCAACTGACAGATGGTTGGAATGATTATGGTTCTGTTCAGTTGTTGAATGATGGCAAAAGACTGCTTGCTGAAAGACACAGTATGTCACAAGCTTCTGAACTTTATGTAATTAAGCCAAGCAAAAAAGCAAAAGAGTCAAAGGTTGAGCAGATTACATTTGAGAATAAGCATCTGTACGACCAAATGACATTTGGTAAGATTCAGCAACGCTGGGTAAAGACAACTGACGGAAAGGATATGCTTTACTGGATTGTACTGCCTTCACATTTTGATGAAACCAAAAAGTATCCTACATTGTTGTTCTGTGAAGGAGGCCCGCAAAGTCCAGTTTCACAGTTTTGGAGTTATCGCTGGAATATGCAGATAATGGCTGCAAACGGATATGTTGTAATCGCTCCTAACAGACGTGGATTGCCTGGATTTGGTAGCGAATGGAATGAAGAAATATCTGGCGACTGGACCGGACAATGCATGAAAGATTACTTAACGGCAATAGATGATGCATGTAAGAATCTGCCATTTGTTGATAAAGACAGACTTGGTGCAGTCGGTGCTAGCTTTGGCGGATTCAGTGTATATTATCTTGCTGGACATCATGATAAGCGTTTCAAGTGTTTCATTGCTCATGATGGTGCTTTCAATCTTGAATCGATGTACACTGACACAGAAGAAGCATGGTTTAGCAACTGGGAATACGACGATGCTTTTTGGAATAAAGATCAGACTGAAAATGCAAAGAGAACTTACGTGAACTCTCCACACAAGTTTGTTGATAAGTGGGATACTCCTATTCTCTGTATTCACGGTGAAAAGGATTATCGTATCAATGCAAATCAAGGAATGGGAGCATTCAACGCTGCAAGAATGAGAGGAATACCGGCAGAGCTGCTCTTGTTCCCGGACGAAAACCACTGGGTACTTAAACCACAGAATGGAATATTGTGGCAACGTACATTCTTCAACTGGCTTGACAGATGGTTGAAGAAATAAATTTCTGATTTACGTCGGAATTAGTTAAAGACAATAGCTGAAATAATATTTTGTGATAATATCCGTATCATACAAATAAGCAGTGTAACGCCATTGTCTTTAACTTTTTCCGCATATTTATATAATGTGAAATTAAAATAATATAAATCATGACAGAAAAAATACAAAAGACACTACGTGACTCAGCAGCCACAAGATGGATGGTGCTGTTCTTCCTGGCATTTGCGATGTTCTGTTCATATATCTTTATGGACATTCTTTCACCGATTAAAGACCTGATGCAGTCAACACGCGGTTGGGACTCTACTGCATTCGGAACAATGCAGGGTTCTGAAACATTCTTAAATGTATTCGTTTTCTTCCTCATCTTTGCGGGTATAATCCTCGACAAGATGGGAGTACGTTTTACAGCTGTGCTTTCCGGAGCAGTTATGCTCGTTGGAGCAACAATTAATTGGTATGCTGTTACCGAGATGTTTATTGGCAGTAGCCTTGAGACATGGTTCAACAATAATCTGAACTATATTCCTGGATTTGATGAATTAGGAATTTCTCCATTTTATCTTGGTATGCCTGCATCTGCTAAGTTTGCAGCAATCGGTTTTATGATTTTCGGTTGCGGTGTAGAAATGGCAGGCATAATGGTTTCCAGAGGTATAGTAAAATGGTTTAAAGGACATGAAATGGCGCTGGCTATGGGATCTGAGATGGCTTTGGCACGTCTTGGCGTTGCAACTTGTATGATTTTCTCTCCTGTATTTGCAAAGCTCGGAGGTGACATTGATGTTTCACGTTCAGTAGCATTTGGTGTTGTACTATTGATGATTGCGCTTATTATGTTCATCGTTTACTTCTTCATGGATAAGAAACTCGACGCTCAGACAGGTGAAGCTGAAGAAAAAGACGATCCGTTCAAAGTAAGTGATATCGGTAATATTTTGAAGAGCAGCGGTTTCTGGCTTGTTGCACTGCTGTGCGTACTTTATTATTCTGCAATCTTCCCATTCCAGAAATATGCAGTCAATATGCTTCAGTGCAACCTGACCTTTACACAACTTTCACCAGATTCATTTTGGGCTGGAAACACGGTAACTGTTATTCAATATATAATTATGCTCGTTGTGGCAGCTGCTGCATTTGCAAGTAACTTCTCAAAAAGCAAAAGTATGCGTACTTTTATGCAGATACTGGCAATCGTTGCGTTAGTAATATTTTGCTATATGGGCTACATGCGTCAGAGCGCTGAGACAGTATTTGCTGTATTCCCATTATTGGCTGTCGGAATAACTCCGATTCTTGGTAATTATGTTGATCACAAGGGTAAAGCTGCCTCTATGTTGGTCATTGGCTCTTTGCTTCTAATAGCATGCCACCTTACATTTGCTTTCATTCTGCCTATGTTCAAAGGCAATGCTGTTGGTGGTATAATTGTTGCTTATATCACAATCTTAGTTCTGGGAGCAAGTTTCTCATTGGTTCCTGCTTCATTGTGGCCAAGTGTTCCTAAACTTGTTGATGCAAAAATTATCGGTAGTGCATACGCTCTGATTTTCTGGATTCAGAACATCGGTCTGTGGCTGTTCCCGTTGCTTATCGGTAAAGTTCTTGATAAGACAAATCCACAGCTGGTTTCTGACTTGAAGAATGGTCTTATAACTCCCCAGGAAGCAGCAGTATCCTATGATTATACTGCACCGCTTGTAATGCTTGCATGTCTTGGCGTTGCTGCACTCATTCTCGGATTTGTCCTCAAAATTGTCGACAAGAAGAACGGATACGGACTCGAAGAGCCAAATATCAAGGATTAAATTAGACAATTTAGTAATCATATAAAAAATCATCAAATCCGCTGGCAGATCTAAAACTAATCTGTCAGCGGATTTTTAATAATGTATATAAACTTCTTAAAAAGGAATATAAACATCGGAAAGTCTCTTTTTATTTCAAGAATTTAATTTAACGTGAGTTCGGCATAAGAAAACCATTAAAAAAGTTTTGGGAATGGAATATTTTTAGTACCTTTATA
>CABUHE010000044.1 GCA_902491375.1 uncultured Prevotella sp.
TGCGCCGATGGTACTGCAATGCGATGCGGGAGAGTAGGAGGCCGCCTTTTTTGAGAGTGAGGGTCCTGCAGGATGATTTTCCTGCGGGACTCTTTTTTTTGTGTGTCTGCGGGTGTGGATGGGAGATATGGGAGGAATGGGAGATATGGGAGGTGATTGTTTGCTTGTAGAGCCTTTTTAGTGTCTGTCGGGTAATTGGTGATTATCAGTAAAACTACTAATTGTGTAATTTTATAATTGTTGATTATTGTACAGAGTAAAAGGTGACATATTGTAAGACAAAACGATATGCCACCTTTTATCATGTAATAACATGACGTTTATTGCAAATCAATTAGGCGTCTTTTGCATTATTGGCACTATATAGTCAGTCGAAGAGCCGTTCTATGTCCTCCTGTCTCATGGTTTCAACTATCTTTTTGCCGTCGGGAGCATAGTTTATGTTTGTAGATGTGAACAGCTGGTTTACGATATTTCCCATCTCTTCATTGTTAAGCACTTGTCCGTAAGGTATAGCTGCGCTTCGTGCCATCTGTAGTGCCAGACGGTTGTTTATGCCGTCAGTTATGGTCTTGCCGTTCTCTTTTTCTTCGCCGACCATTTCTTTCAGTAGTTTAACATAATTTACTCCGTCGAGTCCGGCTGGTACGCCATTAATTGAATAGCTGCCGCCACCAAGCGGGGTGAGTTCGAAGCCGAGCTTTTCAAGGTCGGGCATTATCTGTTGCAGGATTACTGTTTCAGACGGTGTGAACTGCACCATTTCCGGGAACAGCATCTGTTGCGACTTGCCCGTTTTGCCCTCTATCTGGGCAAGATATTTGTCAAACAGAATGCGAATGTGGGCACGGTGCTGGTCGATTATGAGCAGGCCCGACTTTATGGCGGTCATTATATATTTGCCCTTATACTGATAGTGGGCAGGCGATTTCTCATCGATGATGCTCGGCTGGCTGTTGTCTACGCTTGACGTGAATATGTCGCTTTCTTTTTCTTCTGGCATTATGTCAGCGGTTTCGTCCTGCTGTTGCAGACCTTCATAAAGCTTATCCCATGCAGACGGAACTGATTCACGATGTGAGCTGAAGCTAGAGCCTGTCGCTTTGAAAGGGTTGTATGTCGGGTTAAGACTTATTTTGGGTGATGATGTAGGCTGATCAGACGCTGGATTGAATACCGGAATATCTGGCCGCCCTTCTGTATCGAAGTCGATTGAAGGCACGTCGTTGAAGCGTCCGATAGCGTCTTTTACGGCAGCATGGAGTATTTGCCATACAGTCTGCTCATTCTCAAATTTTATTTCGGTCTTAGTCGGGTGAATATTTACGTCAATGTCTTCAGGATTTATTTCGAAGTAAATGAAGTATGAAATCTGTTCGCCTTGTGGAATAAGACGATCGTAGGCACTCATTACGGCTTTGTGGAAGTATGGGTGCTTCATAAAACGTCCGTTCACAAAGAAATACTGACGTGCGCCTTTCTTATGTGCTGACTCAGGCTTGCCAGTAAATCCTGAGATTTTGCATACAGTTGTTTCAACGCCTATTGGCAGCAGGTCTTGGTTTATTTTTTTGCCGAATATGTCGACAATGCGCTGACGTGTGCTTCCGCTTCTAAGGTTGAATGTTTCTACGCCGTTGTTGTGGAATGTGAAGTTTGTCTTCGGATATACAAGTGCGATGCGCTCGAATGCAGTCAGTATGTTGTTGAGTTCGGTTGAGTTTGATTTCAGAAACTTACGTCTTGCCGGTACGTTATAGAATATGTTCTCAACAGAAAAATTGCTCCCGACAGGACACGAAACAGGTTCTTGTGAAGTTATCTTTGACGCAGCCATCGATATGTGTGTGCCAATTTCGTCGGCTGCTGTCCTTGTGCGCAGCTCAACTTGGGCTACAGCTGCTATCGATGCGAGTGCCTCGCCTCGGAATCCCATTGTGTGGAGTGAGAAAAGGTCGTCAGCCTGACGTATCTTTGATGTTGCGTGGCGTTCAAAGGCCATTCGTGCATCGGTTTCAGACATACCGCAGCCATTGTCGATTACCTGTATTGAAGTACGGCCTGCGTCGATTACAAGTATGTTTATGGTTGTCGCACCTGCGTCGATTGAGTTTTCGACAAGCTCTTTTATTACTGACGCAGGACGCTGAATTACTTCGCCCGCGGCTATCTGATTGGCTACTGAGTCGGGCAGAAGTTGTATGATGTCGCTCATAAGTTTTTCTTTTACCTCAAAAAATAGTAATATGTTGAATCTTCAGCCACATCTTTTCTTTGTGGCCTTGCTGGTAAGTTACATTGTAATCAGTATCTTCCATATTGCAATCAGCAAAATAAGAAGAACTATGATTACACCGTAACTGAGAATAAAGCCTCCTGCAAGTTTCCGCTCTCTACGGCGGCGCACATGCTTGGTGGCGTCAAAAAACAGCCCTCTTATTCTTTCATGTTGCCCTGAATATTCAGCCTGATTACGTTCATTCATGCCAAGTTCGGCTCTGGCTCTGTCTTCAATGTCCTTGAGCCGTTCTTTGCGTTTGTCGGCATAGATGTATTCATGGTGGAAACCGCGTGGTTTCTTAAGGTCGAACAGTCCCATTTATTTCTTCTCCTTCTGTTGTTCTTTACCGTTTACAGCTGTTGTGGCATCAGCTTTCTTTTCCTCAGGCTTAGTCTTACTGTTTGCCGGATTGTCGTCAGCTGATTCTTTGTCGCTTACAGTTCCGTCCTGATTTATGAACTGTAACGGTGCTGAGCGTCGCTTAATGTTCTTAAGCTCAGTGCCTTTGGCTTTGCCGCGCCATACGAAAATGTCGTATTTATCAGTCGGGCGGATGTAGTCAAACCATGCGAATGTCGGCAATTCCTTTTTGTCTGGCGGTATTTGTGTTATCGGATACATTATGCTGTTCTGCTTACAAGTCCATATTGTTTGTAGCTTTCTGTTTTGCAGGAACATACGCATTGTATCAGTCTCAAGATAAGTCATGCTAATGAGCGAGCTGTCCTTGTCGTCCTGCATGTAGTATATGCACTGCACGTTGCCTATGGCTTCAGTCTTGTTTATTTCACCTTTATTGAAGTAGCCGAACATTTCGCGTGAGGCTATCTGGTTGTAGCGTGTAGTGTCGTTAGGAATCTGTTCTACTGAAAGTGCCTGGTTGATGACGTGCGCACGGTCAATAGTTGAATCTTTCATGTAAACTTCTATAACTTCACCGAGCAACTGCCGGTTGGCGTTCCATGTTATAGGGTCCTTATACATGGTAAGACACGAATCCTTGGTGTTGTAGACGAGTGAGTCGCACACAGCCTGTACATCTGTACGGAATGCCCTGACTCTGTTGTAGCAGTGAGCTTTGCGGTAAACTGAGTCGGTATTCAGATTGAATGTGTACACTTTCATTGTGTCTGAGTGGACAAAAAGTGTGTCGCCCTGTGAGTATTCTTTAAGTACGGCACTGTCAGTAGCAAAGGCAAAGCCTGTGTTGTCGTTGTACCAGAAGTAGTTGCTTGTCATCTGGTTCTTGTTTACAGTATCGTTGTAGACAACGTGACTGAAGCCCTGGCTGATCTTTGTCTTCTCATTGTGGAAAAGGCTGTCAGCAGTAAGAGTCTTGCCGTTATTTGTAAGAGTTGAGCGTCCGTAAAGTCTGGCTTTCTCACGGTTTGTGTCATAAAAGCCCTGTGAAGTGTGGATGATACTTTTGCCTGATATGATTTTCGACGGACCTACAATGTTGGCCATAGAGGTTCTTGTATCGTAGTGAAGAGTATCAGTAGTAAGTACGAATTTCGGATTTTTCAGGTTCACATTGTAGTTGAATACGGCCTTTCTTGTCTCTGTGTCGTATTCGCCCCAGTCTGATACAAGTACATTCTGCTTGTCAATCATCTTTCCGCCTTCAAAAAAGTAGCCTATGCCGTAAAGACGGTCGTAGTTAAGACTGTCGGTGTATAGTTTTGTCTTTCTGTGTGTAAGTATTACATTGTGGCGTGCCTCTGCCATCTGGTCATTGCCGTCGTAATAAGCGTAGTCGCTGAATAGCGAAAGAGTATCGCCTTGGTACATCTTGACGTGGCCGAAGGCACGGAATGAGTTTGAAGCCTGATAGAAGTATGCGCTGTCACAATATAGTTTTGCGCCTTTGTGTCTGAAAGCAACGTTGCCGTTCAGAATCTGTGCTTCAGGATTGTTACTATATTGATCGAACCTGAGACGGTCAGCATGAATAAGATAGATGCGCTCGTCGGTCTTTGCTCTGCGTTTCTTTTTAGGTGCCTGATGCGACTGCACCATGCTAAGGCCAAACAGGCATAGGATAACCATGATGAGAATCCTATGCCCGCGAAATATATTCTGGAAAATTTCTTTTATCGTCATTTAACCCAACCTTCGTATTGGAAATCACAATTCTTGTATCGGTCGTTTATTCGCACATAAGTTGTCTTTATCTTTTTGCGAATCCAGTCGTCAATGAAGTCCTTTCTGCGTTTTTCAAGTACGATATCCTTCATTGCCTGATAGTCTTCTGTTATAGTAGCTCTGTGTGTATCTGTACGACTCTTAAGTTTTACGATTGCGCAGATTGTCTTTCCATTCTTCTCGCTTATCATGTTGAATGGAGCTGAAATCTGACCGACTTTTAGTGTGTCTACAACTTTAGCTATTTCAGAAGGCAAGTTGCGCATCTGGAACTTACTTGTCATACGGCCATCATTGCTCATATTGGCCATCAGTCCTTTATTGTTGCGCGTATCTTTATCGTCAGAAACGAATGTGGCAGCTTCTTCAAACGAGTATTTGCCGCTGCGTATTTCATTGGCGATTGTATCAAGCTGCTCTTCTGCCAGTTTGATGGCGTCTCCTGATACTTTAGGTACTCTCAATATATGGCGCACCTTTATCTTGTCACCGCGTTTGTCGATAAGCTGGATAATATGGTAACCGAATTCTGTTTCTACAATCTTAGATATTTTATTAGGGTCAGTAAGATTGAATGCGACGTTGGCAAAATTAGGATCGAGCATACCACGGCCTACATAGTCCTGAAACTCTCCTCCTTGTCGCGCAGTTCCCGGATCTTCTGAATACAGACGTGCAAGTGTGGCGAATGATGTCTCACCTTTTGTAACACGCTCTGTGTATTCACGAAGTTCGTTCTTAATGCGGTCTATTTCCTTTTGTGATACTTTCGGAGTACGTGTTATTATCTGAACTTCAACCTCGGTAGGTATGATAGGCAGACTGTCTTCAGGCATTGTGCTGAAATAGCGACGCACGTCAGCAGGTGTTACAGCTATATTCTCAACCAGTTGCTGGCGCTCGCGTTCGATGAGCAGACGGTCTCTAAGGTCGTCGTGGATAGACTGACGCAACTCAGTGAGACTCATGTTTTTATATTCTTCGAGCTTCTCCTTGCTTCCGCCCGTCAGCTGAATCCAGTAGTTAATCTGATCCTCAACTTTCTGAGCAACTTCAGACTCGCTTACTTCTACACTGTCGATTGCAGCCTGGTGCAGAAAGAGTTTCTGTATTGCTAACTGTTCAGGTATGATACAGTCAGGATTGCCATCCCACTTAACGCCTTCTATCTCGCCTTGCAACCTTGTGTTCTCAACGTCTGACAGCAGGATAGGCTCGTCACCGACTACCCAGATTACCTCGTCTATTATGCTTGCCTCATTGGGTGTGGCTTGGTCAACAGAGTCAACTTTTGCTGTATCCGGTGCGTTTTTTGCGTCATCGCTGCTGCCGGTTGAGCTGGCTCTGACTCCTGTAAAGAAGACCAAAGAAGCCATTAGCCACAAAGCTGTTTTGCCCTTTAATTTCATGTTTTATTTGCTATGATTGTTTACTGTCTTCAACACTTCGTAATTGATTTCGACTGGATATTTTTTTCGAAGTTCAGTTATCCACTGCTCTTCAAGCATTTCCTGATAGTCCGCTGTTACAAGTCCTTTTACGTCCGTATAGTCATCAGGCTTTTTCTTTAGCAGTTTGCCGTATACGGCGTCTATGGGGAAGTCTTTCAACTGGTTGACAGTCGTGTCTTTCTTGAACACCATCTTGTCGATGAATGCATTATCGCCTTCTTTGAATACGCCTTTCTCAACACGTATTCTAAGAATAGAGTCGTTATTGAAAGTTGAGCGTAATACTTCCGCCCATTTGTTGAATGGTAGATCTTTCACGCAGTCGCGTACGGCTTTCACATCGTCTTTCTGCTTAACATGGTAAACCATGCCTTTGTATCTCGGTTCGTCCCAGTAGTATTTTTTCTTGTTTTTCTTGAAGTATTCTTCAAGTCCTTTCTCATCGTTTGCAGCCTTTTCCCAAATTGTACGGTTGCTGATTTCATACAGCAGAAGTCCGTCGTGATATTCTTGTATGAGATATTTTAAAGATGGGTCTTTGGCTTCAAGCTCTTTCATCTTATTGTTAATAACGTCTTCTTTTGTAAGTTTACCGTCAGAAGACTTTACAATTTCATCAATCTTCTTGTTTATGATCTGTTCGCGTAGTCCCCGTGCGTCAATGAAACGCAGTATACTGTTTTTCAGTGTGTCAAACGGCTCAAGCTGCTTGCGTTCTTTCATAAGTATGATATGGAATCCGACAGGTGACTTTACAACTCCGCTCATCTCGCCTGGCTGTAAAGCGTAAGCTGCGTCTTCAAATTCTTTCAGCGTCTGTCCCGGTTGTATCCATGGCAGTTCACCGCCATTTTTAGCCGATCCTGGGTCTTGTGAATATTTGCGTGCAAGTTCAGCGAAATCTGCTCCGTTTTTCAGTACCTGATACAAAGAGTCAGCTCTTTGTCTTGCCTCTTCATATTTTGCAGTCGGGGCTTTCTGTTCCACGTATATCAGAATGTGGGCTGGTTTGATAAGGCCACGCGGTCCGATGTGTTCTTTAGTTCTGTTATAAATGTCTCGTGCTTCGTTCAGAAGGCTAGTGCTGTCTACAAATGACGGACGCACTTCCTGGTCGCGATACATAGCAAACTCATTTTTGAATGAGCTTAGTGTATCAAGTCTTGCGTCAATTGCGGCAGCCACTTTTAATTTGTAATTGACAAATAAGTCAACATATTCATTAACTGTCTTTTTGTCTATCACATCTTCCGAATTGTTTTTGTTGTAAGAGTATTCAAATTCGGAACGCGCTATAGGTTTGCCGTTGATTTTCATAACGACAGGATCTGCCTGTTGAGCATAAGCCATGCTTCCGCAAAGAAGCATGGCCACGATAATATTTATTGATTTCATTTTTCTATCTAAAGATTCTGTTCAGCGTTCATTTAGCCCGTATCAGCTTTAATTCCACGTATCGTTTATTCGTGACGTGAATAGTTTGGAGCCTCGCTTGTTATAGTGATGTCGTGCGGATGGCTCTCAAGTACACCGGCATTTGTTATACGTACAAACTTAGCGTTATGAAGTGTGTCAATGTCTTTAGCACCACAATAACCCATACCTGAGCGCAAACCACCAACGAGCTGATATACAACCTCTTGTACTGTGCCTTTGTAAGGAACGCGTCCTGCAATACCTTCCGGCACGAGTTTCTTAACGTCCTTAGTGTCTGCCTGGAAGTAGCGGTCTTTTGAACCGTTCTCCATAGCTTCGAGGCTACCCATACCACGGTAGCTCTTGAACTTACGGCCGTTAAAGATGATTGTGTCGCCTGGACTTTCCTCTGTACCTGCGACGAGTGAACCTATCATTACGCAGTTGCCACCAGCAGCAAGAGCCTTGACTATATCGCCAGAATAGCGCAATCCGCCATCAGCAATGAGAGGTACATTTGTATCTTTGAGTGCGCAAGCGACGTCGTAAACAGCGCTGAGCTGCGGTACGCCTACACCTGCGACAACACGTGTCGTGCAGATACTGCCCGGTCCGATACCTACCTTGATGGCGTCAGCTCCGTTTTCAACGAGCATTTTAGCTGCTGCGCCTGTTGCAACGTTGCCGACAACGATATCAACATTCGGGAATGCGTTCTTTGCTTCACGCAGTTTGTCAATCACTCCTTTAGAATGGCCGTGAGCCGTATCTATTACGATTGCGTCTGCATTTGCATCTACAAGGGCCTGCATACGGTCGAGCGTGTCTACGGTTACGCCTACTCCGGCTGCAACGCGAAGACGTCCTTTATCATCTTTACATGCGATAGGTTTGTCCTTAGCCTTAGTAATATCTTTATATGTAATAAGGCCTACGAGCTTGTTGTCGCTGTCAACAACGGGCAACTTCTCGATCTTATTCTCCTGCAATATTTGAGCAGCATCAGTAAGATCGGTACGGATGTGGGTAGTGACAAGATGTTCTCTTGTCATAACTTCGTCAATCTTGCGGTCAAGACGGCGCTCAAAACGGAGGTCACGGTTTGTTACGATACCTACAAGATGGTTCTCATCGTCAACGACAGGTATTCCTCCAATGTGATATTCGGCCATCATGTTGAGCGCATCCTGTACGGTTGAGCCACGGCGTATTGTAACTGGGTCGTATATCATACCGTTTTCAGCACGCTTGACAATTGCCACCTGACGTGCCTGCTCTTCTATCGACATGTTTTTGTGTATTACGCCGATACCACCTTCACGGGCTATCGCGATGGCCATAGCCGATTCGGTAACTGTGTCCATAGCTGCTGTTACAAAAGGTATGTTCAACCCGATGTTGCGCGAGAACCTGGTTTTCAACTCTACCGTTTTAGGCAGTACTTCTGAATAAGCTGGGATTAAAAGGACGTCGTCAAATGTAAGACCGTCCATTACAATTTTATCTGCAACAAATGATGACATATATTACTTAGAAATTTATTGCGTGCAAATTTAGCAAAAAAAATCCATACGTGCTATGCTTTTGCCTGATTTATTATTGAATTAATGCTATTTAACCCATTTGTAAAATTCGTATATGATAAGCTTGAAAACGTTTGTTTGTCGATATTTTTTTTGTACTGAAGACTTAAAAATAGAATAAAGGATCTTACCTTCACAGGCTCGATCCTTTAAAACAATTTTAGTTATGAGATGTTTAATAAAAATATATAATTGATTCCGTCACGGATAACATTTGTGAAGGCTGTTTGTCCCAGCCGTTCAGATGCGCGGATTTTTTGTTTTATAATAAATACAGACTAATCCGCATATGTGATTTTACTTGTGTTGATTTCCTTTTACCTTAATATTATAGTTATTTTAACCCGAACCGACCACTTGGCGTGTAATGATTATTGGTAAAATGTCAATGAAAAATTTTCTTTGTCGTATAATGGGCGATTCGGGTTTTGTTTGTTATTTTGTACAATATTTTAAGATGCTATGTCGTGTTTTGTATGATATTTCTTGTTTGTGAGATGTTCAAGGTGAGAGCCCTCTTTGTATATAATATTCATGACAAGATTTGTTAGCTGATTTCTGTTCCTTGTCTTTTCTCCGGTTGATTCGTCAATAGAGTAAGATTCCTTGCACTCTCCATGTTCCCAAATCTCATAATCCTTACGGCAAAGTCCCGTTTTTGTTCTGTCCATTGACCATAAACCGTCAGGATAGCCATTGTTGTCGTAATGACCGGACAGAATTTCTCCACAAAAGTTTCCTTTTACATCGCCTGTCGGTTTACCATTTAGCATTTTTAGACGTAATGTTGTTGTACCGGTCATAAAATTGAATACGCGTGAACTGCATACAGATTTGTAATAATACGTGAGTTCGGTATAAGAAAACGATTGAAAAAGTTGTGGGAATGAGATATTT
>CABUHE010000045.1 GCA_902491375.1 uncultured Prevotella sp.
ATGAGAGACCCATTGGTAGAGTTAAATATGCGCTAATTTAATTCCGCCAACGGGTTACATAAGACATAAACATATTTAATAAAGTCCTTTTGTTTAAAGCTTGTTAACATTTATTTTATGACTTTTAGTTAAATTGTGCCGTTTTTATATAGAAATAGTGCGTAAAGAATACTAAATTTAAGATTAAATGAACAATTTAATACAAAGAAATGAAACGTCTGTGAAGCACAGCAAACGACAACAGGACAAGCACGACAGGACATAATTCAGAAAAAACAAGACACAAACAACGACAAAACGGACAAAGCAGAACGCAAGTAAAGCAACACAACGCAAGAGGCGGCACGACAAACAGCCAACTGTCTGACTGTCAACGTATTACAAAAACAAAACAAGAACTGGCGCAAAAGATGCCCTTTCAGCCGGTAAAAGAGGCCATATCAGAGCGCGAAAGAGCATGTTTTGCAGGCCGAAATGCCCTCTTTTGTTTCCACACCGCAAAACAACGCGACTGACGGCAGCCAAAAAGCACAACAAACGACGGCGCAAGGCAGGCAGAAAGCAGACGGAAACGCCGCCAAGACACACCTATGTTTAAATAAAAAGGGCGTTTCAGCCGTTTTTATTTTGCACTTCACCCAACTTGCAGTAACTTTGCAGACGGAAAACTGAAGATTTCAATATGGATATCAACAAACATTTTAGTGCATTTCTGTTGGTATCTTCCTATTTTTGAAGTAAATTTGTAGCAAACTTATACATTACAGGCAATACAATGATAAACAGCATATCATTACAAGGCTTTACAGGCTTTACAGACAACAGTTTCACATTTTCCAATGGTATAAACATATTCATCGGCAAAAACGGAACTGGGAAAACCCATGTACTCAAATGTCTGGCTTCCGTACTCCAGGCACGCAATGAGTTTCAGCAAAAGCAGACCAACTCAAAAGAACAGTTTGAATATATTCTGGCAGAAAACATAACCCACTATTTCAAACCTGATTTCATAGGCAATCTGGTAAACAAGAATGTTGATTCAGGCAAATCAACCGTCAGTGTATATATTGACGGAAAGGAACTCACATTCAGTTTCTCAACAACGTCAAAAGCGACTGTCAAGATAGAGAAAGACGACAAATGGGATGAATGTCAGTTCATATACATTCCACCACGCGAAATGTTCTCTTTGTTCGAGGGCTTTATCGGCCTGAGCAGCAAACGTGAACTCTCATTTGACCAGACTTATATCAATCTGGCACACTCACTCGCCCTTCCTGTCTTACGCAATCTGGAAAACAATCCGTTGAAGCCTGCCATAAACCTGCTGGAAAAAGAACTTGGATTCAACGTACTTCAAATGAACGGCCGGTTTTATATAAAGACCGACGAAGGAGAGATGGAAGCACACCTCGTAGCAGAAGGACTCAGGAAGCTGGCGTCAGTCCTGTATCTTATACTGAACGGCGAAATAAACAATAAGACAATCTTATTCTGGGATGAGCCGGAATCAAATCTCAACCCGGCTCTTATACGGACAGTTGCAGGATTTATCCGTGAACTTCAGAAATGCGGCCTGCAAATCTTTATCGCGACCCACGACTATCTGCTGACCCACATCCTCTCGCTTTACTCGGAATATAAAGAGCATACAAATATAAACACGCGCTTCTTCGGACTTCATAAAGAGGAGAAAACTGTCAGTGTGGAAGTAGGCGAGACACTTGCCACGATACAGAACAATCCGATATTGGAAGAGTATGCAGCTTTTTATGAGCTTGAACAAAAATTTATCAACGAGTATGAATGAATTTCAAGAAAGCGGCATCAACTTTTGCTTCAACCCCGACTGGACTGTATTCAAATATGACGAGAATACGGCTCATAAGAAGGTTGAAAAATGTCTTAAACCGACAAAGGCTGTGGATTTCCTCGGCATACACGACAACAGACTGTATTTTGTGGAAGTAAAGAATTACCGGAAGCACACAAATGACGGAAGCACAAGAGAAGTGTTGCGGGACAGCGGAGAAGAACTTATGCGCCGTATTGCCATTAAAGTAAGAGACACCATAGCAACATCAACAAGCTCAGCCCGCTTCTCTACGAACGACCGGGATTTCTTCACCCAGGTAAATCAGCTGTTACTTAACGACGAGAAGAAAGTAACCGTAATAGCCTGTGTTGAGTTTGACGCATCAAATGAAATGGAAAGAAAGGTAAAAATGAGTATATGGCAGAATAAGCTGAAACAAAAGCTTTCGTGGCTTCATGCCTCCAAAATATCAGTAAACTCGGCAGACAACATTACAAACATAATGCCGGATTTATCGGCTTCATTAATCTGACACAAAAGTGGAAATGTTTTTATGCTTGGTAAAGATATTTCCACTTTTCCACACGACTTTTCTCCAACATAAAGGACTATCATCCTCTTTACTTTAACAAACGTAAGAGAGCGACGTTACGGACAGCAGCCAGTCAGCCAAACGGAAGCCGCAAACGCCGCCAAGACACACCTATGTTTAAATAAAAAGGGCGTTTCAGCCGTTTTTATTTTGCACTTAACCCAACTTGCAGTAACTTTGCAGACGGAAAACGGTAGATTTTTAATATGGATAACAAACAGGCAACACTCGAACTGGGAACAAAACCGGTGGGCAAACTGCTGGCTCAATACGCCTTGCCCGCAATCGTGGCGATGACGGCATCGTCGCTCTACAACATGATTGACAGTATCTTCATAGGCCAGGGCGTAGGCCCTCTGGCAATATCAGGACTGGCAATAACCTTCCCGCTGATGAACCTCTCGGCGGCCTTCGGCGCGGCCGTGGGTATAGGCTCGTCGACCTGCATATCAGTGAAACTGGGACAGAAAGACTATGCCGTAGCTGAAAACATATTCGGCAACAGCTTCACGCTGAACCTGATTGTCGGCGTTCTGTTCGGACTGATAACAATCATTTTCCTCGACCCGATACTCTACTTCTTCGGCGCGAGCGAGAACACCATACCCTACGCACGCGACTATATGCTGGTAATCATGTCGGGCAACGTTGTGTCACAGACATTCCTCGGCATGAACGCCGTGCTGCGTGCGGCCAGCAAGCCCAGGCAGGCAATGGCGGCAACGATACTGACTGTGATTCTGAACATCGTGCTGGCGCCGATATTCATCTGGCCGCTCAACATGGGCATCAAGGGCGCGGCCATAGCGACAATACTGTCGCAGGCGGTAGCTCTGGTATGGCAGCTGAAACTGTTCAGCAACCAGAACGAGATACTGCACTTCCAGCGCGGCATATACAGGCTGAAGAGCAGCATCGTGAAAAACATCGTAAGCATAGGAATTTCGCCCTTCGCGATGAACGTGTGCGCCTGCGTGGTAGTGATATTCATCAACGCCGGCCTGTCAAAATACGGCGGCGACCTTGCCGTTGGAGCATACGGCATAGCGAGCAAGGTGTCGTTCATCTTCGTGATGGTAACCATAGGTCTGAACCAGGGCATGCTGCCGATAGCCGGCTACAACTACGGCGCGCAGCGCTACGACCGACTGAAGCGAGTGCTGAAGCTGGCTATGATAACGGCAACGGTAATCACGTCGACAGGATTCATTATCGCGGAGTTCTTCCCCTATCAGTGCGCAAGGCTCTTCACAACCGACCAGACTCTTATCGGCATGGCTATCGAGGGTATCAGAATACACATGCTGGCGTTCCCGATAGTAGGCTGCCAGATGGTGATAACAAACTTCTTCCAGTGTATAGGCAAGGCCAAGATAAGCATATTCCTGTCGCTCTCGCGCCAGATGCTGTTCCTGCTGCCGCTGCTGATAATACTGCCGCCGATAATGAAAGTCGACGGTGTGTGGACGGCTATGCCTATATCAGACACAGTAGCGTCGGTTGTGGCTTTCATAATGCTGGCAAAATATCTTAGAAAAGTCAAGAAAAACAACATGCAGCAGTCTGCCGCATAACGGCAAAAAGGCAGGAGAAGACACCTGACAGGCGCATGAAACAAAAACAAAAAAACATGAATATGGAAGACAAAAAGATAATTATAAACGTAGGAAGACAGCTGGGCAGCGGCGGACTCTATATAGCCAAACGCCTTGCCGACGACCTGGGATGCAATTTCTACGACAAGGAGCTGCTCAACCTCGCCGCAAAGGAGAGCGGATTCAGCGAAAAGTTCTTTGAGCAGAACGACGAGAAGAGAGGTTTCTTCCGCTCGTTGTTCCACATGCACGCACCGTTCGTGTCGGACAACAACTTCTATAACAACAAGCTGTCGCAGGAGAGTCTGTTCCAGTTTCAGAGCGACGCAATACGCAAGGCCGCAAAAGAACACTCGTGCGTGTTCGTAGGAAGATGCGCAGACTACGTGCTGCGCGACTTTGACAACATGGTCAGCGTGTTCATCACGGCCGACCTGGAGGAGCGTGTAGAGCGCATCCGCGAGCGCTACGGATGCAACGCAGAAGAGGCGAAGAAGATTATTGACAACAAGGAGTCGTCGCGCTCGTCGTACTACAACTACTATACGGGCAAGGAATGGGGACACAGCACATCGTATGATCTCTGCATAAACTCGAGCATTCTCGGAATGGAAGGCACGGTGGACTTCATCAAGGAATTCATAAACAGGAAACTGGCTGCCGACAGTAAGAAATAACCGCAGGCACAGGCAGCACCGACAGAAGATGAAAAAAATAGGCATAATAAGCGACACCCACTCATACTGGGACGACAAATACCTGCACTACTTCGAGCCGTGCGACGAGATATGGCACGCAGGCGACATCGGCTCGACAGAGGTTGCGGCACGTCTGGCGGAGTTCCGCATGTTCAGAGCGGTATGCGGAAACTGCGACGGAGGCGACCTGAGGCTGATGTATCCCGAACTGCTGAGATGGAAATGCGAGGACACCGACGTGCTGATGAAACACATAGGCGGCTATCCGGGCAACTACGACGCAAGCATAAGGGCACGGATATACGCGTCGCCGCCACAGCTGTTCATAAGCGGACACTCGCACATACTGAAAGTGAAATATGACAAGACGCTCAACCTGCTGCACATAAACCCGGGCGCGGCCGGTCTGCAAGGATGGCACAAGGACAGGACACTGGTAAGGCTGACGATAGACGGAAGCACATTCAAAGACCTGGAAGTGATAACTCTGGCTGACCCGAGAAAATGCACGGAACACAATTTTTGAGCAATTAACGAGTTATATATATAAGAAACAAGGAGAAGAGCAACACTATGGACGCACTGTCGCAAGAACTGCAAGACTTCCTGATACGCCTGGGGCAGGAGCCCGGATGCGTAAGCGAGAAGGTGGAACACTACATAAAGCACATAATGCACCTGGTCTACGCCAGCGAGGAAGACATGCTGCAACAGTATTACGGACTGTTCGGCAACGACGTGAAACCGCTTGAGGACATAGCACGCGAGCGCAACGTAAGCACCGCGACAATGCAGAAAATAATAGAAGCCAACCTTAGGAAGATGGCTGTATCGCCCGAATGGCAGATGGTGAAACAGCTGATAGACAGGCCAGCCGAATGACGGCAGACCGGCATAAGGCACAGACAGCACGCAGGAAGGCTGCAATATCGAGATAAGACAAACTGAACAGAAATGAAGAAAATATTATTGTTAGGCTCAGGAGAACTGGGCAAGGAATTCGTAATCGCGGCAAAACGCGCCGGACAATATGTAATAGCATGCGACCGCTATGCAAACGCCCCTGCAATGCAGGTGGCTGACGAGTGTGAGGTATTCAGCATGCTCGACGGCGACGCGCTGACCGCTGTTGTAGAGAAACATCACCCCGACATTATTGTCCCGGAAATCGAGGCAATACGCACGGAAAGACTTTTCGACTTCGAGAAGGAAGGAATACAGGTAGTTCCGAGCGCACGCGCCGTGAACTACACCATGAACCGCAAAGCCATACGCGACCTGGCAGCCAAGGAACTGGGTCTGAAGACAGCAAAATATTTCTACGCAAAGACTCTCGACGAGCTGAAAGAACACTCAAAGGAGATAGGTTTCCCCTGCGTAATCAAACCGCTGATGTCATCATCAGGCCACGGACAGAGCGTAGTAAAATCGGCCGACGAGCTTGAGACAGCATTCAACGCCGCAATGGAAGGCAGCCGCGGCGACGTGAAGGAGATAATAATCGAGGAGTTTATACACTTTGAGAGCGAGTTCACACTGCTGACAGTAACCCAGAAGAACGGCCCGACACTGTTCTGTCCGCCGATAGGCCACGTGCAGAAGAGCGGCGACTACCGCGAGAGCTGGCAGCCCTTCGCTCTGAGCGAGAAAGACCTGAAAGAGGCAGAGCGCATGGCAGACGCCGTAACCAAGGCTCTGACAGGTGCCGGAATATGGGGTGTTGAGTTCTTCCTGAGCAAGGACAAGGGCGTTATTTTCTCAGAACTGTCACCGCGTCCGCACGACACAGGTATGGTAACTCTGGGCCATACGCTCAACCTGAACGAGTTTGAGCTGCACTTCCGCGCCGTAATGGGACTGCCTATTCCGGCAATACACCTCGAACATGCAGGCGCAAGCGCAGTGGTACTGGCAAAAGAAGAGGCTCACCACGAACCTGAATACAACATGACAGACGTGCTGAAAGAGGACTACACCCGCCTGCGCATATTCGGAAAACAGGAGCAGCACGTAAACAGACGCATGGGCGTTGTGTTATGCTACGGCGACACCGATGCCGACACAACAGCACTGAGAGACAAGGCTAAACGACTGGCTGCGACAGTGATAAAATAAAAAAGGTAAAAGCATAAAGCGACGGGGCAAGGACAGAATCCATGCCCCATCGCCTTATTATATATAAGAAAACAGACCTAAAACCTTAGAATCATTAATATGAATAAGATAATAGACCTCCCGAAAATATTTGACCCAAGGGGCAACCTCACAGTGGCAGAAGGAGAAAACCATGTGCCATTCGACATCAAGCGTGTCTACTGGGTGTACGATGTGCCGGGCGGCGAGCACCGCGGAGGACACGCACACAAAGAGTGCAAGGAGCTGCTTGTGGCTGTAAGCGGAAGCTTTACCGTAACACTTGACGACGGTAAGGAGAAACACACCTACCTGCTGAACCACCCTTATCAGGGACTTTTCATCGACACAAACACCTGGCGCACACTGGACGACTTCTCGTCAGGCGCAGTGTGTCTTGTCATCGCTTCAGAGAAATTTGAGGAAGAGGACTACATCAGGGAGTATGATGACTTTAAGGAATATGTGAAATGTATGAAATAAAAAGATACACGGAAAGTCAGAAAGAGGAATGGAATGATTTTATAACCGACTCAAAGAACGGAACATTCCTGACAAACCGAAACTACATGGAGTATCATTCGGACAGATTTCATGACTTTTCACTAATGTTTTACAGGAAAAACAAGCTATCGGCAGTTTTGCCCGGAAACATTATTGACGATACTTTCTACTCACACAAGGGACTTACATACGGCGGACTGATTACAGACAGCAAATGCAAGACTGCTGACGTATGCCATATTTTTGAAGAGACAAACGCATACCTGAAGGAAAAAGGTATCAGGAAAATCGTGTATAAACCGGCTCCGTGGATATACTTCACCCTTCCGGCAGAAGAAGACCTTTACGCAATAACGAACGTATGCCACGCCAGAATAACAGGACGCGACATATCGTCGACAATAGTTCTCGGCAACAAACTTAAATTCGGCGAGCTGCGCAGACGCTGCATGAAAAAGGCTAAGGCTACCGGGATTGAAATAAGAGAAAGTGAAGACATAGAAACTTTCTGGAAAATACTGGACAACAACCTTGAGAACAAATACGGAGTTCCGCCTGTACACACCTGCAACGAGCTGAAACTGCTTGCCGGCAGATTTCCTGAAAACATAAAGCTGTATATGGCTTATCTCGGCGAAGAAGCATTGGGCGGAACCGTAACTTACATAAACAAATCGACAGTACACACACAATACATCTCAGCCTCACCAAAAGGAAAGGCGACAGGAGCGCTTGACCTGTTGTTTTATGAACTGATAAACAATGTTTTTAAAGATTATACATACTTCGACTTCGGCAAATCGACAGAAAGAGAAGGAACGTATCTGAACGAGAATCTGATTTTCCAGAAAGAAGGTTTCGGCGGACGCGGAGTATGCTATGACACTTACGAATGGGAACTATGATAAAATATCTCGAACTGGCGAAGGTAACGGCAATGCATGCCGACGAAATAAACGAGGCCGTAAGGCGCGTGGTAACGGGCGGATGGTATCTGCAAGGCGAGGAGAACAGACTGTTTGAAGAGGAATACGCGGCATACACAGGTACGAAATACTGCGTAGGCTGCGGCAACGGACTTGACTCGCTGACACTGATTCTGCGCGCGTACATCGAAATGGGAATAATGGCAGCAGGCGACGAGGTTATCGTTCCGGCAAACACTTACATCGCTTCAATTCTTGCAATAACCGAAAACGGTCTGAAGCCGGTGCTTGTAGAGCCGAGAATGGACACGCTGGAAATAGACGACAACCTGATAGAACAAGCCTTGACGCCACGCACTAAGGCCATTATGATTGTCCACCTTTACGGACGATGCGCATATTCAAACAGAATAGGTGAAATATGCAAAAAGCATAACCTGAAACTGATAGAAGACAATGCACAGGCACACGGATGCACGTTTGAAGGCAGACGCACAGGCTCATTAGGCGACGCGGCAGGCCACAGCTTCTATCCGGGCAAGAATCTTGGCGCACTCGGCGACGCAGGAGCGGTAACGACAGACGACAAGGAACTTGCAGACACGGTAAGAGCGTTAGGGAACTATGGTTCGAGCCGCAAGTACGTGTTCAACATGAAAGGCCGCAACAGCAGACTTGACGAGATACAGGCTGCCGTACTGCGTGTGAAGCTGAAGTATCTGGATGATGACAACGCAAAGCGCAAGCGCATGGCTTTGCACTACATAGAAAACATCTCAAACCCTCTGCTAAGACTTCCGAGCCGCGAATATTGCGACAACAGCGTGCATCACATCTTCCCGATAATGTGCGAACGGCGTGACGAACTGCAACAATATCTCAAGGACAACGGTGTAGGCACAATGATTCATTATCCTATACCACCGCACAAGCAGAAATGTTATCCAGACTGGAACGGAATGAGTCTGCCTATAACAGAACAGATTCACCGCGAAGAACTGAGCATTCCGCTAAACCAGACTTTGCAGAAAGATGAAATAATGACAATAGAAACGTTACTTAACGATTTCAGATAACATAAAAGAGCAAGCCCCGGACTGTAAGACTTACAATCCGGGGCTTGCTCTTTTTCTCTTAATTAACGTGAGTTCGACGAATTCAAAACAAAGCGAGCTGTGTATCTATAGTTCTCGTGACATTAATACACGGCTTCTTCGGGAAACAGCAATATGCAGCAATTGCACTCAAGAGGTTGACAATAAAATTATCAAAGGTTCTATGCCTTGAGTGCTCAACCTGTGCTATGTTCTTGAGTTCGTCATTGACGGTTTCGATAATGGCCCGTTTCCTGAGGAGTAGTTTGTCAGAAAGTGACATCAACGCTCCTTTCATTGTTGTTTTTCAACCTGGTTATAAGTTGTATGCCGTCCACGAACAGTCTCTCAAAAAGATTCCTGCCGAT
>CABUHE010000046.1 GCA_902491375.1 uncultured Prevotella sp.
ATCAGGCAAAGGTATCAAATCTATATGATATAAACTAATTATGAACATCTACTTAAGGAATTATGCGAAAGATACAGACGGATTGTTTGCCCGGATTGTCGGGAAGATTAGCGCACTTACAATCCTGCAATATATTAACTATAAAAATGAGAGACCCATTGGTAGAGTTAAATATGCGCTAATTTAATTCCGCCAACGGGTAATATTAATTGTCAAACCGTAAACCTTAACGGTTGTTTCTGTCATGCCAGCCCCATATCCTTGGCCTTTTCCACCAACAGAGCCATCAGTGGCTCACGTTCATTGGGCACACTGTTGTCGAGTACAGCGTCCTTGAGAGTCTTTTTAAGGACACCGACCTCATGAGAAGGCTTCAAGTGGAACATTTCCATTATCTCATTGCCGTCGATACACGGCTGCAACAGCCGCTTGTAGTCCTTCTCCTTCAGGTCGTACAATTTTGAGCGGACTATGCGGAAATTCTCAAGAAAATGCTTCTTGCGCACCTCGTTCTTGCTCGTTATGTCGGCTTCGCAAAGCGTCATGAGGTCGTCTATGTCATCGCCCGCGTCATTGAGCAGACGCCTCACAGCGCTGTCGGTAACCACCTCGTCAGCAATAACAATGGGGCGCATGTGCAGGTCGACAAGTTTCCTGACATACTTCATCTTCGCGTCCATCGGCAGTTTAAGTCGTCTGAAAATTTCAGGAACCATCTTTGCGCCTACATAGTTGTGGTTGTGGAACGTCCATCCTACCGAGTTGCTCCAGCGTTTGGTCTTAGGCTTACCGATATCGTGCAGCAGAGCAGCCCAGCGCAGCCACAGGTTGTCCGACTGGCGGCTCACGTTGTCGAGCACCTCCAACGTATGGTAAAAGTTATTTTTGTGCGCACGGCCGTTGCGTGTCTCTACAATGTCAAGATTAGTAAGTTCGGGCAGTATGCGCGCCAGCAGTCCGCAGCGGTGCAGGTCGACAAATCCCTTGCTCGGCGCAGCCGTCATCATTATCTTGTTTAGCTCTTCCTGTATGCGTTCTCCGCTTATTATCTTTATTCTGTCGGCATTGCGTGCCAATGCGTCAAACGTCTCGTCTTCGATAAAAAAGTTAAGCTGTGTGGCGAAACGGATGCAGCGAAGCATACGCAGCGGATCGTCAGAGAAAGTTATATCCGGGTCCATCGGCGTACGTATAATGCCGTCCTCAAGGTCAGCCAGACCGTCAAACGGGTCTACAAGCTCACCGAACCGCGGGCCGTTCAGACACACGGCAAGAGCGTTTATGGTAAAGTCGCGGCGGTTCTGGTCGTCCTCCAGAGTACCGTCTTCAACTATTGGCTTGCGCGAATCGTGACTGTAACTCTCCTTGCGTGCGCCGACAAACTCGACTTCAAGATTCTTGAACTTTACCTGGGCTGTACCGAAATTGCGGAAAACAGAAATTTTCGCACGCTTGCCGAGCTCCTCTTTCAGAGCTTCGGCAATACGTATGCCACTGCCTACGACAACAACATCGATGTCGTTAGACGGACGTTCTAGAAAAAGATCGCGCACATAGCCCCCTACAACATAACATTCAAGCCCCAGAGAGTCGGCCGCAGATGATATTTTATGGAAAATGTCTTTATCAAGTAAATTCGCCAAATCGGCGTCGGATAATAACTTCATAATCAATAATTTGATAAGCGGCTGCAAAAGTACGAAAAATTTCATTATTTTTGCACAGGATTTATATCATCTTTGACAAATATTCAAACTAGAAATTATGAGAACCAGAAACATGACAACAATATTCGCCCTGATCGCTATGCTTTTGCTGGCAAGCTGCGGCGGAAATTCCATAGACAAAAAGGCCGGAGAACTGCTTAACGAGGCACAGGCTGAATTTGAGAGCGGTGAATATACCAAGGCAATATCCACAATCGACTCTCTCAGGAAAAAATTTCCTAAAGCCATCGAGGCACGCAAAAAGGCTTTGAGCCTGTATCAGCAAGTTGAGCTAAAACGCGCGGAGCTGCGTGTGCAGGACGCTGACACCGTGCTGCAACGTGTAGAGCAGGAATATCAGAAGATGAAAGCCACAGTAGACGGTCTTAAGAGCAAGGGCGCGGCTACCGTAGACCAGCTGCGCAACGTAAATCTGCTGAGAGTGAAACGCGATTCTCTCAAAACAGTCTTCGACGTTGAATGTGCAAAAATCAAATATATCAAAAAGAAAATGGAGGAAAACTAATAAAGCAACAAGCCTTGTATCAGCCATGCAGAAGCCGCTTTACTGCAGGCTGTTGCAAAAGCGGCCGCATGCTGAATGATAAAAAAACTTTAACTTCTTTAACTCCTTAAGCTTCTTTAACTCCTTAAATATATTTATCTTTGCACCGTGAAATTGGGACTTATGGCAAAAGACACTTCAAAAACAGAGGAACAGTTCAAAACTGCGATGGCTGAATGCCGCTCACTATTCGAGAAAAAGCTGCACGACTACGGCCCATCGTGGCGAATCCTGCGCCCGTCGTCGCTCACCGACCAGCTTTACATTAAAGCAAGGCGCATCAGAAGTCTTGAAGTGAAAAAAGAATCATACGTCGGTGAAGGCATAAAGCCCGAATTCATTGCTTTGATAAACTACGGCATCGTAGGACTTATCCAGCTCGACAAAGGTTTTGCCGACAAACCCGACATAACCAACGAAGAGGCAATGAAGCTGTATGACAAGTTTGCCGACGAGGCCCTGCAGCTCATGCTTAAAAAGAACCACGACTATGACGAGGCGTGGCGACTGATGAGAGTGAGCAGCTATACAGACTTCATACTAACCAAGATAACACGTGTCAAGGAAATAGAGGACCTCAACGGAGAGACATTAGTCTCTGAAGGGATTGGTTCAAACTATATGGACATTATCAACTACGCGGTATTCGGCGTAATAAAACTAAGTTATGAATAAATGAGCGCGAAGAAAGTCACAATAGGACTCTGCGTAAATCTCTGCCGTCTGATCGTTTCGCTGACGTTCATCTTCTCTGGTTACGTTAAGGCAATCGACCCGCTCGGCACCCAATACAAACTGCAAGACTATCTGGAGGTGATGCAGTTGGCGTCCTATATTCCTGACTATCTTACGCTTGCAGCGTCTGTCCTGCTCGGCGCCATTGAGTTCTGCCTTGGAGTATTCCTGCTGTTCGCCATACGTCGCCGGCTTGTAACAAGACTGATTCTGCTGTTCATGGCCATCATGACACCGCTCACTCTGTGGCTGGCTCTTGATAATCCGATCAAGGACTGCGGATGTTTCGGCGATGCGGTCGTGCTGACCAACTGGGAGACTTTCTACAAGAACATCGTACTCCTGGCAGCTACGATACTGCTTGTAAGGCGTCCGCCGATGATGCCTAAGTTCATTAGCCGGACAAACCAGTGGATAGTCATCAACTACACGATACTGTTCATCCTCATTTCAAGCATACTAAGCCTGTACACGCTGCCGACATTCGACTTCCGTCCATACTATATCGGCGCGAATATAAAGAAAGGTATGGAAATACCTGAAGGTGCTCCGCAGCCTGAATTTGAGACAACATTCATCCTCGAAAAGAACGGACAGCGCAAAGAGTTTACCTTAGAGAACTATCCGGACTCAACGTGGACATTCATAGACAGTAAGACTATTCAGACTAAAGAAGGCTACGTGCCGCCGATTCACGACTTTTCAATACAGACGACTGACACCGGCGACGACATTACAGACAGCGTTCTTACTTATAAAGGATACTCGTTCCTGTTCATATCGCCGCACTTAGAGAATGCCGACGACTCCAACTTCGGAGAAATAGACGGTATTTATGAGTACTGTCTTGAACACAAATATCCGTTCTACGCACTTACTGCAAGCACCGGCGAGGCAATACAATACTGGCGGGACATAACCGGAGCGGACTACAACTTCTTCAATACGGACGAGACAACGCTTAAAACTATAATAAGAAGCAATCCCGGTCTGCTATTGCTGAAAGACGGAACGATAATAGGCAAGTGGAGTCATAACGACCTGCCTGAACTTAATGAAAAGTCGCCACGGCTTGAAAAGACAGAATACGGCACAATGCCTGAGCACTCGGTAACAAAGAAAATATCCAAGATTCTGCTTTGGTACATACTGCCGCTGATACTTCTTACATTTGCCGACAGAACCTGGAAACTGACTCAATGGGTACGAAGAAAAGAACATTCTAACAGAATATATCAACTTTTAAAAGGGAAAAAGAAAATGAGAAAGAAAATTGTAGCAGGTAACTGGAAAATGAACATGAACCTGCAAGACGGAATTGCTCTTGCAAAAGAACTTAACGACAAACTTACAAGCGAGAAATCTAACTGCGGCGTTATTATCTGCACGCCGTTTATCCACCTTGCAAGCATCGCACAGTTCCTTAACCAGGACGTTATCGGACTTGGTGCAGAGAACTGCGCTGACAAAGAAAAAGGAGCTTACACTGGCGAGGTTTCAGCTGAAATGGTTAAGAGCACCGGCGCACAATACGTAATTCTCGGCCACTCAGAGCGCCGCGGATATTACGCAGAGACTCCCGAAATACTGAAAGAGAAAGTGCTTCTCGCACTGAAGAACGGTCTGAAGGTTATCTTCTGCATCGGCGAAAGCCTTGAGGAAAGAGAAGCAGGCAAGCAGAACGAAGTCGTAAAGGCTGAGCTCGAAGGCAGCGTATTCAACCTCACAGAGGAAGAGTTCAGAAACATAGTAATCGCTTACGAGCCAATCTGGGCTATCGGAACAGGCAAGACTGCAACAGCTGATCAGGCTGAGGAAATACACGCTTACATCCGCAGCATCATCGCTGACAAATACGGAAAAGAAGTTGCTGAAGACACAACTATCCTCTATGGCGGCAGCTGCAAGGCAAGCAACGCTCCTGAACTGTTTGCTAAACCTGACATCGACGGTGGCCTTATCGGCGGCGCTTCACTCAAAGCTGCTGACTTCATGGGCATCATCGACGCTTGGAAATAATTCTATTACTACAATAAAAGAGCTGGCGGACGGACGCGCTTCTTAAGCGGGGCATCCGCCACACTCTTTTTAATATGATTAATTAACCTAACAACAATCAACAATGAAACAATTCGCCGTCATCTTACTTTTGGCATCAAGCTTTACGCTTCATGCAAAGGCACAGTCGTTTCTAAACGAACTAAGGGATAAGAAACCCGGACAAGGAACTGTGACCGTTATCCAAAGTCCTGAAATCGACGAATTGGTCAATAATGCCAAACTCGTGAGAAGCCAGCCAAAACCCGAAAAACAGGGAAAAGCTGACAAGCCGACAGTTACAGACAACAGGCCTGTGGCACATCACGAACAGACAAACAGAACCACACCTGAAAACACACCTGTAAACAAAGAAACAACTCCTAAGCCGGAAACTGAAACCGTTCCTGACATTCCAACCATAGACACATCGAAGAAAGTGATGCGAGGAGGCAGGAAAATAACCGGTTACAGAGTACAGGCATATTCCGGAGGCAACTCAAGAGCAGACCGACAAAGAGCCGAAAACATCGGCAACGCCATTAAGATGAGATTCCCTGATCTCCCTATATACGTACATTTCTATTCTCCACGCTGGATTTGCCGCGTGGGCAATTTCCGCACTTATAAGGAAGCCAACGAAGTGCTCAAGGAGGTAAAGAGCATGGGCTACAGGCAAGCCTGCATAGTTAAAGGAAAAATTACAGTAGCATATTAATATTTGCCGTTGTCTGGCTGAATCACAAACAATCACAAATCATAAGCCAGACAGAGGCACAAAAATCCACATAAATTATAAAATGAATCCTGAGACAGAATTTCGCGAAGGTCTTGACGACCTCGCCTCACACTACAAAAGCATTTTAGAACTGCTGGGCGAAGATCCCGACCGCGAAGGCTTACAGAAGACTCCCATGCGCGTAGCAAAGGCCATGCAGATACTGACACGCGGATATACGCAGGACGCACACAAAGTGTTGCTCGACGCTCTGTTTGAAGAGAAATACAATCAGATGGTCATCGTGAAAGACATTGACTTCTTCTCACTTTGCGAACACCACATGCTGCCGTTCTATGGAAAAGTCCACGTGGCATACATTCCAAACGGATACATCACAGGTCTCAGCAAGATTGCACGCGTGGTGGACATATTCAGCCACCGTCTGCAAGTACAGGAGCGCATGACTTTGCAGATTAAAGACTGCATACAGGAGACACTAAAACCGCTCGGCGTAATGGTTGTAGTAGAGGCAAAACACATGTGCATGCAGATGCGCGGTGTGGAAAAGCAGAACTCCATAACAACAACAAGCGACTTTTCAGGAGCATTCAACCAGGCCAAGACACGAGAGGAGTTCATGAATCTGCTGCACAGCGAGGGCAAGCATATCTAAGATGTAAGGACAAAAGCAGCCTAAAGAACTATAAACCTGCAAACAATAACCAAGCATACAATATTTAAGAAAAATGCTGTCTGATATAAAATTAACTGCAAACTGATGCAAGTTTTTCACCGGCAGACTATTTATAATATAGTAAAAACAAAATAATTAAATATTAAAATGAAAAGATTAAACAAGTTATTCATCATCCTTTTGTGCTGCTGCGGCGCACTGTCAGCGACATCATGCTTGAACAATGACGACAACGGAGGTATAGACCCTGAACTTTATCAGACATACCTTACAAACATCTCAGGTAGTTATTATGGTAACAGTTCTGACTGGAGATACGAAAACAAAATATACTTCTATAACGACACAATCAAAGCCAGCACTCTGTCAGAGAAACTTGACTCTGTCTCAGGCATCACTGTAAACTTCTCTAAGTACGACTCAACGTTTACCGTAACAAATGTTCCGGGCCGGGTTCTCGCAAAAGAGATACCAGACGAATATAAAGAGCTGAGAGAAGCTATTGACAATGCATCGGCAAAGACTATTAAAGGCAAGTTCGTATTCTTCAACATAACACAGTACGCATACTTCTGGATTTATCCTGAAACCATTAAATACGAAGGACTTACATACGGAGGAGAGACTCACGACGTGTCAATCGTATTCTGGTCACCGGTAGCATCAGGCGTCTACGGATACAGCAACAGCAAACAGGTAATAAACATGAGTTTCTATCTGGCTTCAGTTTATCAGGACGACAAGAAACTCATCGACATATACAACGGTGTTGACACTGGCGAGAAACAGGCACTCTCGCAGTTGCTCGTCGTCGGAACAAGATAACAACGAATGTCTTAGATATAACAAAAAATCCTTTCCCTTACGTCACAATAAGAAGACGTAAGGGATTTTTATTTATGAGGACATGGCTGTTACAGATATTTTCAGTAAATTTGTAACACAATTAAACATTAAATAATTACAGCCATGAACAAAATCATCACTTTCCTTACAGTTCTTTTAACCTGTCTCTCTGCAACGGCACAAGACATTACCGGCAGCTGGAACGGCGCTCTCGACCTTGGCAGCATGCAGCTCAACCTTGTATTCAACATAACCGACAAAGGCAACGGCGAGTACGGATGCACTCTCGACAGCCCTGACCAAGGCGCAAAAGGCATACCTGCCGACATAACCGTAACAGATAAGACAAAAGTGAAAATCAGCATACCGGCACTCAATATGGTATATGAAGGCGAGCTGAAAGAAGGCATATTGAAAGGCCAGTTCATGCAAAACGGATTCACGGCTGCGCTCGACATGAAGCCGGGCACTGTAAAACAAAACCGTCCGCAGACACCACAGCCGCCCTACCCTTACACTACTGAAGAAGTAACATTCACAAACAGCGACGACAACGTTACCCTCAGCGGTACACTGACATATCCTACAGATTTTGACAAAAAGAAAAAAGGCACCGTACCCGTAGTCATAATGGTAACCGGCAGCGGACAGCAAAACCGCGATGAAGAATTACTCGGACACAAGCCTTTCCTCGTAATAGCCGACTATCTGGCACGCAACGGCATAGCCACTCTGCGCTACGACGACCGCGGTATGGGCAAATCAACAGGCAACGCGGCAGAAGGCACAACCGAGAATAATATGAAAGACGCGCTGGCAGCCATCGACTACGCACGCAAGACAGGCAAATTCGGATGCACAGGAGTACTCGGCCACAGCGAGGGAGGCACCATAGCCTTCATGCTCGGCGCACGCGGCAAGGCCGACTTCATAATAAGCATGGCAGGCCCGGGCGTAAGCGGCGACAGCATACTCATAGAACAGAACCGCATAGCACTGGCAATGAGCGGACTGCCAACATTCATGATTGAGCCGTATTGCACAGCCTTGGCAAGCGTCTTTGAGGCGATAAAAGACGGCACGGCCACAAAAGCTCCTGACGAAACCGTTAAGAAAGCCATAGAGAAAGCCGGAGGCACCATACCGCAGCAACTGCAAGCGAACCTTCCCGAAGTAATAAAGACAGCCACGCCATGGCTGAGATACTTCATTGCTTACGACCCGACAGACGACATAAAAGCCGTAAAATGCCCTGTATTGGCACTCAATGGCGAGAAAGACACACAGGTTACGCCCAAGACCAACATAGGAGCTATACGCCGTCTGCTGCCCGACAATCCTGACAACACAATCAAGACATACCCCAATCTTAACCATCTCTTCCAGACATGCACCACTGGTTTCTCGCTTGAATACGGAAAAATAGAAGAAACCATTGCGCCGGAAGTACTCAAAGAGATAGCCGACTGGGTAAACAAAGTAGGCGCAAAGAAACGCTAATCTGTCGCAACTAAATGAGCACTAATCTTATTCATAAACAATAAGAATATCATCCTAATCAACGTTCTTTTACTTACATCATAACTCTCTGTAACACAACGATATACAAAAGGTGGTCATTTACACTGCAAAAGACCACCTTTTGTCGTATAATAAGCCATGTTTTGCAAGATGAAAGAGCCTCTTTCAGAACATGATTCAGTTTCCGTACTTATCTCACAACAGATGGATAAGAAGTATTATCATCAATAAAAGTAACAACAAAAGTATAAGAAGAAACTATGACCATGCCTGTCTGCACTGACCGAAAAGGCTTAATTGAACCGACGTAAGACAGAAGTTATCAACAATTCAACAATATTTTCCACCGAAAAACTTACGGTAAAAAGCCTGAATAAGTAACTAATCAAAATTAAGCAGCATTATGTTTAAGTTTAATTCCCAAGGTATCCCCGACTGCCGCCAATGCCCTATTGACGGTGTAAAAGAG
>CABUHE010000047.1 GCA_902491375.1 uncultured Prevotella sp.
ATTTCTAAGCTTGATTTGCTGACTTCTCGCTTTTTGTTTTCTACCAAAGTATGGCTGATTTATTGTCTGATAAAATAAATAACGGAGAATCCAAATGAGTCAGGTTAAGCCTAACTTGAGGATTCTCCGTTATTGTTATTTGTTCCTATTGCTTAATCGTTTAATATGTTAAACACAGCAACAGAATTTTTCTCTTTTTGCTTAATTAAGTAAAGCACATGGATTTTTCACTTTTCGTTCTTCACTCTTCACTTACAGAAGCACATGAATTCTTCACTCTTAGTTCTTCACTCTTCACTTATAAAAGCACTTTGATTCTTCACTCTTAGTTCTTCACTCTTCACTTAATTTTAGAGTCCAATCACAGACTTCTCAACCCAGTAAGCGAGTATTCCGGCAATGTAGCCGATGAAGGCAATCCATGTGATGTGCTTCATGTACCAGCCGAAAGTAATCTTCTCAAGGCCCATTACGACAACGCCTGCTGCTGAACCGATGATAAGCATTGAGCCGCCCACACCTGCGCAATATGCAAGGAGCTGCCAGAAGATTCCGTCTTGAGCCATCTCGCCGACCTCGGCCATAGGATACATACCCATACATCCTGCAACGAGAGGAACGTTGTCGACAATACTTGAGAGAACACCGATAAGTCCGGTTACAAGGTAGTGGTTGCCGTTAAATGTAGAGTCGAGACCCTTGCCGAGAGCTGACAGTACGCCAATCTCTTGCAGACATGCAACAGCCATGAGAATGCCGAGGAAGAATAGAATGGTACTCATGTCGATACGCGACAGGATGTTGGTGATACGCTTCTGCGTTCCGCCTTTAGCTTTGCTCTCAGGCTGGTTACGGTAGAATATTTCTGTTGCAGTCCAAAGAACACCAAGCACAAGCAGAATGCCTACAAACGGAGGCAGATGAGTTATTGATTTAAATATAGGTACGAAGATAAGACCGCCTACTCCAATCCAGAACACAGCCTTGCGCTGACGGGCAGTGAGATCGTTCTCTACGGCAGCTGTTGCTGTTGTTGTGCTGGTTGAAATCTCACCTTTAAGTTTGAATGAAAGGATATAAGCCGGAATAGCGATAGAAATGATTGACGGTATGAAGAGTTCCTTAATCACGCCGGCGGCAGTGATAAGTCCTTTGTTCCACAACATAATGGTAGTAACGTCGCCGATAGGTGAGAAAGCACCGCCTGAGTTTGCGGCAATGATGATGAGCGAGGCATAGATAAGACGGTCTTTACGGTCTTTGATAAGTTTGCTCAGAATCATGACCATGACGATTGAAGTTGTCATGTTGTCAAGAATGGCAGACAGGAAGAATGTAAGGATAGTGATGCGCCACAGCAATGCTTTCTTGCTCTTGGTCTTCATCATGTCACGAACGAAATTGAAACCGCCGTTCTGGTCGACAACCTCGACAATAGTCATGGCTCCCATAAGGAAGAATAGCGTGGTAGCCGTGCTGCCGAGATGGTTTTCAATGACAGAGCTTGCGGCAGAAGCGATACTGTCAGGGGCAACTCCGGCGAAGTTGCCCGGGTCGAACATGTAGAGAGTCCAGCAGGCCACAAGCATAAGCAGGGCCACGGCTGCCTTATTGACTTTTGTCAGAGTCTCCAAGGCGATGCAAAGGTATCCGATGACGAATACCACAACGATAATTAATGTTAGTGTTGACATTTTTTTATTTGTTAAGATTAGTGTAATATCCAGTTTGCAAAATTAGCAATTAATTTCTTGTTTTGCCTGCCTTTAAGTGAAAAAAATACATTTATTTCGTCATTAAATGTATTTTTAATCTAAGCGAAAATGTATTTTATTGGTTTTTTAATAATAAGCAATTGGAAAAATATAAAAAGGTAATATAAAAGTTGCTCGTATCTCAATTCTTTTTGTTTAAAAATCAAATAATATGACAAGTTAACGTAAAAAATAAATATCTTTGTGCCAACAATTTAATACGTAAAAACATAAACTACTACATGGACAAGTCTCAATGTTTTTTTGCTGTCGACTTAGGTGCGACAAGCGGTAGGACAATAGCAGGATTTATCACTGACGGAAAGGTTAAGCTGGAAGAACTGACCCGTTTCCCGAACAATCTGATAGAGACGGGCGGTCATTTCTATTGGGATATTTACGCTCTATACTTCGAGATAATAAAAGGACTTAAGCTCGTGGCGCGCCGTGGCCTCAAAATAGAAAGCATAGGTATCGACACATGGGGCGTAGACTTCGTGTGCATAGGTGACGACGGTGCGTTGTTGCGCAATCCGATAGCCTATCGCGACCCTTATACTTTCGGCGTGATGGATGAATATTTCACAAACGCCGTATCAAAGGAGGAAGTCTACCGCGCCACGGGCATACAGTTTATGAATTTCAACTCTCTGTTCCAGCTTTATGCAATGAAGCGCGACGGAAACTCAGCGTTGAAAAATGCCAGTAAGATACTGTTTGTGCCAGATGCTCTCAGTTGGATGCTTACAGGAAAAGCCGTGTGTGAGTATACCATCGCATCGACAAGTCAGCTTCTAAATCCGGTAACGAAAGATCTGGATGAGAAACTGCTCGGAAGTCTCGGACTTGAGCGTGGTATGTTCGGCGAGATGGTTATGCCTGGACATAAAATCGGAGTGCTGACCGAAGAAGTACAGAAGATGACCGGACTCGGAGCCGTGCCGGTCATAGCTGTAGCCGGACACGACACTGCAAGTGCTGTGGCTGCCGTACCCGCGAAGGATGAACACTTTGCTTATTTGAGCAGCGGTACGTGGAGTCTTATGGGTATAGAGACAAAGGAGCCGATAATAAACGAACTGAGCTATAAGCGGAATTTTACAAACGAGGGCGGAGTTGAAGGTACGACACGTTTTCTGAAGAACATCTGCGGAATGTGGCTGTTGGAGCGTTGCCGTAAGGAATGGGGCGACGATGCGCCTGCTGATTACGGCACATTACTTTCTGAAGCGATGAAAGTTGAGGCTTTCAGGAGCATAATCAATCCTGACGATGAGATGTTTGCCAATCCTTCAAATATGCAACAGGCAATAAAGGATTACTGCGCAAAGACAAGACAGCATGTACCTGAAGGCTATGCCGAGATTTGCCGTTGCATCTTTGAAAGCCTTGCGTTGCGTTACAGACAGGTAGCTGGTTATCTTAAAGAGATGGCTTCTTTCCCGATTGACACTCTGCACATAATCGGCGGAGGTTCGCTTAACGACTATCTTAATCAGTTTACTGCCAATGCCACAGGACTGACGGTTCTTGCCGGTCCGCAGGAATGTACGGCGTTGGGTAATATAATGCTTCAGGCAAAGGCTGCCGGAGAGGTTGGCGACATCTTCGACATGCGTCGGATAATTGCTGACAGCATCACGATGAAACGTTTTGACCCGAAGGATAAGGAAGAATGGGACAAGGCCTTCGAGAAATTTGAGAGTATAACCAAACAATATTAAAAACAAACACAAAGGTAAAAAAGAATATAACAGCAACGCACGTTAAGCGCATTCAAAGTTTTTTAAATCTGATACCGTAATAAATAATATATAAATATGAAAGAAGAATTAGTAAAGAAGGCTTATGAGATAGCCAAAGAGCGTTATGCGGAAATAGGCATAGATACAGAGAAAGTTTTAAGCCAAATGCAGGACTTTCATCTTAGTCTGCACTGTTGGCAGACTGACGACGTGATAGGTTTTGAGAATATCTCAGGCGAACTGAGTGGCGGTATTGCCACGACTGGAAACTATCCCGGACGGGCACGCAACATTGACGAGGTGCGCATGGACATTGTAAAGGCAAAGAGTCTTATACCTGGAACTCACAGACTGAACTTGCACGAGATTTACGGCGACTTCAAGGGAAAAGCTGTCGACCGTGATGAAGTTACACCTGAATATTTCCAAAGTTGGATTGAGTGGGCGAAGGAGAACAACATGAAGCTTGACTTCAACTCAACATCTTTCTCTCATCCTAAGAGTGGTAATCTGTCGCTTGCTAACCCGGATGAGGGCATACGCAAGTTCTGGATTGAGCATACAAAGCGCTGTCGCGAGATTTCTGAGGTAATGGGTAAGGCTCAGGGTGATCCTTGTATCATGAATCTGTGGGTTCACGACGGAAGCAAGGACATGACTGTATGCAAGCTGAAATACCGTGAACTGTTGAAAGCTTCGCTCGACGAGATATTCGCTACGAAGTATGACAACATGAAAGACTGCATCGAGAGCAAGGTGTTCGGTATCGGTCTTGAGAGCTATACAGTAGGCTCAAACGACTTCTATACAGCATACGCGGCACAGAACCACAAGATGATAACTCTCGACACTGGCCACTTCCACCCGACAGAGAGCGTTGCCGACAAGGTTTCGGCTATGTTGCTGTTTGTTCCTGAACTGATGCTGCACGTCAGCCGTCCTATCCGTTGGGATTCTGACCATGTTACTATTATGGACGACCCGACGCTCGACTTGTTCCAGGAGATTGTACGTGCAGGCGCACTCAACCGCGTACACTACGGTCTTGATTACTTCGACGCTTCAATCAACCGTATCGGTGCTTACGTTATAGGCAGCCGCGCAGCACAGAAGTGCATGCTCCGCGCTCTGCTCGAGCCGCTTGCTACTCTGCGCAAGTATGAGGCTGAAGGCAAGGGCTTTGAGCGTCTTGCTCTGCTTGAGGAAGAGAAGGCTCTGCCATGGAATGCTGTTTACGATGAGTTCTGTCTACGCAACAATGTGCCTGTTGGCAGCGACTTCATTGCTGAGGTCGAGCAGTATGAGAAGGATGTAACGTCAAAGCGTAAGTAATTATATATTAAAGGCATTCGGCATATATGTTCTTGCTGAGTGCCTTTATTATATATTATTGTTTCATGTTTAATTCAGCGACAGATATGGAAATATTAATCGGACTGATAATCATTGCCGTAGGCGCGTTCTGCCAGTCGAGCAGTTATGTGCCAATCAATAAGATAAAGGCCTGGAGTTGGGAATCTTATTGGCTGGTGCAGGGAGTCTTTGCATGGATAGTCTTTCCTCTTTTGGGAGCTATGCTTGCCGTGCCTGCCGGCAATTCGCTCTTTGAACTGTACGCAAGCGATCCCGAAGCATCTCTTTGGACTATGTTTTTCGGTGTTTTGTGGGGCATCGGCGGACTTACGTTCGGCTTGTCAATGCGTTATCTCGGCGTAGCTCTCGGCCAGAGCATATCTCTTGGCACGTGCGCCGGACTCGGCACGATACTCACACCTGTGTTTACCGGCAATACTCAAGACCTGACTACGCCGGTTGTCGTGGGCGTTGTTGTTACTCTTGTCGGCATTGCTGTAATCGGACTTGCCGGACACATGAAGTCAAAGTCGCTCAGTGATGATGAAAAGCAGGAGACGGTTGTTGAGTTCAATTTCACTAAAGGAATAATCGTTGCGCTGCTTGCAGGATTTATGAGCGCTTGTTTCAATATCGGACTCGGATTCGGCGAGAACCTGAATTTCGGCGAGGCTACCGACCCTATGTTCAGAACTCTGCCGGCAACGTTGCTGGTTACGCTTGGCGGATTTCTTACCAACGCAGTGTATTGCTTTTATCAGAACTATCAGAACAATACATTCTCAGATTATAGATTTCCGGGCTGCATTATGAATAATATAATGTTCTGCGCCTTGGCCGGACTTCTGTGGTACAGTCAGTTCTTCGGTCTTAGTCTGGGTAAGGGATTCCTCACAGGTTCGGCAGTACTGCTCACGTTCTCTTGGTGCATACTGATGGCTCTTAACGTTACGTTCAGCAACGTATGGGGAATTATCCTTAAAGAATGGAAAGGCTGTTCACGTAAAACCATAACTGTGCTTGTTGCAGGTCTGCTGATACTTATTGTGTCGTCGTTCCTGCCGCAGCTGCTCAAATAGATTAAAAACAGATAGTATGAAAAACTCTTGATTTTATCAGAAATATTAGTCTGTCATTACAAGCAGGTTAGCTTACGATATGAAGCTAACCTGCTTAATTTTTAATTTTTAATTGTTAACCTGTTTAATTTTTAATCTTTAATTTTTAATTGTTAATTTTTAATTCTTCTCAACTCGTCGGCAAGGTATGTTTTATACGGAAGTCAAACTCTTTGGCTCCGCCGTCTTCTCCAAATATTTTCATGTTCAGGCGCTTGCGTATGTTTGTAAGGCGTTGCGGAGAAATATCAAGCAGGCAAGATATTTCAGACGTGATGAACTGCAACTTTACCAGTATGCAGACCGCAACCTCCAAATTGCTGAGGTTGTTTTTCTCTATATCCAATGACTTCATGAAGTCGGGCAGATAGTCGTCAGCGTGTTTCCTTAAACAGCTTATCTCGGCTACGGTAGCCTTGCAGCTCGAACCGGCATGTTCGTGCATGGTGTCTATGATAGGAGCGTCGTAGATAAGAGCCTTGTCATGGCGTAAGGCGTTGAAGTCGCCGCCACGCAAAGCGGATATCTTTTCTTCCAATTGTTTTATTTCCGATTTCTTCTCGTCTATCAGAGCCGTATTTTTCACGTTGTCGTTTAGAGCTGCCTCAAGTTCTTTTTCTTTCTTTTTCAGCAGTATTATATACATGGCGTTGGTTGCGTTAAGCTTCTTTATGCGCTCCACTCCCTTTTTGCGTCTTTGCAGGATATACAAAATTATAAATACGGCAAGCGCAAAGGCAAATACAAACGAGACAGCCAGATACTTGTATCTGGTGGCCTCGGCCTCCTTCTGGTCTGCTATGCGTTTGCTGTTAGAATAGTCGTACATTGCCTTCATCTGTTGCAGATGGTGTGTTGACATGTGGGCATAAGACGAATCCGTGGCGGCATTCCACATCTCTGCGTATTTTGTTATTGAGTCGTTTACGCCGCGGTGTTTGTATAAAAGATAAAGTCCGCGTGCCGCTGCCTGACGGTCATTGAAATCCGTTGCAGAGCGCAGTTCTTTCCTGAAAAAATATTCAGCAGAGTCAAGACGGTTTTCATACAGATACGACAGACCTTTTATATAATAATATATTTCGTGTCCTTCCTTTACGGTCTTTGTCTTGCTGTCATAGAAGCCTGAATGTTTTTCATAATAATCAATATAAGGTTTTGCTTTTTCTATTTCATTCCTTTCAACCATTATGAACATTTTAGCTCCAAATACAGAAGCCATAAGATGTGGATTATTATATTTCTTCAACAGACTGACAGACCTGTCACATACAGACATAACAGAGTCGTACATATCAAGTTGAAAAAAAACATCTGCGAGTATGTTGTTAACAGAAATTGCATATAAAGTGTCCTTAGACATTAATGCATATTTTATTGCTTTATGTCCTGAGTTTGTTGCTTCTTCAGGCAGCATCTGTTGTTCATAGAGTGTACTCATTTGCGCGTAAATTCTGCTCAAAGTGTTATAGTCGCAGTTCTTACTATCAAGCGTGTCTGCGCATGATATCGCCTTTTGGAAACATTCAACGGCACGAGGGGCATCGTTGTCGTCGAGATACGAACAGCCGATAATGTATTTTGTGAGCATCCGCTCGTTGGGCGTGCCGTTATCCGTGAAATA
>CABUHE010000048.1 GCA_902491375.1 uncultured Prevotella sp.
ATCTGAGATGAAACAAACAGAGGCCATCTCAAGTCTATTTTGAGACAGCCTCTTTTTGCATTATAAAAGAGCATCTTTAACGATGCAGAATATGGTCAATCAGAAACGTTGGGTTATTTAACGACAACGGCACGGATTATCCTTATATCTTCTTTAGGGCGCGCATTCTCGTCTGTATCTACCCATTCGATATCTTTGACGACATCAAGACCTTCGACAACCTCACCGAAAACAGTGTATTGTCCGTCAAGATGAGGAGTGCCGCCTACGGCCTTATAAAGCTCTCTCACTTCAGGAGTAAGTTTCACCTCGCCGCCGGTCTGTTTGTCAAGACGTTTCTGAACATCGTCGAGCATAGCATCGTTGAACCTGCGCCCGTAAGCAATATAAAACTGTGATGCCGACGACGCACGTTCTGGATTGACATCGTCAGCCTGACGGGCTGCAGCTACGGCGCCACGCTTATGAAACAACCTAGGGTAAAGAATCTCGGCAGGTATCTGATAGCCCTCGGGCGAATCTCCAAGAAACTGTCCCGGCTGTGCATGCCTGCTTGCGGTATCGCCAGCCTGTATCATGAAATTATATATTACACGATGGAACAACAGACCGTCATAGAAGCCCTCTTTAACAAGTTTGAGGAAATTGTCTCTATGAAGCGGAGTGTCGTCATAAAGAGCTATACGGATGTTGCCCTTAGTGGTTTCAAGTAAAACTTCATGAGTTGTCTTTGGCGTAACAGTCTGAGCTGAAACGGCAGAACAGACCGTAAGACATGCTGCAAAAAGAAAGAAAAGACGCCGTGTGGAAAATTTACTAAATACGTTCTTCATCATATATTTTATCAAAAATTTGCCTCAGTCTGACAGGCTGAATTATCAGTTCTCTGATTTCTTTAAGATATTTCTCATTATCCGAACCCGGAATCCACAGACGTATATATCCATGCCCGGAATACTTATTCTCAATATGCTCGACAAAACGGCTCCACTGCTCTTCCCTACTCTTCTCAGGATAACGCTCAAGACCGAACTGCACGGCACGCCTGAACACGGTATCAGGCTCAAGCTCGCGGTCGGCCTCGGCTACGATCTTACCGTAAATGCTGCGTGGAGCGTGGGATGCAGAAGCCCGGTGGTCTTCGATTGCCTCTTTCATTATCTTAATCTGGTCGGGCGAAAACCATTTTTTCAGTCTTGCATCAGCAGCTATTATCTTGCCACCTGTAATGTGATGAATAGCACGCGGACCCTCAAGTCCCAAATCGTGGTAGGCAGCAATGACATAGGACATGTTGATGTCGGCCCCTACGCGCTTTGCCAGTTTTACAGATTTGCCTATCACCCTTGTAACATGAGGCAGACCGTGAGCCTTGTCAAAGTTGGTATATCGTGGCAGTATCTCGGTCTCTACAAACGTCATCAGGTCTAAACTAACATTATTCATCATAGGCAATCATCTGTAAAGATTAATTCAATGTATTAGCACATATCTCTTAATATACTTGCAAATATACGAGTAAATGTTTAACTTTGCAAGTTATTCTATACCAAATGGAAGAAAAAAACGTTACCCCAAACTCGCTACAGGCGTGGCTGCTGGCATCGCGTCCGAAAACGCTCTCAGGCGCGGCAGTTCCTGTAATGATAGGCCTGTCGCTGGCTTATGCCGACACAGGCGCAGCCTCGTTCAACATCACTGCAGCAATACTTTGCGCATTGTTCGCACTGATAATGCAGATTGACGCAAACTTTGTGAACGACTATTTTGACTACATACGCGGAAATGACGACGAATCGCGTCTTGGGCCGCGGCGCGCATGCGCGCAAGGCTGGATTTCAGCGAGAAACATGATGAAGGCAATAGTCGTAACAACGCTTATAGCCTGTTGCGCAGGACTACCGCTAATACTGTATGGAGGAATGGAAATGGTTGCAGTAGGCATCGCGTGCGTATTGTTCTGTTTCCTGTATACCACCACCCTATCCTATCTTGGACTGGGAGATGTGCTGGTACTTGTATTTTTCGGCATAGTGCCGGTATGCGTAATATATTATCTACAGACGGGCACTGTTACCCTTGAAGCATTCCTTGCTTCGCTTGCATGCGGATTTGTGATAGACACGCTGCTGCTGATAAACAACTACCGCGACATTGACAATGACAGACGTGCAGGCAAAAAGACACTTGTGGTCAAGATAGGTGCTAAAACCGGACGCAAGGCTTATTTCCTGTCAGGTTTCATAGCCGTAGCCATCGGACTGACTTCAATAGCCAACGGACATACGCTGGCAGCACTGCTGCCACTGACATATCTGAGCCTGCACTACTTCACCTACCGTAAAATGGTCAGAATAAACAAAGGCAAAGCTCTTAACATGGTCCTTGGCGACACGGCCCGTAATATGTTTATATACGGCCTGCTGGTATCAATCGGCTTTCTGCTGAATATATAATCCTGGCGTAACAGAAGAGCTGATGTTTGTTTTAAAACCGTAAAAAATATGCTGACAGCATAACCAACAGACTGAACAAACGGTATGAGCAAAAGCAGAGAGAAATGAGAAAACGGATGAATAAAAGCTCTGCGATAATGGCTGAGCGAAAGCCGTGCACAATGTAAAACTTTTAATATGAACAACGAAGATACTATATGTGCCATCGCCACCGGACAAGGAGGAGCAATCGGTATAATCCGTGTGTCGGGGCATGACGCTATAAATATAACTGACAAAATATTTGAACCGGCAGGGAAAAACGGCAAGCCGCTGTCGGAACGTGAGGCATACACTATTGCTTACGGACAAATTAAGAACGGCAACGGAGAGGTTGTTGACGACGTACTGGTAAGCCTTTTCCGTGCGCCACACTCTTATACAGGAGAAGACAGCGTAGAAATATCGTGTCACGCATCAACATACATATTGCAACAAGTAATGCAGCTGCTTGTAAACAACGGATGCCGTACGGCCGAACCGGGAGAATATACCCGCCGTGCTTTTCTTAACGGGAAAATGGATCTCAGTCAGGCAGAAGCTGTGGCTGACCTTATAGCATCATCGACTGCCGCCACACACCGGCTGGCTCTGAATCAAATGCGAGGAGCTTTCAGTAATGAGCTTTCAGTACTGAGAGACAAGATGTTGCATCTGACATCGTTGATGGAACTTGAACTTGACTTCAGTGACCACGAAGAGCTGGAGTTTGCAGACCGTTCTGAACTTGACGACATAGCCCGACAGATAGAACAGATTGTTTCAAAGCTCGTAGCGTCGTTCTCATTGGGCAACGCGATAAAGAAAGGTGTACCCGTGGCTATCATAGGAGAAACAAACGCAGGAAAATCAACTCTACTCAACACGCTCGTCGGCGAAGACCGTGCAATAGTAAGCGATATCCACGGAACGACACGCGACGTTATAGAAGACACGGTAAACATAGACGGAATAATGTTCCGCTTTATCGACACTGCCGGAATAAGGGACACGACAGACACAATAGAGAAACTGGGAATAGACCGGACATTCAAGAAAATAGAGCAGGCAAGCATAATAATTTGGGTTGTTGACCCGACTGACACAACAGAAAAGACTGAAACACTTGCCGCACAGATATTTCCTCTTTGTAATGACAAGCAACTTATTATCGCACTCAACAAGGCTGATATTGCAACTGTATCTACTATACCGCAATTCAAAGACCTACCTGCACACGTGCAAAATATATCAATATCGGCCAAACAGGGCACAAACATAGACAAGCTGAAACATATGCTAACTGATGCAGCCGGCATTCCGACAATAGCGACTGGCGATGTTATCGTTACTAACGTACGCCACTATGAAGCATTGAAGGCCACGCTCACGACCATAAAACGTGTACGTGAAGGCATCTCACAGAACCTTTCTGCCGACCTTATCTCTCAGGACTTACGTGAATGTATCCACAACATTGCTGAAATAGTTGGTGGAGAAATAACCAGCGAAGAAACACTGCAAAATATATTCAAGCATTTCTGCATCGGCAAATGACCCCTTATAAACAACTCTGAACAACTTGGAGTAATTTGAGCTAAGTCCCTCTAAATGAGGAACTTTTTGTATTTTAACACTTCAAGTTGCATATTTGTTAGTTACAGTTTTTCCAGTTATTTTTGCACCGTATTTCTACCGCGAGTGTAAAACAGAAAGTCAGATTCACACCTAAATGACATCGTAGAAACAAGCGTGAGACGCTATGAGAAAAGGCAAAAATGACATTAAGGGTACAACGTGAGACACCATGAGACGTGATGAGACAATGTGAGACACTTTAGCAGGCGAAAATTAACAAACGAGTGCAACAATTATGGAGATTCAGAAACGCTGTAAGTACTGTGGAAGATCCTTTATTGCGCATAAGATGACCACCATCTATTGCTCACCTTCGTGCAATAATAAGGACTACAAAAGAGCAATCCGGCAAAAGCAGATTGCCGAGTACATGGAGGAAGAAAAACAGAAGACTCCCAAGGTAGATATTCTTGGGGGCAAGGAATTCCTCACCCCAACCGAAGGTGCATTACTTCTTGGTCTAAGCCGCGCTACATTCTATCGCTATATGCTTAATGGCACCATAAAAGCAGTACAATTGCGAGGAAAGACTATTGTTCGCAGGAAGGACATCGAGAGATTGTTTGACAATCCTCCAACTTATCAGTCCCATTCGGAGAAGAAGCAAGAGAAGCGCGAATACTACACTTTCAGGCAAATCATGGAGAAGTTCAAATGCTCAAAGAAGGCTATTATGACCAGAGTTGAGAAATACAACATCCCCAAAGTTTACCAAGGTCGCAACTGTTTCTTTGACCGTGCTCTGGTTGATGTCCATTTTGCTCAACTTATTGCGGATATTGACTTACGTGACTATTATACTATTCCGCAACTGGAGGAGAAATACAAGATGAGCCATGCAGCTGTATTATCATTTGTGACCAGAAACAAGATACCACGTATTACACAAGGAAGAACTGTCTATTACTCCAGGGCACATATTGATACGCTGAAAGGTGAGCGTGAATCCATCGATCCGAACTATTACACATACGCAGAAGTCATGGAGAAGTACCATTTCTCAAAAGACCAGATCTCTTACTACGTCCATAACTATGAAATAGACAATCATAAACAGGGACGTTTTACTGTCATCAACAGAAAGGAGTTTGACCGCATTATCAAAGAGCGCATGGAAACAAATTCTCTGGAGAAAGAAAAAGAGCGGAGAGCAAAACTGCCGAAACTCAATGCTATTCCAGAAGGTTATATTTCTGTTGCTCAAATAGCAGAAAAATATGAAGTCACGCCCAAACACGTCCAGGCTAAGACTCGTGAAGCAAAAACGCCAAAGCTTGTTATAAAGCATTTGAACTACTATAACGAGGCTGCTATTGAGCAGCTATTCAACAGAGACCCAGAGAAGTTTGAAGTTCCAAAGGACTATATCACGGCACAGGAGATTGCCAAACGCTTCAAGGTCACGGTTCATCACGTTCATGGGCGAACAAGAGAGGCCAACATTCCAAAGATAACGGTGAAGCATGTCAACTTCTATGAGCTGAAAGCCGTTGAAGCTCTGTTTGCCAAGAATGAGGCAAGCGAAGAACTGCAAAAGAACGAAAGTGCAGAATGGCTATCCGGCACAGATGTAGAAGAAATGCTTGGTATTACAACTTGTGCAAGAAGGTCATTCGTATCAAGGCATAAGATTCCATCCAAGAAAGAACATGGTATAGCCTATTATCTCAGGTCTGCCATTGAAGACGTAAACAATACCTTGGCTAAATACAGCGACCAATACTATACTGTAGAACAGATATGTGAGAAGTTCAACATGGACAGGGACAAAGTTTACGGGATGCTAAGATACAGCAATGTAAGAAAAGTCCATGAAGGAAGGTTCGCCTTGTTCCTCAAAGAGGATATCATAAAAATGATCCACGAGCGACAATTCACATAAGGATTTCCAATTATTCAGACTTATTCAGCCCTTATCATGAATTATAAAGGAATGAAAGCTATCAGTATCAAATAAGTAAAGACATTTGCAACCAAATTAAATTATAAAGACTATGCAGTATTGTAAGACAGTAACACTTAGGACACGCCCCATAAAAAATGGGATGCTGTCATTCTATCTGGATTACTATCCAGGCTATCGGGACATCGTTACGATGAAAACCACTCGCCACGAATCGTTAGGAATCTACATCTATGCAGACCCTCAGAACAAACGAGAAAAGGAGTTCAACGAGATCATGACTGAAAAGGCTGAAGCCATTCGATGCCGTAGGTTTGAGAGCGTTGTCAACGAAAGGTACGACTTCTTTGACAAATCTAAGATGCATGGTGATTTCCTTGATTATTTCAACAGAGTACTTCAGGGGAAAGATCCCAAATGGAAGTTTGTTTATGAACACTTCAAGTATTTTGTCGGTGGCAAATGTCGATGCGAAGAGGTGGACATCGACCTTTGCAACAACTTCCGTAAATACCTTCTAACCGCCAAGAATCTAAGAAACGGAAAACCTATGTTCATTAACTCTGTTGCTGGATATTGGTCAACCTTCAGAGGATTTATCAATATTGCATACAGGGACAAAATGATTCGTACCAATCCGAACGACTTCCTCGAAAAAATTCCAACAGTCCCTGTTAATAAGGAAAGTCTGACATTGGCCGAGCTTCAAAAGCTCTACAAAACTCCATGCGAAATAGATGTCCTTAAAAGAGCCTCTATTTTTGCTTGTCTAACAGGAATGCGTCGAAGTGATATTATAAACCTAACCTGGGGGAATATCAAATCTTATTCAGATGGTGGTAAATATGTGGAATTTTACGCTCAAAAGACAAAGGCGCGAAATATCATCCCTATCAGCGAGGAAGCATACAAACTGATTTCTCAGAACAGAAAAAGTATCAACGGCAAGGTATTTGAGGGGTTCGAGATTATCATGGCACAAAAGCCCTTAAAAGCCTGGCTAAGAAAAGCGGGTATCAAGAAACGCATCACATTCCACTCTTTCCGGCACACATTCGCCTCATTGCAAGTTGAACTTGGAACAGATCTCTATACTGTCATGCAGCTGTTGGCTCATAAGAGTGTGACAACGACACAAATATATGCTTGTCATGCCGACCCGAAAAGGAGAGAAACGGCAACAAGAATCTCATCTAAGGTACTTGGCAAAGAGAAGAAAGCCAAATAATGCTCTATATATTGAGCAAACAAACAATTATTGCAACAAATCCTGCCAGCATGAATGAGCTAAGACAAGAAATATATTAAAAATGCCCAAAATATCGTAGTATAAAGAGATTGTCTTTCAGTAATTCAAAAATTCCCCTTAACTTTGCAGTCCGAGGCAGAGTCAACTAGCAAGTGCAACATTACGGAAAATTTTTGAAAAACGCTTCGGTAGGAGTGAGAAAATTTAGTTTTTCC
>CABUHE010000049.1 GCA_902491375.1 uncultured Prevotella sp.
ACGCTCCATGGGCGGGGAAACGGCGATGGTGTTGCACTTCTATCTTGACAGTGGTATAATTGATGCCCTTTTGATTTGCAAAAGAGCACCAATTATCATGTAAAATGCCGTCTTTTATAACCTAAAAGACGGCATTTTATAACATCAGGAATATTATATTTTAATATAATTGTATAACATGCTGATTATTAGTGACTTATATGTTATTGTGTGGTGATGGACTTAAAGTCTTTTAATTACTCATATTCTTATTTGAATATTGTACATTTACTGTTTGCGCACAAATTGAATTTACCAAACTTATATAGTTGTTTGTCTGTTTTCCCATTGGGTAAAAGCAGTCCGAAATTTAACAGATAGTCGATAGGTGCTTTGCCAAGAATGGCTGTATAAAGATGACTTATATCGTCGAGTGTGAATCTTTCTGGTAAAATGTCTGTTCCAACAGGCTCTGTATAAGTCTGACGTCGCAGAGCATCAAGTGCGAGTTTGAACATAAGGTCGTGATCGAAGGCTAGTTCAGGAACGTCATCAATAGCGAACCAGGATGCCCGGGCTGCGTCATCGCCACCTTTAACGTCTTGAATTTTGACGAGAGCGTAATATGCGATACTTATCACTCGTTCACGTGGATCGCGGTTGGGATCAGAGAATGTGTGGAACTGGCGGATGTCTGCATTTGTCATGCCGGTTTCCTCTTGTAGTTCACGAAGGGCTCCGGATTCAGCCTGTTCGTCAATATTGAGGAATCCTCCAGGAAAAGCCCATTTACCTTTGTCGGGTTCGTTACCTCTCTCTATCAACAGTACTTTCAGCTGTCTGCCGTCATATCCGAATATTACACAATCTGTCGTTACGGCAGGGTGGGGATATTTATAGTGATATTTAAGTTCTTCCATTATGTGTTATTGTTCATTAGGAGTAAGATGAATGTTGTTAATCTTCATAAATAATTTTATCTCATCGTATGGCATCGATGTCTTTAGTGAAGACGAAATCTCATACAATGATGCAGGTCTGTTACCCAGATTGAAATACGTTTGAAGTTCCTTTGCATGCTCGTCAGGTATAATCTGTCGTGCGTCAATCTGTCCGTTTTCGACATAGTTCAATAAGTGTGAGAATATAGTACCGAATGTAAGTTCGCGTTCGGCTGCGATTTGTGCTATCGTCATTCCATGTTCAAACATATTGTAGCTTATCTCACGAGTAGGTATTTTCGGCTGTTTTACAGCCTTTTGAGGTTTAACGTGTTTCGGTTCTGTCTCGTTTTTGCTGAGCAATATCTTAGCTTTGACCGACAATAGGTCGGCTACATCGAATTTAGTATCTTTACAACTTTCGTATTTCAGTAATTTTATCTTCAGATTTAATTCGTCAGAGAAAGTGGTAAACCTGTCGTCAAATTGCTTTTTTAGTTGTTTATTGTCTGTGCTTATTTTAGTTTTCTTACATAAAATGTCAAATTCCGAGAGCTTTGTTGAATAGTACTCGGCAGCTTTACGTACACGTTCTTCAAGCATTCCGCATTGTGAGTTGTTTTGTGCCAGTCGTGCGTATTGCATCTTGAACTTACGCGCAACGTCTATTAAGTCAGTGAACTTGGTGCCGACACATTTGTATTCAGTGAGAAGTTTTGGATATTTGCGGTAGAAATGCTCGTCGATTGTACGTAATAACAGATTGAATGAGGTCTGTAATTGTGTGAAGTCGAACAGCTCGTCAAGAACTTGTATAATGTAACTTTGTTGAAGTTTTGAAACCTCTGTTTCTGACGGAGTAAGTCTACTGATGTTTCCGACGAATGAATCGACGACATTATCGCTGATTATTGCGTCACGCTGTAGAGGTTCGCTAAGTACAATGCCGTCAAGTGTACGGCAACGGCTAAGAGCAACATAAGTCTGTCCGTGGGCGAATGAATGAGAAATATCGATAATTGCGTGATCAAATGTCAGTCCCTGGCTCTTATGAATTGTTATTGCCCAGGCCAGTCGGATAGGGTATTGTTTGAATACGCCTTCTACAGTTTCTTTAATTTCTTTTGATTCATCGTCAAGCGTGTATTTTGAATTTGTCCATTCAGATTTTTCCAGATTAAATGTCTGTCTGCTGTCTTTACTGCGCACAACGATGTTTTTACCGGTCAATGACACAACCTCACCGATCATTCCATTGAAGTAACGTTTATCCGGGTCATTCTTAATGAACATGATTTGCGCACCCTCTTTTAGAACAAGTTCCTTGTCTGCAGGGTATGAGGTTTCAGGGAAAGTGCCTTCAACGTCTGCTGAATATACATGCTCCGCAGATGTCAGAAGCGAGAGCTCGTGCTCGTTGACAGCCTGTGCCTGATAATTGTGTGTTGTAAGTCGTATGTAATCACTTTCTTTGTCTGGCGTAAAGTCTGGGATATAGCGTTTGTTTAGCTGTGCAAGAGTTGTTTCATCGGCATTATTTTCTCTGATTTTATTCAATAGTGAAATAAATGATGTGTCTTGTTGACGGTACACGGTTTTCAGTTCAACGGTATGGTATGAAGCTAATGCAAGCGCTTTGCTAGAGAAAAAATATGGCGTATCATAAACAGAATTGAGTAAGGTCCATTCATCATCTTTTATTACAGGAGCTAGTTGTTGCAGGTCGCCTATCATCAGCAACTGCGCTCCTCCAAAAGGTTTTGTGCGGTCGCGGTAACGTCGCATTACAGCGTCAATGGCATCAAGCAAGTCAGCACGTACCATACTTATCTCATCAATGACGAGCAGATCCAGTGTGCGTATGATGTCTCTTTTTATCTTACTGAATCTGAAATATTTCTTTTCACTTCGGTCGAAAGTCGTTCCGGGAATATATGGTGAAAGTGGAAGCTGGAAAAACGAATGTATAGTAACTCCTTCAGCATTAATCGCTGCAATACCTGTCGGTGCCAATACAACCATTCGCTTTAATGAACGTTTCCTAAGTTCTTTCAGAAATGTAGTTTTACCTGTGCCAGCTTTTCCTGTAAGAAAAAGATTTGCTCCTGTGGTTTCGATGATTGTCCACGCCAGTTCAAGTTCCTGATTGTCCATTATATATTTGTAAAATTAAAGAGTATAAGGCTTGTTCTGTTTTTGAGTACTATGTCATACAGACATCGCCTTTGCATTTTCTCTAAAATGCTTCACGGTATTTGCCTTCGTCTTTGTCTTCCAGCATACTAATGTATGAGTTGTAACGGCTTTCTGCAATGTAATGTTCTTCAACGGCTTTCCGTACTGCGCAGCCTGGCTCATGAGTATGTGTGCAGTTGTTGAAACGGCAGCCTTTTGAGAACTTGAATATCTCTTTGAAGTATCCGCAGATTTCTTCCGGTTCCATATCAAATGTTCCGAATCCTTTAATTCCAGGTGTGTCTATTGCCCAGCCGCCATACGGTAACGGCAGCATTTCGCTGAAAGTTGTAGTGTGCATGCCTGTGTTGTGGGCTTCACTTATTTCAGCTGTTCTAAGATTTACGCCCGGTATAAGGCTGTTCAGCAGTGTGCTTTTACCGACACCACTGTTCCCGCTGAAAAGTGTGGTCTTATCTTTAAGCAACGGAGCCAACGTTTCTCTGACAGATTCATCAACAGCAGATACGGCTTTGCATTCATATCCGATTGTCTCATATAGGTTTATCATCATTTCCTGATATTCAAGGTCTTCAGGCTGAAGTATGTCTGTTTTATTGAATATGAGAATGACGGGTACCCTGTATGCTTCTGCTGAAGCGAGGAAGCGGTCAATAAAGGTAGTAGAAGTTTGTGGATAATTTACTGTTACAATCAGAAATGCCTGATCAACGTTTGCTGCTATAATATGGCTTTGTTTCGAAAGGTTGGGTGATTTACGGATGATATAATTTCGTCTATCTTCGATTTCTGTGATAAATGCTGTACCTTCAGAGTTTGTTATAATGCTGACTCTGTCGCCAACAGCTACCGGGTTTGTGCTGCGTATGCCTTTGAGTCTGAAGTTCCCTTTAATTTTACAGTCTATGGTACGTCCTTCATCGGTCTTTACTGTGTACCAACTCCCTGTGTTTTTTATTACAAGTCCGTTCACCCTTTATCTGATTAATGTTTATAAAATAAGAGTTAAGAATTAAGAAAACATACTGTATCATACGATTATCGATTAAGTTTGTTTTCTTAATTCTTAACTCCTTATGGTTTTATACAGTCATTATTTCCTTGTTCTTTGCTGCCAACAGGTCATCTATCTTTTTGATAAATCTGTCGTGAATCTTCTGAAGTTCAGCTTCAGCGTCCTTTTCATTGTCCTCTGACAACCCGTCTTTGATTGCTTTCTTCAGTTTGTCTTTTATGTCGCTGCGTACATTACGGATTTCAACTTTTGCCTTTTCACCCATCTTGTTACACTGCTTAGCAAGGTCTTTACGGCGCTCCTCTGTGGGCTGAGGTATTCCGAGACGTACTATTTCGCCGTTGTTCTCAGGAGTGATGCCGACATCTGAATCCATAATGGCCTTCTCGATGTCTTTTATCATCTTCTTGTCCCACGGGCGTATGGCAATTGTGCGTGGGTCAGGTGTAGACACATTCGCAACCTGGTTAAGCGGCACCATTGAACCGTATGAGTTCACTTTTATACCGTCTAATATCGCCACGTTGGCGCGTCCGGCGCGGACATGTGAGAGTTGGTCCTCAAGATACATTGCGGCCATCTCCATCCGTTCTTCACTTTTTTTTAAAGTCGCTTTAACGTCAATCATAATTATATTATTTACATGTTTTGGTTTTTCTGATACAAAAATAAGAATTTAATTCTAATAATTGAGAATCAGTTGAGATAATTTAGCCTCATTGATAAAGATTTAATAAAATAATCTTGTCTAAGGTGAGTTGTTATGCTTCTTCAGACTTGCTGTTTAAGTCAATTCTTTTCAATTCCGCATCAACCATATTTGTCAGTTCGACAAACTGCTGTATTGTCAACTGCTCGGGACGTTTGGTCATAATGTCATTTTCGAAGAAATTCTTGTCTGCTGAGTCACGTGGAAATAATGGTTTCAGAGAGCCTCGAAGCATCTTGCGCCTTTGATTGAAGGCCGTCTTAACTACACGTCTGAACATTGCCCAATCGCATCCCAGGTCGTTTACACCATTGCGTGTCATGCGTATAACAGCACTTTTTACTTTTGGTGGAGGATTGAATACATTCTCGTCTACAGTAAAGAGATATTCAACATTGTACCATGCTTGAATCAGCACGCTAAGTATTCCGTACGTTTTTGAACCAGGTGCAGATGCCATACGTAAGGCTACTTCTCTTTGGATCATACCTGTACAGCATGGTATAAGATCCTTGTTGTCAAGCATCTTGAAAAAAATCTGAGATGATATGTCATAAGGATAGTTGCCTGTAAGAACGAATTTGTGCCCATCGAAAAGTCTACTTAAATCCATACGAAGAAAATCTTCACCGACTATATTAGGTCTTAGACTTGGATATTTCTCATTCAAGTATGCCACAGATTCGGAATCTATCTCAACGACTTTCAACTTACGCTCTTTGGGCATAAGAAATTGTGTCAGTACGCCCATGCCCGGACCCACTTCCAATATAGGTATTTCGGGACAAGCATCAACCGTATCGGCTATTGCTTTAGCAATGTTCAAATCTGTAAGGAAGTGTTGTCCTAAGTTTTTCTTCGGTCTTACGGTTTTCATTTATTGTTGAATATGTGTTGTTAAGGTGCAGATTATGCAACACTGTTTTTATTTATCATATTTTAATTTGCAAAGTTAATAAATTATTTGAAATAATCTTTTAAAAAGTTCAGATATGTTGATAAAACAGTTTGCCTGGTTATTCATTTTCGTTTATGATTAATCGGTATAATATTTATTAAAGTGCAGCTCGTGTTGTGAAAAGAGTCAGTCGGTCTGCATAAATTATTTAACGTGAGTTCGATATAAGAACCTTACGCAATAAGCCTGCTTTTGTCAATGATGTC
>CABUHE010000050.1 GCA_902491375.1 uncultured Prevotella sp.
TCATCAACAACATACGCCACCGCAAGCCTCTGCCAGTATACGGCAAGGGTGAGAACGTCCGCGACTGGCTTTACGTAGAGGATCACGCGCGTGCGATTGACCTGATATTCCACAAGGGCAAGACAGCCGACACATACAATATCGGCGGCTTCAACGAGTGGAAGAACATCGACATAATCAAGGTCGTAATCAAGACCGTTGACCGTCTGCTTGGCCGTAAGGAAGGTGAGGACATGAATCTTATCACCTACGTTACCGACCGCAAGGGCCATGACATGCGCTATGCGATAGACTCACGCAAGCTTCAGCGTGAACTCGGTTGGGAGCCGAGCCTCCAGTTTGAGGAAGGAATAGAGAAGACAGTCCGCTGGTATCTGGACAACCAGGAATGGATGGACAACGTAACAAGCGGTGACTATCAGAAATATTACGACTCAATGTATAAGAACCGCTAAGCTATTGGCGGACATTGAACGTCTTTGAAGAATTAGACATTATTATATTAACCGCCCGATGAACGGCAATTGTGCAGATGCGCGATGCCATTTATCGGGCGGTTTCTGTATTATTATGTGTCTGCTGATTTTGCGTTAAAAACCTGTCATTTCTGTAATAATACGTTTTTTGTTGTCCGTTTTGTTTTTTGTGTTGATAAAAGTCAGGGTAGAGTAGGGCGGTGCTTTTTATAAGAAATGACTTAAAATATTGCAACAAAAAAAGCTGGAAACCGGCTAATAACCAGCGTTCCAGCTTTGTTTGTTGGTCGGGATTACTGGACTCGAACCAGCGACCTCACGCCCCCCAGACGCGTGCGCTAACCAACTGCGCTAAATCCCGTTCCGTTAAGCGACTGCAAAAGTACACACTTATTGCGAGATAAGCAAACTTTTATTGGCTTTTTTTCGTTTTTTATGAAATCGTTCCGGCTTGTATTGCATTATTAGCAGCCAAAAATGAATTAACGGAAGTGGGCCTTCAGGCAGCGCTGCTACGCTTTGTGTGGCTTTTATTTGTCATTTCCTGCCACGGCGTAAAGGCTGATTAGACCTACTTCCGTTAATTATATTTGGTCTGTATGATATAATTCAGTTATACAAACCGACTTGTTCTTTCCGTGATTTTTATCTTACCTGAACTACAAGATACTTGCTTGTGCTCCAGAACATCTGCGGATTTGTGATGTAAAGGATGTACTGCTTCTGGGCATCACGCTCCAGTCTGTAGCTGCTTGACGGGTGCATTGTGAGCAGTTTTGCTGACTTAGAGTAAAGTTTCAGAGCTTTGAGTGAGCGGATATCAACCTTTGTGAAGTAGCTCTTGTTGAAGTTTGACTGAAGAACTTTACCATTAACGAGGATGTTCTGCTCCTTAAGCTCTTTCTTTGTACCGAATACATACCATGCGGTGTTCAGCTGTTTGTCCTGAGTATTGATTGTGTTTGCCTTCTTGGCGTTGTCGTCCTGTAGGATATTGACATTCTTGTTGAGGTTGCTTGTTGTTCTTTCAAGTTCCTCGATGTGGATGTCTTTTGCTTCGAGCTGTGCGTAAAGGTCTTTTATCTGATTATTTTTGTCCTCAAGTTGTTTCGTGAGGTTCTCGATCGTCTTTTGCAGTTGTTCGCTCTTTATAGAACCGTTCTTGACCTGATTGCGCAGTTTTGCAATGAGTTCTCGGTTCTCAGCCATGCGCTGTTGAATGAATTGGATGTTCTCTCTGATTTTCTGTTTACGGCTGGCACCTTCACCATCTTTAGCAACACTGACTCTGTTTTCAGCTTCATTGATGAGCCTGAATCCTTCTTCAACTTCATTCATGATGCCCATCATGTCGTTGATTTCATTGTCTTTCTGCTCAATGATTTTCTGCAAAGAGTCTTTTTGGCTTGTTGCAGACAGATCAGGCTGAGTCTTGCCGTTGTTACATGCGACGAGAGTCAACAGACAAGTCGCTAAAAATAATAGTTTCTTCATATGACTTATGTTTTTTATGTTATTATCGGTTTAAAACTCTTTGTGCTTTTCTTAATATTTAGAGAATGTACGTGGCAAATAAAAATAGTTTTTCATTCAGTGTGCTTGCCTGATGCCTTTACGTTTTTACCTTCCACGACTATTACGAATTCTCCACGTGGCTCGGTCTCTTTGAAGTGAGATATGACCTCTGCGAGTGTTCCCCGCACGCTCTCCTCGTGAATCTTTGATATTTCCCTGCATGCACTGACTTTGCGCTCAGGGCCGAAATATTCGGCAAACTGTTCCAACGTTTTAAGTACACGGTAAGGTGACTCGTAAAATATCATTGTGCGTGTCTCTTCTTTCAGTAATTCAAGACGTGTCGCGCGTCCTTTCTTCTGCGGAAGGAAGCCTTCAAAACAGAAACGGTCGCACGGCAGACCTGATGATACCAGCGCCGGAACGAATGCCGTAGGACCGGGCAGACACTGTACGGTTATGCCAGCGTTTACAGCCTCGCGTACAAGAAAGAAGCCTGGATCGCTGATTCCCGGAGTGCCGGCATCGCTTATTAAAGCTACTACGGCTCCTGCTTTCAGACGTTCAACAACAGCAGCTGAAGTTCCGTGCTCGTTGAATTTATGGTGCGACATCAGGTGGTTCTTTATGTCGAAATGCTTAAGAAGGATACCCGATGTGCGTGTATCTTCTGCCAACACGAGATCAGCCTCTTTCAGTATTCGGACCGCTCTCAGTGTCATGTCCTCCAGATTGCCCACTGGTGTGGGTACAACGTATAACAAGCCCATATTCAGCCACAAATATAAGTAAATAATCTACGACGGCAAAAAAACGGCGTAAATCTTTGCAATTTTTAAAACGTCTTCGTAAATTTGCCCCGAAATGAATAACAATATGTCAGGTGAAGCACACCGCCCCGGAAGAATTGAAGTTGTGTGCGGCTCGATGTTTTCAGGTAAGACAGAAGAACTTATCAGAAGATTGAAACGGGCTGAGTTTGCGAAACAACGGGTGGAGATATTCAAGCCGTCGTTGGATACAAGATACTCAGATGTGGAAGTGGTAAGCCACGACCGCCATTCAATACCCAGCACGCCGGTAGATACGTCGTCGTCTATTCTGCTTTTGTCGTCAGACATTGAAGTCGTGGGTATTGACGAGGCACAGTTTTTCGACAATGGCCTTGTTGATGTTTGCAATGAACTGGCCAACCGTGGCGTCAGAGTCATTGTCGCAGGACTGGATATGGATTTCAAGGGTGTGCCGTTCGGGCCTATTCCTGCGCTGTGTGCGGTTGCTGACGAAGTTACGAAAGTGCATGCTATATGTGTAAGGTGTGGAGCCTTGGCATATGTAAGTCACAGACTTGTACATAATGAAAAGCGCGTTATGCTCGGCGAGCAGAGCGAATATGAGCCGCTCTGCCGTGAATGTTACAGGAAAGCGTTGGAAGAAGAAAAGAACAGAAGCACGGTTCTTTAACTTATTATAATAAATTATTCGAGTATGATAATAGAGGAGAAAATAACTTTCGACAAGTTTATACGTTGGATGTTGACAGCAATTGTGGTAATAGCAGTGCTGTTGCTGATGAATTATCTTAGTAGCGTGCTCCTTCCTTTCTTTGTCGCATGGCTGCTTGCTTACCTTATCTATCCGATAGTCAGGTTTGTTCAGTACAGGATGCACGTACCGACAAGAATCCTTTCTATTATTATCTCGTTACTGTTTCTTGCTGCGATTATCGGTGGAATATTCTATCTTATAATTCCGCCGATGATTGACCAGTTTGACAAATTGAGCGATGTGCTGTCGCGTTATCTTCATGAAAAGACTCATATAGCTAACTTTCCTGCGACAATTCAGCAGTGGATTAACGAGAATAAATACAGCATACATGAGTTTTTTAAGCAGGATGATGTTACTGAGGCAATAAAGAATGCCATGCCAAAGGTCTTCTCTGTTATCGGACAGACGGCGAGTATTCTTTTAAGTGTTGTCGCATCACTGATAACGTTGCTGTATTTATTTTTCATATTGCTTGATTATGAGAAGCTCGCGTCTGGCTTTATTAAGATGTTTCCTAAGAAGAGCAGACCTTTCTGGCATTCGCTGATAAACGACGTTGAGCATGAAATGAACAGCTATATAAGAGGACAGAGCCTTGTCGCGCTGTGTATAGCAATACTTTTCAGTATAGGTTTTACGATTATTAATTTCCCTATGGCGATAGGTCTTGGTATTCTTATCGGTATTTTGAGTCTTATCCCTTATGTACATGGCCTTGCTTTTATTCCGATGATATTTCTTTCATTGCTTAAAGCTGCGGACACAGGACAGAACTTTTGGATAATATTTGCATCAGCCACGGCCGTATTTGTTGTTGTTCAGGCAATAACTGATATGGTACTTACTCCTAAGATAATGGGTAAAGCTATGGGACTTAATCCGGCCGTAATTCTTTTGTCGTTGTCTGTTTGGGGGGCATTGTTAGGCTTTATCGGACTTATTATTGCATTGCCGTTGACGACTTTGATTATAGCTTACTATCAGCGATACATAACAAAAGAAAATGAAGGTAAGGATGAGTCTCAAAATGATAAGTCGGAGCAGGGCAATGAATAATGTTTAAACAACAGGTTTTGTACTTATATGTAAAAAATAAAGAGGCTGTCTCAAAATAGACTTGAGATGGCCTCTGTTTGTTTCATCTCAGAT
>CABUHE010000051.1 GCA_902491375.1 uncultured Prevotella sp.
CAATTTTCGCTAATCACCAAATTTTCAGACACTTATATTTCGTCGAACTCACGTTATTATTACATTTACGATTATTCTCTTACGGACAATCATTTTAAAGGTATTATCGATAGTGATTATGGAGAACCAATGGAGTTCTATCTTCGTAAGACCTCTTCACCTAACTGGGGTGACTATGAATGGGGTTGGGGAGATTATATAGATAACGGCTGGCGGTGTTCAACCCGTGCCGTAGAGGATAAACCGGTCAGGATGATTGGTAATGTTAAAGAATAATTCATTACTGTTTATTAAAAATATTCAGCCAGCAGAAACATTTCTGTTGGCTGAATATTTTTATATAGTAGAAAGGACTTTTACTGCTTCTTCTACTGATTTTACATTATTGATAATCATCATCCTTTTACCTGCAATTTCCTTCAAATTGCATCGTTTCGGATTGGAACCTATGTAATTAAGTATTCTGTCAAAGATTTTACTCTTGTAATATGCGCTCATTGGGTTGCTTACAAACTGCATGCGCATCTGTCCTTGGCGCAGTATGATTTTCTCGCAGCCGAGTTTTTTACCTATACGCCGTAGGGGAACAACATGCATGAGTTCAAGTCCCTCGCGTGGTACTGGCCCAAAGCGGTCTTCAAGACGTGCTTTATATTTATCCAGACTTTCATCATCTGTGATATTGTCTAGCTCGCGGTAGAGTAACATTCGTTCACTGCTGCTTGGTACGTATTGGTCTGGCAGATACATTTCCAAGTCGCTTTCAATTGCACAATCCTCAACGAATTCGTCTCCGCTGATTTCACGTCCACTAGCCATTTCGTCCTCATACAACTGGCTGAACTCATCATTTTTCAATTCTGTCACCGCCTGATTCAGAATCTTCTGATATGTCTCATATCCCAAATCTTCCATAAATCCGCTCTGTTCTGCGCCAAGCAGGTTTCCTGCGCCTCTAATATCAAGATCTTGCATTGACAGATTGAATCCGCTGCCAAGTTCAGAGAATGTCTCAAGAGCCTCAAGACGTCGGCGTGCTTCTTGTGTAAGCAGGTGTTTAGGAGGTGCAAGCAGATAGCAGAAAGCCTTGCGGTTGCTACGCCCTACACGTCCGCGCATCTGGTGAAGGTCAGACAGTCCGAAACGGTGGGCATCATTGATTATTATTGTGTTTGCGTTACTTATGTCAATACCGTTTTCGACTATTGTCGTTGAAACAAGTACGTCGTAGTCATAATTAATGAATCCCATAAGAATCTTTTCAAGTTCTTCTGGTTTCATCTGTCCGTGCCCTATGGCAACACGTGCGTCAGGCACATATTTCTTTATCATAGCTGCAATTTCAGGCAACGTGTTTATTCTGTCATGAACGAAAAATACCTGTCCGTTGCGGCTCATCTCAAAGTTTATTGCGTCAGCAATGACTTCTTTGTCGAAAGTATGTACTTCTGTGTTTACCGGGTATCTGTTGGGCGGCGGTGTCTGTATGATACTCATATCCCTGGCGCCCATAAGAGAAAACTGTAGTGTTCGTGGAATCGGTGTCGCACTCATTGTAAGAGTGTCGATGTTTGTCTTCATCTTGCGGAGTTTTTCCTTCACTGCAACACCGAATTTCTGTTCCTCGTCAATAATAAGAAGACCTAAGTCATGAAATTTGACTGTCTTTCCTATAAGCTTGTGTGTTCCGATTATTATGTCAATGCGTCCTGACTCAAGGTCGGCAATAACTTCCTTTGTCTTTTTTGCGCTACGGGCGCGTGACAGATAATCGATGCGAACAGGAAATCCTTTCAGACGTTTTGAGAATGTCTGGTAATGCTGGTAGGCCAAAACGGTAGTCGGAACGAGGACAGCCACTTGCTTTGAGTCGCATGCAGCCTTGAATGCCGCACGTATGGCAACCTCGGTTTTACCGAATCCTACATCTCCACATACCAGCCTGTCCATAGGACGTTGACTTTCCATATCAGCTTTAACGTCGTTCGTAGCTTTCAGCTGGTCGGGTGTGTCTTCGTATATGAATGAGGCTTCAAGCTCGTGCTGCATGAAATTATCCGGACTGAAAGCAAAACCCTTCTCATGCCTGCGTGCTGCATATAATTTTATTAGGTCGCGGGCGATGTCTTTAATTTTCTTTTTAGTCTTTTCTTTCAGTCTGTCCCATGCGCCGGTTCCCAGTGTACTTAGTCTTGGTGGAGTATCGGAATCTTTACGCTTATATTTCGATATTTTGTATAGCGAGTGTATGCTTACGTCAACTTTGTCGTTATTCTGGTAAATTATACGTATGACTTCCTGATAGCTGTTGCCTGACGGCACTCTTACTAGTCCTGCGAAACGTCCTATACCAAAGTCGACATGTACAATATAGTCGCCAGGCTCCATTTCCTGTAATTCTTTCATAGTCAGAGCCATTTTCCCGGCTCTGGCTGTATCTGAACGCAGGCTGTATTTATGGAATCGGTCAAATATCTGATGGTCTGTAAACAGGCACATCTTCAGTTTGTTGTCGGCAAATCCTGCGTGAAGTGTTTTCAATACAGGTGTGAAATCTACTGCCGGATAGTCGCTACTTACTAAAGAACTGTTGTCTGTTTCAGCTTTCTTGGCTTTACGGTCATCACTGCTGAGAATTTCTTTTAGTCGTTCGTTCTGTTTCTGACTGTCTGCCAGAATATATATTTTGTAACCTTTTAGAACGTAATCTTCAAGCGAGCGTGAAAGCAGGTCGAAGTTTTTATGAAACAGCGGCTGAGCCGTAATGTCAAGCGTAATTGTAGCCTGAGGTGTTTCTGTAGGTTTAACACCGAACTCGATGCGTCTGAACGGAGTTATGTCTGTTACGAATTGTGAGCCGTTAACAAGCATATTGTTGGCAGTCAGTTCGCGCATGGCTTCCTGTTGCTCCATTTCTGTGAGTCCCTCGAGACGTTCCTTTACAGCCTGTTGTGAGAATCCGTCATGGTATATATTGCTGATTTTCTCTTTACAATACGCATAGTCCTTTAATACGATAACCGCATCATCAGGCAGGAATTTCAGAAACGAAACTTTTTCATCAACAAGTCTTGCCAGTTCCGGTACAATCTCAATGCTTTCACGTTTATCCTTAGACAACTGACTTTGTACTTCGAAAGTCCTGATGGAGTCTATCTCGTCACCGAAGAAGTCAATACGGAACGGATATTCACTGCTGTATGAGAATACATCAAGAATGCTTCCACGTACGGCGAATTGGCCAGGTTCATATACATAATCAACCTCATTGAATCCCAATGCTGCCATTTGTTTTGTCAATACAGTTAAGTCGTGGTGGCTGCCTTGTGTCAATATTATGGTACGTTCGTCCATCCGTTTCTGTGAGATGACCAGTTCAGAAAGGGCGTCAGGCGAGGATATGATGTAAAGAGCCTTGTCTGTTTTTGATTGTTTTATGCTCAATAGCCGTCCCATAACCTCTGTACGGAGGATTTCGTTGGCAGAATCACGTTGACCGTATTTTGTCTGTCGGCGATAAGAAGACGGGAAAAACAGTACATCCTGATTATTAAGCATCTGTGTCAAGTCGTGATAGAAATATCCGGCTTCTTCAGCTTCGTCGAATACAAAGAGACATACTCCTTTAAATGTTTCTGCAACAGATGCGAACAGCACAGCCAATGCTGAACCTAATGCGCCGTCTATATATCCTTTGCTTATATTTTTATTATCGAGCAGACTTGTTAAAGCGGCCGACTGTTGTGATTTTGAGTAAATGCTTACAATATCCTTTATTTCCATCATCACTTGAATAATTATACCACGACTGAAATTTTTAAAGTCTGTATGGCAGCTTTATTGAATGGTTGCATCAGACCATTGTATGTTTTTATATAACTGTTCATTAAGAATAAACGGCGCAAACTTTTACTGATAAAAGATGTTTATTATCGGTGCCGTTATGTTGTAAATTCTATAATGTTGTTTTCTCAGCCATGTAATTCTCAATGTATAATGTGTGTGGGTAGTTTCTTCACACAAACTGTAGGCAAAGGTAAGATTTTTATTTCAATAATCCTCGATACATTGTCTATTTGTTGTCGATAAGCCTGATTTTTAAGATGTAAAAAGATATATTTCTGAGTGTGTAAAACTGTAATATTTTATCAATTTGATGCCTTGAATTCAATATAAAAATAAAAGAGGTTCATCCGCAGTTCTGTTGGATGAAAAGTGAAAGATAAAGGAAGTCGCTGTAAAAATCGTATATTTGCAG
>CABUHE010000052.1 GCA_902491375.1 uncultured Prevotella sp.
ACGCTCCATGGGCGGGGAAACGGCGATGGTGTTGCACTTCTATCTTGACAGTGGTTCCTAAGAAACCGTCACTCAATATTGACATCATTGATAAAAGCAGGCTTATTGCATAAGATTATTATACCGAACTCACGTTATTTTAACAAGTAATAAGTCCACTCTATTCTGATAAAAACAAAAAAGCGGAAAGTTTATAAATAGAGCTTTAAACTGCTCATTTTGACTCTCCGCTTTGTATTTTAATTACAACAACTCAATCACTTGAATTCTTCTCTTTTCGTTCTTCACTCTTCACTTACAAAAGCACTTGGATTTTTCTCTTTTCGTTCTTCACTCTTCACTTACATAAGCACATGAATTCTTCACTCTTCGTTCTTCACTCTTCACTTACAAAAGACATGAATTCTTCACTCTTCGTTCTTCACTCTTCACTTAATTTCTCATCTCATTCTCGACCTGTATTCGCTCGGCTTGCAACCGATCTTGGCCTTGAATTTACTTGAGAAATAGTCGGGCGAGTCAAAGTTAAGCCTGTAAGCTATTTCCTTTATACTCATGTCTGTAGTCGAGAGAAGCTCTTTGGCGTGTTGCAGTTTGAGTTCCTGCTGATAGAACGCAGGTGAAAGACCAGTATATTCCTTGAACAGCTTGCGGAAGTTTGAGTAGCTCGAACCCAGTTCGGCAGCAATCTCCTGCACGGTTATCTTCTCCTCAACTCCCTCGCGTATGCGCAGACGCGCCCTGTTTATCATGTCAACATATCCGCCTTTGCGGCTCAGCTCCATCTTACGCTCAAGCGAATACATAAATCCGAGCAGATTGTTTACCACGCCTGCCAGTATCTGCTGACAGTGAACAGGCTCCTCCTTGGCCGTAGCTATAGCCAGTTTATACAGATGAACAATGTCGTTGCTGAAACCTACGTGATAAACAGGCTTGTCAAGCGACAGGAAATTATATTTCAGCCTGTCGTCCATATTACGGCCCTTATACCCTATCCAATAGCTTTTCCACGTTTCAACCGACGAAGGATGATAAGTGTGCCACTCGCCGGGGAACAGCAGGAAAATATCGCCTGCCTTTATCGGAACATTCTTCACATGCTCCGACGAGAAAACACCCTCACCTTCGACAAGATAAAGCATCTGATACTCATCGAGAATACGGCCGCGCTCTACGTCAAAATAATATCCGTCGCCGTGCCCTTTCGTCGGATACGGCTCATCTGGCCCGACCTCGTCATATCCTACCGTGTTGACAACGAGTCCCCATTGTGCATCGCGTTCTGTAGCCACCAAATATTTACTGTCTTGCATGTTTTCTCTTAGGATTATAGGGTTGTAGGTTTGTTTTTATCGGGCTATCGCCCTTTTTGTCAAGTAAGAATTAGTTTTCTCATTCAAGCCGTAGTCATCAGCTTGTCAGTTTCAGGATTTTTAGATTACATCACATATTGCAGGTGTTTCATCTCGTGGCCGCCCCATGAGTTGTCGTCGACATACTTAAAGCCTACCCTTTCATACAGTTTTTCAGCTTTAGGATTGCCCTTGTCCACCAGCAGACCTGCTGCCGGCAGATTCATGCTCCGTGCCTTGTCTATCGTGGCTTGAAGCAGCTTTGTTGCAATGCCGCGTCCACGGCAGCTCTCCTTTACGGCTATGCTGTCAATATACAGCTCGCCTGCCGATGTCTCGTCTGGTATATTGCTGAAATCGCGTCCGAAACTTTCTTTCGCTGCTTTGACAAATGCCTCACGCAGTTCATGCAGACGCGCGCCGTCATACGACACGCACACGCCGCAGACTTCGCCGTCATCCTCAACGGCAACAATGGTATTAAGATAACTGTATTGCGAATCGGCTGATGATACGAGCGATGTCATCACACGCTCGAAGTCGTCGAGCGTATGGTCAGGACCTGCAAAATAACTGCAGCATTCATAATTCATTGCTTGCATTATCAGTCGTGCTATCTGCCCTGCCTGATAATCATGTGCAGATTGTATCTCCATTTACAAGATTCTTTAGACTAACTGAATATATAACGTAAAAGAATACTTTTTGTACTCTTTTTTTAACATTTTGCGTATTACAAAAACCTTCACAGGTCCATACAAAGACTGAAACATCCGTGCCTGCGGCCTGCTATTCCTTCTTCTCCTCGTCAGTTTCTTTCAACGTGACCAGCACTTTGTCTATGCGCGCGCCGTCCATATCTACAATCTCGAAGTTGAAACAGTTCCATTCAGTCCGCTCTCCGGCCTGCGGTATGTGCTTCAGCTGCTCTATTATCAGTCCGGCAAGAGTGTTGTAGTCCTGCTGCTCGCTGTCATAGAGGTCTTCCTTGTCAAAGTAAGACAGGAAGTCGTAGAACGAGCACTGACCGTCAACCAGCCAGCTCTCCGAGCCTTCACGTTTCACGATTTCGGGGTCATTGTTCACCTCGTCAATCGTGCCCACAAGTCCTTCAAGTATGTCGCGCAGGGTTATTATACCCTGAAAACTTCCAAACTCGTCGCAGATGAACGCCTGCGTAAGCCTCTTCTCCTTCATCTGCTCAAGCGCCTTATACACGCTCATGTTCTCATAGAAATATACCGCCGGGTGCATTATCGACTTCAGCTTCAGCGTCTTGTCGTCAAGACGGAACAGCAGATCCTTCAGCAACACCACTCCCAGTATGTTGTCTATGCCGCGGTCTATCAGCGGATAGGCCTCATACAGGTTGTCGTTCAGTACCGCCTTCAGCTCGTCGTTGCTCATACTTACGTCGAGCGTTACCACGTCAGAGCGGTGAGTCATTATCGAGTCTACGGTCAGGTCGCCCAACATGAACACACGCTCCACGATGTCCTGCTCAACCTCCTGCACCTCGCCGTCTTCCTTGCCTTCCTGCACTATCGACTTGATGTCTTCCTCGGTAACCTTCGACTCTGCGTTCTTCACGCCCAGCAGATTGACAACAGCCTCCGTGCTCTTTGACAATACCCAAACAAACGGCCCGGCAATAACCGACAGCACGTACATAGGGCGCGATATAATCTCTGACACACGCTCGGCCACGCTCATACCGATGCGCTTTGGCACAAGCTCGCCGAAGATTATGGTAAGATAAGTTACAATAATGACTATCAGTCCCTGAGCCAGCGGATAGGCCCAGCGCTCAGGCATACCGAAACTCTCGAACACGTCTGAGAACCTGCCCGAAAGCGATGCGCCGGAATAAATACCTGTCAGAATTCCGATAAGCGTTATGCCTATCTGCACTGTTGATAAGAAGCGGTCGGGGTCGTTGGCAAGACGCAATGCAGTCTTTGCCCCCTTGCTTCCTTTTTTCTCGTCGTTTGATAAAGTAGTTTTTCTCGCTTGTATAACTGCTATTTCTGACATTGCAAAAATGCCGTTGATTAATATCAATAGCAGTATTATAATAATTTCATCCATTAATGGTTACAAATCTTGTTTCCGTTGCAAAGATAATGTATGTAGGGCGAAAAACAAAATAATCAATAAGAAAATGATAATAAAACAACACTAATCCGTAATAAATGCCACATAAAGCGCACCTTTGCCAACCTCCTAATTTACAAATAATTAGCCACCTCAATCTGAAAGACCACCTTTTACGCTGCAAAAGAGGCCATATCAGAGCCTGAAAGACGGCATATTGGAAGCCAAAAGAGCACCTCTTAAAATGGAAAAGGGAATTAAGAGAAAAGTGAATGGTTTAAGTGAAGAGTGAAGAATGAAGAGTGAAGAATTCAAATGTTTTTTAAGTGAAGA
>CABUHE010000053.1 GCA_902491375.1 uncultured Prevotella sp.
CTGCAAATATACGATTTTTACAGCGACTTCCTTTATCTTTCACTTTTCATCCAACAGAACTGCGGATGAACCCTTTTAAAGGTCTTATGCGCCTATATAAGCAACTGAATCGCCCTGATTCCATGGCTAAGTATGCAGAATTAGTTAATGTGTTGCAAGATACTGTATATAATAAAGATATGATGCAAAACCTGCAACAGATGCAGGCCGTTTATAATTATGACCAGCATGTGGAAATGGCTGAAAAAGAGTCTGCAAATATCAAAGCCTTAGGCACGGCAGTAGCCTTGATACTGCTGTTGGTGATTATTTACATGGTTGGATATATAATAAGGAAGAGGAAACTGCGGCTCAGGGAGAAGCATGAGTTGGAGCAGAGCATCGGTGAACTTCAAAACGCCAATCATGGCCTGGAAGCAATGAATGAAAGCCAAAGAAATGAAACCCGACAGATAATCGACGAGAAAACAAAAATGATAGAACGCCTGCAACGGGAGAAGTCGGAGTATGAGAGTAAGTATAAAGTCGGTGTTAGGCTTCGTCTTTCAGACGAGCCGGTGATAAAGAAGCTGATAATCCGCGCGCGTAAAAATCATGGAACAATGACCGCGTCAGAGTATGCCGGACTGAAGGAAACATTCGCTGACTACACTCCTTTGAGCCAGTGGGAGAGCCGGCTCAGCGACAATGAATATCAGATTTGCCTGCTTGTACGTGCCGGATTCTCACCAGCTGAAATAGGAATACTGACGCAACAGTCGCCGTCGAACATCTCAAACATACGCAAACGTCTGTATCTGAAGATGACAGGAAAGGAAGGCACGACCAAAGATTTTGACAGATACATAACTTCCTTGTAATCAGACACATAACAATAAGGGCTGTGCGTGTTTGTGAAATTTTTCGCAAACACGCACAGTCGGTTTTTAACAGTTTGTGAAATTTTTGTGAAAAAATAATCCATAAAAGATTTGTTCATTAGTCTTAAAATCTGTTGTTTTGCAATAGATAAACTAATCAGTTTAAAACGTGTCCGTTTTTAAGAACAACGGTTGAATATCATCTGAGATTCAGATAAACAAATATATAGATAAATACGTACAAGATAAAAACAGCTTTGGAAAAAAGTCTGTTTACTGATGTCACAAAACGGGTTACTCTGCGTATAACAATAAAATAATTCAAGAAAAACAATTATATATGAGAAACATTTTGCTATTATTAATCATGCTGATAACTTCAGCAGGCAACGCCCAGACGGCATTACCGGACGACACTCTGCGGACGGTAGAGGGTAAAGTAGTCAACGAAAACGGCGAGGCTGTTGAATACGCCACCGTAGCACTGCTTACAGTAACCGACTCATCAGTTGTCAGTGGGGCGCTGACCGACTCCGTCGGACGTTTCAGCCTGACAACCAGCCTTGCCGACAGCCGTCTTATGGTAAGGGTCACGATGGTTGGCTATGCCGCCATATACTCACGGCTGCCGCTGCGCGCGCCGCTGAGACTCATACACAAGGCAAACGAGCTGAAGGAAGTAACCGTTACAGCCGCGAGGAACTTTGTCAAGACAAACGCGCTGGGACTGACCGTAGAGATGGAAGGCAACCCCCTGGCCAACCTCGGCTCGGCGGAAGATGCAATAAGAATGATGCCTATGATGGACGCCTCGTCACAAGGCATATCCGTGCTGGGCAAAGGCGCGCCTTTGATATACATCAACAACAGGAAGCTGAGAGACTCGGGCGAGCTGAAAAGGTTGTTGCCTGAAAACATAAAGAGCGTTGAGATAATAACCACGCCTACGGCCAAGTACGGCTCGGGAGTGAATGCTGTTTTAATAATCCATACGAAGAAGCGTGACGAGGGACTTGCCGGCACGTTGTGGGGATCAGGCACTTTGGCCGAAGTCGCTTTAGGCTCGGCCTATTCCAACTTTTCCTATATGACGGCCAAGGGTTTAGGCTTCTATGCCGGAGGCAGCGTGTCGCACAGCGGATACATGCAGGACAGGACTTATGACGAGAGCTTCAACAACGGCCTTTCAGGTACAAGCACGGCAGGCAAATATAAAGGCAGCAGCGACTACGTGAGCGGCACTGCCGGCGCAAGCTATGATTTCGGCAAGGCGAATTCAATCGGTGCGCGATATGAGTTCTCGCGCACTCCGAGAAGCAAGTATAACGCCGACAGCGACATCCTCACGACAATGGACGGAACGGAAAACAAGCTTGCTTCGACAAACAACGACTTCTCCCAAAGCATGCGCCATTACGTAAACGCCTATGCCGTAGTAAAGTTCGGCAAGAAGCAGAACTTCGAGTTCACTGCCGACGCGGATTACCTGTACGGCAGGGGCGAGAGAGACCAGCACACTGAAGAGAAAGACGCGGCCGGAACTGTCGAGACAGTGAACACCGTAAACAGGAACTCTTATAACCTGTTCGCCACGAAAGCCAACCTTAACATGGTATTCGGCAAGGTGTCGATAGACGTGGGCGGCGAGTATTCGCATACGAAAAACAAGGTGAACTACAACGGAGTGACCGTCGGAATAACCGAAGCCGAGGACTATATAAGGCAGAACCTTGCATCGGGATACTTCAACCTTGTTTACAGTCCTACCAAGTACTTGACGTTTGTCGGAGGACTGCGCCTCGAGCACACCGCTTTTGACTATTACCAGAACGGCACCCACGTAGACGGACAGTCAAAATCGTACACCGACTGGCTTCCGAAACTTACCGCCAGCTACGGCAAAGGCGACTGGCGCGCCGGACTGTCTTACATTCCTGCCGTGTACAGACCGAATTACTCGATGCTCAACAACAATTATTATTACATAAGCCATACGGCATGGTCAACCGGCAACCCAGACCTGCGCACGGCAACCCCGCATTCGATTGAACTCAACCTTTCATGGAAAAAGACTTACTTCTACGCCACTTACTCCATGCGCAGGCACAGCATAGATTATGTGTACGAATATATTCCGGAAAGCAACATCAACCTGCAAAGACCCATAAACCTGCCGAATAGTGAAGACCTTCAACTCGTCCTGTCACACAGTATGGACATAGGCCTGTGGCATCCAACGATTCAGGGGGCTATCTGCTTCACAAACTTTGAATACAACGGGCAGAAATACGACAAGCCGTTAGGGCTTGTAAGCATGAACAACCGCTTTGACCTTCCGCTCGGCATCTACGCCTACCTCACAGCTTATTGGAAGAGCAGTGGAAACAACAACACCTACTATATGTATGACGTTTCTTCAGTATCGCTGACGCTAAGCAAGAGACTCGGAAACTGGAGGTTCAATCTCTATGCCAACGACATACTCGGCACGTTCAGGCAGAAACATTCCCTTTCAACCAACGGCGTTACAATAAAGGAATACCGCAATGGCGCTTCGCAGTTGGTACAACTGTCTGTAACATATACTTTCAGACAGAAACAGAAGAAATCTTACAAGGGAAAGGGTACAGGAACTTCTGAACTGAACAGACTGTGATTACTGTAAAAGTTTTTATTTTAACGTGAGTTCGATATAAGAACCTTACGCAATAAGCCTGCTTTTGTCAATGATGTC
>CABUHE010000054.1 GCA_902491375.1 uncultured Prevotella sp.
TATACGATCGTATTAACCGTCGAGTAGACATGATGATGGAAGAAGGATTACTGGAAGAAGCACGAAAAGTATATCCGTACCGCAACCTGAATTCACTGAATACCGTAGGATATAAAGAATTATTCAAATATTTCGACGGAGAGTGGGAGTTACCTTTCGCTATCGAAAAAATAAAACAGAACTCACGCATCTATTCACGTAAACAGGTAACATGGTTTAAGCGTGATACAGAAATAGCCTGGTTTCATCCTGACTCAACACAGGAAATCATGCAATACATTGAACAACATCTGGCATAAAGCAAACATTTATTCCTGGTGAACTGTACATTTAAAATAGAAAAATAGTCCCGATTCGGTCCAATTCTTTCAAATCCATCTCCGACCGAATCGGGATTAGTAACATAAAATAATACATGTTGCCCGATAATACTTTTCAAGTCATCAATAACTTATTGATATACATAAAATTAAACAACAACTTTAATAAGGGAGCTTATCCATAAAAATAATACTTAGAATCAGCTTATTCAATATGTTTATCGGAAACAAATAACAATAATACCATTAAATTACACCTGTTCGAGACACAGAGCTAGTATTTCACTGAGTGTATCCGAGGCAAGTTTGCCTTAGAAGTGATGACGGAAAGTTAATTGATAGACAATTTTGCATTTCATATCAAAAAAGCATGTGAAACAAAGCCCGAAGACTTTTATTTCACATGCTTTTTATATTAACTCAAGTTTCGCAAGTACTCAAATAATGTAATAAAAAAAGGCTAAAGAGTTTGATAATTCTATGATTATCACTATATTAATGTCGCCAAACAAACATATAGCACCCTTTAGCCATGAACAAAAATAGACATATTATCGGTGAACTCCAAGAGTTTTTTGCAAACAATGACTCCAGCAAGGCAATAAACAGCATATCAACCATTATGAACAGCATAAGGATACAAAGCAAAGTTATCGGGTCAGTTAAGAATCCGAATTGCAAATTCACCTGTCTTCAGGTGTTACAACTGCTTGTTCTGTTCCCGTTCTTTTCAATTAAGAATGCTGCCAACTATTCGTCTTCTGCCCTGGGTAAGATGTTTGTCTGCCACAAAGATATGTTCTATCGTTTCATGAACGACGGCAACATCAATTGGCGACGTATAATCTACTCGGTTTTCAGGCAGTTGTATTCACGTGTGAAACGCAGAACGACATTGAAGTCGGACATCAGATGCGTCATCATCGATGATACAGACCTTCCGAAGACCGGATTCAAGACCGAGAAGATTGGCAAGGTATTCTCTCATACCCAAATGAAGCCTATACTTGGATTCAAGGCAATGTTCCTCTGCTTTACGGATGGTGTATCCCAGTTTCTCCTTGACTTTTCTCTCCATGGAGAGGAGGGAAAACGAAGCGATAAGCCACAGGGGTTATCCAAGAAACAGACGGAGGCTCGCTATTGTAAGGAACACTCAGGGGATGAGCGTATTGTCAGGCGTAGCGCTGAGTATTTTGCAAGTAAGATTGAGACGGCCATCAGCATGCTCAAGCGCTCAATCATAGAGGGTGTACGTTTCGATTATCTTCTTGTTGACAGCTGGTTTACCTGCTCTGAACTTTTGAAGTTCGTGGTCTCAAGGCACTTTGGATGCCACCTTATCGGAATGATAAAGATGGGCAAGACAAAGTATGAGACAGATCTTGGAAACAAGACAGCGCCTGAACTTATCAAGGCTCTCCAAAAATCCAAGAACGTAAAGTATAGCCGCTCAATCGGTTACTACACAGCAACTGTCTCTGCTAAAATCTCCAGCATTAAGGTCTGCCTGTTCTTCTACAGAAGAGGCAAGAACGGCAATTGGAATGCTCTGCTTACCTCGGATTTGAGACTTGATGCGAAAGAAGCCTTCAGACTTTACTCAAGAAGATGGGTTATCGAAGTGGCTCACAAAGAGATGAAGCAAAATCTTAAACTCGGAAAGAACCAGTGCAGAGACTTCGCCGGACAGATTGCAGGCATATCATTGTGCGTACTGCAATACAATATTCTCAGTTATGTCAAACGCTATGAGTCATACGAAACTATCGGAGGACTCTTTGCTGAAATTTCAAAGAACTCTGTTGAACTTTCAGTAGCAGAAAAAATCTGGCTGCTGATTGTAGAAGTTATAAACGTCATTGCCGAGGTACTTAACTGTGATGCAATGGTTCTGACTGAACAAGTAATATCAAACGATAAACAAATCAAAGCTGTGAAGCAGGCTTTCGACAGGCTGACACCAGCCGCCTGAGGAGCTACACTTTACTTGCGAAACTTAAGATA
>CABUHE010000055.1 GCA_902491375.1 uncultured Prevotella sp.
AAAGTACTGCCTTTTAAACATATATCCAAATATTTTCAACAAAAAGTTTTAAATACGCCCTTATTTTAACATTCATTCACAATTAAGCACTTTTCAGTAAAGCGATACACCTTATTATATTAAAAAGAGAATTGACAAATTGATTATAGTAGAGAAAGAGATATTTTCCAATTTATGCCCAATCAGCCTCCAAAAGAGCATATTTTATGCGATAAAAGACGGTCTTTTACACGCTAAAAGGGCATCTTTTACAAAACAAGCAGAATTTAAGCATAAACAAACGCCTTATCCTATGATGAAAGAAAGCTATACGTAGGATAAGGCGCTATGCTGAACTATGAATAAAAAGGACTAAGCCTTGAGAACTTCACCGACATAATCGGCGAAAAGCTCAAGTCCACGCATCATGACCGAACGGGGACAAGCGATATTCACTCTGACAAAAGGACGGTCGTGCTCGCCGTACATATCCGCACCGTTAAGCCAAAGCTTCTTCTGCGACAGCAACTCATTGACGATGGTCTCAGACGGTTTTCCCAGTGCCGAGCAGTCGAGCCAGACAAGATAAGTGCCTTCAAGCTTGGTTACGGGAATCTGCGGAAGACGGGTATCGAAGAATTTGCGTAGAGCCTCATAGTTGCCATACAGATATTCAATAAGTGAGTTAAGCCACTCTTCACCTTCGTTATAAGCAGCCTGAAGTGCTGTTACACCGAACACGCCGACATCACAAACCTCATTAATATTGATAGCCTTGTCGACACGGCGGCGTATATATTCGTCCGCAACAGTTATGTTGGCAATCTGCAATCCGGCAATGTTGAAAGTCTTTGTAGGCGCGGTGCATGTGGCAGAATGCATCAGGAACTCGTCAGACAAAGATGCGAACGGCGTGTATCTGTAACCAGGCATTACAATATCGCAATGTATTTCATCTGAAATGACAAACACTCCATAACGCATACAGATGTCGCCCATGCGCCTAAGCTCATCCTCAGTCCACACACGGCCGGCAGGGTTGTGAGGATTGCAGAGCAGGAACACCTTGACATCAGGGTCGGAAGCCTTGCGCTCAAAGTCGTCAAAGTCGACGGTATATGTTCCGTCAGAATATACAAGTTTGTTGTCTGCGAGCAGACATCCGTTATTTCTTATAGAAGAGAAGAAGCAGTTATACACCGGCGTCTGCACAAGAACCTTGTCGCCGGGAGAGGTCATTGCCTTGATAATTGCCGAAACAGCAGGCACCACTCCACTGGTGTAGATAATCCACTCGCGCTTCATCTGCCATCCGTAACGCCGGCTGAACCATCCAATCAGAGCATCATAATACGAATCGGGCACATGCTGGTAGCCAAAAACTCCATGCTCCACCCTGCGGCGCAGAGCATCGACCACACACGGCGCAGTGCGGAAATCCATATCAGCAACCCACATCGGCAACACACCTTCTACACTGCCGCCATCCCACTTCTCACTGCCGGAATGACGACGGTCAACTATTTCATCAAAATCAAACTTTGCCATACATTATTATATTATATAATCAGAAAGAAACCACAGCTGCAACAAACAGAATGATTTCACCCGCAAAGATACAAAAGAAAAAGCAGAAACCATGTTGTCATTTTTCCACAATAACATACTTTTTCAACCACTGTCAAGATAGAAGTGCAACACCATCGCCGTTTCCCCGCCCATGGAGCGTAGCGGAATGGGCGGGGAAACGGCGAAGCCGGGCAATGATGTGGCAAGAAGTCGCTAGCAATACAAAAAAAGAAAAGAGGAGACCGTAGTCTCCCCAAGATTAATTAAATTTGTATTGCTATGTACAAACATTTAACCTCGG